>CP070728.1:0-38031 GCA_020351025.1 Planctomycetota bacterium
AAAGCATATTTGAGCTTTCCTATGACCCACGTTGACGATATGGAAGCTGCCAAAGAAGAAATCGATGAATTCCGGCAATTGATGAAACAATTCTTTACCTGTTTTGACCCCGGTGATTTGGAAGAATCATATTTGCCTCACTATGCCCGCCAAGCCGTACGAAAAGGAGTAAATTATGTCGAAGTGAAAGTTTTAGGGCAGACAACCCGACTGGATTTGCACGAGGTTCAGCAAATTGAACGTGATATCAACAGCCAAATCTATGCCCGTGATTTCCTGCTGATTGAACAATCGGATATGATAATAAGCCTTATCCCGACATTAGCTGACGGCCGTGCCGGAATATCAAGCGGAGTGGAAAGGGAACTCCAACACGCTCACGAAGCAGCCAAGGAAGTTTATGTCATCTGGACGGCAAAACAGAGGCCTTCCGTCTTCGTTACACAAACAGCTACAAAAGTCTTCGACAGCAAAGTTGATTTAATAACCTTTTTCAAAAAAATAGGATATATCAAGCAGTGACCGCTGAAGAAGAAAATCGACTTGCAGGCTGCATCGACCACACCCTACTGGCGGCGACAGCAACAAACCAGCAAATCAAACAATTGTGCCAAGAGGCGAAAAGCTACGAGTTCTGTGCGGTATCGATAAACCCTCGTTGGGTAGCTTTGGCCGCTGAGCAACTGCACGGATGCAAAGTCGCCGTCGGAAGTGTTGTCAGTTTGCCGCTCGGTGCAGATTCTACGAAGATAAAAGTTGCCCAGGCTGAAGATGCAATCTTTGCCGGCGCCGATGAAATCGATATGGTCGCTGACCTGGCGGCAATAATAGAGGGTGATTCGAAATATCTGTCCCATCAGCTTCGGACGCTACTGGCACTTTGCCATACTATGAGGCCGAAGGTGCTGCTGAAAGTGATAATTGAATCAGCCGCCTTAACACGACAGCAGAAGCTTTTCGCCTGCCAAATCGCCAGCAGATGCGGCGTAGATTTCGTAAAAACAAGCACAGGGATGAACCCGGCCGGTGGTGCAACCATCGAAGATATAAAACTAATGAAAGAGGCGGCTCCAAACTGTAAAATAAAAGCAGCCGGCGGAATCAGAACTGCAAAGCAAGCCCTTGACATGCTCAACGCAGGAGCGGAAAGAATAGGCACCTCCTCAGGAGTTATGATTATAAAAGAACTAAGGGCAGGACAACAACAATGACAACAGGTACAGCTGCTATAGATAATAAAGATATTATCTGCAAACCAAATTATAAAAAAATCCGTGCCCCTATAAACCTGCCGGCCTTAAGTGAAATGTTTGCCCGATTAGAATCGACTGCAATTCTCGGTGGCAATTCATCGGTACAAAATGCAGGCAGATTCAGCTATTGGGCAGCTGAGCCGAAAGACATATTTGAATTCAAAAAAGGGCAGAAAAACCCGTTTGACAAACTGGCACAAGCTCTCAATAAATACAAGCTCAATGAAGAGCTTGACACCGACCTGCCGAAGGGAATCTTCTCCGGCGGCTGGCTCGGATATTTCAGCTACGAGCTCGGCAGATACATCGAAAAAATACCCCTGACAACAATAGATGACCTCAAGATGCCTTTTATTCGACTGTGCTTCTACGATAAAGTGATATGCTATGACCATACCGAAGGTGACATTTGGCTAATCGCTCTGGATTTGCCCGACGATATAGAAAAGCCTCAAGAGAAATTTGCAACTTTGGAAAAACTACTCGCCAAATCACAGGAGATTGCCGTTACAGACCCCTGCCCTGCCGACCTTGACAATATCGATTTCTCACAAATCCGATGCAATATAAACAGGGACTATTACCTCGAAACAATCAAAAAAATAAAGCGTTATATTTATGACGGCGAGGTCTACCAAATCAATTTCTCTCAACGATTCGAAGCAGATTTTAAAGCTAAAGCCATAGACCTTTTTCACTGGCAAAACTACTACAACCCAAGTCCGTACGCGGCATATATCGACGGCGGCAACTTTCACATCGTCAGCGCTTCGCCTGAGATGTTTATAACGATTGCTGACGGCATTATCAGCACCAAGCCGATTAAAGGCACCAGGCCGCGAGTCAACCAGGCAGGCCAAGGTAAGAAAATCAATGCAAAGAATTTTGAGCAGCTTGTTAACAGCGAAAAAGAGCAGGCGGAGCTGAATATGATAATTGATTTGGAACGCAACGACGTTGCAAGAATATGCAAACCCGGAACAAGAAAAGTCGTTCAGCCGCGAACGATAGAAAGCTACCCAACAGTGTTTCACGCCGTTGCGACTGTGGCGGGAGAAGTTCGGGAAGAAACTACATTTTGTGATGTCCTGCGTGCGATGTTTCCAGGCGGTTCAATCACCGGCGCTCCGAAAGTCCGTTCGATGGAAATTATTGATGAGACCGAGCCAACAGAAAGGGGTGTTTATACAGGCAGCATCGGCTTTATCGGTATCGACGGAAGTGCTTGCTTGAATATTGCCATACGAACAATTATTATCAAAGGCCAACCTGTCCTGAGCAGGGTCGAAGGAAAAGCTTATGCCCAGACCGGTGGTGGTATCGTCGCCGACTCCGACGCAGATGCCGAATGGGACGAAACTATTACAAAGGCAAGAGCACTGTTAGCAGGGATTAATAGCGTACAGCGTATAGCGGGTAGCGTTTAATGGAGAAGGTTTTTCTAAATGACAAGTTAGTTGATACTGATAAGGCCGGCATATCGGTTGCCGACAGCGGCTTTTTGTATGGGGCTGGCCTATTCGAGACGATGCGAAGCTGCAACGGCATTGTCTTCTCACTTAAAGACCATCTGGACAGATTATTTTTCAGCGCCAACTCACTATCGATAAAAACCCATGATAGAAAATATATAACAGATGCCATCTACAAAGTCCTCAAGGCAAATAAACTAACCGATGCACGTCTGCGGCTGACCATAACCTCCGGGGCAATGTCTAAACCTGATGAACAACGCAAACCCACATTGCTCATCGCTGCCACAAAGTTGGTGCCATATCCCCCTGAATATTATAAAAAAGGAGTTTTGGTTATACTGTGCCCCTTTCGGCAAAATACCGCCGAACCTACCTACGGCCACAAAACGACAAGTTACCTGCCGCGCATGCTCGCCCTTCAATTTGCACATCAAAAAAGAGCTGCTGAGGCGTTGTGGTTCACCGTGGATAATCGTTTGGCGGAGGGGTGCATAAGCAACGTGTTTTTGGTCAAGGATTCTACCCTTTATACTCCGCCGATTGGAACACCTGTACTTGCAGGAGTAGCGAGAAAGACCGTCTGCCAAATTGCCGTGAGAAATTCTATCAATCTCGTCGAAAAAGCCCTTTATATCTCCGATGTCCTTGACGCCGATGAGATTTTCCTTACAAATGTGATTATGCAGATTATGCCCGTAAGCAGCGTGGAAAGGCACACTGTAGGCACCGGCAAGCCCGGGGCAATGACTAAAAGATTGCAAAAGTATTTCAACGAACTTATTAAGGATGAATGCAAACAGAGCAAATGAAGATAAAAGATATTGCAGAAAAAATCGAAAAAATAGTGCCGCTTAAACTGGCACAGGACTGGGACAACGTTGGACTTCTCATCGGTGATGCTCAGCGCAATGTAAAAAGCATTCTGCTGACCATCGATATAACCAGCGATGTTGTTGCAGAAGCGAAAAAATTAAAGACCGATTTAATTATAAGCTATCATCCTGTTATCTGGGATGGTTTAAAGAAAATCACCGCCGAAGGTCAAACCAGCGTCGTATACGAATTGATTCGCGCCGGGATAGCCGTCCTTTCGATACATACCGCCTTGGATTCAGCCATAGCTGGAGTAAATGATGGCCTTGCGGAAATCATTGGCATCGTCGATGGAAAGCCAATCGGCGATTATGTTGCCTGCCCCGAGCGAAGTCGAGGGGACAGTCCTACAGGCGATAATTACAAACTCGTCGTCTTTACACCGGTCGAATCGGCAGCAAAAGTATCAAATGCGATTTTCAAAGCTGGTGCAGGGGCAATAGGTAACTACAGCCATTGTGGTTTTACAACCGAGGGACAGGGAAGTTTCCTGCCTTTGGCTGGTGCAAAGCCCACCATCGGTAAAAAGGGAAAATTAGAAAAGGTCCCGGAGCTCAGATTCGAGACGATTGTACCAGCGGAAAATTTGCCCGATGCAATAGCCGCTATGAAAAAAGCACATCCCTATGAGACGCCTGCCTTCGATTGTTATAAACTCTATGACAGTCCTAAAAAATTTGGCTTAGGGAGAATCGGCAAATTAGCCAAACCCACACAGCTAACTAAGATTATAGAAAAAATAAAAAAACATACCGGAGCAAAGGCCATCGGTATAGTCGGAGACAAAAGAAAAGTTGTAAAAACCGCAGCAGTTTGCGCCGGCTCATGCGGCAAAATTATAAATTACGTTATCACTGCAAAGGTCGATTTATACCTTACCGGTGAATTAAAACACCATCAGGCCCTCGCCGCACAAGAAGCTCACCTGACATGTATTTGCCTTAGCCATACCGTATCGGAGCGCTTCATTCTGAAAACATTCGCCAAACACTTGCAAAACCAAATCAATGACCTAACTATCAAAATCAGCAAAAAAGATAAAGACCCATTTAAGTGGAAAATACTATGACAGAAGAACACGAAGAAATGTTGAATATCGAATCTCCAATGCCTAACGAAGAACAAACTGACTCACCAGAGGTTGGAACAGCCGCCGAGCCAACGGTTGAATCGGTGCTGGAAGCGGTCCTCTTTGCCAGCGATGAACCCCTGTCTGTGACCCGATTAGCAGATATTACCGGAACAGGAATAAAGCAAATCCGCCGGCACATCAACAACCTCAACGACAAATACCAGGCCCGCAATAACGCCTTTAGAATAGAGCAAATTGCCGGCGGCTTTCAAATGCTCACCTTAAGCTCCTACAACCATTGGCTAAAAAAATTACTCCACGTACGCGACCAAAGCAAACTCAGCCCCGCAGCCCTTGAGACACTCGCCATAATCGCATACAAACAGCCGATTATCCGGGCAGACATCGAGGCCGTCAGGGGCGTTGCTGTCGGCGAGATAATCAGAAACCTTATGTATAAGGGCTTGGTTAAAATTGTAGGCCGAGCCGAAGTCATAGGCAGGCCAATGCTCTACGGAACAACAAAAAAGTTCCTCGAGGTCTTCGGACTAAATTCACTAAAAGACCTGCCAAAAATCGAAGAACTAAAAAAACCGGACTGACAAAAAATCCCTCTCTGAGATAAATGTAAGCTTAAGCAGAGATAAACGCCAACTATCAAACTCTAAGTTACAAACTATCTTTTATAGCATACGATTAGACACCTTTTCCCTTTACAAGGGTGACCCCCCCTGCTACAATCCGGTGGTTTAAACTACCTGAAAAACAGAAAAATGGCCGGCAGAATAATAATTGATACCGAACGGTGCAAGGGCTGCGGCTTATGTGTAACTGTATGCCCGAAAAACAGCATCGTTATCTCAAAACATTCCAACAAAACTGGTTATTTCCCAGCCCAGTCTGCCCCGAGCGTAGTCGTGGGGGCAAAAAACACCGAATGTACAGCCTGTTGCTTATGCGCAATTATTTGTCCAGATGTTGCCATCGAGGTACACCGTGACAACACTACCATTGTTGACAAGCCAGGCAAAAAGACCAAACCAAACCTGGTCGAGGAGAAAACGTGAGCGAAAGGATTCTAATGTGTGGCAATGAAGCTCTTGCAGAAGCGGCTATCGTTGCCGGCTGTGACGCCTATTTCGGCTACCCCATTACTCCGCAAAATGAAATCCCCGCATATATGTCCAGAAGAATGCCAGAGGAAGGCCGGGTATTTGTACAGAGTGAAAGCGAACTTGCAGCTATCAATATGGTCTTTGGCGCCTCAGCTACGGGCAAAAGAGCAATGACAAGCTCATCCAGCCCGGGCATCAGTCTGATGCAGGAGGGAATAAGTTATCTGGCAGGCGCACAGCTTCCTGCGGTTATCGTCAATGTAATGCGTGGTGGACCAGGCCTGGGCAACATCGCTCCATCACAGAGTGATTATTTCCAGGCTACACGCGGCGGCGGACACGGCGATTACCGAACAATCGTCCTCGGACCATCGACCGTCCAGGAACTGGTTGACTGTATGCCGCTGGCGTTTGACCTCGCCGACCAGTATCGAATGCCCGTTATGGTTCTTGCCGATGGCATCTTAGGACAGATGATGGAGCCGATAGTCCTCGAAAAAAAAACACGGCGGAAACTACCGTCTAAAGACTGGGCACTGACCGGAGCAAATGGCAGAGAGCAAAACATTATCAGGTCCCTATGGCTGCCAGAAGGTGCGCTGGAGCAGCTCAACTATAAACTGCAGGCCAAATACAAACAAATAGAAAAAAACGAAGTCCTCTGCGAACAATATGAAGTGGACGACGCTGAAATAGTAGTGGTTGCCTATGGTGTCGCAGCAAGAATCGTGCGCTCAGCGGTAGACAAGGCAAGGGCAGAAGGCATTAAAGCCGGCTGGCTCCGCCCCATCACCCTCTGGCCTTTTCCTACAGAACAGGTTAGTAAGGCAGCTGAAGACTTTAAAATTTTTCTGACAGTGGAAATGAGCTGCGGCCAGATGCTTGAGGACGTTAAACTCGCTGTAGCAGGAAAAGTACCGGTGCTATTCCACGGACGACCCGGAGGCGGCGTTCTTACCGTCGACGAGATTTTGGGAAAAATTAGACAACTGACTATACCTGTAAAAAGCCATCCGCGAAAAGGTTAAGGACATGGAAACGGTATTTAAGCGAACTCCAACTCTTAAAGACTCGATAACACATTACTGCCCGGGATGCGGACACGGCATCGCTCATCGATTGATTGCCGAAGTAATTGATGAGCTGGGCATACGCGGCCGCACTATCGGCATTGCGCCGGTAGGATGTGCGGTATTAGCGTACGATTACCTTGATGTGGATATGATTGAAGTTGCACACGGCAGAGCACCAGCTGTAGCAACAGGTATGAAAAGAACCAACCCGGACAAAATAATCTTCTCCTATCAGGGCGACGGAGACCTGGCCTCTATCGGCGCTGCGGAAATTCTCCACGCCGCACACAGAGGTGAACAGATAACCGTTATCTTTATTAATAACGCCGTCTATGGAATGACAGGTGGCCAAATGGCGCCGACAACTATGATTGGCCAGGTAACAGCAACATCACAAAAAGGAAGAACCGCCGCCGGCCAGGGCTACCCGCTGCAGGTATGTGAGTTGCTGGCGGTACTGCCCGGCGCAATCTACATCGAGCGATGCTCACTCAGTAGTCCCGCTCAAATCCGCAAAACTAAAAAAGCCATAAAACACGCCTTCGAATTGCAGCTCAATGGCACCCAAGGCCTTTCACTCGTTGAGGTGCTTTCACCCTGCCCAACCTATTGGCGAATGACACCTGCCAAGTCGATGGAATGGATTGATAACGAAATGACAAAAGTTTTTCCTCTGGGTCGATTGAAAGACGTAACCTGTGCCACGTGACCTGAATCACAAGATGCAAGATACGAGAGACGAATTTTTTGAAGAGGTAATTGTCGCCGGTTTTGGCGGCCAGGGAACTATGCTGGCCGGCAAACTGCTGGCCCATACGGCTATGAAGGCCGGCAGAGAGGTAACTTATATGCCTTCCTACGGTGCCGAGGTTCGAGGCGGCACCGCCAACTGTATGGTTATTATCGCAGATGAAAAAATCGCCTCACCCGTCGTCAGTAAACCCAATTCTGCGATTGTAATGAACAAGGCCTCCCTAACCAAGTTCGCTCCGCGTGTTAAAAAAGGTGGCCTGCTGATAATGAACAGCTCTTTGATAGATGAAAAACCCCGGCTGGATGAATCAATCGACGTATTACAAGTACCTGCCAACGATATTGCCGTTGAATTGGGTAACCAAAAAGCTGCAAATATGGTGGCACTTGGTGCATATCTACAAAAAAGAGGATTATTCAGTCCTGATGCCGCTGCCGAAAGCCTGCCCGACGTCCTTGCCAGGCGGTATCACAATACATTGCCAATCAACACTGAAGCTCTAAAACGCGGCGCCGAATTCGCGAAAAATAACGGATAAAAAGCCATAAATCCCACACTATGAGAAGCAAAAGCATACGAAGAAATATCCTCAAAACAATTTCCACCAAACGCAAACGCCCCTTCACTTTACATATGGCGCCAATGATAGATATGCTCTTTTTACTGCTTATATTCTTCCTTGTAGCAGCAAAGTTCAGACCTAAGGAAGACTACCTGCCGCTGCAGCTATCCGCTGCACAGGCATCGCAGCACAGAATCGGAAAACCTGAACCCTTAACAATACAAATCCGCCCAACACAGACCGGCTGTGAGGTTCAAATAGGTCAGTTCCACACCGTCCAAATAAACGATGGAAGCACCGAACAGGATTTAGCTGTATTGACTGAAAAAATCAGAGACTGTATGTCCGCCCAGAAAAGGTTCGCAACCGACCCTGTGGAAATCATTTGTGATGCCAGTGTAAAATGGGAGCACCTGGCAAGAATATACAATATGCTTTACGGGGCCGGCCTGACCGACATCACATTCCAGATGACGGAGTAACCCAAGTGGCCGTCTCAAACAAACCCACCTCTAAAATCGCAGCCATTCTGTGCACCGTTGCTTCCTTTTTAGTTACAGCTGCAGGTTCAAACAATACACTTCCGACAGCACAGGATGTTAACCACCTGGCCGAGAGGGCAAGGCTGACCACCGACACCTTTATGCAGGAAAGCTTTGAGCTGCGCATGAAATTCGAATACTACGGCAAATTTCTCACCGAAAAAGACCAAAACAATCTTCATCAGTTCGCAAAAAAAACAGGCAACGATTTGCAGGCAATCGCAGAAAAACAACAGGAGCTGAAAAAACAAATCGAAGATTATCAAGGCAGCGATTGGGATGACAGATTCGGCTCAACTGGCCTGTGGAGAAAACTGTCCGGAAATATCTATGCAACGGAATTAGCCAAGTGCGAAATTGATTACTACTTTGGTCTGACCGTTGATTGGTCACCGCTTAACAAAACGCTGGAAGAGTTAAGAGAGCGAATAATTTCACTGGATACAGCCCACAGCTCGCCTAACTCACAGCTTCTAAAAGCTAAAATCCTCGCCCTTGCCAGGATTGACTCGGCCTGGAATGTATTGGCAACAGACATAATAAATTCACTTATCGCCAGGCCCGATGTCCCCGAGACAATCTATTTTCGAGCAGCGATAGAAAAGCTCAAATTAGCTCATCTTAAAACGCCGGAATCCTTAAACTCACTGGTTCAAAAACTTGCCCAAAGCAGCTGCTCCGATGATTTTGAGCTTGTTTTGTCGCTGGCATTGCTGCAGCGGCGATATGACCCTGGCGGCTTTGAGAAAACCATCAACCTTTTTCCTCAAACAAAACATTTTCTCGGCTCACTCTTTTTGTCGGATTTATCCCGCCGAATCGAAGATGGGCGATTAACAGAGCAAACAATACAGCAAGTTAGTGTTTTTGAAGCAGAGCTTGCCGCACAGGCCGCCTGGAACAAAGAAACCAAAAACTATAAAACGCTCCTGAAAAAACTGGCAGGACAGGAAAAATTTCAAACACCTTTAATACTCTACGTCACAGCTATAGCATTAGCAGAATCTTCACCAGCCAATGCAGTTGAACTTCTCATTAAGGCAAGCAAACTACAAAACCTACAAAAAAGCAAAAAGCTTGATATCAAGGCCTACAAAATCGCCGAACAATCAGCGCAGCTTGCATACAACTTACTTTTGCAAAAAGAAAACAACTGTCAGCTAATCCTTGAAGCCTTTGAGAATTATCTTCTCATCGCAGGCAAAAGAATCGATGAAGAGCTCGAGTATCTTTACAGTATTATCTTGAATGACTGTGGCCAAACTGCAAAAAGCAAAGAACTGCTGGAAAAGATAGCTAATCGCCCTAACGGTTACCGGCGCAATAGAACAAAGCTTGACCTTATCCTGCAGCAGATACAACAGAATAAAGCAGTTCCTGACAAAACATCCCTGTTCACGGAATTAAGCAACTTAATCGCGGCATGTTCAAAGCAAGAACAGCAAATAAAAGAAGAAGCAACCGCTATATATTGCCAATTGCTTCTCGAATCTAAAGATAAAGAATCTGCCCAAGAAATTTTAAACATCCTCACCGACGTCAATACACAAGCCAATCCAGGCTTGAACATTTTCAAAGCGAAGGCGCTGCAGCGATTGGGCAGATTGGATGAATCAGCTGATTGCCTCGTAGAAACCATTGAGCTTAACGCCTGTGATTACAAAGATGAACCAATGGCCTTACTGTCAGAAATCGTCGACAAGATTGATAGTTTAGAAGTCCAGGTAAACAACTTTCCTAAGATGATGCAGGATTGCAAGCAATTGGCTCAATCCTGCCACGATTGCCTCAATGGCCAGGAGCAACGGCAAGCAGGCTTATTCCTTGCTGAGGTATCTGTCTTTGCAGCAGCCAAAAAACAGGAAAAATTATCAGCAGTTGTTCAACTACTTGATACTTTAGCTAAAGATGCAAGTGATAACGATATTGATTTACTTCGCTGTAGGGCCAGACTGTTAACCAAACAGGGCAAATTCGACAAGGCAGGCCGACTGTGGTCGCAGATTTGCGAAATACGAAAGAACGAACTAACCGAAGCCAACCAGAGAAGCGCCAAATGGTGGCGTGCAAAGTTCTATGAGCTTTACTGCTTCTCTAAACTGCCACAGACACAAAAAGAGGAAGTTTTACACACAATCGAAGTCCTCGAAAACAGCTTCACAAATATCCCCCTTTTGTGGGCGGAAAAATTAAACTTGCTAAAAGAAGTCCAACTTCATAACAATCTAAGCTTGTAACGTTTTAGAGAAATGATTTTCTTGAAAATCAAGGAGTAAAACGATGGACAGGATTAACAAAAAGATTGTGACAGCCATAAGCACAATAATATTGATTGCGATTGTCTCAACGCCAGCCACAGCAAACCAGCAAGATGTCATTTCTCTTGCCGGGCAATGGGGCTTCAATCTGGACAACAAAGCCGTCGGCGAAAAAGAAAATTGGTTTGATGCCGATTTGACCCAAAGCATCACCCTCCCTGGCTCAACCGCAGAGAATGGTTTTGGTGATGATATATCTGTCGATACGGAATGGACAGGTACCGTCGTCGACAAATCCTGGTACACTGAAGAAAAGTATGAAAAATACAGACAACCAGGCTCCATCAAGCTCCCATTCTGGCTTACCCCGCTCAAACATTATGTCGGACCTGCCTGGTATCAAAAAATCATCGAAATCCCCAACAACTGGCGCGATAAAAGAATCGTTCTTTTTCTCGAACGCGCACATTGGGAAACGAAAGTCTGGATAGACGGCAAAGAAAAAGGCTCTCAGAACAGCCTGGCTGCACCACACCAGTACGACCTCGGCTCGCTGGCACCGGGCAACCACCGTCTGGCAATACGCATTGACAACACCGTAAAAATCGATATCGGTATCGACTCCCATAGTATCTCCGACCAAACTCAGACCAACTGGAACGGCATCATAGGTAAAATCGAGCTGCGAGCCACCGACCCTGTATGGATTGAAGAGGTACAAGTCTACCCCAACGTGCAAAACAAAACTGCAAAAGTGCATATCACCATCGCAAACAACACAACAAAAACGGCCGATGGCACACTTACACTCCAGGCTAAAACCTCCCACTCCGAAAGGCAGCACAGACCAGCTCCAGAAACCATAGACTTTACTGCCTCGAAACCTCAGACGAAAATCGAAATAGAATACCCTATGACAGACGACCTGCTATTGTGGGATGAATTTTCACCGAATGTCTACCAGATGACTGCCACAATAACTACCGCTGAATATTCCGACACCAAGGCCGTCGATTTTGGTATGCGTCAATTTGCTGCAAGCGGCACACAGTTTACCATCAACGGTCGAAAGACCTTTCTTCGAGGCACTCTGGAATGCTGCATTTTTCCCCTTACCGGATACCCCGATATGACTGTGACCGGCTGGCTCAGGATTTTCCGTATTGCAAAATCGCACGGCCTTAACCATATGCGTTTCCATTCCTGGTGTCCGCCCGAAGCAGCCTTTACAGCTGCCGACCAGATGGGATTCATGCTTCACGTCGAGTGCGGCTCCTGGGGACACTCCTTAGGCGACGGCAAAAGCGTTGACCGGTTCATCTATGATGAAAGCGACCGTATCCTGAAGACATACGGCAATCATCCCTCATTCTGTCTGCTCGCCTACGGAAATGAACCGGGAGGTGAAAACCACATAAAATATCTCACCTCCCTGGTAAAGCACTGGCAGGCAAAAGAAGACCCTCGACGACTATACACAACTGCCGCAGGCTGGGCTACTATATCCCAGAACCAGTATCAAGTCATTCCCGGTCCTCGCTGTCAATACTGGCAGGCCAACCTTACAGGCCGATTGAACGCCAATCCCCCCGAAACCGTTACCGACTACAGAGACTTTGTCACCAAATACTCCGTACCCATTGTAAGTCATGAAATCGGCCAGTGGTGCGTTTACCCAAACTTCGATGAGATTAAAAAATACACCGGCGTAACACGCGCATACAATTTTGAAATCTTCCGCGATGACCTCAAAGAAAACCATATGCTCGACCAGGCAAAGGATTTCCTTAGGGCCTCCGGTAAATTCCAGGCCCACCTATACAAGGAAGAGATAGAGTCCGCCCTGCGAACACCTGGCTTCGGCGGCTTTCAACTTTTGGACCTTCACGATTTCTCAGGTCAGGGCACCGCACTTATCGGCGTCCTCGACGCCTTTTGGGATGAAAAAGGATATATCAAACCACAGCAGTATCGTCGATTCTGCAGCCAAACCGTCCCCCTTGCCCGAATGGAAAAACGAGTATGGACCTCTGACGAAACATTCAACGCAAACGTGGAAATTTCACACTTCGGACCTGCGCCTATTGAAAAGGCAATAACACTCTGGTCAATCACCGATGCCAAAGGTTGCAAAATCGCATCAGGCCAACTGCCTGCCAAAACCATTCCCCTCGGCAACGCTACCCCGCTCGGAGAGATTGAGCTGCCCCTCTCAAATATCACCAATGCTCAAAAGCTCCTCCTTGCCGTTTCAATCAAAGGAACTGATTTCTCAAACGACTGGGACTTCTGGCTATATCCGGATGATATAGATATTACCATCCCTAAAGATATTCTAATTGCTGATAAATTAAACAGGAAAGTCCGGAAGAAACTTAAAAAAGGCGGCAAAGTTATGTTAATACCCGCCCCCGATACCGTCAGCCCAGATAAGTATGGCAAAGTCCCACCCGGCTTTACAACAATCTTTTGGAATACTCAATTTACAGCAAGACAAGAACCTCACACCCTGGGAATTCTCTGTAATCCGGAACATCCCGCCCTCGCAGAATTCCCCACAGAATTCCACAGCAACTGGCAATGGTGGTACCTTGTAACAAAATCCCAGATTATGATATTAAATAATCTCCCCATTGAACTTCGGCCCATTGTCCAGGTCATAGACGACTGGAACACAAATCGCAAATTAGGTCTTATCTTCGAAGCCAAAGTAGCTAAAGGCAAACTCCTCGTCTGCAGCATCGACCTCCAAGGCAATCTTGACAAATGCCCCGTCGCACGACAGATGCTACACAGCCTCCTGGCATATATGCAAAGCGACTACTTTGACCCGAAGCTACAGTCTGAGATAACTGAGATTGAGAAGTTGTTAACCACCCAACCCAATCATTAGCCTAGGTAAATAGCTTGCCTGAGCAGCCTGTAACAGTTAAAATGTGTAAAAATAAAAAAGGCATCAACATAATGATAGGAAGGTAACAATGACCAAACAATCAAACGACAGAAAGAACAAAGCAATCTGTAGTTTCTGCGGCCGCTCAGCAGGCGGCACTGATACCTTCATAGAGGGCCCAAGCAACGTCTTTATCTGTCCGGAATGCATTGATTTGTGTCACAACATAATCCAGCAAAGCCGCAAACAAATCGGCAAACTCGCAGTCAGCCTAAAAGAAATGCCAAAGCCCAGACAAATAAAGGAGTACCTCGACCAGTATGTTATCAGCCAGCAACACGCCAAGAAGTACCTCTCCGTCGCTGTGCACAACCATTATAAACGCCTTCTTCATACCGATAGCCAAGACAGCGACGTTGAAATCGACAAATCCAATGTCCTTTTAATCGGGCCTACTGGTTCCGGAAAAACACTGCTTGCCCGCACCCTTGCCCGAATGTTGAAAGTGCCCTTCGCAATATGCGATGCTACTACCGTTACCGAGGCAGGCTACGTCGGAGAAGATGTCGAAAACTTCCTCCTGCGACTGCTGCAGTCCGCAGATTATGATATAGAAGCCGCGCAACGAGGAATCGTCTATGTAGATGAAATCGACAAAATCGGCAAGACTTACCAGAATGTCTCCATTACTCGTGATGTCTCTGGCGAAGGGGTCCAGCAGGCATTGCTGAAAATGCTCGAAGGCACCACCGCCAATATCCCACCACAGGGAGGAAGAAAACATCCCGAGCAATCATACATACAACTCGACACCACACAAATCCTCTTTATATGTGGCGGGACGTTTATCGGCCTGGAAAATATCGTTAAAAAACGCCTCGGCAAAAAAATGATCGGCTTCGACTCAGAACTCACAGGCAGAACTGACAAAAAAACCGAATACAGCGATATAATCCAGCAGGTTATACCCGAAGATATCATCGAGTATGGAATGATTCCTGAAATGGTTGGCAGACTCCCCGTAATTACAACCCTTTCAGCTCTCGATGAAAGTGCTCTTATAGACATACTGACCAAGCCAAAAAACGCACTTATAAAGCAGTATCAAAAATTCTTCGAGATGGAAAACGCTGAGCTTGAATTTACAAACGATGCACTGCATGCTCTGGCAAAAAAAGCACTCGAACGAGACACCGGTGCCAGAGCACTGCGAGCAATTACTGAAGAGATGATGGTCGATTTGATGTACCAGCTGCCTGAAGAACCAAAACCTGCAAAATACATAATCACCCCGGATATCGTTGAAGGAAAGACCGACCTCTCCTCCGCAAAACAACAAAAACAGGCAAAAAAAGAATCAGCTTAAAACCTTTGCAACAATAATAGACTCTAAAAAGCTACTCAAAGCTTACACGTTTGTCTTTAAATGTAGCTAACTGGATATCCGTTGCGCTGCTTGCAGCAATACCAGCTAAGGCATACTGCGCCTCGGCAAAATATATTCCTTTGTCAATACGCAAAGTAACAACCCTTCGCTGAGGCGGCAAATCTTCCAGGCGAACATCTATCAACTCTGTGAGTTTATCAACCAAATCACTATAGTTTATGGCCGAAATTTTCTCCGAGCCAACCGCAAAAGAGCTTCCACCTTCTGCCATCCTCATAACCGTAACAGTTGTTACCTGAGCCCTACGTTCCGGCTCACCTTGGGCAAACTCACAGCCATCAGGAACAGCCACCGGAAAATTCTCCGCCTCGATAAACTGACATACCACCAAAAAAAATATTATAAGCAGAAACACAATGTCGATAATCGGCGTTATATTAAACGACGGCGTTCGGCTGCGGAATTTACCACCAATTCTAAAAAACATAGAACTTCTCGCTTAATATCACCGCGTGCGAACAGAATCGCCAACCGCCCTTGCCGGCTTGGCCGGCAGCTCCTGAATTCGCTGTTTTTGTTCCCTGCCTTGGAACTCTTTTTGGTTTAAACTACACCTTATTTCAGGAACAATGTTCTCAGCTTCTGTTACTGCATCGCTTACCAGTGTTTCAATCCTGTTTCGAAACACACCATGCATCGCCACTGCCGGTATCGCAATAAACAGCCCCCAGAAGGTCGTTACCAGTGCAACCGAAATCCCATCAGCCAATTGTGCCGGCTGAGGCTGGCCACCGGCGGCAACAATCGCGTTGAAAAGTTTTATCATTCCGAAAACCGTCCCGAACAACCCTACCATCGGCGAAATAGTGCCAATCAGACTAAGCCACTCAATCCTACGCATAAGTCCCCAGGCCTGCTCCTGTAATGATTCCTCAAGCGTGCTTCGCATCCTCAACCTATCGCCTCTGCACCCAGCGACAGCCTTGAGAACTGCGACACTGACTAAATCACCTTTATCGCCAATTTGCTCCTCCAGCCGCTCGGGACCAAATTGCTTTACCAGCTCAACAACTTCAGAGCCTATACCACAGGGCAAAAGCCTCTTGCGCCGAATGGTAAGGCTATGCTCCGTCGCAAAAAAAACCATAACAACTGACATCGGCAGCAGCACAAACCAGACTATCGGCCCGCCCCCTATAACAAACTGCGTAAAAAATGTCTGACCCTGCATCGTCATCACAGGTCCTCCCGAATCTAAACGCATAGTCAAAATGATAACTCCCAGAACAGCAACCAATGCAACAACTAAAACAAAAGTTTTTAACCAAAAACTCTTAACCATCCTCTTATCCTATAACCTGTAATTAGTACCACAAAAGATAATATATGAACTCCGAGTTTAATAATCCGCAACAAGAACAAATTCGCCGCCACTTTGTTTGGCTACCATCTTAAGTAATTCACAATCGGTGTCTTGAGGCCAAAATCCTATCGTATTGATTCTCGTACCTGGTGCAAATCTCGCCAGCAGGTTTATAATCTTTTGGCTGAATCGGTGCTCGTCCTCAGTTGCCAACTCAAATCCATCAGTGAGAAAATAAATCACCGAAGGGCTGTGATTCCTGCTACCACGAATCTGCATCGCCCTTTCTAATGCCGCCAGCGCATTACTTCCGCCCCCTGGTTCAAGGGAATCTATAAACTTATATGCTCCAGATTTTGCCTGCTTCGTAGCTCGAAGCAATCTCCCGTTCCCAGATTCAAACAGCCTGCCGCCTCCGAAGAAAATAATGTAAAAATACTGGTCTAACTGTAGCCTTCCAATCGATTCTTTAAGCTCTTTACGAACCCGGCCGAACATCCCCTGCATACTCCCCGAACAATCCACAACATAACAAGCGGTACGCTCGTCAGTGAAACTGCCGAAAAATTCAATCCCGGCCGGAAAAATGGACGCACTCGGCAAAGAAAACTCACTTATAGAGAAAGGTGACTTTGCCAAATCCGCTCCATCTTTCGAGGCAGGTTTCACAGTACCAAAAATCTGATTTGTAGCTGGCATCCTGTCTGCCTTATTGCTAAACCGGCCCTTTGTAGGCTTTGTTACCTTCGGCTTAGGAACTAGGGGGACAGCTTGCGTAAGCTTTTTCACTTGGCTTACTTTAGCTGTCGGCTTAGGCCTTCGCATTGCTGAAGTTTGTGAATGAGACAATTTGACAAACCCAAATACTGCAAATACTATAAAATGCAGGCTAAGCGAAACCACCCATGCCCAAAATGTTATACCCCCTCTTCGTCCGGCCAAAACCATCCTATGGGTCATCGATAAAGCCAAAAAATACTCCGTTATTCTTTAGGGCCCCCATGCGCTCCACGGCGTCACACATGCGGACCTGGCAAACAATAGCAAAATGGAAACCATCTATTCTACTATTTCCACTCGCGAGTAAACCGGCACTAACAGGTTATAGACCAAGATTGCATCCCCGTTATGAAGACGTACACATCCCTGTGAGCCCGCTGTCCCAATCTCCTCCGGCTTCCTGGTGCCGTGAATTGCAAAACCCATCCGACCAACGGCATCTCCTCGAAGTCCCTCTAATCCTACCCAGCGTGAGCCCAACGGATAATCAGGGTCATCAGATTCATATTTCCTGCCGGAAATAGGGTCGGTCCAGGTAGGCTTTATCAACTTGCCGCCTGCCTTGACAGCCCAAAGACCCGTCGGCGTCTCCATACCGGCTTTACCCAGACCAACTGGAAAACTTCGCACAAACGTGTGCTGAAGATATAAATCCATTGTGAATGTCGAGCGGTATATCCTGGCGTGGAATGGGCCATTGATTACTTTTATCGTCTCCCCCGCCTGCAGAGCTTCAGCCCTGCTGATATTGTTAATCTCCAAAAGAATCTCGTACGGCAGCTTAAATTTCGTCCCGATTGTTGAAAGCAGCTCACCTGCTTTGACCTCATAAGCACCGCAAAGTCTGTCCTCTGGATAAATCGTCCTGCTGAACAGCCACATATCAGCAAGCTTGGAGAGCTGCTCTTTAACATATGCCCGCTGTTTGCTGCTCATAGCCAGTGGTAACGCCTCATTGAGCCTGTCACGCGATTCTATAATCCTAGCTGGCTTTGCATTGAGATGTTCTGTAGCCTCGGCTATGAGCTGTTCGACCTTGGGATTAGGTTCGCCTGTAGGCGCCAGCTCAACTTCCAGCAGCTTCGGTTCGGGCTCGGTTGCTACTACAGGCGCAGATGTTTCACCCACTTGCGCCGTACTCATATCGCTTGAACGCCCACCTCCTTCGTCTTTACTGGAAGGTTCACGACCCCTGATAAAAACAACCAAAATAATAATTACCAACCCTGAAATGACATATATCCACCTTCTCCTTCTGACCCTCCTTCGTCTGCTGAGTCTACTAAACCAGCGAGCCATTTTTTTCCTCCTTTAGTCAGTATCAAAATATACTACTTCTTTATCGGTCACCAAAAAATCTACCGGCACATCTTTCGCTGTCACAGGCACTGAGTCAACCACCTGCTCTGCGAAAGCAAAACCGCATTTTGATGCTTTAAGTTCATTGTTAGCGAAAAACCTGTCATAAAAGGAACCACCCCGGCCAAGACGATTGCCCTTCATATCAAAACCCAATGCAGGCGTAACAACCAATTCAATCTCCTCAAATGGCATCGGCACACCTGTTATGGGATTTCGCAAACCCGAAGCCGACGTTAAAAAGCCCGTCTCCAGCGAATTTATTTGCACCGCTATCATATGCCGTTGATGCCAGGAAATTCTCGGTACCGCAACTATCTTCCCAAGCTGCCACGCATAAAGTATTGCCTCGGATGTATCTACCTCATGCGGTAAAGATAAATACACCATTATCCCCGACGCATTGCGGAATTGAGGCGTTGAAACCAAATTCTGGCATGCTCTTCGGCTCTTCTCACTTCTCTGCTCGTCACTCATCTCACGCAAGCACTCCTGCAACTTAATACGCAACTGCCCCTTGTCCATCTGACTATCTTTCTTTTGCGCCACTTTTTTTGACCGATTTGCTATTTTGTATCAAGGTTTCCAGCTTTTGTAAATAACGCTTAATATTTTTTTCACACCCGAATTCCTTCGGCTCATAATACTTTTTTCTGACCGACGCCGGAAGGTACTCTTGTGGAATGAAACCTTCTTTAAAATTATGTGGATATTTATAATCAGTCCCGAAGCCCGCCTTTTTCGCAGACCAATAGTGGTTGTCCTTCAGATGTTTTGGCACCGGTATCGTCCTCTGCGATTTCACGTCGCCTACCGCCTGCCATATCGCCGAAGATGATGCATTTGATTTGGGCGCACAGGCAACGTAAATAGCCGCCTGTGCCAGTGCAAGCTGGGCTTCCGGCAAGCCAACAAACTCCGATATCTGCACTGCTGCTGCTGCCAGAACCGTCGCCATAGGGTCGGCATTTCCTACGTCTTCGGCCGCACAAACTGCAATCCGACGTGCTATAAAACGCGTATCCTCCCCGCCCGCTATCAGCCGGGCAAGCCAGTAAACAGTCGCATCTGGGTCGCTGCCACGCATACTCTTTTGCAATGCACTTGCCAAATCGTAATGGGTATCACCACTACCATCATATGCAATCGCCTTTTGCTGAATCGAATCTTTCGCAACCTCCAGGTCAAACTTGATTTTCTTATCCGCTTGCTGCGAAGCCTGTGATAACACACCTACCTCCAGAGCTGTCAGCGCCCTGCGGGCATCACCATCACACATCGTCGCCACAAAATTCAGCACCTTCTCATCTGCCTCAATATCAAATTTACCGAGCCCTCTTTCCCTATCGGCAATCGCAATATTCAGCAATTGAAAAATGTCGTCCTGGGTAAGCGGCTCAAAATAAAAAACCGTGCTGCGGGAAATCAACGGAGAATTCACCGCGAAAAATGGATTCTCCGTCGTTGCACCTATAAAGATTAATACACCAGACTCCACATCATCCAGCAAAACATCCTGCTGTGCGCGATTAAAACGGTGAATCTCATTGATAAAAAGCACGGTCCGCCTGCCCTTAACTGATAGCCTGTCACGAGCAGATACAATTATCTCCCGTATATCCTTAACACTCGCTGCCGGAGCGCTAAGATAGTAAAATTCCGCCTTTGTGTAATTGGCTATCACTGCTGCCAGAGAGGTTTTACCCACTCCAGGCGGGCCGTAGAATATCAGACTGCTTAGTCTATCCGCTTCGAGCATCCTCCTCAGAAGTTTACCCTGCCCCAGAAAGTGACTCTGTCCGACGAACTCATCAAGGCTTCTCGGCCTCATCCGAACCGCCAGAGGTGCCGCTGAGTCAATATTGGCCTTTTCAGACGAGCTAAACAGCGTTTTATTGGCCATGTGTCGACACATCTACTACATTATATGCAAGATACACAAAACTGTCGAAAATATATTTTAATCGCCACCTATCAAAACAAAGGCCTCGAGAGCAAAAAACCTTTCCCGAAATAACAAATAAATTTACTTGACGCATCCCCCTTTTTGTTCTATAAGGAGGCTTTTCTGCCTCTGACAGCATAAGAACACGTAATAAACTGGAGGCCAATCACAATGGAACAAAAAATAATACTGAAAGAAAGCGATATCCCCAGACAATGGTACAATTTATCTGCGGATTTACCTACACCACTATTACCCCCGCTCGGCCCTGATGGAAAACCGATTACCCCTGATATGCTCGCTCCGGTATTTCCAATGAACCTTATTGAACAGGAGGTTAGCACCGAAAGGTGGATAGATATACCACAAGAAATTCTTGGCATTCTCTACGGCTGGAGACCCTCTCCTTTAAAAAGAGCTGTATATCTCGAAAAGCACCTAAAAACACCCGCCCACATTTATTACAAAGACGAAAGCTATAGCCCACCGGGTAGCCACAAACCAAATACCGCCGTGGCACAAGCTTGGTATAACAAAGAATTCGGTATCGAGAAACTAACAACCGAAACCGGTGCCGGCCAGTGGGGAAGCGCTTTGGCCTTCGCATGTAAACTACTCGGCCTGAAATGTAAAGTCTTCATGGTACGAATCAGTTATGACCAAAAACCTTTCCGAAAAATCATGATGCAGGTCTGGGATGCCGAATGTGTACCAAGTCCGAGTAACCAGACAAATGCAGGAAGGAAAGTTCTACAAGAATCCCCTGATACGCCGGGCAGTCTCGGAATTGCAATCAGCGAGGCCATTGAAGAAGCCGTGACCGACAAAAACGGCAAGACACGCTATTCGTTGGGAAGCGTGTTGAACCACGTATTACTCCATCAGACAATAATTGGGCTTGAGGCAAAAAAACAGCTCGAAATAGCTGGTGAAAAATTACCCGATATCATAATTGGCTGTGCCGGCGGAGGAAGCAATTTCGCCGGTCTGGCTTTTCCTTTCGTTCTCGATAAGATTAACGGCGCAGATATCAAAATTATTCCAACTGAACCGGAAGCTTGTCCCACAATGACTCGCGCGCCATTTGCTTATGACTTCGGCGATACTGCCTGCACAACCCCTCTTCTGGCTATGTACACACTCGGGCACGCTTTCGTACCTCCGCCAATACACGCTGGTGGCCTGCGATATCATGGTATGGCTCCTCTCGTTTGCCAAGCCATTGTTGAAGGACTTCTCGAGCCACGGGCATATCATCAGAACAAATGTTACGAAGCCGCTTTAACCTGGGCCGGTACTGAAGGTGCTATATGCGCTCCTGAGACCAGCCACGCCGTGGCAACTGTCATTGATGAAGCCGTAAAAGCCAGAGAAGAAGGAAAAGAAAAGGTTATCTTGTTTAATTACAGTGGGCACGGGCTCATGGACCTTACAGGGTACGATGCCTTCCTGTCAGGAAAACTGACTGATTATTCGCTGCCAGATGAGGAACTGGAAAAATTTACCGCCGATCTTAAAGCTTTGCCAAAGGCACAGACCAGAAAAAGCGGTAAATGGTAAGAACCCTTGTGATAAAAGCTCAAAGTCAACGGCCATCTTAAAAATCGGGCTTGTGAGCCATTTGAACTGTAAATGCAGATAGCTAATATAGACTGTTAAACGAAACTTGGGGGATGTGGTCTGCTGTTTTAAGGAGAATAGAGTATGAGAAAAAAAGTTTTATTAACCACCATAATGCTGTTCATTACTGCGGGCCTCGCACAGGCCCAAGAAGATGAATTGCACGGCGCCGTCGGAATAACATACGACTCTAAATACATCTGGCGAGGATTTGACATTTACGGAGACAAAAGTGCAATTCATCCTTTTGTCGACCTCGATTTGTATGGAACCGGTTTCGGACTCAACATCACCGCGCATCGCGCCAACTCAGACAAATACGAAAATTCTGAACGATGGGACTACTCTTTATATTACCGTGGCTGTGCTTATGAAGAACAAACTTACGCAACTCAATACATGTTTGTTTATAGATACTACAATTATCCGGACAATACCTCGCACAGAAAAAATAGCTTAGACCTACAGGAAACTCACGCCCTCTTCTCCTGGCCGAATATCCTACCAATTGAAGGCCTAGTCCCAAGATACTGCCTTGTTAAACTCTGGCCCTCCAACAGCGGTACCATAGTGGGAAGCGCGTCACCATCTGGTGGAACAGCTTCCGGTTTCGCACATATCTTCATGCTTGACTATGGCATACCGATGACCTGTCCCTTGACTGGCGAAAACAGAACGCTAAATTTCCATTCAGAATTTGTATACAACGATGGTGTCGGCCCAAATGGTGCTAACGTAGACCAAGACTGGTCAAACGTTGTTGTCGGCCTTGCAACCGATTTTGACCTCGGCAACAATCTTACTTTCACACCGGGAATTTACCATCAATTAACAATGGATAAATCCGTCAATCCCGATAAGGATGAAACCTGGGCCAGTTTGACCCTGACCTATAAATTCTAAAACTTAACATGCAGTATACATTTAGGTAAAAAGGCCGGTTCTCACGCCGGCCTTTTTATCTCAGTTCTGAAACAAACTAACCTTCTCAGCTCATCCTTCCCACACAAGCTGTACCAAAAAAAAAAAAGAAAAAACCGTTTTTTTATTGATTTGCACTTGTATGCCGATAAACTTCTTAGGTATCTGACGGAATGTCGACGCTTTACAACAAATACAAAATTTGCGTGAGATATTGAAAAAGGACAGGTAAGCACTTTTAAGGAGACGAGTATGAAGGGAAAAACAATTATAGTCAGTGTTGTAATCTTGTTGTGCGCGGTTAGCTCAGCACAAGCCCTGGAAGGTGAGCTAAACGGGAACGTCGGACTTACTTATCTCAGCAGCTACATCTGGCGCGGCTTTGATTATTACGCAGATGACCACAGTGCATTTCACTCAAATATCGACTTGGATCTCTACGGCACCGGCATCGGCGTAAAGGTCCTTCTTTCAAGGGCCATCTCAGCTCCATTCGAAAATGCCGAGCGCATAAGCGTTGCCTTATCTTATGGTAACAGTCTTTTCGACGATGAAAATTACGTCACCGACTACACCACCGGCTGGGTGTATTATGGCTTCCCAGACGAATCCAGAAGTGGAAGCAAAACCTCTGCTCATGCTCAAGCTGCTCATATGCAGGAGTACTTTTTAGCTCTCTCCTGGCCGGAAATCTGCCCGGCAGGTGTCGTCCCAAGCTACACCGCTGTAACTATGTGGCCGTCCGAGGGCGACTCCGCTGCACGAAAAAACTCAGGTTGGGCACACATCGTTGGATTCGGATATGATTTCACCGTGACAGGCTTCGTGCCGGAAATGCCAGAGCAAATCTTCCATTTTTCTGCTGCGATGGTTTACAACGATGGAATGGCACCCGGCGTCGTCATAAACGCTGCGAGTGGAACCGTAGACCACGACTGGTCGCATGCCGTCTTCGGTATCTCAACTGACTTTGACATTGGTAATAATCTTACCTTCACACCGGCAGTTTATTACCAGTCCTCTTGGGAAGATACTGTCAACACAGAAGATGAAGCCTGGGTTACATTGGGTATGAAGTACGCATTCTAATACGAACCAGGCAATTTACTATGTGTTAGGAGAAAAGACCGGTTCTACCAAACCGGTCTTTTCTAATTTCGGCTTATACGACCAAAACAGCACTAAACAACACGTCGCTCAACAAATCTCGCCATCTCTACCAAGGCGTCTTTAGCGATGCTTTGTTTGAAGATAGCCAATGCAACAATAGCTTTTTCAACAAACTCCTTTGCCCGGACGCACGCATAATCTATACTGCCATGGGATATTAGCTTCTCTATCAGGGCTTTCTTACCCCCCCCTCCGGCGTTTAATCTGCTTATTACAAAACCTTTTTCCTTCTCATCCACTACCTTCAGCAAATGTATTAATGCTAAAGTGAGTTTGTTCTTACCAATATCACTGCCAAGTGTTTTGCCCGCTCTCTTCTCGTCACCGATTATATCAAGCAAATCGTCGGTAATCTGGAACGCAATACCCGCATTGAGGCCGAAAGCATTCAGCCGCTCAACTTGCCTCTCGCTCGCACCGCCTAAAAGTGCACCAAGATGACAGCTGCCGCTAAAAAGAGCCGCAGTCTTCTCAGTGATTATTTCAATATATTCAGATTCACTTAAATCCCACTTCTGTCTTTGAAGTATCTGTCTCAATTCTCCTTCACACGTTCGAGTAGCGACAGTGGAAATTATCCTTTGGAATCTCGGCTCCAAATCAGCGCATATCTTGAAAACCCTGCTCAATAAAAAATCGCCCAGCAAAACAGCAAATTCGTTTCCCCATAAACTGTTCGCCGTAGGCTGTCCCCGTCGCTTCTCACCCTCATCTATAACATCATCATGCAACAAAGCGGCGTTGTGAATCATCTCTACAATCGCCGCTATACGTATAGCTTCGTATTGACTGTTACGGGCACAACCTCGCCTCGGCTTTCCGTTCGAAGCGTCACGTACAACGTGATAGGACAATAAAACCAGTCCAGGCCGAATCATTTTGCCCGCCCTGCTACCCAGGCTCTTAACCAACTGACCTGTCCCGCTTTTTTGAGGGCAGTGGGCTAACTCCTCGTTGATAAGCTCCTTTACTTGTTGTAATTCGTCATCAATAAGCTTAAAAGAAGGAACATCTTTCTGTAAGGCCATGCTATATATGTCGGTATGTGGTGATGACTGCATATTGTACGTACTGTAAGTACAATCCGTTAAATATCCTAACTACGATACGACAGAAACGCTAATTATTTGCCCTTTCCGTGGGCGTATTTGAAGAACTTCTTTCTCAGCAGGAGCGTATACGAACCGGGCTTGCCGTCCCCGATAACCCTGCCGTCAATCTCCACTATACCTATAACCTCCGCAGCTGTCCCGGTAAGGAAAAATTCATCGCATGTGTATAAATCAAATCTCGTCAGATTCTTTTCAACCACCTCAAGCTTCTCTTCCTTAGCCAATCTTATAACAACAGCCCTCGTTATCCCTTCTAACGCGCCAGCTTCAACCGGTGGCGTATAAATCACGCCATTCTTTACAATGAAAACATTGTCACCCGTCGCCTCGGCAACATACCCCTCATGGTTATACATAATTGCCTCTGGCACATCGTTGTCCAGCGCTTCAATCTTGGCTAATATATTATTTAAGTAATTTAAGCTCTTGACCTGCGGCGGAATCGCTAAGGGATGATTGCGAACCGTCGTCGCGCTGATAATCTCCATCCCCTTTTCATAAAGCTCTTCCGGATAAAGCTGGATGTTGTCGGCTATGATAATCAGCCGCGAATCCCCGCAGATAAATGGATTCAGACCTAAAGTGCCCACCCCGCGCGTAACCAACAGACGAATATATCCGTCAATAACACCATTAGCCTCGGTGGTCTTTTCAACCGCCTTGATAAGTTTGCCTTTACTCATCGGTACTTCAAGTCGAAGCACCTTGGCTGATTCATAAAGCCGCTTAATGTGCGCTTCCAACTCGAATATCTTGCTGTTGTAAACACGGATACCCTCGAAAACACCGTCACCGTAAAGCAAACCATGGTCAAAAACAGTTATCTTGGCTTCTGCCTCGTCTACAAGTTTATCGTCAAGCCAAATCTTCAATGCCATAAATTCTCCCTTTAATAAATCTACGAGCCAATAACATCTTTGTGCTTTTATCCACTTGTGTTCTTTTGCTCTATTCTACCATCAGCTAACGTTATTATCCGCCCTGCCTTCTGTCCAATTCTTTCATCGTGGCTTACCATAACAATTGTCTGACCGGCCGTATTCAATTCCTCAAAGATCTTTAGAATAGCATTTCCTGTCGCTGAGTCAAGATTCCCTGTAGGTTCATCCGCCAAAAGTAACTGTGGCTCATTCATCAAGGCCCTGCCGATAGCTACCCGCTGTCTTTCTCCTCCGGATAGTTGATAAGGCTTATGTTCGGCCCTGTCGCTTAAACCAAGCCGCGAAAGCAACTCCATGCCTCGCCTCTTAGCCCATCGTCGGCACGAAAGCCAACCAAACGTACTTCTGCCTGCCATCGCCGGCAGAAAAACATTCTCCAATACACTCAATTCGTCCAATAAATGATAAAACTGAAAAACAAATCCCACCATTTTATTACGGAATCTATTCAATTCACCATACGTCATCCGGCTCAATTCCCGGCCTTCGAACCTGACTACGCCCTTATCAGGCCTATCCAAGGCACCCAATATATGCAACAATGTACTTTTTCCACTGCCGGAAGCTCCAACTATTGCCAAAAATTCCCCCCTATTCACCTCCAAATCAAGCCCTTTGAGCACACTAACTTCTGCCTCACCCATTCGATAAGACTTATAAAGTCCCTCCGCCTCTAACATAAAAGCGTCTCGACCCATATCAATTCACCATAACATGCTTAATTTAGCTTATGTCTTTTCCTCGCCGCTATACGCTATTTATAACCGGCTCACCTGCAAAGTCTCTACCGGCTCCAGTCTTGCCGCCTGCCAACTCGGTACAAACGCACCTGCTAAACAGGCAACTATCGCTGACAACACAATCACTGCAAGAACACTAAATTCCACCTGATTAGGTATATCTCCTATAACATAAATCGTCCTATCCCATAACTGAAACTTAAATTGCTCGTAAAGCCAATCTTCTATCTGGTTTATTCTCAGCAAAAATACCCACCCGCAAATCACTCCAACACCAGAGCCTAAAACACCCACCAAAAAAGAAAATCCCGAAAATAATCTGATTATATCTCTGTTTGACACACCTATGCTTTTTAGTATCCCAATGTCTTTACTTTTGTGACTAACAATCATATAAAAGACAACAAAAACAATAAAAACAGTTGTAAGACCCACAAGAGCAAACATCACCGTCATCATCGTCTGCTCTTTTTCCATTGCTGCGATGAAAGCACGCCTGTAATCTTTCCAGCTTTGCACAACAACCGTACTTAACAATTCTGCCTGTCTTTCCCCACTTCTCTCTTCCGCGAACTTCCGCCAAAGCAATGCAACTTGCTTGCAACCATCTTCAAGCTTTACATTCGGCTTAAACTTGATATGAAGCCAGGAAGCCCTTTTGTCCCTTCCCGACATCCCGCAAAGTACTTGCGACTCCTCAAAAGGCAGGTAAACTAACGAACTGTCCACTCGAGCTAAACCACTGTGCGAAGTATCGCTGTAATAAAAAGTTTTTGTATTTACCAGCCCCGCACCGGCTTTGGCCAAAGAACCCTTCGCCGTCAGAGGAAAGCAACTTACCGCAACACCCATCTCAATGGGCGCGGCTCCATAATAATATCTGCCATCCGAATCTCGCGACAGAACAAGGTCTATACCTATGACACAACCCGGAAGATTCGAATCATACGATGGCACAAAAGCCTTCGACACATCATCCTTACGATAATGCAGCATACTCCCAAAACCGCTAACCCGGCTGTGCCTGACCGGGTCTATTCCCATAATCTCAACTCCAATAGTTCGCTCCGTCCCCATCGGATTGAGCAAGGCATAATTCTTTATCACCGGCGATACACCCTCAATAAAATCTGCTCCCTCAAGCATATTCATAAAATCTTCATAGTATGCAAAACCAACCAGTGATTCGGTCCCGACAACACAGTCGCCTACGAACTGATGGTTCTTCTGCTTAAAATCCCTTACCAGACCCGTCATTACGGTCATCACTACAACAACAATAAACACACAAAGCGCAACGGCTAACACCGCAAAATACGTTATGCGGCGCCTTAACAAATACCTCAATGCAAGAATAATCTTATACATAACTACTCGTACCGCAGAATCTCAACCGGCCTCGTCCTTGCCGCAACAACCGAAGGTATTAATACCCCTAAGCACGCCGCTGCAACCGCCAGCAACACAATAGTCAAAGCTGACACCCAATCAACTTCACTTGGTATCTTGCTAAACATATAAACACTGCTCTTCCAAAGCTTCAAGCCGAAGATTATCCTTATCCACTCTTCAATAGTATTTATATTCTTCGTCACTATATAGCCCGCTATTACGCCTATGCCTGAGCCGATTATCCCCACAAAAGCACCGAAACCAACAAAAATCAATGCCACAGTACTGCTTGTCGTCCCGCAACTTTTCATTATTGCTATATCCCGCTGCTTGGTCATCACTATCATATAGAATATGCACAAAATCAGTAAAACTACGCTCAAACTGACAACACCAAATATCAATAGCAGCACCCCCATTTGTTTTAACAACTCGGCAATATACTGACTTTGAAGCTCTTGGGCTGTGGCAATATCGGTTTGCCTTATCATGTAAGCGCTCCAGCCAAGCTGGTCGCTGGCAAAACTCTGCCATACACCACGAATCTCCGCTAATGCAACTTCCGTTTCCGCACCGGATTTAAGTTTGATTTGAATTCGGTCGGCAACCTGTGTGTCCTCGTTCGGATATAATATCTTCTGCAGCTGCTCTATTCCAAGATACACAAATCTTTTATCAAGGTCATAAACTCCTGTGAAGACGATATCCGAAATTGTAAATTTTACTGTCTTCCTCTTAACTTGTGCCGTTGTGCCCTTGTCTTCTTGCAAACCTAACACCGCACCGGTTGTAAGAACAACTTGCTGACCAACCATCTTCCGAATTTCGCCAAAATCATACTCGTCCGTCTTCTCGTCCGGTTCTGCTATCACCCCAATACCTACAAATCCTCCTATCCTTTCTGGAAAATCAGCAACTTCAAAAGATGGCGCTCGGGCCGATTCACTTTGTTCAATCAGTGACCGCTTAAAACCTGTCACCTTTGCCCGCCGTTCCGGCTCAATCCCCAAAATGCTTACCGCACGCACATTGCCTTTGCCCAAATGTAACAGCCCCGTAGCCGACAACATCGCCGTTGCTGCTT
Organism: Planctomycetota bacterium; assembly: GCA_020351025.1. Lineage (GTDB taxonomy): Bacteria > Planctomycetota > Phycisphaerae > Sedimentisphaerales > Anaerobacaceae. Next base: position 29,685 of record CP070728.1, read on the forward strand.
TTACCTCTCCGGTTTGTTCAAGGGTTTCTATAAGTAGTTCATATTTCGCAAACTTACTCGGCGGAGAAAGAACAACATCGCCCATAGCATCAATCGCGCTTCGTTCCAGTACATTGATGAAACCCCCAAACAGACTCGCGACTACTATCAGCACAGAAGTAGATAAACCAACTGCGGCAATGCTCAAAAACACAATTTTCCTCTTACGCAGGTAGCGAAGCCACAAAAATAATTTCAGCATCCCTGGCCCAATCGATTAACTTAAGGTGCTGGCTTTAGAAGCGGAAAAAGAACTACGTCTCGAATACTTGTAGCTCCTGTTAAAACCATTACCAACCGGTCAATTCCAATACCCAATCCCCCTGCTGGTGGCATGCCGTATTTCAACGCCGTTATAAAATCTCTATCCATCGTCGCCATGGATTCCTCCTGACCCCGAAGCTGAATTTTGAAGTTCTCCTCCTGAACGGCAGGGTCGTTCAGCTCCGTATAAGCGTTAGCCAATTCCATCCCGGCTATATACAATTCAAACCGCTCGGCATATTTCGGATTGTCTTTTTTGCGCCTCGTCAACGGACACAGCGCCGCCGGATAATCCATCACAAACATCGGGTTGACAAGATTGTCACCAACAACCAAATCAAACACCTTGCTGATAACTACCGAATCATCCATCTTCACTTCATCAATACCAAGTTCCCTGGCCTTCACCCGAATCGCAGTAACGTCATCTATAACGCAACCGCTGTGTTCCTTTAACAATTCAGCGTATGTAGCACGACGCCACGGGCGGCTATAATCAATCTTAATTTCCCCAAACTCAACTTGCTTATCAGGCCGGTACTTTTCCACACATGCAGAAATTAACTCTTCCGTCAAGTCCATCATAACATTGTAATCGGCATAGGCCTGATACAATTCCAGCATTGTAAATTCCGGATTGTGCTGTCTGCTCAGACCCTCATTGCGAAAATTGCGGTTAATTTCAAATACCTTCTCCATTCCACCTACCAAAAGCCTCTTAAGAAACAGCTCCGGCGCTATCCGCAAAAACAAATCCATATCCAAACTGTTGTGATGTGTCACGAACGGCTTCGCCGCAGCACCCCCTGCTACCGACTGCATCATCGGCGTCTCAACTTCTATAAAACCCTTGTCTCTTAGAAACGAGCGTATTGTAGCTATGATCGCCACCCGTTTCTTAAATCGCTCCATAACCTCAGGATTGGCCCATAAGTCCACATATCGTTGACGGTAACGCAGGTCAATATCTGCCAGGCCGTGAAACTTCTCCGGCGGATGCAAAAGAGATTTGCTCAAAAGTCTCAGACTATCAACCCATATAGTAATCTCACCTGTCTTTGTCTTACCTAATTGACCGGAAGCACCGATTATATCCCCAAGCTCAACCAATTTAGCAAGCGACCACTGCTTACCAAGCTTGCTTTTGCTCAACCCTATCTGGATAGTCCCGCTCGAATCACGCAGCGTCATAAATATCAGTTTGCCAATATCCCTCAACAGCACAACTCTGCCGGCACATACCACCTCTTGACTCTCATCGTCGTCCTTATATCTGCTCTTGATATCCTCGGCACCTTCCACACCGTCATATCTGTTGCCATAAGGTTCAACTCCCAACTGCCTGATTTGCGCCAACCTCTCCTGCCTCTGCCGTTCAAATCTACTCATATCTTCTGTGCTTGCCAATTAACATCCCTCTAAAGCTCAAAAAAGTCAATTTGCTTTTGCAATCAAAAAAGCCGTCTGAATCAACTTGCTCTTAATAACCAAAACGCCAACACCCAACTGCGCGTCAGACGCAAGAGTTTCTTCCACTGTATGTTTCTTCAGCGGCGCAGCCTTCTCATCGTGGTCAGCTCTCACCAGCACGTCATTATCACGTCGAACCTCGCTCATTTTTCTAAGTTCATTATTTGTCAACTTAACTTCAATATTTGGCGCCACGCCCCAATCACTCCTGCCCTGCTTTTTCATCGCCTCTCGACTCTCAACCCTTTGACCTGAGGGTAAATGATAGTACGCCATCGTATATTTAAGCTGCGCGCCACCTCCTGGATACGACGTTATTCCCTGAACGCTGCCTTTGCCGTGAGTCCTGTCCCCTACCAATATCGCCCGCCCATGAACACTATCTGCCAATGCCCCTGACACAATCTCAGAAGCGCTGGCTGAAAACCTGTTTATAAGGATAACTATCGGATAATCAGAGTGGGTCTTATCCTTATGTGCCATCGCATACGTCGACGACACCCACGAACGCGGACGAGTACTGACTATCGCCCCTTCTTTAAGAAATATGTCAGCCACCTCAATAGCACTGCTCAGAAGTCCGCCGGAATTAAAACGCAAATCCAATATCAAACCTCTCAAACCTTGCGACTCAAGCTCATCCAATACTCTTTCCAGCTCCTGCGCAGTTCTCAAATCAAAATTCGTTATACGAACATATCCGATTCTCTCCCGCTCATTTATCATATATAACCATTTGCCATCTTCAGTTCTTTGCCAGCCACGAATTGGCGGAACGACTATCCTAGCCCTCGTTATAATGATATCACGGCTCTGCCCCTCTCCCGCCCGCCTTATCGTCAACATTACTTTCGTACCTGCCGGGCCCGTTATATGCTTAACTGCACAACCAAGCGACATGTCCTTTGTTGGAATTCCGTCTACTTTCTCGATTACATCACCCGCATCAAGACCAGAGTTGTATGCCGGTGTGTCCGGCAAAAGGCTTTCTACTGTTAACATCCCTTTCTCTTTTTTAATCAATATGCCGATGCCTGTGAACTCTTTCGTCATCTCCTTTTCAAAACTCACTACCTGACTCGGCCAAACCATTACCGTATGATCATCCAACGCAGATAGCGATGCCTCTGAAAACTGCGCAACCAGAACCGCGACCGGTATCTCCGCAGTTGTGGCGTTTATCGCCAGAACCTTCTCAAAATAATCTATAAATTTATCCCTGCTCATACCCGGGGGGGTCTGATTAATCTCCTCCAAAAGAGCCGCCAGAGCCGAAGACCAGGCTCCAAGTTTCTCGTCGCATTGCTCCGCGCATAATATTTCACGCAAATCACTGGATGAACCTATCACATCTCCAAGCAACTTGCAGCGCCTGACAGATTTGGTTGCCATTTCGTTATATCCAATAAGGTTGACGTAATTGAATGCCAGTGCATCTATAGCACGGATAAACATCTGCTTCTCTACACCACGGAAACGCTCTTCCCGTGTCTCACAAGGACTGTCCTGAAAAGATGCTTCAATGCCGGCCTTCTCTAAAAGCTCCTCTGCATGGGCTGAATACTTCTCGTTGTCTTTATCAATCGCCTGCAGCCAGCTGTAGCAGGCTATATATGAATCAGCCCATTTGCCCTCCGACTCGAATTGTGTTGCTTTTTCTATTGCTTGTTGAAAAACCTCTTGTACGAACGGTTCCGACAGCAGTTTCCCTTGCTCTTGCTCATCCGCAAATTCAAACACCTGCGCAATTGTAGAAAGCACCTTTGAAATATCATTTACATCGTTTGCATCATTAACATCCGACTCGGTAGTAAGAATAACTCGCTCACCGACCATCTTTTCAATCTCAACAAAATCATACTCATCCGTCTTTTCATCCGGCTCGGTCTGGACCTGAACTTTCGCAACCTTCTCAGAAAACAGGCTATCTCGAAATTCCTCTAGTTCAGCCATCTTCTCAGCGTACGTGGTTCTTCGAGCTTCCTCACGTCGTTTGGATATGGCCCTGAACTCCTGGATAATTTGCGCCAATCCATCTAATGAGCCAGACTTGGCTACTGGTGCCTGCCTGGTTTGTTCCATTAACTCACCAGCAGCGTCAAATTCGCCCTGGTAAATTAGGTCACAAACTGTTTTAACAACGACAGACTCTGTCGACGCCGGCTCGGAAACTTCAACAGGCGAAGGATGAGCGGCAAAGGCGCAGACTGAAGCTGGACAAACAACTGCTCCCAGACAACTCAGCAAAATCAAATATACAACACTCTTATCACACAAATTTCGCATCTTGTATCCTGAATCACATGTCCCGTGCTCCGTCTCTCCCGGATGACAAACGAGCCACGAGCGACAAATTTACATACATTCAGCTGCCTTTCCGGCGCACCCTAACACATGCAGCTTATGCTTAACCATATCTTTAATGGCCTCTCTGCCCGGACCAAGGTATTTACGGGGGTCAAACTCCCTCGGTTGTTCCGCAAAAACCTGCCTTATCTTAGCCGTCAGAGCCATTCGCAAGTCAGTATCGATATTCACCTTGCAAATCGCCATCTTTGCCGCTTGGCTGATTGCAGCCTCCGGAACTCCCATAGCATCCGGCATATCGCCCCCGTACTTGTTAATAAGGTCCTTGAATTCCTTCAAAACACTGCTCGAGCCGTGCATAACCAGCGGAAAGCCAGGGAGTTTCGCCGCGATTTTCTCTATCACATCAAAAGCTAACTTCGGCTCGCTCTTGAATTTGTAAGCTCCATGACTCGTACCACATGCTACTGCCAACGAATCGCACCCCGTCAGCTTAACAAACTCTACCGCCTCCTCCGGGTCCGCCAGGTGCTTGCTGATATCATCCACACCTACTACGTCTTCTTCGATTCCGCCAAGCTGGCCTAACTCTGCCTCAACCACAACCCCATTCGCATGCGAATATTCGACTACCTTCTTGGTTACTTCGACATTCTTATCAAAGGCTTGTTTGGAAGCATCTATCATCACTGACGTGAAACCGTCATCCACAAACTGTTTGCACGTCTCAAATGTGTCTCCATGGTCCAGGTGTATTGCGATCGGAATATCCGGATGTTCCTCAACCGCAACGTTGATAATCGACTTCAAATAGCTAATGCTCGCATATGAACGCGCCCCTCTCGACACTTGAAGAATTAGAGGAGCCTTCTCTTCCGCTATAGCGCTTACTATGCCTTGCGTAATTTCCATATTGTTCACATTGAACGCACCGATGGCATAACCGCCTTTATACGCCATCTCGAACATCTTTTTCGTGCCAACCAACGCCATAATACGCTCCTTAAATTACCTCAAAATTACCTCCTCTAAAAGATAAATTGTTCATCAGCAAAATATCAAAAATCCCTTTTACTAATAACCACCAGAGCCGACCACACCCATATACCTTCTCGGCCCAATCGCTAATTCCGGAACGCCCTGAGGCCATATACTAAATACAACCGATTGCCTGTCCAGAGATTCATCGGCACTGAACGTAAGTGCACAATAAACTCGGTGATAACGTCTTATCAGCGTTATATCACTTCGAAGACTCTTGCCGTAGTCAAAATCATATTGCTGAGCAAAAACAACCGTATATCGCGGGTCAAGCATGTAGGTGGCCGCAAATGTAAACGCGTTCGAGCCTTTTTCACCTAAAACCTCAACCCGACGCAGATACCTGCTGCCTATATAATAACTTAAATTCGGCCAACGCATACGCGAAAAACCAACATTTAATTGCTGAACTACTCCGCTTACCATATCAAAATTCATATCACCTAACACCGCTGCTGTATCGCTAAGCCGCAATACACCATCGGCACCGAAGTAATTGCGCCTCGGACCGAATACTTCAAACCGTTGAAGCCCGCTGCTAAGGTCGCCGCTGAATATCTGAGGCGCTGAAAGCACTCGAAGCGGTACAAAAGGCTTATTCCACAGAAATCTATCAGGCCCCGAAGATGATGCATCGTGCGATGAATCTTCCACAAATGTTACATCCATATCCAGCCGAAGCCAGTCAACCGTCCGCTGCTCATCTGCCGAACCACGCTTTGTTTGCAAACGCTGAGAAACCGCAACATTCACCATATCACGCTGGTCAACAACTGAATCGCTCTTCTCATAATGAACCGCCGTCAATTGCGGCCTTATAATATGACGCAAACCGTTCAAATCCCAAAGGCGTGATTTAACATCAGGATAAACCTTCCAGTATTGAGTCCCGATACGAACACCAGCTTCCCCAAGCCAAATCTTATCCTCACCAAATTGACCTGTACTGCTCCCATCCACCAGCGTCCTTGTAAAACCACTCCGGTCATCATACCCGAATGTCCCACCTATATACGGGACAAACTTAAAACTATCCATCTGCACCGGCATATCGAGCTCTGCCCTTTGAGAAGCAAACGAAAAGTGGTCTTCATTAATTGCTATCGTATGCTCGTTGCCTATCCTCTGTCGCATCCGCCCAATTTCGCTGTCCGCATAAAAAGTAAATCTGTCGTCAAAAAGAGACTGACCCGTCAGGTGAAACTCAACGCTGGGCAATTCCTCTTTCTCGTCGGCAAAATCATTCAGCCGGCCTTTGCCCAGCAAAGACAACGCCCAGTTCTCCTCCAGACGCTTCATATGAATGTACGTCTCCCTCTCTGCTCCCGCGTTAAATTCGCTCCGAAAATATTCCTCTAAAAAATGCTCATCAGATGAGTACCCGATTCCGCTCGTCAGCTGCCAGTTATATGGCAAAAACTGCCTGTGCTGCCAGAAAAACTGACCTCGAAGCTCCCGCGGCGGCTCAAGGTGCCTCCGACTGCTGTGCCTGCCAAGTTTGTCTTCGCCCCTGTCTCGGATAATATAACCCAAAATCCTCCCGAAGTGGTCCTCTCTCTCGTACTCAATCTCCGCGCCCCCGCCTAATCCTCGTTTGCTGTAATAATCCAGTGCAAGAGTGCTCTCCGTACCCTCCGCCTCGCGCAGACCCAGCATCCGAGAAAGGTGCCAGCGAGTCTCGACCGACGTGCCCCACGTACTGTCATGACCCGCATGAACGCTCTTAAGAGGAACATCAGGTCTCTGAAGGTTACTACGCATATAAGGCCAATAGAAAATCGTCCTGTCTTCAAACTTAAATTCCACATCTTGCATCTCAGCATCAAAACTGCTGTCAGATACCTCACCCGTCTCCGCATCAACCGACGTCGTATCCATAAGGACAACACTCGATGCGTTAAGCGAAACCTGAGGCAGGTAAAATTCACTGCTCGTCAGAGTAATATCCTCTGCCGCAAATTTATGCTCCGCAATCTGACGAAGCTTACCAGCCCGAACATAAATCGGTATACCACGCAATGTATCGAAATTCCGCATCACCGCATTCACCGCAACGGCCTTCTTTCGCAGAAAATCATAGTATACCTCATCTGAACGAATCGTCCGCTGCCCCTCTGTTATCACAACATCCCCGCACATATATATCGCTTCCACCACACCTCCCGCCAGTACCTCCTCTGCTCTGCTTTCCTCTTCGCCCGACCCAGCCTCGCGACCGGAATAAAATATTACCGCGCTGTCCGCCTGCAGTTCCAGCAAGCCGCCTCGCTCGTCCTGCCTTTGCCAAACATACAACCTGCCTATCACCGTCGCAACATACCGCCCGTCTGGCCACCTCGTTCGCTCTATCTCGGGCATAACCTCACCAGCTGGCGCCATATTAACAGGATACATAAAACGAACTTCCTCTTCCTCCTCAGCAACCGCCTCCACCGGCCTTTCTACAACCGCCTTTGGCTTAAGTGGTTCTACTGCAACCTCCTTCTCTACCGGCCTCTCCACCTCCTTCTCTTCAGGTAATTTCGCTTCAACAATCTTCGGCGGCCTAACTGTAACCGCTGCCAGAGCCCTTTCATAAAGCTCCAAACCTCGCGGGTCGCCAATTTCCCTTCTCTCCGCCGTCACAAAAACCTCTCCCGCCACCACAAAACGAACCACCATCGCCTCACCTGCTTCGACTATTCTTTCCCTCAAGCCTGTCGTCTTCGCACTTTCCCCTTTCTCTGACGCTATATTCCCCGCCAGATACAGCTTCGCCTCTCGAACACCGAATCTCGCTCCCGCTATCCAGACCACCGCACTATCCCCCGAAAACCGGTTAGCCCCAATTGACATCGAAAAGCCTTCGCGAAATACCAGCGCATGCTCGCCGCTGCTCAGCCCATAACTAAGCACCTCAGAACCACTTAAGTGTAAATCCTGGCCCACAAAACTCTCGGCCATTTGCCTCTCAATACCGAATAATCGCCCCGGCAGGAACAAAACAAAAATAACCGAAATATAAACCTGCGGCTTCCGAATAATCATTCTCGTACTTCTGGCTGTATTATGCGTTCCACTATTCAAAATTCACGAAATAACGATTATAGCCGCTTATCACTCCGATTCCAACAAAATCCCCCACACCTGCCGCGAATCCCCACGCAGCCTGTCCTCGAATGCCTTAGTCGGGGAGCGCTGACCCAGACGTCGTTGTAAACTAAATCTCCACTCCGAACTTTTAAAT
>CP070728.1:38131-65470 GCA_020351025.1 Planctomycetota bacterium
CATACCTTTGGCAAATGCGGCCGCGACCCGAGAGGCAGGCAAATTACAATAGTATTTTTTGGTATCGCGACAAAGGGAAAGAATAAAATAAAGGCAGGCGACGATGCAGCAAAGGTGCGATGGTTTGATATAGAAAAACTCCCTGCAGATTTAGCTTTTGACCACAATGACGTGACCAGACTCGCCATAAAAAAACTGAAAAGAAAAAAGATATACCAACTGAATGTAAAACGATAGAAAAATAAAACGATTAAGAATCGTTGAGTGATTTTTTCAGCTGCTTATTGAACATACGTAGCTGTACATCAATAGCGCTTATGGCCCAGTCGATATAGTGCAATTTGTGGACTGGCCGGTGGTGGCCTTCATTCATCAAGCCATCCTGGATGGTGTTTAAAAATTTGCTTATTGTTTGAGGGCTGATTTCTGTAGGTTCAACAGCCCATTTTTTCAACTCATCGTATTGCTGCTGCAATTTTTTGCTGGCCTTTAGTTGCTCAGCAGTCAAATAATCGGCTGGATTATAAGCCAACTGCAAACCCTTAAGGCACAAAATTAACGGTTCATAATTGGCTCTTGTGTCCAGACGTATAAACTTATATTGCTGGACATAAGTAGTAGCCTGAACAGGAGATTTATTCGCAATTCCGTCATCACCCAGATACCATCTGCGTTTGCTGGTTCTGGCAAAAACGAGTTCTTCTCCATACTGACGTTGCGTAATCTCATCATAGCCCATTCGCGAGACCCAGAGTCTGCCGGTATGCTTTTGCTCAGGACCGCCGCCGAGCACAAGCAAACACTTGACAAAACCTAAAGGCAGGACTTTCTGTTTGCCGATTTGATTCTTTCGAAGCTGGAAAGACATATGCAAACTATGCGGCCGGACGGGGTAAAAAACAGCAATCTCATGTATCAGCTGATTAAGAAGCCACGGGTCTGCGGTTGCCGGTCGCGACAGTTCTCCGGCAATATTCAGTCTACCCGGCGCCAGTTCCAGAAAACCAAGCCGGCGTGCCTGGTCAGTTGAGCCGGTGTGGTCATCAATGTAGCCTCCGAGTTTCCAAGATAAAACGTCCAAGCAAAAATCGTGAAAATACCTAAAGCCATCATAAACTGGGTCGTAGGCCTTTTTAGCGCTTCTTTGTGGCTCTACTGCTGCGTGGCCGAGGTTGCTCAACTCGGTCTCCGCACCAAGCGGCACGAGTCCCGGTTGGAAATTTGCACGAATACGATCCAATTGTGCCCGGGTGACACGTGCATGAAAAATACTTTTTGCTGCACGTACGGCATATTTGACATAGTCAATAAGGTCATAGTCTCCACATGGCATTGTTTCGAGACACTGCTGGATAATCAAATCAACCGCCTTGCTGTTGGCGTTTATCATCTGTAATGCCGCAAGAAGACTAATAGAGCGTTTGAAATATCTCTCTGAAGTACGCATATGCTCAAGTTCAAATCGGTATCGTGATTGAATTTTCTCATCCAACTGATTAAGCAGAACTTGCTTTGTAACCAAAGCCAAATAATTTTTAATAAATGGTTGTGCCTGCGGGTCGTTGTATAAATGCTTTATGCTCGGGCGAGGCCTGTCAAGTTCGTGTTCAAGATAGTAATCGCTAACAGCATCGGAGCGATAATGACTTATGACCAAATCACGCTCAGTGGTCGCGAGCAACTCTCTGTGAGCTTGGCGTTCGAGCTCAGCGTCGGCAGTTTGCTCTCCGGGGCGGGTGTGCTTCTTAATAAATTTCTCGATGCGTTTTCGCAGCCAAAGTTCATGTATCAGATTAACATGGAACCTGTCTCCAAAATGTTCAGCCATTGACTCTCTAGAGGCCAGATAGGCCTGGGCCTCGATGAGGCCATGAGCGGTGTTGACCCGGACGGTTTCCCTCTCATAGCGTCCGCCCTCATATCTATCAATTTCGGCCAATGCCGAAGGTGGTACATCGTGGACCACAAGACCTTCGATTCTTGAGGAGGGCTCTGAGACGGCGTAAAAATAGACATTGTCAGGGCTGACTTTTCTATGCGCTGGGAGCAAAGCAGGTTCTGCAAAAAGAGTTCCACTATTAACCTTTGTGTTTTTTTTAGTAAAACTTCGGCCGCAGACAGATTGAAAAATTTTACGGTCGCGCAGTGAGCCGTAGATGAACAAATTGACTTTTTCCTCATCCATATCTCATATCGTGCATAATGGCTTAACTATCGATGCTCGCTACGTATCCGGCTGTATAGTCTAAATAGCTCCTTGAACGCCCGAAAAATTACCCGCAAGTTAGCACCCGTTTGCGTACCAGCTGTTCGCGGATAATGATGCACACCTTTTTGAGTAACGCGATAGCCCCTGCATACAGCCCGAGCCAGAATTTCAGCATCGATAAGAGCTCCGGCACTAAAGAACTCAAAGTCATCAAAAATTTCTCTTTTGTATAATTTAAAAGCACAGTCGATATCGCGGATTTTCATACCAAACAACAAGCAGACCAACTTTGTCCAGCACCAGCCGTTTATTCTACGTATCAAGGGGTCCTGACGGTTCAGTCGGTAGCAACTGACAACATCGCATTGCTCCATCAGAGGCAACAGGGGCGGCAGTTCGTTGATATCAAACTGGCCATCACCATCGGTATAAAAGACCAGCTTCTTGGTGGCTGCTTTAAAGCCGGACTGCAAAGCTGCTCCATAACCAAGATTAGTGGAGTGATGCACCACTTTCACCCTGCTGTCTCGGGCGGCAATTTCGTCGGCGATTTGGCCGGTTGCGTCGGAACTACCATCGTCGACGATAATTATCTCAAACACAGCGTTGAGCTCACCCAAGACGTTGAGCGCTTGTTCTACAGTACGAATGATGTTGTCTTGCTCATTATAACAGGGGAAAAAAACGCTGATAGAAACAGTTACTTTTTCATTCGAATTAACTTTGGTCTCTGGCAACCTATCTTTTATCACAAGCTACCACCTCTTTTTTGCGTTGAGATGCTTTATTAGACGATTATACTCCTGTATTTTGGCGTCATAAAATTGCACAAGTTTTGTGTTTCCCTGTGCTTTTGCGATTCCCCGCAAATAGTTTCCCGCAATAGTTGCGGCTGCGGCTTTATGGTGATAGCCATCCTGTTCAATCCACAGAAGCTTATTCTTTTCAAACGTGTCGAAATAATTTTTACAAAAATCATCGATGATAGGCCTTAACTCGGGATATCTCGCAGCAAACAAAAGCCTCTCTATTGGTGCGATGGATGGTTCTAACGTAAAAGCTCTGATAGCGTGCTCGAGTCCGCGTTTTTTCACAGCCTCCTCTTTGCCAAACAACAACATATTATGGGCAAGGATAAGATTCTGAGAGAAATCATCAGGGTAAATCGTTTCGCCGTTGAATATTCCATTGAAAAGTTCCTGGCCCTGAGGTGTTGTTAAATCGATGAACATCTTTTGTTTATTATTAAAGAAGACAACAGGCCAATCAGGATTGTGTTCGAGGCCTTTTACAAAAGCCCCTTTAGCCATTTTTTCGTCTGAGAGAATCATTAAGACGACCCAGACGTTGTGCTTTCTCAGCCGCTCACTCACCCACCGACCGATTTTCGTATAATCAGCAGAGGTCAATTTACGTTTTCTTACGATGGCGCTTTCGACAACTGGACCTCCTGATAAAATACCTTGCCAAACTTCATAAGCCTTCGGCTCATAGGCGGCTTGCGCCCTGCCGTCCATAAACAACTGCAGAGGTGTTCGACCAGTGTTTGGGTCAGGTTCCTGTGCCCAAGCGATGAAACCACCTTCCGTCCAGTAATTAAACATTTTGCCCTTTAACTTGTTATCTTTTATAAACTTGCCGGCGTAAAACGGTTTTGCATGCGAGGCGGTCATCCGCATAAAAACGGAATTTAATTTTGAATCAACGGGCCAAGAATCAAGATAGACATACTTAAACTTAAACGCCCACGATATCCCGAAGGCCAACACTGCAATAGCAGCGAGGACGGTGAAAAATATTTGTAGATTGTACGGCATCGGCGAGACAGCCAGAGAATTGCCTCTAAAGAAGTTATGCCCAGCCGAGGCTGTAAGGATTATCTGGTCAATGAACATTGCGATAAGCGGGCATGCTGCAATAGCCGCTATTGGTATAAATCTGCGAGACCGATAGGCCATATAAATAGTGAGGGCAGCAATAACCATTAACGGTAAATCAATTTTGGGCAACTGGTATGTTTGAGGCTCTGATTCCTTGTCAATTCTACTCGGCAGCTGATGAAAAAGCTTACGTAAGTAAGGAATTGCTAAAAAGATAATAATTGAAGCAGCATTTACGACATAAAGTACACTAAACAAATGTCTGTAGGTTATCCCGAGGTTACGCTCATACACCGAGCGCCATATTCTGCGAAGACCAAGTAATTGTCCGATGCCCCAAACAGGCTCAAATTTGAATGGATTAATTATTAGGGTCATTAACAGCAGAGCAGCAACAGCTGTCAGGGTCACAAAAATGATATTTTTTGGTTTGATTTTGATAGCCGGCGAGAACATCGAGACAAACATGTGCAGTGCGACGTATAGCGGCAATATAGTAAAGGGGTAGATATACCTGCCATGATAACCGGCATCAGCACCTGCAGCCCATAACGCTAATAGTATTAAACAAATTGTCAAATAAATGAAGTGAATGCTCTTATAAATACTAAGCAACAAAATGCCGATAAACACAGCACAAATGAGGAAGCTGGCCAAATCAGCTTGACAAAAGGAGAAAGAAATAAATGCGACCCAGCTTATAAACACAGCTGCTGCACAACCAAAGATTGCCGACAGAGTTTTGAACGACCTTCTCTGTGCTTCGATCTCAGCCTTTGGTGCTTTCAGCAATCTGGGTTTTAGGAAGCGACTAAAGAGCCAAAAAAAAGCCAGGCCGATGCTTAAGATAAAGAGAACCAAAAATGGAAAACCTGTACCGACAGGATTTTTCCATTCAAAACCAGGATGCCATTCGTTGACCTCGCGCCACTTCTCGGCGTGCTTACTGACACTGATAATGAAGGTGTGAGTCAGATTCGTTAAATGAAACGGGTTGAAAATAACCACTGCAATAAAAGCACCAAAGCCAGCAGCAACGGTATGGTATATACCTTTTAGGCCGATGGAGACAAATGTTTTCTTGGAAATGCTTGTTAGAAGGTTCAGAAATACAAAGGGGACAAGCATTATGAACATATAAATATAGCCGCCATGGACATTACACCAGAAGACCGCAAGCGGGACGATAAGCCAGATGTAGAGGATGTTTCGATACGTGGTAAGGACAAGGATGAGCAGGAAGACAGCGACGAGCAGGTTAGAGAAACCTGCAGGTCGAATATCAAGGAAGGAACGTCCTACAAACATTGCAAAGCACGCGAAAACAGCCGACAGAGCGGGGTTAACCCCTAAGAGTCTTCCTGTGTAATAAACGCAAATGACCGTGATTATGTAAATGGCGAACTTCCAGTAAACAAGTGTATTAAATGATAGAGTATCAGCATCTGCGAAGGGAGAGAGGTGTGTCAGCCAGTAAAAGATGACGTGAGTCAACCAGTTTTGATTTATCCAGCCGGTAGGATGCCAATATTTAACGGTTTCCAGGCCAACTTTATCTGTAATCCATTGTGCCCAGTTGGGCCATTTTTCAATATCTTTTTGTGTTGGTCCCGCCTTGTGAGAATTTGCGCTAAAAGGTTCGACAGTATCAACACCGTGATTGATAAAATGTCGGCCACAGGCCATTGCGACCCAAGTATCGCCAGCACCAACCATATGTGTGCTAGCATGGAAAGCAAAAATAAGCATTGCCAGCCAGCCAAAAATCATTGGCCAGCCTGATAAGGCAGGACGCTTGATGGTTGTCATTTGCTCAGCCACTTTTCCAATCTATCCAACCCTTTAGTAATTTGCTCGAGTGAGGTAGCAAAACTCAACCGCACATTTTCGTCACAGCCAAACGGCAAGCCTGGAACAACAGCAACGTTGGCCTGTTCCAAAAGTGCTTTTGCAAAGTCCATACTGCCGTTGATTTTTACGCTATTAATAGTTCGGCCATAATGGGCCGAAACATCAGGAAAACAATAAAAAGCACCGGTAGGCTCAGCACAAACCACACCCTCGATTCTGTTTAGCCGTTGGGCCATATACTTGCCCCGTCGTTCGAACTCCACTCGCATCCTCTCTATGGTCTCATCTGCCGGTTCCCCCAAGGCTGCAATCGCCGCATACTGACCAAAGGACACAGGGTTTTGAGTCATATGAGATTGCAACCGACCCATCGCCTTTATAACTTCCAAGGGGCCTGCTGTGTATCCCAGGCGCCAGCCCGTCATTGAAAATGCCTTGCTGAAACCGTTGAGAGTAAGGGTTCTTTTACAGGCATCCTCGCTTAATGATGCAAAACTGACGAATTGAGTGTTGCCGTAGATAAGCTTTTCATAAATCTCATCTGAAAGCACGCAAACAGATGTTCCTTCTAGAACGTTTGCAATGCCCTTTAGTTCTTCGGGTGTATAAGTAAAGCCACCCGGATTATTGGGTGAATTAAGCACGAGCATGATTGTCTTGGCGGTTATAGCTTCTTTTAGCAGCTTTGGAGTAATTTTGTAACTGCCAGCTGTTTTTGTCCGAATCACTTTTGCAATCCCTCCGGCAAGTTTTACCGCCTCGGGATACGTTACCCAATATGGTGCAGGTAAAATGACTTCATCACCGGGATCAATCACAGCCTGCATTGCTTCATAAACGGAGTGTTTGCCGCCGATGTTAACAATAATCTGGTCAGGGCTGTATTTCAGGCCGTTCTCTTTCTCTAATTTCTCGGCAATAGCCGCCCTTAATTCGACTATACCTGCAGCTGGTGTATATTTTGTCTTACCTGCCTTTAGTGCCTCAATCGCCGCATATTTGATATATTCCGGCGTATCAAAATCCGGTGCTCCTGCTCCAAACCCAATCACATCAACGCCTTGCGACTTTAGCTGCTGTGCCCGTACAGTAACAGCAATAGTCGCTGAGGGCGGAACATTCTGGGCTCGCTTACTGATTTTCATCTTCATTAAGCCTTCCAAATTCGTTTATTCGTTATCCGAACATATATTAAAAACAAAAGGGGATAGCAGGTCAAGAAAAATGAATGAAGGCAGGCGCCCGAGAAAGTTATATGATTAAGCTTTGGCTTTGTCAAAGTGTAAGATTAAGCAGCGATTTAACAAGAAGTATTTGCTGATTTTTTAGTTTAGTATAGCAAGCCAAGGTTATGCCATAGTGTATAAGTTGAGTCCGAAGGTTAATCGCATAGAGCAGACGTGCATAAAGTATGCATAGCAAGACCATCAATAAGCTTTGTCCCACTATTATAGAACATATAATGATAGTCATCAAGACATTTACAAAACGCCATACTATGAATCAAAAGGGCTCTCAGCTTCACCTCGCAACCGGTTTGCGCTTTCCAACAATATTTTCGATCTTCTCTATCAACTCCCTCAAGTCAAAAGGCTTAACAAGATAAGCTTGGACATCGCAAGCTCTCGCCCGCACAATATCTTGTCTCTGACTCCTTGCAGTCAACATTATAACCGCAGTGTCTTTACTTTCCGGATGCTTCCTCAAAGCCTCAAGCATCTCAAGGCCATCCATAACTGGCATAATCACATCAAGCAGAATAATGTGCGGCTTTTCCTGCACAACTTTTTCGAGGCCTTCTTTGCCGTTATTAGCGGTGACAACGTCATATCCATTTATTTCGAGCCTTTCTTGAAGGGTCTGCACAAGATCCGGCTCATCATCGACTATCAGGATCTTAACCTTGTCGCCTTTTTTCCTTAGTCCGAAAAAATCAAACATACTCTATTCTCCACCCCCCCTTGGATACAATAAGCCTACTAAATGTCCACTCAAAACATCGGCTAAATTGGTGCATTACTACAGTTTTTTCTTGGCCTAAGCGTTATAAGTTTTTCTGCCGCTGCCACCGCATCAGGGCTAACTTAAAAGGCCACATTGGCTATGAACTGGTTATTATATGAGATGATTAGTTGTTTTTCTTTTTTGCTCCCTTGGGTATTCTTCTGTTTTGAACCATAATAAATGTTCTTGCCCTTTTAGCTCTCACAGTCACGCCTCTTTTGAATTCACTATCTAAAGTTAAGGCCAACTCTGTTTAAACGAGCAAATTCTTTTTTCTACCTTGCCTCATCTTTCGGTACCTTATGGCCGTGGGTCAAAGCAGCAAGGCAGCTGTATTGACTAACTAATGGCAGAAAGACTGTAAATATTGTACCTTCGCCTAGTTCACTTTCTACTTCTATTTTGCCACCATGTAACTCGACTACCTCTTTTGCAATTGACAGGCCCAGACCTGTGCCGTGCTCACCAGGGCCAACCTGTTTTTTGATCTGTACAAAGCGGTCGAAGATTTTCTCCAAATCGCTGCTTCCAATACCAAGACCGTCATCCTCGACTTCTACTGCAACTTTTTTATCAAAAGCCTCCACCCGTACATTCACATGACCACCCTCAGGAGTATACTTTATAGCGTTACTTATAAGATTTACCAGCACCTGCTCTATCCTGTCACGGTCTGCATCGATGACAAGCTCACAACCAGGCATATAAGACTTTAAATCAATGTTTTTCTCCTCCGCCAGTTGTGTTAAACTGCCTATTGTATCGTGAATCGACAGTTGAATGTCGTACTGAGTTCGACGCAATTCCATCTTTCCGGCCTCAATTTTCGTTATATCGAGGAAGTCGTTAACGATTCTGGTAAGTCTGTTGATAGTCCTGTTAGCCATTTCGAGATTTTCACACAGTTTTGGACTAAGTTGCCCCATAATACCTGCCAAGGCGTTTGAGATAATATTTTTGAATATAGAAAGTGGTGTTCTTATCTCATGAGAGACAGTTGCCACAAATTCACTTTTCAACCGATCCTGCTCTTTGCGTTCCAGCTCAGCCCACTTGCGCTCAGTAATGTCCTTGGCTACATGAACGGAACCATTCATCTCACCGTTATCATCAATAATAGGAGAGGTAGTTTCTTCGAGATGAATACCTAATTGGCCTTCATAAAATTCCAGCGAACTCACTTTTTTTGTTTTAAGTGTTTGAAGATGAGGGCAGCTCGCGCAGTCTAGGTTTGTGCACAAGTACACCTCATGACATCTCTTGCCAATGAGTTCCTCAGGTTGCACGCCATAAGCATCGGCTAAGGCCCTGTTGACTCTGGTGATTTTGAAATCTTTGTCCAGAATTGCAATGAAGTCAGTTATGGAATCAAAGGTGGTTCTCCACTCTTTGGCTGCGTTTTTGAGTTTTTGCTCCGGTCGCTTTCGCTCTATGGCGTAACGAATCGCTCTTATTAGCCCATCGTCCGAGAATTTGCCTTTAACAAGATAATCTCCTGCGCCCTCTTCTATCGCATGCAGCGATAACTTTTCATTCGACAGGTCGGCCAATACAACAATGGGGATATTGGAATTTGCGCTGCGAGCCGCCTTGACAGTGTCAATCCCACTGCTGTCCGGGAGAGTTAAATCAAGCAGTACAACGTCATAATTGCCGCTACGCAAGTGCTTCGTCGCTCCAGACAAAGTCCCTGCAGTTTCTATATCAAATTGGACAATATGAGAGAACCTGTTCAAAGCCTTTATCACTGAGCGGCGGTCAACTGCGTCGTTGTCAACCAAAAGAAGATTGAACTTTTCGGATATCATACCAACTTTCCTGACAGAGTCACCGGCATATTACGAACCAAACATGCCGTCGAATTTACTGCAAGGAAACAGCCTCTGAAATATGCCGGACATCCTCTCAAAATCACTTGCTCCAATCTCGACTTGGCTGTCAATAACAGTGATTCTTTTAAACACCACGAACCTTTACTTTATCTTAAATCTTTCTCACGAAGCCAACTGTATTGCATCCGCTTTTTCTCTCCAAACGTCCTATAAATAAATGGAGTTAACTTTATTGCCCGTCAAACCCATCGACACATCCGAACGGCGATTTTAATAAAAAATATCTTTGCTCCCTGGGTGATTAAAGCGAATTTATTCCAGAGGTTACTTATAATCCAGCGGAGATGTAACTACCCGTTCGACCGAAGGCAAAGGGCTAAGAAGACCCCATCAACTCTGTTCTTGGGACATGCAATGAAAAGAATAAAATGCTTGCCGTCTTGTGTTTGCCTTCGAAAATACATCATTGCTGCAGGTTTGACATGCTGGTTTAACAGAACAAATATTACTGGCAAAACCTATATGTGTAGATAAAAAATAAGACGAAAGTTCAGATGGATTAATTTGAGCATAGGATATGAAAAGAAACTTTTTGTCTTATGTGGGGGGCTATACTACTTAACAACGGTGTTTTGCCGAATTTCTTTCGTCTCTACAGGCGCAACATCTGTCGCACATTTTCCAGTTAATGGCAGGAAGATAGTAAAGGTCGTGCCTTTGTTTAGTTCACTTTCGACCTCAATTCTGCCACCGTGCATCGTAACGATTCTTTTGACAATAGCAAGCCCCAGACCTGTGCCCCGAATCTGCTCGCCAGGCTGAGCTACATGGTAAAACCGGTCGAATATTTTCAACAAGTGTTCCTCAGGTATACCTATACCCGTATCGCTAACACATATAACCAATTCTTCACCCCGATGTTGAACGCAAACGGACACCTGGCCCTGTTCAGGTGTAAACTTA
Source organism: Planctomycetota bacterium (assembly GCA_020351025.1). Taxonomy (GTDB): domain Bacteria; phylum Planctomycetota; class Phycisphaerae; order Sedimentisphaerales; family Anaerobacaceae. The sequence goes on from CP070728.1 coordinate 48,871, forward strand.
ATTGCATTATCAACTAAGTTGGTCAAAACCTGAGTGATTTTATCCCCATCAAGTCTAGCTTTGGGGACATTATTCTCAAACTTAAGAGTAAAATCTACCTTTTTCTGCTTTGCAGAAGATAACATCATGGTATAAACCTCTCTAACAAGTTTACTTATGTCATTGAGGTGCATATTGGGCTTCATCTTGTCGGCTTCAAACTTTTGAAAATCCAGAACATCATTAATCAATCTGGCAAGCCTATCTACGTTTCTTTTTGCTATACTCAAGAATTTTTTTTGTTTTGCATTAATTTTACCTACGGCTCCATCATAAACAATCGCAACAGCTTCTTTCATAGATGCCAATGGTGTGCGCAATTCATGTGAAACCGTAGATATGAACTGTGACTTTAACTCCATTGTCTCTTTGAGTTTCTCCTCGGTCCGTTTGCGGTCAGTGATGTCTTCAATAGAAACGACCACATGCTTGCGCTTATCTATTATTACGGGTTCAGCACTTATGCAGAACCAGGGGGTAACTTCCTTGCCATCAATATTCAGCGTGGGCTGAACTTCAACCTTCTTAGCAGATTTTCCTGAATCAATCACACTTTCTACGATCTTATGGAGTGAACACTCCGCGCAAGCTGGGCTATATCCACACCCTTGCTCATCGTAAGTGCTGTTAATGCAACACAGAATACTACCAACTCGCCGATTAATAATATGTGAATAATCCTTGTTAACCATTTGCCTGATAGCATCATTGACACGCTTGACTTCTAAATTTTCGTCGACTAACAACATACCAATTGATACTGCATCAAATATTGCTTCTATATTTTTTTGCTTTCGGTCCAGTATTTCGTCTGTCCGCTTGCGTTCAATAGCGTAATAAATGGCTCTGCTTAGCGTGTCTATGTTATAGCTACCTTTTACAAGATAGTCCTGGGCACCGCTGGCAACCACCTCGAGAGCAAAGTCCTGACTGCATTCACCTGTAATAACAACATTTGCCACGTCAGGGTGTTTTCTAACTATTCTAACTAAAGTTTCTATGCCGTTGCTATCCGGAAGATTTAGGTCCAATAGCACAACATCGAACTTCTTCCTATCCAGAAGCTCGATAGCTTCATCAAGAAATTCCGCATATTTTATGTCAGCAATAGGCAGAGACGATTTGGCTAACAATCTTTGCAACATTGTTTTATCCATCAGGTCGTCTTCGACTACCAGCATGTTTATTGTTTTCTTTAAACTTGATTTCATTTTTTCCACTTTTTATATAAACGTTTTTTGCAGGAAAATTCGACAGAACCACTGCTTCACGAGCCGTTATACAGAGCAGCCGAAGCCGGGAGTAACCTGTGGGCGTACAACGAATATTTTGAGCATGCCCTTCTGGTTTTCTGCCTGCCTTGTTTTAAAACTATCTTTGAACATTACTCGAAATTTTTTTATTTCCCAACGTGTCTGCAATTTTTCGAAGCAGTTCAGTAAAATCAAACGGCTTAGCAACATAATCCACAATACCATATGATGAGGCTTTAGTTATATCCTGTGGTTCACAAAGTGCGGTGACCATTATTACAGGTATATCCCTTAAATCGGGGTTTTTTGCGAGGCGGTCAAGCACTTCGTGGCCATTCATAACGGGCATACTAGTGTCAAGCAGCACAAGGTCTGGTTTTTCATTTCGTACTTTTTCCAGCGCTTCTTCTCCATTGGCAGCGTTAATAACCTCATAGCCGCACCATTCAAGGCGGCATTGGACACTGCTTACAAAATCAGGTTCGTCATCGACAACAAGTATCTTGGCTCGAGTGGATTTCTTTTTTGAATTGAATAATCCAAACATTTCAATTTCCCTTTAAAACTCATTCTGTAAACTTTTCAGGCTTTCGTGGTGGGAGAACTGTTTTTGCACATTTCTGTTGACATAAATGCCCGGTAACATTATCAAAAAATAGTGCTAACATCTGGCCCAAGCTATTCATTGACTCCCTCCAACTGGTCTTTTTTCCCCTTTTCATTGGGTATTGAAAGCATCGGTCTGTTTCTAAGCTCATTGAACTTGTTTAACTCCTGCTCAGTCAATTCCTTGCCTCTGTAGATATGCGGCGCCAGAAACACGATTAGTTCTGAATTTTCAGTTGTCACTTTATCTCTTCCGAAAAGAAATCCAAGCACCGGCAGGTCTCCCAAGAATGGAATCTGCTCCCTAATCTTAGTTTGTCCTTTTCGTCTAAGCCCGCCCATTGCAACAATCTCGCCATCTTTCAGAAGCAATGTGGTCTTGGCCTTCCTTGTATCTATAATAGGAATATCATCTATACCAAAGACGCCCGTATTAACATTTTGTTCGGGCTCAACAGTGAGTAAGATATCATTATCGTCCGTCACTATGGCAGTAACATTTAACTTAACACCAACTTCTTTAAACTCCACCGATGCAAGAACGCCTCCCCCGCTTGTCTCCGTTTGTTCTCGATAAGGTATTTCTTCAACGGTCTCAATTAATGCTGTGCCGCCACTTATCAGCAAAACACGCGGACTAGCAAGTATCTCGACATCCTTTTTTTCCTGCAGAGCGTGAATAATATTACGAACGGTTCCGCTAATGAGTGCAAAATCACCCCCAGTTCCTATAGTATTAAACCTCGTGACATCTCCGATGGTATCGGAATCTTCAATAGTCGATGCCAGCCGTACGGTGAAGTTCTGCCTGTAACTTATATCATAAAGGTCGTCCGAGAGGATATCCCAGTTAACGCCTATTTGGGTATCATCGTCAAGCTGAACATCGAGAATAACCACTTCTATCGCAACCTGCTGCGGAGTCTTGTCAGCTTTCCTTACCTCAGCCAGGATCCTAGCGAGGCTCTCTTTTGTATCACAAAGTATCAAAGAGTTGTCTTTCGGATTTATAGCTATTGCGCCATATGGCGAGGACATATTAGCTACGGCCAGACTGAGATTCTTAGCGTCAAGAAATTTAAGCGTCACAGTTTCAACAAACAACTCCGGCTGCTCTTCGAACGATTGTAAAGGGCGTGACACGGTCTGCCCGACAGGTATTTTCGGCTTGGAAATTTCTGCAAAGGGGTTAGCACGCCCAACACTCAATGCGCTGGTTGGCTTAGAGAGCTCTTGCTCGTTGTCGGCTTTGACCCAGGTACAAAATATGACAACGGTCAAAAGAAAGAACCAGAATTTTATTTTCGTATCCTTTTGCTTATTCATTGGATTGGCCCAATTCTATATCTTTGATTATATAAATCATAATAGTGATATCGCACCTGATTTGAGCTAGGTTTCCCTCCATAGATCTCATCCTAACAGATTGCATATATACCTTTTGGCTACGCTTTAGCAGCCGTTCCAATAACATGGTTATATCATCATACATACCGACAACGCTAAGGATTGCCCTTTGACTGGAGAGACCTGAAGCTGTTTCGGAACCCATTTGAAGCTCCGAGAAGTTGAGAGAATGAACAATACAACCAGCTTGTGTCGAAATTGCCTGCAAATCGCTAAAGAATTCTTTTGCCTGACTTACGCTAAACAGCGTGTTTTGAAGTGAGTTGGTCTTTTTGCGCAATTTCACCAGTTCTTCCGCCTTTTTGCTCACAGCCTCGGTGATAGTTTTGTTTCTGACAGCAATGCTGTTAATAGCATATTTATATCGCTGTGCCGCGTACAGATAACTCGTGTGTGGAGTAACTATCCAGCTGTACAGCGTTATCGCTACAATTATAGTCGATGCGGCAAAAACGCTATTTCTTGAGCGACGACTCAGTTTAACAAAATTATCAACCAACATCTGCTATGTTCCTTTTGTGGCAAAAAAACAATCGATTGTATACATGATTGCAATATAGCCACTGTCATATTTTTCCGTCTCAACCAAAGAAGCTGAATCTATATACTCCGAATGGTTCAACAAATCTACAAACAAACGAATAGCCTCATATGAAAGCGCAAAACCTTTGAGGGACACCTTAGAACTCTCTTTGTTCAACAACTCGTTTATACGCACAGTTTTTGGTGTTCTGTTCTTTATGTCTCTCAAGATAACAGGCCATTCCATATTAGGATGTGCTAAAATCTTATTCGCCTCGAAAGGATTACCAGATAGTTCTTTGATTTGCCTGTCTAACGATTCCTGTTGTCTAAGCAGATTAAGTGTTTTGTGTGACAGCTGTGTCTGTTTCACTTGGAAGACGTTTTTATTCACCCTTTTTGTCAAGTAGTTCACTACGACAACGGCCAACAACATAACTAACAGAATTACACCTATAGCATTAGCTGTTATGAGAGCATCTTTCTTTATGGTTTCCATCTCGAGCGACTCTTGAGTAAGTAGATTCGCCGTTAAATTAGATTCTTTAATACCCAAGAGTCTCATGGCCAAGCCTACTGCTACTGGTGAAGTTGTGCTTGAGGCACTTTCTCCCACAAGAGATATATCCTGATACGCGTTTTCGGGCGTTCTGACCTGCACCTCGGTGCCTTGTACTTTAGCCTTGAGGGACTCTTCAGCGTCCTGCGGTAATTGCTTAGAATCTGCAACAACAGTGATTTCCCAATTTTTCGGACCTTCCGGAATCTCGACATTATAAAATTTAATAACTTCATCTATCTCCTCAGCAAGCCATCTACAGAGTTTATCCCCATCCGCCATTTCTTCACCGATGTCCTTGGTTCTGATAAAACTGAAATTCAGGTCTTTGAATACGCATAGATTTAAAACACTACCATGCAACAGAGCTATGAGTACATAACAATCATATTTCGGAGTTATCTGTTTAGCATAAAATGCTCTAATGCAGGACAGCAGTGGCGGCTCAATTATGCGAACACTACAACGGGCTTGATGACATACTTTGGCTATATCAGTCACCCTTCTCCGCGTGGTCGCAAAAACAAGGACTTGCATATTAGCGCCACGTAGCCCAGAACCGATTGTACAGAAGTCCATGGCAGCTTGCTCGCCCGTTAAGGCAGCATAGTGTTCCACTTCATTTCGAACATATTGCCCTAAACCCGTTGCAACTTGGTCTGGACAGTCTAAGATTTGCATAACAGTGGGATTAGCAATTAACGATGCTGCTGCTCGACGTGTACGTATATTAGCGCGACTTTTCAACTCCTTTATGGCCTTGGAAAGTTTTGCGGGATCTTTGATGTTCCCGTCATCTACGGCGCCGTCAGGAACGGGGCCATTGGCCGCTTTGACCAACTCGATGCTATTCTTGCTGCGCTTCAAAACAGCCAAGCTGATTGTCTTATCAGAAATATCTATCCCTAAAGCGGTCTTTTCAAACATAATCTGTCCTATTCGGAGTACTCATTAACCTCGTAACTGTCTATTCGTATTACATATGGAGAAGCCTCCTTTACCGAAAACCGGGCTTTTATCTTGGCGGTATACCCCGGCCAGGAGTCCACCGAAGCGGTTGCTGTTATTTCGTCAGTACCGACAACTACTGTGTATAAGCCAGAGCTCAATACTTTGTTGTGAAAACCAGCGGACCAGTTTTTATCGAGGCGGAGTTCTGCCATAGCCTCGTTCAAGCCAGCCTCGGCTGTGGCCAGTGCCTGTGCAGCCCAGATCTGGTTTCGCATAAGCTGGATTTCCTGGGCGTTAATATGGCAAATGCCTCCAACTACAGCTGATAGAAAGGCTATCACAAACACAGTTATCATAAAGACCGAACCAGCATTTTTAGCTTTTGTTTTCATAATTTTAAGAGAACTCTACGGTAATATTGGCGGGCCTAATCCTAAGATAACCGAATCGCCGTATCCCTGAAAACCCTGATAGACGCAAAGGTAATGGCTGTCGTCTATTTCTGCTAAAGCCGGTTCTATGGCTCTCTGTGTATCAAATTCAAGCGGTGTTAGCTTCTCTACATTCCAGCCATCGCTCAAGTCGACCTCCAGGACAACTGCCCAGCCATCCTCTCCATCTCCCTGATAGGCACAAAGGTGATGGCTGTCGTTTACTTTCAGCAAAGCCGGACCTGTGCACTGTAGGGTATCAAACTCAAGCGTCGTCAGCCCGGATACATTCCAATTGCTCGTGTTCACTTGCAGGACAATCGCCCAGCCATCGTTATCCTGCCCCTCATAAGCACAAAGGTAATGGGTCTCGTCTATTTTTGCCAAAGCCGGACCCATGCCTTGGAGGGTATCAAACTCAAAGGGCGTTAGCCCGGATACATCCCAACTGCTCGTGTCCACCTCCAGGACAATCGCCCAGCCATCGTTATCCTGCCCCTCATAAGCACAAAGGTAATGGGTCTCATCTACTTTTGCCAAAGCCGGAATTATGCATTGTTGGCTATCAAACACAAAGGGCGTTAGCCCGGATACATCCCAACTGCTCGTGTCCACCTCCAGGACAACCGCCCGACCTTTGCCGTCCAAATCCCGATACGCACAAAGATAATGTTCCTGGTCTATTCGATACAGCGCCGGTTTTTCACCCTTGGCCGATTGACCCGTGCCCCCAGTGTAAATGCTATAGTCCCCAACGTTTATTGCCCAAGTTACCAGATTTACGGTCAGGACAACAGCACGACCACTGCTTCCTCCTCCTTCATAAGCGCAGAGGTAATGCGTAGCATCTATTTGACATAATGCAGGAGCGCCACCTCCCACTGCATCGAACACGACCGGCGTTTCTTTTGAAAGTGTCCAATTATTAGTATCAACAGTTAAGACAACCGTGTAACCGTCGCCACCGCCACCCTGATAAGCACAAAGGTAATGCGCATTATCTATCTTGCAAATCGCCGGAGATACCCCGGCTGAGGCATCAAACTCAAATGCAGAGCCGATAACGACATAAGGTTCGTAACCAGTCACTTCCTCGTTAAAATTGGTGCGAAGGTAGGTCCTCGCGGTAAATGTTCTATCCTGGCCGAGCGGGGCAGAGTTGGTAAGAGTCGCCTGAACCTGCACGTAGCGAATCAGGTTAGGTTCCGCTATAGCGGTATCGAAGTCGCAGGCATCGTAGCAGGTAAATTGGAGTTGGCTGACCGGCCCAGCCAAATCTGCAAGGTCTCCAACAGGGCCGAATTCAACATAGTTGTTGGCGGCAATATCGTATCGCATTGTATTACCATCATTGTCTTCGAACTCGATGTAGCCCTCAGTCTCGGTTGAGCTGCTTACGGCGGTTATTGTTTTTGCCGCCATCAAATGTAAAGTGATATGGTCCATTAGTGCTCTGCCGTTCTCGACTACCTCGAGATTGGCTTTTTTCGAAGCCCAGCTGTTTTGAATGGCTCTTAACTGAGGCGCGACAGCAGCGAATACAATGGCCATGATTACCACCGCTATCATCATCTCAGTAAGTGTCAGAGCCGGCGTTAGCTTATCTCGCCTAAGTGCCTTTAACATAAGACCTTTAGACCTCCAATTTCTGGGTAATTTACATAGTCAGCTTATCGGTTTAACAAAGGCACCACTACAACCGAAGATTCGAACAATCATTGTAAATACTCAGGGTTTCAAAAGCGGCTGCTGCTGTGTCCATCTTGTTCAAAAGCCGAGCCTTTATCGGGCCTTTTTAGCAACCAAGGTGGGCTGAATAAAGTTTGTCTATATGCGTCCTATAAGCTATGGTTCTCTCTTAGCCAGGAGGGTTCGCAAAGTTACCTCAATTTCAGAATCCTCGAGGATGCTGTTATTGTTGTCGTCGTATCCAACTGATACCTGAATGTCTTTCAAAACCTCTTGCAGTCTTGAGTCCACAGGAAATCCATCAACTTTGCACAAGTAGTCCCCATCCACTGAAGAAGAAGGGTCTTCAAAATCGGTGCTGAAGCTATAAAGAGCCCTTGCTCTTATCTCATCGAGTTTTGCACGGGCAAGCACAAAACTGCGTGTTCTTTCCTCAATCTTTATATCTACAGCATGAGCCGCGGTTAGAGCTTTAAGAACGGGGATCATCGCCACCGCCAGAAGCATGGAAGCCACGACAACCTCCATAATAGTCAGACCTTTGCTGCGCTGACGACTTACTCTGCCATTTCTAAGGGTAGTTTTCAGTTTAGCTGGCATTTGACGCCACCTGTAGCAGAAATAACCGTGATTGTAAATGTTTTGCCCTGTGACGAGACGTTCAGTTGTGTAGCACTGCCGTCCAACAGGTTTCCCAAGGGACCGAACTGAAAAGGAGTACCACCGGTCAGCGATATCAGTGAGTCGACGGTGTACGTGTCGACAACTTCACTTGTATCGAGGTTCACTATTTCGTAGCCAGTATATGGCGAGCTACCAAGCATGTTCATCGCAAATCCATCGACATTTGTTGCCGAATTGTTTATAGCCAGTGCCCGTGTGAGCATTAGGTCAGCAACGACTTTTCTTGCAACCGTATCGGCCTTGATTCGATACAAGGTATCAAGCTTGAGCCTTGGGACTGCGATAACGGTAAGAGCGGCTACAATTGACAGCAGTATAAACAACTCGACCAATGTATAAGCTTTTTTGAGCCTGGCCATTGTGCAAATCAATCTTAAAAATTGAAAAGGATGACCCTTGACAGCGTGCAGCCATCATTTTCTCTTTTGTGTTCACGGAAAACGTGTATCTGATTTTTAACCAGCTACTGCTCTGCTCTTTATTAGTGGCCGTGGTCAGGAACCCGATTGTCAGAATTCATAGTGTAGGCTGTTGAATAAGGACATTCAGGTGCACCATCGGGAAAATAGTTGACGTCCCCCGTCACATCTGTTAACGCAGATGGCCACGAACCTATGTCAGCCTTGTACAATTCAATCTGGGTGTTTATCACATCAACGTTAGTCTTGCAGGCATTGTTCTTGGCAGTCGTTGCACTAGCGGTAATTCTCGGAACAGCAATTGCTGCCAGAGCACCTATAATCAAAACCACAATTAGCAGTTCAACAAGTGTGAAGCCTCTTATACCTCTCATATTTTACCCCTTTCAAAAAGATAGCTTTTTCGAATTTGAGTTTTGCTAAAAGCACCAAAACCATCGGCGAAAAAAAACAGATACTTTACAAAGCTGTCAAAAATATTGCAGAGAAATTACCTGCCCGGTTCGACAACCCCTCATGGCCGGCGCTGAAACCACCTTTTATCGGATGACCCTCATTATTTTCCCTCTTTTTGTAAATAATAACCCAAAAACAACCTTAGTCAAGCAGCTAATAAGATTTAATACAATGGTTCTCCACTTCTCTATGCGGAGTCTTGCGATGCCATAATTTTTTATTACTTTAAATGAGCCATATAATCGTACATCGGCAAATATACAGCTATAAGAAGAAATGCGATAATCGACCCCATGATAAATGTCAAAGCTGGTTCCAGTTTCACAAGCAGGCTGTGCACAGTCCGGTCAATATCTCTGTCAAGAATTTCTGCACCTTTATTCAGCATTTCCGGCAACCTCCCTGCTTCCTCACCGGCAACAGCTAGCTGTGTTACTACCGGTGGAAAAATATCATAATCTTTGAGGGACTGCCCAAGAGGATTACCTACTGCAACCGCTTTTTGCAATCCTTCAGCAATTTGGGACATTCTGAGATTATGAGCAACACCAGATGCTATATCCAGAGCATCAATAAACGGTACTCCTACAGAAGCCAGCATCGAAAATGTCCGTATAAACCGGGAAACAAGGATTAAACGGTTAAGTCTTGCGAAAACAGGCATGTTCAGCTTAAATACATCCCACATTAATCCTATCCGTGGGTTTCTTCGCGCCTGTCGTAATAATAGTACTACGCCGAGCACCACAAAAGGAATTGCCCAACCCCAGTTCACGATAAAAGAGCTTAATATCAAGAGAGCACGAGTAGGTCCAGGCAAAGGCACATGCATAGTGTTGTATAATTTTGTGAATACCGGAACAACAAAGACCACTAAGAAAACAAATAGGAAAAGACACATAATGCTCACTACGATCGGATAAGCAAAAGCGGACTTGATCTTGCGTCTTATGTCCACCTGTTTTTCCAGATATTTAGCACTCATATCGAGCGTAGCTACCAATTTCCCCCCAGACTCTCCAGCATCAAGCATTCCGAGAAAAAAATCTGAAAATATGTTTTTGTATTTCCCAAAGGCGTTTTTCAGGCTTGAACCGACTTCTATGGCGTTCGCGATGTCCGCGATTATATACTTAAAGGCCTGATTGTCCAGCTGTCGCTCAAGCGTCTCGAGGCATGCTAGGATAGGCATCCCTGCTGCATACATCTCTGAGAACCTATAGGCAAAACTCATCACTTCCAAGCGATTTATTTTCCGGTGTTTTATTACGCGGTTTTTATACTCACGGGCGTTAACGAGAACGTAGCCTATTTTCCCAAGTTCTTCACGTAGTAGAATAAGATTATCAGCGATGTATGTTCCAGTGAACTTTCTTCCGGTTCCGTCCTTGGCGGTGTACTGGTAGACTGCCATCACTCTCTCCTTATGTCAACAACTCGCATTAGTTCGTCCGATGCTGTTACGCCGTTTAGAACTTCATCAATTGCACTCATACGAAGGGTTCTCATACCTTCCTTGATTGCCTGTTGCTTAATTGCATCGTCGCTGCTCCCCTCAACTATCATTTTCCTTATTTCTTGAGAAATAAGCAATATCTCGTAGATGCTTTTTCGGCCATGATACGTAGTGTGTTGGCAGAGCGTACATCCTACTCCCCGGTAAAGTTCAATCTTATTATCCCTATTAGATGTGCCTAACAAACATTTTAGTTCCTCTTCAGTTGCCTGATAGAGCTGCTTGCAATGGGGACAAAATGTCCTTATAAGCCTTTGAGCCACCGTCCCTAAAAGAGCCGATGCAACAAGAAACGATGGTATCCCAAGATTGATTAAGCGTGATATCGCACCAGCTGCGTCGTTAGTGTGAAGAGTACTCAGTACGAGGTGCCCTGTTAACGCAGCACTGATAGCTATTTCGGCGGTTTCCAGATCACGAACCTCACCAACCAATATGATATCCGGATCCTGCCTAACCATGCTTCGCAAGGCTGATGCAAATGTCAGACCTGCCGCTGGTTTAACTTGCATCTGCGTAATACCATCCAGATGATACTCAACAGGATCCTCGACAGTAACAATGTTTTTCTCGGGCGTGTTTAGCAATTGCAGAACTGAATATAACGTCGTGGTCTTACCGCTGCCGGTTGGACCAGTCAGAAGTATCATTCCATAAGGGTTGCACGACATTTCTCGAAATTTTTGATTATCCTCACGTGAGGTCACAATAGAGTCAAGCGACCACCTCTCTACATTCTTATCGAGAATTCTGATAACTATCTTTTCTCCTCCTACCGATGGCAGGGAGGAAACTCTCAGGTCGTACCCTCTGCCACTATGCTGCACAGTAATATGCCCGTCTTGAGGAAGCCTTCGCTCGGAAATGTCCATGCCTGCCATAATCTTGATGTGTGAAACCACCTCAAGCTGCGCTGACACGGGCACATCCAGAACGCTGTGTAAAATTCCGTCCACGCGATACCGCACTCTCACATCAAAGGCCAGCGGTTCAATGTGTATATCGGTTGCGCGGGCGTCAATGGCACCGCTTATTATAGAAGAAACCAACTTCGCTATGGGGGAATCGGCAACTCTTAAAGATCTCTGAGTCGCCTCATAATCTTGGGTGTCATCTTCAAGGCCATCCTTCAGACGCATCGATACGATAGCCTGCTTGGTTACGTTAGCTACATCAAAGTGATAATGTATTGCCCTGCTTATAGCACTTGGTGTTGCAGCAACCGGAATAACTTTATATCCGGATTTAATCTCGATACTATCCCGGACCGAGAGATTCAAAGGAGAACTCATCGCTACCACCAACTGTTCATTTTCCTTCCTTAATGGAATTACATTGTACCGACTGGCAGTTTCATAGGACACAAAGTGTGCTACGATTGGGTCAACATCTTCAGGTGAAAGATTGATAAACTCTATCTTGTTTGCAGCCGCGATAACCCTCGTGAGCTGGTCTTCATTGACGAGAGCTCGTTCCTTAAGTATGCTTATTAGACCTCGTCCACTCTTTTGATGCTCGTCGATGACAGCTTGAAGCGTTTCCTCATCGAGAATATTCTCTTCCATAAGAAAAGAAATTATGGGGTCTTGCTTTTCCATGGTAATCCCGTCTACATAATCAGTGAATTATCCCGCAATCAGTATCGACATCCCAGTGTGGCAACTTGAAGATGAACATACTTTAAACTGCTTTACCAGGCCTCCGATTATGGCCAAGCGACCGATAATAACCCTTTTTAGGACGTAGTTAGTCTGGCCTAGCATAAAAATTCTCAGACGCGCAATGTTAATGCTACACAGATCTCTTTCGCCCTAAAAGAACCGCTGCTGTTTTAATGCATTAGTTAAGACTTGTGCTTAGGTTCACAAAAGTGCAAAATCGAAATTATTATCGGGACAATAATAAAGTTTTTTTATTTTTAACAAATTTGATTTTGCCTTTTTATTATACTTTGGCCTGACTATGAAATATTTGTATCCATTTCGGGCAATGCTGCTACCATTATTTGTCGATATGATACCCGTCTGTGAAATTAATTGTAATTGCCAATGGTCACACTCGTAGGCAAAAAGGTATACCCAATGTCGCTACAGACGAAAATAGTGCTTATGATATCAGCCGTTGTTAGCATCTATGCGGCTTTGGATTATGCAAGCCTCCACTTTTTTGTGTTACCGAGTTTTATTTCATTTGAGCACGATGAAGCCCAAAAAAGTATGAGACGCTGTGTCGGGGACCTTAAAAGAGAAATTTATCATCTCGAAACGACAACCAAAAATTGGACACAATGGAGTGATATATATGAGTTTGTTGAAGACCGAAACGATGCCTATATTAGCACCGATTTGTTAATCGAGTGTTTCGCAGAAAATAATCTCAACCTTATTTACATATGCAACGCAAAAAACGAGGTAGTCTGGGGTCAAATTCGAGACCCCGAAACAGAGGAGACAATACAACTGAATCAGTTCCCCGCTGGCTCTTTGCCTAAAACACATCCGCTACTTGGGCACAAATTTGTTGAAAGTTCTACCGCAGGTGTCTTTATAACAGACCGAGCACCAATGCTGGTGGCATCCAGACCTATTATTTCAAGCAAAAATAAGGGACTAATCTGTGGTACTCTCATTATTGGGCGCTTCCTCAGTGATAACGCTATCCAAGCACTTGCTCAGCGGGCGTCTGTTGAACTTAAAGTTTGGTCTATAGCAAACAACTCGATTCCAGCGAAGGAAAAAGATGCGATTAAACATATCAAAGCGCGGTCCCAGTTTCATGTACGGGAACTTAGTAAGAACATCTTACAAACCTACACGCTCCTACCCGACATCAAAGGAGCTCCCGCCCTTCTAATGAGAGCAGATATTCCTCGAGACATTAGAGCCAGAGGACTGGCTTCGCTTATCCGATCTACTCTTCTTTCAATTCTTACTGCCGGATTAACTGTGTTGCTTGTTTTGCTGATATTACTTCGACGTATGGTGGTAAGTCCGATCAAGAAGTTGACGAACCATATAATAGCAATCGGCAAGAGCAATTATATCTCTGCAGGATTACCTACGCACCGTAGCGATGAAATCGGTACACTGGCACGAGAATTTGAGCATATGGTCCAAAAGCTGCGCGAGGCGCAAAAGAAACTGCTTGAGCAGTCTTACCATTTGGGCATGGCAGAAATGGCCTCGGGAGTCTTACACAACATTAGAAATGCTCTCACACCGATGATTTCGCATATTGATGGCCTGCGGCAGAAGCTCCGGGAAGCACCAATTGAGAAAATCGAAATAGCCCAAGCCGAGTTAAGCGATGGTAGTTCTTCAGACAAGCGTAGGGAAGAGCTGACCTCATTCATAAATCTATCCAGGGAAAGTCTCTTCGCTCTAATCCGAGAAACGAATGACAAACTGGACAATGTTGCTAAGGAAATTACCCAGATCGAAGGAATGCTTAAAGAGCAGAGCAAGTTCAGCCGAATGACACTGCCCTCCGAAGAGGTCAAACTGGACGAAGTTGTGCGAGAATCTCTTGCCCTCCTGCCAAGTGAACTGCGTGATGCGATTTCTATCGAAATAGAGCCCAGCATTGAGTCAAGTGAACCAGTAATGACACATAGCATTACCCTGCTGCAGGTGTTCAATAACATACTGATTAACGCTGCGGAGTCGATTGTCAAAGCCGGGTCAATTCAGGGCAAGATATGCATTCGAGCAGCGATTGATGAGGTAAACGGTTTAGATATGGTCCACGTCCAGTTTAGTGATAACGGAGTAGGTATCGAGCCACAACATCTCCATCATATTTTTGAAAGAGGTTTTTCCACAAAACGGAGCCTCTCCGGAGGGATCGGTCTGCACTGGTGCGCCAATACCATCTCAAGGATGAAGGGACGGATATACGCGGAAAGTGAGGGGAGAAATCGAGGCGCATGCTTCCACATATTGCTTCCCACTTCTCGGAAAGCAGTGAGTGTTTTAGATGAAAAAATGGGGGTAAGAGCATGAAAGAAACAGACCCATATAGTCCACGAATACTTGTGGTCGATGATGAGCAAGCCATTTTGGATGAATTTCAGAACGTCCTGTGTCCATCTGCAGATTCGGGTAAGGCAGAGGCCGACTTGAAAGATAAGGAGGCAAAGCTTTTTGGCAAAAGTTGTCCGAGCTCTGCTGCTATTTCATTCGAGCTTGTACTATGCCATCAAGGCGATGAAGCTGTCGAAAAAGTACAAGTAGCCCTTCAGCAAAAGAAACCTTTTGCTGTTGTTTTTCTTGATGTGCGCATGCCACCTGGTCCAAATGGTGTCTGGACAGCTGAGCATATCCGAGCACTCGATCGGTATATACACATAGTCATAGTAACCGCCTATTCCGATGTCGACCCTCTGGATATCAGTTACCGCGTTCCGCCAGCAGATAAACTTCTCTATATTCAGAAGCCTTTCCATGCCCATGAGATTCGCCAATGCGCATCGGCATTAGTGGAGAAATGGGTTGGGGAGAGAAAGCTCCGAAAACAGGCCATTGAACTTGCAAGGTCAAACGAACAATTGAAACTCGAAATCGCAGAGCACAAACAAGTGGAAGAAAAACGCCAATTGCTATCACATGCCATTATGAGCACCGATGAAAGTATCCACATTACTGATATGGAGAACAAGATTATCTTCGTCAACGAAGCATTCTGTGAAACTTACGGGTATAAGCAAGAAGAGGTCATTGGAAAAGACAGTAATATTCTGTGGGAGGAAAGTCATCAAAACGCTAATGCAAGAAAAACCTGTCAAGCTATTAGTGGCTGGGAAGTTGGGTTTTACCACAAACGAAAAGACGGCAGCGAATTCCCGGTTTCTCTTTCCAGGTCTGTTATTAGCGATGAAAATGGAAAAGAAATTGCACTTGTCGGGGTAGCTCGTGATATCACTGAACGTCTCTTTGCAGAAGACAAACTTAGAACCACTATTCAGCAGTTGAAGAAACAAAAGCAACTAAAAAGTGAATTAGCTATTGCGGTTGCAGATGAGCTAAGGATATCGCTGGATGCTTTGAACAATATTATCCACGAGCTTAAGGCAAATACTCAAAGCAAAATTACCCCGAAAACACAAATAAATCTGGAAATGGCCGAGAAAGACACTAACAGGATAAGAAGGATTATCCGCGACTTTCTTGACATTTCGAAGATTGATGCAGGCAAAATAAAAATGAAGACGACTAAGTTTAGTCTCCAGTCGTTAATTTCAGAAGTTATAGCTGCTTTATCACCGCTGGCAGCTGAAAAACGTATTGCATTAGAAAGCTCTTTGCCTGATTCCAAGCTTGTTGTCAAAGCAGATAATAATAAGATAAAGCAGGTGCTAATTAACCTTATTGAGAAGGCAACAAAGTTAACTCCCCCCAATGGTCATATCAGTATACAAGCAAAAGATATGGGCAATGAGATTACAGTGAAGGTGCAACACGAGGCCCCAAGTATTGAAAGTAACGAGATAGATAACATTCTCTGCCCCTTTGCCCAAATTAAAAAGCAGGTTCAGCACAGCGGGGAAGATGGCTTGGCTCTGGCTTTGCCAATAGCTAAAGAATTAGTGGAAATGCACAATGGGCACATATGGGTCGAAAGGGAAGATGAGCTAAGAAACAATTTCTACCTCACGTTGCCAAAGGAGGGTATACGGGAGGAAGATTCCGTGGTGGTAAAAACAGAATAAAAGCATGATGGAAAGTGAACCCAATATGGTCAAGGGCACAACATACAAGACTATTTTGCCAGCGAAACCCGTACAAGCAAATTAACTACCCGGTGTCGTTCGCCGATTCCCATTTTCTCTATACCTGTTAAATTCACTTTTTCTTTTTACCACAGTGTTATTATAAACCGAACAGCAGGACAGCAAAATAAGAAATCGCAAACCTTAAGCAGGTTATACAATTCGGTCTGAATTTTCTTGAAATAGTTGCCTGCCGGCTGTAAGATTAAAGATAAAATTCAACTATAAGTCTTTTCGATTTATAGTGTGTTAAGTTGCGCCTGTAGCTCAATTGGATAGAGCGTTGGCCTCCGGAGCCAGA
>CP070728.1:65570-90047 GCA_020351025.1 Planctomycetota bacterium
TTTTCTCGAAACGCTATGAAAAAAGTGAATCCGGCCTGTGAAATGACATTTAACCAATTACACTGCTCTCGATTGAAAATCCCCTTTGTGCCCGGCCAACGTTACAATAATAGTTTATGTTTTTATACGCGGGAATTTATTACCCTAAATTATGCAAAACAAACCCAATTTCCCAAAGGCCGAAATGAACATAGACTTAGCTTTAACAAAGGATTATGAAAATGAACCACACCTTCGGCCTCCGCAAAAACAAACCCAATCAAACCCAATTTCAGCACAAAAACAAACTTGTGTTGCTACCCAGCTAAACAAACGATATAATATAACACAGTTGTAAGTGCTTTATTGAATCCAAGAATTGGGTTTTTGAAAAGTAAATATGGGGGCGAACGGCTTCGACCGGATAGCGGAGAAGCAGGTCGCATGTCCAGGACGCCGGTTGGCCTGGCTAATCATCCGGCAACAAAACTTAAACGGCAACTATCAGTTGCAAATGGCTGCTTAATTAGCAGCCCGTCCTCTCAGACTTTGCCTGTGAGTTTGATATGGGCGTCAGAAAGCAGGCTGGCCGAGTCGGTTGTTCGGGCCGACTTCGGCAAGATTAATCCCGAAATAGCCGAGCCCAGAGCCTGTCGTTTGGCGCTTGGCAAGGCGAAAAATAATAAAGCGACTAAGCATGTAGACGCCTGTTTTGAAGCATCTCGGGACGGGGGTTCGAATCCCCCCGCCTCCATTGGGTTTGCTTCCCTGGTGAGGGGATTAGAACCCTAAAAGGGCATGGGAAAAGAATTTTCCCATGTCGTAGGGGTGACAGAGAGCACAGCGACCGCCAGAGGGGCGGAGCCCCTATGGAAATTTGCAAAGCAAATTTGTTCGATTTCCCCCCGCCTCCATTTTCCATCTAAATCAACCATTTCCACACCTCAAAAACCGTCATCCACATCAACTTCGTTACATTTTTCATCAACTTTTGAACCCCAAGCTTACAAGTTACCTCAAATGACCCATAACTTGGCTGTGGCAGGCTTGTCATTATCAACGAATTTTGGTGGATTGGGGGTATTGACATCTTTCGAAAAATCACCATAATTGCGGGTCTATAGTCTGAACGGGAGAATAATATAAATGAACTAACATCCGCACCAGCGGGTTCTATTAAGGATTATCGTAGGAGAAGAATATGATAAGCGTAAGGGAGTTGAGACGTAATTTTGGGGCAATAGTCGCTGTTGACGGAGTATCATTCGATGTTGAAAAGGGGCAGGTTTTAGGCTTCCTCGGGCCTAACGGAGCCGGAAAAAGCACAGTAATGCGAATACTGACATGTTTCCTCGCCCCAGACAGCGGAACAGCTACTATCTGTGGCTATGACATTTTGAAAAAACCCATACAGGTAAGGCGGTCGCTTGGTTACTTAGCGGAGAACGTGCCGGCCTATGATGAGATGACTGTGGGAGGTTTTCTAAACTTTGTGTGTGATGTCAGACAGCTTTTCGGCAAGAAACGCAAGCAAGCGCTTGACCGCATTGTTCCGATGTGCTCGATTGAATCTGTATATCATCAAACTATCGAAACGCTGTCAAAAGGATACAGACGGCGTGTGGGGCTGGCCCAGGCTTTAATCCACGACCCGGAGGTGCTTATTCTCGACGAACCCACCGATGGACTCGACCCTAATCAAAAGCATGAGGTCAGAGGGCTTATAAACAAGATGGCCAAGGACAAGTGCATTATCGTATCCACCCATATTCTTGAAGAAGTCGAAGCCGTGTGCTCAAGAATGATAATTATCTCAAGAGGACGCATATTGGTGGATTCAACACCCGAAAAACTTAAGCAAGAGCACCGCTGCAGTTTGGATGAAGTGTTTCGCAAGATTACAAAAAGTAAAGTCGCTTAAATTTATTCTGAATTCATAGATACAGCTTGAAATTTACATAGGAGTACAAAATGAATAGCTTCTGGGCAGTATTTAAAAGGGAAGTAAAATCTTATTTTACTACCCCTGTTGCTTATGTCTTTCTCGTTGTCTTTTTGTTTTTTTCGGGGTATCTGACATTCAAGCAGGGCTTCTTTGAAATACGGCAGGCTGATATGTATGCTTTTTTTACGAATATGCCTCTGTTGTTTGTTTTTCTGGTACCTGCTACTGCAATGCGTCTATGGGCAGAAGAGCGAAGGGTAGGCTCAATTGAACTGCTGCTTACTCTGCCGATTACAGCAAGCCAGGCCGTCTTAGGCAAGTTCTGTGCAGCCTGGTTTTTTCTTGCGATTGCACTTGCGTTAACTTTCCCTATGGTAATTACGGTTTCATACCTCGGCGACCCCGATGTCGGCCTTATAATTACCGGTTACCTCGGGAGTTTGTTGATGGCGGGTGGATTTCTTGCCGTCGGCTGCTTCTTCTCCGCGGTCAGTAAGAACCAGGTGATAAGCTTTGTTCTTTCGGTAGTTGCTTGCGGAGTGCTCGTCTTTGCGGGCATGCCAACAACTTTAAATTATCTTTCGACATTTTCACCTGCCGGCTTGGTTGCAGCTGTAGAGAATATGAGTTTCCAAGGGCACTTTGAATCAATCCAGAAAGGTGTGCTTAAATTTGAAGATCTTTCTTACTTTGTCTTATTGATTATCGCTTGGGTTACTGCCGGTATGATTATTTTAGAGGAAAGGAAGGCAAGCTGATGAACAGAACAATCCGAGCAATTATTGCTGTAATCTTTGTTTTAATAATCGTTTTTTGCGCCATAAGTATCTTCCAGAGTCTTGGCAAGTCGTTGAAGTTTGATATCACCGACCAGAAACTTTATACACTCTCGGATGGAACAAAGGCGATTCTGTCTAAGCTCAATCAGCCCATTACAATAAAGTTTTACTATGCAAAAACCGCCGCATTGAAGGGTCCGGACCAGATTCGATACTTCAACAATTACTACTATTTTGTCAAAACATTGCTGGAAGAATATGTCACTGCTGCTAAAGGTATGATTGACCTGCAGGTAATTGACCCAAGGCCTTTTTCTGATAACGAACTCCAGGCCATGCGCTACGGCCTGAGGAGATTTGCCATAACTGAGGAGGAGAACTTCTTCTTCGGGCTCGTGGTACAGACACAATTTGGTGTTGAAAAGATTATACCATTTTTTTCGCCTGAACGTCAAAACTTTGTCGAGTACGACATAAGCTATTTGATAGATACCGCAATAACACGTCAAAAAACAAAAATAGGCATTTTGAGCTCGCTACCCGTAATGGGTGAAGATGTGAGCGGTTATATGGCCCAGATGATGCGAATGCAGGGCCAGCAGCCGAGACCACCATGGGCAATTGTCGAGCAATTAAGGCAGCAATATGAAGTCGTGAACATCCCCAATGACACCAACGATATTAAGGACATTGATATTCTCTTGGTTATTCACCCCAAAAACCTGCTGGAAAAGACATTGTTTGCAATAGACCAGTTTATACTAAAAGGCGGCAGAACCGTTGTCTGTGTCGACCCTCATTGTTTTGCTGATGAGCCGGACCGAATGGCGATGCGAGTACAGGGAACAACCATGCAAAATTCGGACTTGAATATTCTAATGCGAAATTGGGGACTTGAAATGCCCAAGGACACATTTGCAGGTGATAGAAACCTGGCCTTGACGGCCTCAATAATCAGCGACCAGAGACCAGAGAAAATCATCGGCTTTCTCAATCTGATACAGCCATGTTTTAATGCCGACAATGTTATAACGGCGAATCTTAACCAGGTCAGAGTTCTATTTGCCGGGGTGTTGACAGAAGCATCGCTTTCGGACGAGGACAAACAGGAAGAGAGCATTCAGATTGAGCGAATACCTCTCATTACGACAACCAATAGAGGTAACAGCTGGTCGGTAAGCAGCTCTATGGAGTTGATGTTCCCAGAACCATCAAAACTTATGGACAGGTTTATCGATGGCATCGAGCCTGTAGCAATGGGCTGCCTGGTTACCGGCAAGTTCAAAAGCAGTTTTCCTGATGGCATAGAAGTCGTGGTTGAGCCGAATGAGTCGGAATCTCCTGATGAAACAGAAGACATAAGTGATGATAAGAAAATCACAAAGCATGTTACAGGCCTGACAAAGGCAGAGCAAGACTGCGCAGTAGTAGTATTCGCAGATGTGGATTTCATAACTGATGCACTTGCATACAGAGATTTCTTTTTTGGCAAGGTTGTTGCCGGAGACAATAGTGCCTTGCTGCTGAATGCAATTGATGACCTTCGTGGCTCAAGCGATTTGATTTCGATAAGGTCGCGAGGCAACTTTAGGCGACCGTTCAGCGTCGTTGATGAAATTGAGCAGCAGGCAGAAACCGAAACTGCTGAAGAAGAAGCCAGAATTAACGCCGAAATCGCTGGCTTCCAGAGCGAGTTGAAATCCATCCTTGCATCCGCTCAGGAAGGCGAAGAAGAAGTGATAGGAAGCTCAATACTGCAAAAAAGAAAAGAACTCGAGCTCAAAATCCATCAGGCCAAGCAAAGACTACGTCAGGTTAAGATGAAAAGGCGCGAGCGAATTGAGCGTTTGGGTAACGTTCTTAGGAACTTTAATATGTTAATAGCTCCAGCGGTTATTTTGTTAATTGCCATAATATTAGGCATCCGTCGCAGCATGAGGAAGAGATATTACATTAGCCACGCGAGTGACGCTTAAAAAGAGTATCTGTTCGGAGAGCTTTTACAATGGGTAATAAAAAACTTACGATATTAGGTATTGCCGCAGCTTTGATGGTTATATGGGCTGTTGTTCAGTCTCGCATTTCTAACAAGCCACCGGCTAAAATGGACACACCCTTGTTTCTCATTCAGGGGCTTGACCCGGGTGATATAGGCAGTATTACTATAGGAACCGGTGAAAATGCAGTAACATTAAAGCGACAGGCTGAACGATTTGTCGTTGCTAATAAGGATAATTATCCGGCTGTTATTGGCGAAATAAACAAATTGATTACATCATGCCTGGATATTCAGACCGCCGGTCTCTATACCGATGACCCAGCCAATCACAAAGATCTGGGAGTAGCAGAGGAAAATGCACGAAATGTCGTTAAATTTCTCAGGCTGGATTCATCTTTAATTACCGGTGTTGTCATAGGAAATATTAAAGAGGAGGGGCGTGATACCTATGTAAGGTTGGTTTCGAGTGATAGTGTTTATGTAACATCGGAAGCGCCTTGGATTAAGGACCGGCCTATAGACTACATCGACAGAAAACTTATCTCGGTCGACCGTCTCGACATCGAGTCGGTAACCGTTACCTTTGATGATGAAACTTATACCCTAAAAGCCAAAAACCACAGTGTCCTTATGGAAAATATTCCCGAAGGCAAAGAACAAAGAGACAACGATTGCCAAAGGGTCCTAACCGCTTTGACGAATCTCAGGTTTAACGATGTAATGAGCACTGCAAAAGCTGCGGATGAAGATTTGGATTTTAACAGGCAATATGTCTGCAGGCTAAAGGATTCCACGGTTTATACCATCAAAATTGCCAAAAAAATTGCCAAAGAGGATTATAAAACATATACGATGTTTGACGCGGAGTTTACTGATAAAACACCAATCAAGAAGGAAGCCGGTGTTGAATCTGAAGAAGAGCTAAAGAAGAAAGAAGCCAAATTGCTGGCCAGAGACAAGGCAAAAGAATTTTCAGCAAAACATCGAGGATGGGTCTATGAAATTGTCGAATACCAGGCCGAGAATCTGACCAAGCAACTTGCAGAGCTAATCAAGGATAAAGAAGAACCTGAGGAAACCGTACAAGCCGGCGAACCGAATGAGCCAGAGCCGCAGCAATAACGCTAAAAATCGTCACCTAAAAGCAGACCTACAAATAGCCCGACGCAGGGTCTTTTTTAATCGACCTTCTTGTAGAACTCAGCTTCTTGCTCAGAAAGCCTTTTTTGCTGAATCATAGTGCGAATACGCTGCAGGTTGACATCTCTCGGCTGACCGGCAGCCGATGCAGAAATGACAGGCTGGACAAAGCCGGTCGGCACGACGTGAAAGAACCGATTTACCGAAACCGCTGATACAAATAATGCAACTACAAGCACTCCTACAACAAAGTATCGGGAAAGCCCCTTCAGAGGTACCAAAGGTCTAAGTTCCTCTGTAACCTTATATCCTTCATAGCGACACTTGTCACAATACAAGCAGTCCATTTTGTCCTTTGGGGTAAGGCCAAACTCGCATCTGCCAAATCTCTTGGCTGGCAAAAAGCGCTTTAGAACCACAACACTGTTAAGCAACGACAAAAAAGCACCTACGGGACATAGATACCTGCACCAAAAACGCGTATAAAAAATCGAGCCTATCAAAGCTACCGCCACTATTAACAACATTGAAAATTGCCAATTAGCAATCGCCAACTGAAAACCGGAAACCGAAAGCTGAAGATTGAAAATTGAGATAAGCGGGTCCGCCGCCAATGTCGTTCGGTCCCTGGAAACAAAGAATACCATTATAAAAACAAAAAGCACCACATATTTGACAAATCTTGCCTTCCCCACCTTTCCCGCTGGTATCGGCTGCTTGAATCTACGAGGGACAACGTAGCCGAGCAGTTCCTGCAAAGCGCCGAAGGGACAAAGGTAGCCACAGTAAATGTTACCGAAGATTATTACCAAAAGCGGCACTACTACAACCAATAAAAAAGCCCCTGACAAACCTGCAGCCGGGCCGTCCAAGGACAATATCGTTGCCATTTGCTCGCTGGAATACTGAGCATTCAGAATAAGTCCACCGACTACAAAATTAAAGCAAAGGATAGCTAATCTACTCCAGAATCCCCCACGGTAGATTACAAGAAAAGTAAGCGCAAAAGCGCTTATAAGATATATTCCGTGGCTATCGGGCAGATATTTGGCCAGATAGTCATAAGCACTCTTGGCTTCTTGTTCCCTTGTGCTCTCGTATTCCGGATAAGCCTGGCCGAGGACTTGTCCAGTGAACCTTCGGCCTGAAAATTCTAGTGCCGAAAGAACAGCTTTAGAGCTCACTGTAGCACCGGTTACTGCATCTACATCGGCTAACGACCGAGGCTGGAAAAGACCACGCCCCTTGAGCTGCTTACGCCACTCGCTGAGAAGTTCAAGGTAGGCGGGCGTTTCATTTGACCGAATTATGTGAAAGTCGGTCAATCTCCCTGATGGGTCCACGTATATAGCCAGATTCATTCTCCCGCCAAAACCCCGAACCTCTGGAGCGAACTCTTCGGAGCTCAAGATGTATCCAGTTAGGCTTTCTTTGACCGTTTCTTCCGGCGCTGCTTCAACTAGCTTATAAACACTAAAATAGCTAATCTCCCGAGCACCATCGTCCACAGCTGTCGAGACTCGTTCAAGGCGCAGCTCACCTGCTAACGCCTGAGCCGCATATTGCGGCAATGACGGCCTGAGCCTTGCACCAGCCTTAGCAAGCAGATTAGAGCAAAGGATAACTGATATCCCCACCCCAAATAAAATGTAGCCGAGCCTGCGCAACTCAAAGGAAATTTTAGCTAAAGAGCGGACCTTTTCCGGCTTGTACCTTCTAAGCGCAGCAAGCGGCACATTAGCCAGTATAAGCAAAACAAATACAAACAGCGTTAACCTGCTTCCGAGCACTGGAACAAGTGCAAGGCCTGTAACCAAACCTCCTATCGAGGCGCCGAGGTGGTCAGCCATCTCAAGTTTGCTACCGGTTCGACCAGTTTCAAAACCGCAATCAGCAAGCTGCCGAGCAGCCAGCGGCCAGTAGCAGCCGGCACAAAAGCCACAGAGCACAAATCCAACAGCAAAAGTCAGGTGGGTTGGTTGAACACCTGGCCAAAAAGCTATCGTGCCAAGTATTAGCGTGTGCACAGCTATCACTGCAAACAACAGTATTTCTGCCCGGACTTTCCTCTTTCTTACCAGCAAATGCCTAATCAAGATAGCGCCTGCAGTTAAGCCTGCCATAAACAAAGAAGAAACGACCCCAATATGCAGATACAGCGACCCAAAATGGGTTTGATATAAATACATTAGAACAATCACAACGCCGATACCTGCCAGGCCGGTTGAGAAAACCAAAAATGTACTCTCAAAGCTGGACAACGACGATAAGGTGTTTGCCCCGTTGCCGGCACAAACTTCTGACCGGACCTGCTGAGCTGCTCTCAGTGTGTAAACAACCCGCAAAGCCATAAGAACAACAATAGGGATAATAAAAGCAAGCGGGCCGGCTACAGCTAACAGTTTAACAATTCTTGTAATCGGAGCACCAGATTGCTTCGCTGCAAGCAATAAACTGTACAAGTGAGTCAGAGGTCTGCGGTCACGATTAATCAAAAGGGCCTCCGGCAAATCCGCACCGCTATAGCCCTCCATAGCAGATGCAGCGCGGTCCGGCAAATAAACAGAAAGCAAACCTTCCGCGGGGAAAATCTTTCCACCACCCTTTATAGCGGCAAAACGGTCCCGCAAACTACCCGGCTCGCCGGTTAGTCTTTCAGAATCTGATGCAATAAACCATGTGTCCTCCCCGGGTGTGAGTGCAAGCTGTGTAAAAATCTTCTCAAGAGTCAGTTTCGTCGAGGCGCCAAGATTTATCAGCTCGGTGCCCATAATGTTTTCTCCCCCCGCTACACGAACTGCCAAAACACCGTCGCCCCGCAGTGCCTCTTTAACCTGTTGATAAAACTCAAGGGTGTAATACCGGTTAAGAACCGAACTTGTTGCATCAGGCAGATTGATGATAACCAGGTCGTAATATTGTTTTTGCTTAGCTAATAGCGAGCGGACATCCGTAGTTAGACCGTAAAAGCGTTCATCGCTGACTTTGAGCTCAGGTGATATAAATCCGCCGACCTTCTGCACATATTCGTTGTCGGAGTGTGCCCAAGTTACATGCTCAACTTGCGGCAGGCGCAGGAATTGATAGCAAAGGCCAAGCCCCGAGCCAACAATCAGAACCCGCTTGGCATCAGGATTCTGGCACAGACCAATAGCAGCTATCCGACCTGTCGTGCTTTCATCCGGTAGCGATTCACAGACACTGCCTTCACGGATTGCTATCCACTGTCCATGGTAGACACCATAGAGATACTCTGCCTGAGCTGTCTGGAATGAGCCGGTCAACGCATCGGCGGCAAGCAGCTTGCTCCACTTTATAACCCGCACATAGCCCATTAACGCTTTATCTGCTCCAAAGACCATACAAAGCAGAGCACAAAGCGGGATTAAAGACATAAGTTGTGTCCTAATTTTTAATTTAGCGTACCGTCTTGCTTTAGCAAACTGTACCGCAAATGCCGCTAATGAAACAATAAGAGCAAGTATAAAGAAAACCCTCATTAAGCTCACACCAAAGCCCAGAAGCACAGTTACCCCAAGCCCACCGATGAAACTACCTGCCGCTTCAATAATGTACACACGCGAGACAGGTAGCTCCTGCTCTTGTTGAAACCATCGGCAGGCAATTGGAAAAAACATCCCTGTAATGATGCTGACAGGAGCATTTACCACTATTGATAAAAGCAGAATAGCTCGCACAGGCAGCAGCGCATAGGATTCTATACCTGCCAGCTCACGCACCTGAATAATCAATATCAACTCTAAAATAAAGGCCGGCAAATAAGCCAGTAACAAAAATTCTATGTTTTTAAGAAAAAACTTAGCTAATGCCTTTGCTCTATAAATTAAAACCGCACCCAAACCGACCCACAAAAACCATGAGCCAAAGAAGATTCCAACACTTATATCGCTGCCTTCCAAACTCGTGATAAACTCGCGAAACAGAAGTGTTTGGGCCGAAATGCTAAACAGGCCGTAACTGAATATCAGAAACAAGCGCGTCCCGCTGGAAATCAACTCGAAAGCAGCTGCGCCGTCCTCCTGCAACTTACTTCCACCGCAGCCGGTAAATCTCATCTTTCCTCCTCACCAAAAACAATCGCCTGAAAGACCAAAAATTGCGCACCCTCCCTCCAGGCATCGGCGTCCAGCCCCGCTTTCAAAGACAGCTTTGTTAGCATAGTATTCAAATCCCAGCCCTGCTCAGGGGCAACCTGAGGCAGGAACACAGCCGAGCGGCCGTCCTTATTTAAAACAACACCGTCTATGCCGATTCTAATCTTATCCGGCGACGCAACTGGTTCGGGCGCCGTCAGCGCTGATATCTCGATTGTAATATCGCCGCATTCGTCACTTGTTACCGGTAGAAAACGCCTATCATTAACTGAAGCATGGATAGCGTTCGTAATAACCGACTTATACAAAGGCTGGCGTGGGAAAATATCACCAATACAACCTCTTAGCTGTGAATCCTTTTTAAGGGTTACAAATGCCGCACGAGGGTCTTTTAATCTATCGTCGATTGTAATACCCAAATCAGATACTTGTGGTACTCGTCGCGTTTGAAGAAAATGAGCTATCGATTTCCGGGCCAAAGCTAAAAGCCGTCTTTTCTCCTCCTCTGTCAACTCTGAAGTGCTTGCCTGGGGTTCAATTCCAGGATTCAAACTACCCCATGTCCCGGAAAAAACTACTGAAAGATAACTCACCGAGTTGGTAAAATTACCTGTCAACTCGCCGGAAGTAGCATATTTTACCAATTCAGCTTTGACCGGCTTGTCTAACATTGAAAGCAACACCGCTATAGGGACATAACCACATATCGTTGCACCGGTTCGGCGTCGATATTCTAAAAAGCCTTTACAATCGACGGCTTCAATAAACTCATATGCTCCCATATCAAGCTTTTTTATCTGTTCAGGTATATTTTCTCTGAAAGGCACGTAACCATAGTTGCTGCCATAGTGCACAAAATCCGAGCTTGCGATGACGAGGGTCCCATCATCTACCAAACTTCTCAGGATGGCACCAGCCTTGTTAATATTTTCCTCCGAACAACGGCCGGCTACAATCGGTACAAGCTTAAAATTATCCTGGCAGTATTGCAGCAATGGAAGTTCTATCTGAACGCTATGTTCATTCTCGTGTGTTCGCGGCAAGTTCTGAAATACAGAATATTCCAGCAGCTTATCAATAAATTCCAAATCCAGCGGTATCTGTCCCAGTGGCGTCTCGTAATGCGTTACTCTCGGCACACTAAACATCTCTTCCATAGGGACACGATGACTTGGGCCGATAATAACAATTCGCTTATACTCTCTGCCATTGCTTTTAAGCCCAAAAGCTGCCGTCTGACCCGAGTACTGATATCCCGCATGGGGAAGAATAAACGCGATAATATTATCTATCGGCTTAACCTCAGCCCTTTGGAAAAAACCTGCAATCTGTCCCCGAAGTTCTTCAGCGACATCAGGGTACCACCTGCCTGCAAGTGACGAGCGTAAAACTACTTTAGCTAACCTTACAGGCTCTTCTTTTTTGGGCTCGGCTACCTCTTCAGGCTTCGGAACACGAATCCACAAAAGTAAGCCGGAAATGCTTAGTAATACAATCACCCAAACCAATATATTTCTTCTTAGAGTAGACGTCTTTAACTGTTCATTCATATCATCCACTCCACTTAGCCTGCTTGTGAATATCCTGCAAGGCTCCTAAAGAACCAGGGTACCTTTTAATTCGAATAGCCCGCACAAATTTACGCGGTGAAGCCTTTTTCGACACCCAGCAAAAACCAAGAACAATTGCTGAACCTGCTTTTAACAACTTCTCTATGAATTTTCTACGCGTCATTCCCAAACTCCATATATTTCCTTACCGCAATCCGGACAGCAACCCTTCCTTAGCCGGTTCTGCAGGATGGTATAGCCCTTGCGCTCGATTAGCAGTCTCTTGCAACCCGGACAGTATGTGTTCTCGCCAAATTCACTCAGGATATTCCCTATATAAACATAATCCAGCCCCTCATCTATAGCAATCTCACGTGCCATATCCAATGCCTTCGATGAAGTCTGCGGTAGATGCCGCATCTTATAACGGGGGAAAAACCGCGAGAAATGTAACGGCGTCTCGCTACCAAGATTACTCTTCACCCAGCGGGAAAGCTCCCGTATCTGCTCAGGCTTATCATTCAAAGTCGGAATAATCAGGTTCGTAACCTCAACCAATACGCCGCTTTCCTTGGCCACAACTAAGGCCTCCTGAACCGGCTTTAGTGTACCCGAGCACACCCGCCGGTAAAAATCATCCGTAATACCTTTCAAATCTATGTTCGCTGCATCCACATATTCCAGCAGCCGTTTCCACGGCTCCTCATTTATGTAGCCAGCGGTTACAAGAGCATTACGCAGGTTCGCGCCTCTTGCAAGCTTCGCAGTATCGTAGGTGTATTCATAATAAACAATAGGGTCGGTATAGGTATATGCCAGTGAGGGACAACGATAATACTTCGTTAATTCCACGAGCCTTTCAGGCGGGCATAACATCGCCCTGCTGTCTTCCGGATTAGCTTGTGATATCTCCCAGTTCTGACAGTTCCTGCAATGCAGATTACAGCCAACGGTTGCAACTGAAAGAATTTTACTACCCGGAACAAAATGAAAAAGCGGTTTTTTCTCGATAGGGTCAATATGAACAGAGCATGGGTACCCATATACTACGGTTCGCAACACACCGTCAATATTGATTCTGACACGACACTCGCCGCTCTGACCGGGCTTAATCAAGCACCTTTTAGGACATAGCTCACACTGAACTATCAATTTAAGACCTGCTTTCTACGCGACATAAGCGAAATTTCCAAACGTCTTTTGCCACCTTTCCGGCCTTCTACATTATAACAAATTCCTTGCAAAACCGGCATCTCTGTTATAGATTATCGCCATAACAGCAAAAAAACGATTCGATAACACAGTTTGACAAAAGATTTCGCGGAAATACCACAATACGATTATTTACAACGCAAGAAGTTATAGAGGCATCTGAAGACCAACTGACCTGCTGCTTAAAATGAATACGACCTCTCCGAGACACCTGCGGCTTTTATCTCTTGCCTCTATTTATCCTGAATCTGAAAAAGCGGAGCAAAAAAACCTGGGAGTTCGCAAACAAATGAAGAAACAAATTCTGCTATGCTTTTGTTGGCTTATTCTGAGCACAACAATATCTTCAGCGACAGACTATCAATGCGAATCCTTTATAATCAACAGCGATTTAGACCCTCGCTTTGTGCAATTCATTCGGGCAAACGCCGAAGCCTACTTCAAGAATATAAAACAGTTATATTTCTCAGTAAGCTTGCGAGGACCATTTCAGATTTATTATTCTCGGACACAGTCCGACACACAAGAACTTCTTAACCAGCACGGCCACAGGTATAAAGTTGGCTCTGGCCACTACGCAGACAGAATCCCAGCACTTTACTCCCCAAACGTATCGGTGGTTTACTCGCACCAAATTATGGATAACGGCAGGCATACCACCTGGGGTGAGCTCTTTCACGAAATCACACACCACTTCATCCGGCTAAATTATGATAACCCGCCTGCCTGGCTTAAGGAAGGACTCGCCTCTTTCCTGGGCGAGCAAACAAGAATCGTAAACAAAAGGATAACGGTTGGAAGACCGGTGCCCTGGCGTGAACAAATATTGAGAGATAAAATTAAGGAAGGTATTAGGCCAAATATAAAGCGCCTCTTCTCGACTTCGGATGAACAATTCTATAATTGGGATGTGGGCTGCCATTTCGCAAGAGCTTTCTTCTACTGGCTCCACGTGAACGGATATCTGAAAGACTACTTGAAGAATGTTCAGAGAAAAGGCTATGAGCTTTCCACTCTTGAAGAAACCGTATCCCAGTCTTATGGAGGAATAAATATAGAGCTTTTAAGATTTATCCGGCAGCACTGTTATGCCGGTGCGTATTTGCAAGACAGCAGACAAGCTGAGGACCAAATTCAGAGAGAACAAGCGTTGCTTAAAGCCCTCGAATTAAAACCGGATTACAACGCTGCCCAATTGGAATTTGCTAAATGCTGTTACAACAGCAAAAATTATCAAAGGTGTCGAGAAAATCTCAAACAAATCCTCGATGACCCGGAATGCATTGAATATCGGCAAGCTGTTACATTGTTAGGCAGCACATATTATGACGAGAAAAACTATGCCGAGGCTATCCGGTATTATAAAATAGGATGGAAATACTCGGACTATCACGAATACAAATATCGATTGGCCTATAAAATCGCAAATTGTTACCATCATCTCAAAAACTACTTAAGAGCAAAAGATTGGTACAAAACGTTTTTAGATTGCAGGTGGGAACCGGAAAGTATGAGGCCGCAAGCTGATTACGCACTAAAATATACACAGCGCTTTGAAGACAATACCAATGCAGAGCAAACTGAGGTTAGAGTCAACCCTGCTGATAAAAGAGAAATAAAACCTTAAATCCCACGCCGATGCTTGAACGACAGAATGCACAAATCCTTTATTTTCATTATCTGCAGGCTAAGACTCTCAAGTAGCTGATGGTAACCGCTGAAAAAATAATCAGGTTTTTTGGAATGAAGCCACTACCAGCCGAGGGTGGTTATTACGTGGAGACGTACCGCGCCAAAGAGAAAATCGCCCTAACGGGCAGATTCACCGCGGAAAGAAGTTTCACCTCCGCTATTCTTTACCTGCTTACACCAGACACACTCTCAAAATTGCACAAACTGGCAAGTGATGAAATATATCATTTTTATCTCGGAGACCCTGTCACAATGCTTCAACTTCATCCCTACGGCTCCAGCGAAGTTATCATTTTGGGGCAGGATATTTTGAACGCCCAGCGCGTTCAAGTAACTGCACCAAAAGATACCTGGCAAGGCGCCTTTTTAAACCAAGGCGGTAAATTCGCCTTAATGGGAACAACTATGGTACCAGGCTTCGAATTCGATGACCTCGAACTGGGCACGCGAGAAGAACTCTTACAGCGGTATCCTAACCAAAAAGAACTTATCCTAAAACTCACACAGAAATAAAACTATAAGTTTTCCTGATAATTGCTTCTATATTACCTCCAAGCGGCGAAGGATAGCTTTTGACCATCGCCCGCTGCGTATTTGAGCAGAAATAACAAACAGAAATGCAACAAACCACCAACCACTAAACCTCACATAATAGGAAACAACATCAAATATATCTGCTCCCCTGACTGCCGTACAACTATTTAGTAATTCGCTGGGGGTATACATCGCACCGAAAATAACAACGGGAAAAACTAAACGCCAAGGCAGGAGAAATACCACAAAAGCAAGCGACAAAAAAAACGCCCGTGATATATGGTTTATCCCGCCGAGTCTGCCAACCAAAGAAACCTTCAAACTAAACAGCATTGTAAGACAGTAAAGTACAGATGACAATATAACCACAAAGTTTAAAAACCGAATAACCCCTGCCAACCATTTGAATTTCAGAACGGATAACCACGGACAGGACCGTTTTCCCTGTGGCTGCTGCGTCACCGCGGCCGGGCTCTCCGTCCCTGCAGCCACTCGCTTTGCTGCTTCGTCAACAACCTCCTTGCCCTCGTCTGATTGCTGTGCTGCCTCTTCAATTTGCTGCACTTCGGTGGTCTTAACACATGTACTGCTTTTGCCCTCCTCCGGCTTAATGCAGCCAAGATTCACAAGCCAGAATGATAACTGCAATAAAAATAGACAAATTATTACGACTATAAACAAACCGTTTTTCCACGCCCTGAACACCCCAACCGCTTCGAGGCAGTCTGTAGTGTCCACCAAATTCTTCTGTTTATCATTATTTCCATTCATCTTCAAATCTCCTAAACTTTTCTCCGTACTCCGATTCACAAGATACGATTCTTACTATTATGTTTTCCCTCGGCTATAAGTGCAAGAAATTTATTTGCAGGCAAAAATTGCACGCTTTCTTTAACAACTATTGAGGAAATTATAAATGCTTTCGTAGGCAAACAACAAGGCAGGTGTAATTTTGCAATCCTTGCAAGCCCAGTGAAATAAAATCTCCTGCTGTTCGCGAGCAGGAGCGTTTTTAATATAAGGGTGTCGGATATATTCGTCCACGCAGCATGGGGGAAAACCAAATAAGAAACCCTCAAACCGCACTGTTGTGGCAGATTTGTCAATCGGCATGTTGCCAAACCGCTTTTCGTAGACTTGAATATAACCAGCTGTTGTGCTGAAAACAGTTTCAGTAACCTGCCTGCCTGTTTTGACTGTCCGCCGGATTTGTTTGGTAAGCAAGCCCATTTGTTGCAACAATCCAAGACCGTTGTCATCCAAGGGTTTTTCCCATCTGCTTAATGGCTTAAGTCCCTCCCGAGTAAGCAAAGCAAGGTATGCCAGTTCAAGGTCGATTTCTTTAAGAGATTTGACACACTGCTTCAGTTCTTGCGAATCAAAATCCAAATGGTTTTCCTTTAGCAGCCCTGCTATTCAATAAACCCTCACCGGTTTGGGTCTGTACTTTCTTGCCAATCGCCAGCAAGCGTGGCAAAATCAATCAAGTTAACATCGCAGTCGCCACTTATATCGCCAAGTACATACGGCGTTCCGAAATAATTGCAATCCTTAAGCCAGCGTTTAGTTAACTCTCGAATGTCAGACATGTCCATCAAGCAGTTCTCATCTAAATCGCCACTCAAATATGTCGTGCCCAAATCACCGCACCGCCTCGGCATCTCAAGCACCTCTAAGAAAGCTTCAACGTCAATCCGGCCACTATGATGTACACTGCCCGCGTAACTGAACGAGCCATGCACCATATAGTGGCAGGCAATCTCGTGAACATCAATAGAAAGACCCAGCTGTGGATTTTTAACCCGCCAGAAACCCATGTTCACCGCATCCTCACATATATCGCAATACTCAAGATCGCCGGCCAAGAAACTCTCCTTATATACTTCATCATCACCGACTGGGTCAACTCCTTCTACCGGCAGGCCCTCAATCACCTCAGCACACTGCTTGGCCAATTCGATTCCATCAGGAACAAGGTCGTTATCTTGGTCGGCACTATTCGGGTCGTAACCGGTTGCCGCTTCCTCGCTGTCAGTTAAAAGGTCTCCATCACTGTCATTGCCTACCGAAAGCTGATGTTCGTTAGGGTCATAAAGATACTGGTACTGCAGTTCGAGAACCGTGAGTAATTGCATAACATCTGCTCTGCCGCTATTTGTGGTGCCGGAAAAGCTGAAAGAACCGTGCTCCATATAATGCACTGCCATATACGGCAGAAAGTCGTATGGGTCGTTAGGATAACTCAAACCTGATGTAGGGTTGACAATCCTTACACCTCCCATGTTAATCGCCGCACCGCAAATATCACATAACTCCTGACCCAAAGTAGTCACGCGAGTTTTATACACTTCGTTTGGTTCCGGGTCTTCGTAAGGATACTCCCAGACCGGCAATTGATTGATGATGGCAGCGCAGGGTTTGGCCAATTCAACACCATCCGGGATTTCATTGCGATTCTGGTCGCCCTTGAAAGCATGATAGCCAATTTCAACCTCTTCAGCATTGGCGAGCAAATCCGCATCCACATCCTGACTAACCACCAGCTCGTGTAAATCCGGTATATATGCTGCAAGAGCCTTATGCAGACAAACCCCTGACCCCAATGTAATTGCAGCGGCAGTACCAGCTGCAACTGCCCGTTTCTTGAACTTTTTGCGTTCTCGGACATGCCTTTGATGGGCTCTTTTTAGCTTTCTCATTTCTTATCCGCCCAACAAAGTAGAATAATTCCTCCACGCCCTATAACATTATATCAAAACCCCACGTCTGTGTCCAGAAAATTATTCTTCGTCTCTTATCTTTCGCAAGCTATTTTTCGCCGCACCGATGCTTCTTTCAATATCCTGCGGCGTATGAGCAAGGGAAACAAACATCGCTTCATAAGCACTCGGAGCAAGGTAAATACCCCGCTCCAGCATCCGCGTAAAGAACCTCTTAAATTGTCTCATATTGGTTGACTGGACATCGGCAAAATTCTTTACAGGCCTGTCTGTAAAAAAGCAGCTCATAAGAGAACCCACACGATTGATTTCAACAGGAACACCTGCGTCTTTGGCAGCTTCAGCCAAGCCCTGCTCTAACAACGACGCAGCCGATTCAAGTTTTTGATAGCAATCTTCTTTTACCAGTACATCCAGCGTCGCATTCGCTGCTGCTGTTGCGACTGGATTGCCGCTTAGCGTCCCTGCCTGATAAACAGGCCCGGTCGGAGCAAGCATATCCATAATGTCAGCACGCCCGCCAAGAGCAGCTGCCGGTAGTCCTCCACCTATGATTTTGCCAAGGCAGGTGATATCCGCTCTTACACCGAAAAACTCCTGCGCCCCGCCAAATGCCAACCGAAAACCAGTTATCACCTCGTCAAATATCAAAAGGGCCTCATTTTGGTCGCATAGACCCCGAAGCCCCTGCAGGTAGCCTCCGACCGGCAACACAACCCCCATATTCGCAGCTACAGGTTCAACCAAAACCGCTGCAACTTTTCCACTGTGTTTTGCAAAGGCCGCTTCAACCGCACTAATATCATTAAATGGTACCACGATGGTCAACTTCGCAATTGAATCGGCCACGCCGGAACTTGAGGCCGTCGCAAACTCAGCAACGCCTGAACCCGCAGACACCAGCAGTGAATCGCTGTGGCCGTGATAGCAGCCGGCCATCTTGATTATTAAATCCCTGCCGGTATAACCCCTCGCCAGTCGGATAGCCGTCATTACCGCCTCGGTGCCGCTGCTGACCAGACGAACCCTCTCAATTGAATCGAAAGCTGTAATTATCCTTTCAGCCAATACCGTTTCAGACAAAGTCGGTGCCCCAAAGGACGTCCCTTTTCCTGCCGCTACTTTAATCGCTTTCAGTACCGAAGCATGCGCATGGCCGAGTATCATCGCACCCCACGAGCAAACATAGTCGATATATTCATTGCCGTCAATATCGTAGATTTTTGACCCCTTAGCCTTGGCGATAAAAAGCGGCCCAATGTCTACACCCCCAAAGGCCCTTACAGGCGAGTTAACGCCACCCGGCAACATATTGCTGGCTTCGCTAAAGGCTTTCGCCGAGTTTGGATATCTTTTCTCCTTGTCCATAATTTGTTATTCTGACCTCATACGGACACTATCTTAAGCCCGTCGCTGGTTAAGTTCAAATCAACTTTTCAATTTTAACTTGTTAAAAATCCCCCCTTTTGTGCCACAGCTACTACATTTTTGTAGGTTTTCCGACAGAATCCATGTTGTCGTTCTTAGCTGCGTGTTTTCTGCCTCTATCCGCTATCCGCTAAACGCTATACGCTATTCAACGCTATTTTCCTTGCAAAGCTTGTATACTTGAATATAATTTGGATTTCAAATCCCTGTGTAAACAGCAATTTTGAGGAAAACTGGGAGCTTAAGTATGAACTTAGTCAAATGGCTTCGCAAGAATAATATGAAAGTTATGGCTGTTGTGGTCGTCATTATAATGATTGGCTTTACGATCGGCCCTGCTCTGAGATATCTCGGGCAAAGAAGAACGGGACAGCAAGAAATAATAGCCTACTTCGCAGATAATAGGGAAATAACAAACTACGATTTGGTTGCCGCACATCGAGAACTGGAAATTCTAAGGCTCTTGCATGCCGACATCATGCTAAAAAGTCTTAGCATACCGCTGCTGCGTATGCCCGATTTACGAGGATTTCTGCTGAGCGAACTACTGTTTGCAGAGCAGAGAACTTCACCGCTAATAATCAATCGCATAAAACAATTGATAACAACTAGCCAGTACAGCATCAGCGACAAACAAATCAATGATATTTACAGACGCACGATGCCGAGCAACATATACTGGCTGTTGCTGAAAAAAGAAGCCCAGCTCGCTGGCGTGAAGACACCAAACGAAAATGCAGGCAGGGTGCTTTCAATGGTAATACCACAGCTTTTCAACGGCGAAACATACTCACGCGTGATTGGGACAATAATAGACCAGCAAGGCGTTCCGGAGAAGGAAATACTCACAACCTTTAGCAAATTGATGGCAGTGCTCGAATACGCCAAGATGATTTGCGCAGCAGAAGATTTTACAAGCTCGCAAATAATGCATACCCTCGGTCGGGATGAAGAAACAATCAATGCTGAATTTGTGAAATTTGATTCGGCTCTTTTCGCTGAAACCCAAGATGAACCGACGGAGGAAGAACTAATTGAGCATTTTGAAAAATACCGGAACTTCTTTGAAAGCGACGTAAACGAACAAAATCCTTACGGTTTCGGCTACAAGTTGCCCAACAGAGTCCAGCTTGAATATGTCGCAGTTAAGCTCGATGATGTTTCGGCAATAGTAACCGAACCTACGCAGCAAGAGTTGGAAGAATATTATGAAAAAAATAGAGAACAATTCACAGCAACTGTCCCATCCGACCCAAACGACCCGAATTCAACGCCAATTGAACAAACTAAGACCTACGCCGAAGTGGCTGATACCATCTCAGAACAGCTCCTGCAGAACAAAATAATTTCCAAAGCTACGGAGGTTCTCGACGAGGCTGGGAAGCTTATCGAGGCCGGTTTGCAAAACTCGGACACTGAGCCTGCAAATCTCACAACCGACCAGCTTAAGCAGCTCGTCGGGGATTATCAAACCACCGCAGAACAATTGAGCAACAGGTACAATATCAAGGTATATGCGGGACAGACAGGTCTGCTCAGTGCCGCCGATATGCGGAAGGACGAATACCTGGGAAAGCTGTATCTGAGGAGCCGAAGATACAGCCCGATGGGATTAACCCGGATTGTCTTCGCTGTCGAGCAACTACAAGTCAGTGAGCTTGGCCCCTTCGATGTGCCAAAGCCGAGATTATATGAGAACATCGGACCATTTATAGACACAGCCGGGCAGATAATGCTGCTTGCGAGGGTGACAAAAGCTGCCAAAGCCTCCGTGCCGGAAAACATAAGTCAAACCTTTAACAAGGACACGATTAGACTCCATGAAAAACAACTGCAACAAACTGAAAATATTTATTCGATAAAAGAAAAAGTGGCAGATGATTTGAAAAAACTTCTCGCAATGGACACAACCAAGAAAAAGGCTGAGGAGTTTATTGACCTCGCAGCAACCGACGACTGGGAGAACGCAGTTGATAAATTCAACGCCCTTTACGGACAACAGGACAAGCAAGACATAACCGAGCCAAACATATCCGACACAATAAAGGTGCAGAAATCCTTCGTATTGCAAAACTTGACAAATCTGCGAAGAACCTCAAGTATGACACTCGAAGGCTTAGTTATGCAAAGTAGGGGCAATCCAATGGTCCAGCCGCTTATCAATGAAGCTAAAAAAGAAATTCGCTTCATCGACCAGCTCTATTCGCTCATACCACAAGACAGCAACACGACTGATAACAAGCCTTTGATTCTCGAATCCAAACCGAATACAAGCTACTATTGTATAAAAAATATTTCAGTTAAACGCCTCGACCTGGAACAATACGAAACAATAAAAGCAATGAGAGCTTATAGAGAAAACTTTATTCAATCCCAAAACATGGCACCGGTGCACTTTGCTCCTGAAAACATATTAAAGCGTATGAAGTTCAGACCCCTCGGGCAGGACAAAGAATCAGCTGATGCCAACAATCCAGCAGAGGCTCAGGGGTAATCGTGATGGCACGGCTCTCGAAAGAAAATCACATGCTGTTCTTGCTTCTTGTCAGCCTGCTGAGCTGGTTCATACCAGGGGCAGGATACTTCGTCCTCAAAGAGAAAAAAAAAGCAATAATTATATTTGTAACTATTGGACTGACCTTCTGCATAGGCTTATACATTGGC
The DNA here is from genome assembly GCA_020351025.1 of Planctomycetota bacterium. Lineage (GTDB taxonomy): Bacteria > Planctomycetota > Phycisphaerae > Sedimentisphaerales > Anaerobacaceae. The sequence continues at coordinate 87,328 of CP070728.1, forward strand.
TCGATTGGCATAATCGATGCCGTTGGAGCAACACCATGGTATGTCTATGCTGCACAAATTATGAATTCGCCGATGGTGGCGTGCCTCGGCCATATAACAGCTGGCGGCGGCTTCCCTGTCTACGGCTGGCCAAACGAAATCGGACAAATATATACCAGCACCGCAGGCATGCTCAACCTACTATGCATTATCAACGCTACTTATTTGGCTTACCTTCGCCAAGCACAAACCGTTGGAGTTTAAAATGTCGGCAATAGCTAATCTCATAACAGCGACTTTTCTGACTCCGGAGCAAATCGGACCAGAACCCCAGTCAATGCTATGGCTCCTGCCACTGGTAGCGGCCATAGCTGTCACTTACAAGACCACTAAACTGGCGACTTTCACTGCGGGCATGTTCATAAAAGAGGCAGCGCTTCTGTTTGTCTCCATCGTCGCTTTTATAACAATCATTATATTGACCTTATACGCCCTGGTGTGGCTGATTACGCTGTAATTGCCAGATGCTTGGAACCGCGGCGATCTTAGCCTTCATGCTCCTGCGACGTATCTTCAAGAATTCCTAACTCGACCAGAGCATTAAAGGCCGCTTTTTGCTCCGCTTCTTTTTTATTCACCCCCCATGCGCTCTGAAAATGGCGAGCGGCGATAATCACTTCCGACTCAAAACACTTGTCGTGGTCAGGCCCTTTTTCATCAAGCAGTCTGTAAACAGGTGTAGTATTAAGCTCCCTTTGGGCATATTGCTGAAGTAACGATTTGAAATTACCTTGTGATGCTTTTGCATCGGCCCGGTCAAGTAATGAAGCAAAAGTCCTCAAAATAAAGCTTCTGGCCGCTTCTAATCCGCCGTCAATGTAAATCGCGGCGATAATGGCCTCTAAGAGACTGGCCGAAACAGAACTTGACAGAGCGCGGCTCGAGGTCATACCTTTACCAACTTGTACAAACTTCTGCAGACCCAGATGTCTGGCAATTCGAGCACATGTCCTCCGGGAAACAAGCGTACTTTTTACTTTCGTCAAATCGCCTTCCAGATAACTTGGAAACCGCTCGAACAACGTCTCACAAATAACCACAGCTAAAATAGCGTCACCGAGAAACTCAAGCCGCTCATTGCTTAAAAGACGATTATCAACCAATGAGGAATGAGTGAAGGCTTTGGAGAGGAGATTGCGGTTGCAAAAGTTATAACCTATTATCTGCTCGACTTGCTGCACAAATTCCTTGTCCATTTAATCCTATCCTGATTCCGACAAGACCTTGCGAGCAGATTACGAACACCGCTGGGACAAGCGGGCTTCGTAGCCGGCTCAACAAGAATAAAACCAACATCTCGTGCTATTATACAAAAGACAACCTACCTGTCAAATCAACTATCACCTGCTAATTGACCATCTGCAGACTTGCAAGAGCGACGAACTTGTCGTCAGCAAGTTCAAAAATCCCGTCAAGACCGGTTACCGTAAAAATACCTCTCGTCGCAGCAGCAACATTGCAGCAAACGAGACGATGGCCACAATCTGCCAACAGCTTGCGCAGTCTCAGCAGCTTAGAGAGACTTGATGACGTCACAATATCAACGCTCGAAAAATCAATAACAACATCACAGTCACCTCGGTCACACACCATCTCAGTAACCGTCTTGAGCTCGTCACCCATATTTGGTTCTTGGGGCAAGTCAACAAGGATGATGGCCTCTGACCAATTCTGTATCCCCATTTTAACGCTCCTTTTTCTAACAAAACGGTATACTTTTCACAACTTTTAATCATTCTATCGGCACAAATCGGGCTCAAGTTAAACGGAAAAAGCAACCTGCCTCGATTTATACCTTAGCATCAGACCGATAAAACCCTGTTTCTGCACCGTGTCACCACTCAAATGCTCTTTACTGCATTCAGGGTACATTAAGAGGTCACAGACAATAGCCAACAAAACCCGCACGACAGACCTTATAGAAAAGACCAACAGCAACAGCTCATTAGTTAAGATGCCTTAATGTTTACTACTTCCCAGAGGTCTTTCTGACTCTGCCTGTGCCGCCTAAGCCGAGGGGCCTGCCTTTTGCATCCCTGCTGTCCTCAGGGTCAACCCTCAGGCTCGTGGCTTCTAATACCCTCACCGCCATAGCATTCTTTGGGTTAACTATATAGAAGCCGCCGTCCGATGCCTGCACAAGCGCTGCCCCCTCAGGCTCGATAGCGATACCAAAACGGGCAGCATCCGCGCTTCCAACGCCAGCTCCTATCGCAGCCGCTATAGCAATCCCAAGCACAACCCCTACAACAAGCGTCTTGACATCAAGTTTTAACTGCATCTTGTTTCCCTTTCAAAAAATCGCCCTTACACGCATTATCTTTAACCTATCTTGGCAAATTTCGCAAGGATTTTTAGATGCTCTAAAAGAAGAAGCAATATGCGCGGATATAAAAAAGGACCGCAAGAACCTAACTCACTGCCCTTTCGTGTTGCGCTCTCCCATTCTTTCTCTATATCTGTGCCGGTGCCGCCGTTGGTCATGTGGAACAGTTACAGTTGCGCTGTCAACTGCAACATTGTTTGAATCATCGACCGCCTGATAGCTTATCGTGTAAATCCTCCCGGTACCGGTCCCGGTACGTTCCGCCCGCAGATATATTGAGCCGTCATTTGGGTCTACCACAATATCGCCGGTTGTATCACCATCTCTTGTTGCATTGTCCTCTTCGCTCGATGTA
>CP070728.1:90147-110441 GCA_020351025.1 Planctomycetota bacterium
ATGCAACACCGCCTGGGCCGCGCACCTCCCATAACAACAACCGACAACAAATTGTCAAATTTAGCGATATTTTGCCGCTATCTGAGTTTTGTCCATGTTTTATTTAGGAATCGAAAACCCTCAGTAAAAACCAAGCTAATGAAGCAGGTTAAGATAAGCCGATATTTACATTTGTTGGCCGTGAACAGCGGCAATTATTGATAATAGCCTTGCTGCAAGATATAATTCCAAATATTATAAAGTAAAATCGTCATTATATTTTGGGAGGTTTATAGCTATGTTTCTTTGGATTTTTAGAGTCATCATTTTCATCATCATCTTAGCGGTTTTAATCGCCAATTTAAGCGTACCAGAGATTTCGGGTGAACCGGGCAGGTCACACTTTTACATAATCCTCTTTAGTGCTACCGGATTAGCAGCTATCGCCTTTTTGATAGACATTTTAACACCAAAGAAATCTTTGGCTGCACTGGCAGGTGTTTTTTTCGGGCTCCTTGTAGGCATATTTATCAGTTGGGCATTATCTCCTGTGCTATACATGATTAACGAGATTTATTTTTTGAATTTAAGCGATATAGCTATCCAGGCAATACGATGGATTATGGCGATATGCATATGTTACCTTGTCATCAGCATTGTGATTCGGACCAAAGATGACGTTCGTTTTGTGGTCCCCTATGTAGAATTTGCCAAACAAACTAAAGGCAGCCGGCCTCTGGTTCTGGATACATCGGCAATCATTGATGGCCGTATAGCTGACCTGTATCAGAGCAAATTGTTTGATGCCCCGTTGATTGTTCCGCGATTTGTCCTCAATGAACTGCAGTTGATAGCAGATTCGGCCGACAAGCTCAAGCGCAACCGCGGCAGACGCGGACTTGATATCCTCAACAAAATGCAGACCAATCCTATTATTGAGGTAGAGATCGATGATTCTGCCATCCCGGAAGTAGAGGAGGTCACCGGCGTCGACCAGAAGTTAATGATGTTCACAAAGCACTGCAACGGCAAAGTGGCAACGACAGATTATAACCTCAGTAAAGTTGCACAAGTGCGTGGGGTCGATGTAGTGAACATAAACGATTTGGCCAATTCGCTAAAGACCATCGTCCTGCCGGGTGAGACAATGGAAGTCAAGATTATAAAACCAGGCGAAGAGGCAGAGCAGGGCATCGGCTACCTTGACGATGGTACAATGGTCGTTGTTGAAGGTGCCCGTAACAAGATTGGACAAGAATTAGTTATTGGCGTAACAAGCTCACTACAAACTTCGGCCGGGAAGATGATCTTCGGTAAGTTTGAAGGTTTCGTACAGAAAAGGAACAATAAAGAAAGACCATACACTAAAAGGCCAAGCGGAACGAATACACCGGGATACAACAAAAATAAAAGTGTTTAGCAACTAACGGCCGCTCACCCTGCCCGCTCTGGGTGGACTATTTAGACTTCAAAAGGCACTTCAAAAATATTGCAACGGCTAATATATAGCCAGGGGCGAATAACGGCCAATAGAAATGGGATTGGAAATCAGGTTCAGCTATGTGCAGGCCGGCAACACAAAAAGAAGCAACCACAATGAGAGCTGCAACAATGAAGGCGAGCCAGCCAGCCCGAGTTGGCCTAATAGGTTTTGCGCAACAGGAGCGGTAAAGTATTATCACAGCAAAAGTGAGCAAGGTAACAGAGACAATAAGTGGAGCTAAAACGGGACCAGCCCACGCAACTGGTATTAGAAATAGTATATCCCAATCCATAATAGAACTGGGCCAGTCAGCGAGGACTTTGAGCCACACGTAGTAAAAGATATCCCAGACTGTGAAGATAGTTAAAAAGAAAGCAAATCGCTGCTGTAGATTTCGGCCAAACAGCCAGGAAGCGGTTAACATTAAAACCAACGTTGCAGCCTCTCGCCCAACTTCCGTTAAGAATAACGACAGCGTAAGAAATTCAGTTAAAGGGAAAGGCAGTATAGAAGGTTCGCCATAAATGATTGTCCGCAGGTAAACAACCACAGCAGCCTCAATGTATGCAAAGGCAACACCGAAAACAACAATGATACAAAATCGTTTGAGCGTTGTTTTAAGCAGCTGCTGGGAAGTTTCCTGTAATTCATCTTGCGCACACATAGCATTATAGATTTTTCAATTCCTTAAGTAACCTCGGGATAATCTTTCCTTCGGGTACGATTGAAATTCTTCGGCCTTTTCGGTACAGATATGCTTTGCTTTTTCCAGCGCAGACGGCCAAGTCGGCGTCGGCGGCCTCGCCTGGGCCGTTCACTATACAGCCCATCACAGCGACCCGCAGTGGTTTATCAACGCCTTTCAAGGCATTTTTTACTCGGCGGGCCAGCTTAATTACATCTGTTTGGGCACGGGCGCACGTGGGGCAAACAATCAGTTCCGGTCTCGAACACTTGTGCAAGCCCAGTGCTATTAAAATCTGCTTTGCAATCCTCGTTTCCTCGATTGGGTCGCCGGCGACACTTACCCTGATTGTGTCACCAATACCTTCTGCGAGAAGCGCACCCAGAGTAATAGCCGACGGCACCTGGGCATCCTCAGGCAGACCTGCATGCGTTAGGCCAAGGTGAATTGGGTAGTCGCAGGTCTCTGCAATGATGCGGTTAATTTCAATGGTTCGCCAAGTATCGCTGCTTTTTGCACTGAGAACCAATTGCGTGAAACTGCGCTCTTCAAACAGCCGCACATATTTTTTCATCTCCTTCAGCATCAAAGCTGTGCGTTTGGAGGGCGACACATCCTGAGCCCTCAAGTCTCTTATGCTCGCTTCGTTGATGCCGATACGAATAGCAACTTTGTGCATCTTGGCAGCATCTATTATTCGATGGATACTTTCTCTATCCTTTATGTTGCCGGGATTCAGTCTTATTTTTGCAGCACCAGCCTCTATTGCTTCAATAGCCCGTCTGGCGCTAAAGTGAATATCGGCTATTAGTGGGACAGCTACTTTTTGGATGATTTTTGCAAAGGCAGCAGTATCTGCACGAGTAGGAACAGCAACTCTAACTAATTGGCATCCTGCCTGTGCAAGTTTGTTTACCTGCCTGACACAACGCGCTAAATCAACGGTAGGCACCTTTGTCATAGACTGGATGACAACAGGCCAAGCTGAACCGATTTTTACCGAGCCGGCCTTGACAGTTATAGTCTTTCTTCTTTTAATCATATTGAACCTGCATATTTCTCCCCAGATACAGCGGGATTTTCTCGCCTTCTCTTCCATACTGAGAGACTGTTCATCGTATGAACCATGCGGAGGTCCTTGATGCTAATACCACTTGAAACAATTTCCCAATCTGACATTCCCCTGTCTATGTAATGCAGTATAAGGTCAAGGATATCATAGCTGATGCCCAGAGCAGATTCATCCGTAATGCCTTTTAGCATGTCCGGCGAGGGAGCCTGGTCTTGTATTTGCGAAGGTAAACCAAGATATTTTGCAAGCTGTAATACCTGTGTCTTATACAAGCCTATAAGCGGTGAAAAGGGAAGGTCGTCTACTCCATCTTTGACAAACCACCCTACCATCAACTCAGAGCGGTTTGCAGCACCAAGAACAATCCGGTTTTTCTCCTGGGCCCGTTGTTCCAGAAATTTGCGTCGATATATGTGCCGAGCATTAAACGCAGCTTCGATGGAGCCAACGGTCCGGTTGTAGAAAAAGCTCTTATTATTCCCGGCAGGGCTACCTTTGCGAAGGATTGATATAAAGGGTAATTCCCCGTGAAATAAACGGTGCAGTTTGGTATTAAGACAACGATTTATAAAACCAGATAAAGTTGTTATTCTAACAATCAGAGGTGAGTAAATATTCATTTTTTGCATCGAAGGGGTAATATCGTGGTGTTTCAATTCCATCCTTAGCCACTCAGCTACAAACTTTGCCTTGGCTTGGGATTCCTTAGAACTATCTCGGTCATAGAGATAATATGCGGAAACCCGCTCGGTTCCGACAGCGCGTACAGACAATGCAGCAAGAACTGCCGAATCTATGCCACCACTAAGGCCTATGATTACACCTTCGGCCAAATTGGCATCGATTAGTTCTTGTATATGCCTTTCAATATTCCGGGCTTCACGCCTTGCGTCAATTGTTAAAGGTGAGTCTGACGGAGGCATTGTATTTCCTTAATCCCAAAATTCAACTGTATCAGACCTTCGTCTTTGTAATTTTACATAATCATTTTAATCATATCAAAATTGTAGCTTGTTTTATACCTCTGAGCAAATTAAAATGTGGCCGCGTCATATTAGTACATGATGTGTACTGCAAAAAATATATGCAATATTCTGACAACGAGATGAGGAAACACAAAATGGGACCGATGCTGATTTCTATCGCCGCAGTGTTGTTTATCGCTTACTGGGGTTTGGGGGTGATACTTTACCTTATGCAGCCCGTGTTTTTGTACAGTCCAACACGGGAAGTCACCTATACACCCGGCGAACTCGGACTGGATTTCGATAGTGTAGTTTTCCAAACCGGCGACGGTTTAAAACTAACCGGCTGGTATATACCTGCGGAGAACTCGGAGCTGACAGTTCTGTTTTGTCACGGTAACGGCGGCAATATGATGCACCGCCTGGACAGCATAAATATCTTTTATAATCTTGGTTTGAATTGCTTTATTTTTGACTACCGTGGCTACGGAAACAGCGAAGGCAAACCCACCGAAGAGGGGACATATCTCGACGCTGCTGCCGCATATAAATGGCTGACCGAAGAAAAAAAGATGTCCCCGGATAATATTATTATCTTTGGCAGGTCTCTCGGCGGAAGTATCGCGGCACAACTTGCAAGCAAGGTCAAGGCAAGGGCTCTGATTCTTGAGAGCAGTTTCACATCATACGTCGACATGGGCAAGAAATTTTACCCTTATATGCCGGTACGTTGGTTCGCAAGCTACAGCTACAGGACAATCAATTATATTAAGGATGTTCATTGCCCGGTGATGGTAATTCACAGTCGAAATGATGAGATTGTGCCGTTTGAATTCAGCCTGGAGCTGCACGAAGCAGCAAATGAGCCGAAAGAGCTTATTGAGCTTTCCGGCAGTCATAACGATGGCTTCCTCGTTTCCAGCGAGATTTACAAAAGCAGTTGGATAAAGTTGCTGAAATTCCTGGAGGAATATAAAAGCGAATCTGCTCGCCAGCAGGCCTCTTAGCAGTTCACAGTTGCGCCCGTCCCCAAAGACAAGTGTACTTCGTGGTATTTGTTCAGATAGACTTCTTGGGTGTTAAGCGGTTTTTGCGCTTTTGAGGCCCGCCTCAAAGAGCATACCCTGCCCAGCCAAGCTTAAAGCCGGGCTTTTTTTCGCAGTTCGGTGATATGCCCGAATGTGGTGCCTCGGCTTGCGAGCGGTTCGCAACTTAATTCGGCAATCATCATCAAATAGCAATGCCCGGCTGCAAATGTCCGAACTGTTTTGAAATGGGTATCGGATGCTTTCCTTCCTCGCTGGAACCGCTTCTGCAGCCGGTTGAATATCTCTCGCTCTCGGCTCATCAGGCCAAAAAGACACAAAATCACCCCCCGGGCCGAATTTACATACAGGCTCGATTTGCTCACTTAAACGCCTGTCCATTTTTACTCCAATTTCGGCACACAAACCATATATTCTACTATCCGTCAGTAAATTTTTATCGGTAAGGCAGGTTAAAAAACCCTAACAAAAAGCGAGCAAAAACCACCGAATTGAAAAGTTTTTTTCTGCCACAAATTACACTATTAAAAGCAGCGATGATATAGGACGAACAAAATTATTTGGAAAACCACTTGCGCCATCCAGGATACCATAAAATAAAGGCCGGGGCTTTGCGTATTTGACATAGCAAAAAGGTTCAAATATAATACCTGCGTTGTTTATGTAACTTAAGTTTATGGTGTTGACGGAGAATATATGCTGATGAATCCAACTATGGCTGGTGTTTTTCGACCCTGCCGGAAGATATATGCCGGTTTTTATGATATCTCACTGATTATTGTCGGCTCTTTGCTTATTGGTTTGTGCGCACAAATTAAAGTCTGGCTTCCCATAAGCCCTGTTCCTGTTACGCTTCAGACCTTCGCTGTGCTGATGATAGGAGCAGTACTTGGCCCCCGCAGGGGTAGCTTGTGTGTGCTTGCGTACATAATAGAAGGGGCAGCTGGGCTGCCCGTCTTTGCAGCCGGTGCAGGCCTGGCAGTATTATCAGGGCCAACAGGGGGGTATCTCGTCGGTTTCCTCGCCGCCGCCTACATTACAGGCTATTTGGCGAAGAAGGGATGGGACCGGCAAGTCGGAACAACCGTTTTAGCGATGCTTTTGGGCAATTTGAGCATTTATGCCTTTGGCCTGTTTTGGCTATCCTGTTTGATAGGTGCAAAAAAAGCCTTAGTTGTCGGCTTGTATCCTTTTATTGTCGGCGATTGCTTAAAAATAGCCCTGGCAGCGGTAGTCTTGCCATCCGGCTGGAAATTACTTAGAAAAGTAAACAGCAAAAAGGGATACTAAGTTAATCCGGGGTATTTTCTACACAGTAATCACATAACTGTTCAAATTACCAACCAGAAAGAGGCTGATATTTATAATCCACACCTCGCCTTTGTTCCAATTCTTCACGAGCCTGCTTTACATAGGAGGGATTCATAAAAACATCAACTGCGGTAAAGGCCATCGTTTTAGCTGCTACTATCATACCCTTCGTGCCTATATTCATCCCACTGGCAGCTGTCGCTTGCCAGGTATGTGCAGTTGTTCCGGGAACCCATGTTGCCGTTAGGACCTCAGCAGTTGGAACAATCATACTTACATCTCCAACATCCGAGGAGCCCTTGCCCTGTTTAAGCTCGTATGGTTGAATCTCCTCTTGCGTACCAGAGGCTTTGCTGTCTTTCCCCAGCGTTTGACTGATAGCCTCGGCAAAAGCTCTTTCGTCACGTGTATATTTTACGCCTCCAATAAGCCGCAGATTTTTATCCATTAACTTAGCAAGGGTCTCGTTTATAAGCACACTGTAATTGCCGCCTGAAATCTCATACTCGAGACGGGTTCCGGTGCCCTGTGCAGCACCCTCAGCAGCATCAACAACACGTGACCATATACCCTTCAATACTTCTGACTTCGGATGTCGCACGAAATAATGCGCCTCTGCAAACTCCGGCACAATATTCGGCGCCATGCCACCGTGCGTTATAACATAATGAATCCGTGAATCAGAGGGTATATGCTCACGCAGCAGGTTCACCATATAATTCATCGCCTCAACACCATCGAGTGCCGACCTGCCTCGCTCCGGCGCCACTGCCGCGTGGGACGACCTCCCATAGAACCGAAACTTTACTGCCACAACAGCAAGTGTGGTACGCGGACTTGCATCGTTCTCATCCCAGGGATGCCAGCAAAGCACAACATCAACATCATCAAATAAACCTGCCTTTGCCATAATTACTTTTCCGCCCCCTTTTTCTTCTGCAGGGCAGCCATAGACGCGAATCTTACCAACAGAGCCCGACTTAATAAGCCAATCTTTAACTGCGATTCCAGCAGCCACTGACCCCGTTCCAAACAGATTGTGTCCGCATCCATGCCCGGAACCGTCTTTAACCAGCGGTTTTCGTTCGGCAACTGCATCCTGTGACATACCCGGTAAAGCATCGAACTCAGCCAAAATCCCAACAATCGGCCTGCCCTTACCATACGTTGCAACAAACGCCGTCTCCAGCCCTGCAACCCCGGCTTCAACCGAAAATCCCTCTTCTTTGAGCTTAGACTGCAAAACTGATGAACTTTTCACCTCAAAAAAAGCAATCTCAGCAAATCCCCAAATCTGCTTAGCGGTATGTGCATACTCAGACTCTCTTGCGTCAATCGAAGCTGCAATTTCATCTTTTATGTCACTTGGTTTATCAACTGCAAAAACAGGATTTGCAAATACTACAATACAGAAAATCAGAATTCTACAGACCATCGATACCTTCATTGATAGACCTCCCAAGGAATGTTACGGTACTGTTCGTACTCATCAAGCCAACATAACAGTGTCTTTATTTAAGGCAAAGGCAATTATTTGTTCTTCAAGAAAGCCTGTGGCAGTAATTCGATTATATCGGTGGCTATTAAGCCGATTTGGCCCACTTTCTCTGCTGCGATATCACCGGCTAAGCCGTGAATGTAAACACCCAGCACCGCTGCATCAAAATTGCTTAAGCCCTGACCGATAAGTGCCGTTATAGCACCGGTCAAGACATCACCCGAGCCCGCTGTGGCCATCCCCGGATTGCCGGTCTTATTGATATAAACCTTTTGGCCATCGGTAACAACTGTTCCCGCTCCTTTCAGGACAACAACGCTTTTGGTATGCTGAGCTAATTTGCTCACCTGCTGCTGACGGTCAGCCGGCAGTTCTTCTCTGAAAAGCCCTATCCACAGTCTTTTCATCTCACCCGGATGAGGTGTCAAAATCAGCTTTGCTCTTAGCTTGCCAGGCCAGTCTTTTATCCTGCTTAGGTTATTAAGGCCGTCACCATCTATTAAAAGACGCAGGTTCTCCTGTTCGATAAGCGCCTCGACAACCGACTGAAGTCCCTTACTGATACCAACACCAGGGCCAAATGCCAGGCAATCATTGTCACTGAGTAGATTGAGAATACAATTGACTGCCTTTGCTGATATTCGGCCAGCATTATCTTCAGGCAACGCTGCAGTCGTATACGATGGTTCTATCGAAGCAACTATTGGTAAAGCGCTTTCAGACGTTGCCACTCGCACCAGACCCGCACCTGCTCGCAAGGCCGCTCTGCCTGCAAGGGCAGCAGCTCCGCTCATACCGACACTTCCGGCGACAATGCAAACCTTCCCAAAATCGCCCTTGTGAGCGTCAACCTTCCTTGGTTGTAGTTTCGGAATGCTATTTATTGTCTGCATCTTTCTTCCCTTAAGGCAGAGCACACACAGATTTAAAGGATTACCTATCAGCTTCTACTTTTTTGTTTATCAGGCTGGCCGTCACACCTGCTGAAAAACCATTATCTATGTTAACTACCGTAACACCGGCAGCACAACTATTGAGCATTGTCAAAAGGGCTGAGAGCCCTTCAAAGCTGGCACCGTACCCGACGCTTGTCGGGACAGCGATTACAGGGCAACTAACCAAACCTCCTACGACGCTGGCCAGCGCCCCTTCCATCCCTGCAACAACAATGATGACATTGGCATCCTGCAGTCTTTCAAGATGGCCGAGCAATCTATGCAGACCGGCTACTCCAACATCACAAATCAGCTCCGTCCGCTGACCCATTATCCCGGCTGTAATCTTCGCTTCTTCAGCAACCGGCAAATCTGCAGTCCCAGCCGTTACTATCGGAATAACAGATTTGGAACTCGGTACCTTTTTCTGCTTGAGCACAATAGCCCGGGCCAATTTTTCATATCGGGCATTGGGAAACTTCCTGGTTTTAGCAAGTGCCCCAAAAACATCCTCCTCCGCCCTTGTGGCCAGGACATTATTGCCCTTCTCTGCAAGGTTCTCGAAGATTTTAATTATTTGCTCAATGGTCTTTCCGGGACAGTAGATGACCTCCGGAAAGCCTCGCCGAATGTGGCGATGGTGGTCTATATGGGCAAAGCCCAAATCTTCAAACGGCATATGGCGAAGTTTAGCAATCGCATCTTCGACGCTAATGTCACCAGCTTTAATCTGCTCGAGTAGTGTTTTTAGCTGCTCAGGCTGAATATTTCACCTCCCACAAAAAACCTTCTGCCTTTTCAGCCGGTTGCCTTTGGCTCTAAAGTTAAATCTGCAAATAGCCCGGCCTTGAATTTGTAATACCCTAAAGAAGCTACCATAACAGCATTATCGGTGCAATATTGTTTTGGTGCAACCAATAGTTTTTTAGGCGGCAGCGCTGAATCGCACATCTCTTGGAGCCTTCCACGCAGCTTGCTGTTAGCAGCTACTCCGCCACCAAGCAAAACCGTTTTCGCCCCAATTTTCTCTGCAGCAAGCTTGGTCTTTTTAACAAGAACATCCACAACCGCCGCCTCGAACGATGCCGCAATGTCAGCGATTTCCTGCTCGCTCATCGAATCGACCTTGTTCTTACCCTTCATATCCTGCCCATGGCAATAATACAGCACAGCGGTCTTTATCCCGCTGAACGAAAAATCCAGCGAGTCACGCCCAAGCATCGAACGCGGAAATTTAATCGCTTCCGGATTTCCCTTCTTTGCAATTTCTTCGATAACAGGTCCACCTGGATAGCCTAATTTCAAAATCCCCGCAACCTTATCAAACGCCTCGCCCGCAGCATCGTCAATCGTAGAACCTAATAGCTTAGGCTCAAGGGGCGACTCATAATCATAAAGACACGTATGTCCGCCTGACACAATTAGCGCAACCGCTGGAAGTTGCAAATCTTCCTCAGCCAATAACGCAGATTGCAAATGAGCGTGTAAGTGATTAATTGCTATCAGGGGTTTACCCCACGCAAAGCTAAGTGTTTTAGCTGCGGTGACGCCCACTATCAAAGCGACCGTTAATCCCGGCTGATTGGCAACGGCAATCGCATCAATATCGCCCTTGCTAATCTGGGCTTGCTCAATTGCCTCTGTTATAATAGGGTAAATCTTCTCGATATGTGCGCGGGAAGCGATTTCGGGGACAACACCACCATATTTCTCATGAAGCTTGTCTTGTGAGGCCACTATGGAAGATTTGATAATCTTACCGTCAGCAACTATCGCCGCCGCCGTCTCATCGCAACTCGTTTCAATACCAAGGATGTTAATCGCCTCTCGTAGTTCGTGGTTTGTGGCTGGTGCTTCTTTTATTTGCATAATGAGGATATTAGCCAAAAAAATTAAAAATTAAAAAGAAAAAATAGCCACAAAGGGCTCAGAGAAGTTTTTAGTTCTTAATTTTTGTTTTAACTATTGATTTGGCCAGCAGTATGATTTGCTTACATATGCTTTTGCAAACATGGGGCAAGGAAAATCTTATGGGAATAAGCTCCGGCAGTTCAAAATCTGTGCATATATCTTCCGGCAACGAATCTCCAGCAATTCGTATTTTGTCGAGGTCACAGCACCCAAATCCTAACTGCTTTGCCGTTGTGATAATTGGCAGCTCCGCAGGCTCGATATTTACGAGCTTACAACAAACTATCTCACAGGCCATCGGTTCGGTCCCGCCGATAAGGTATCCCAAAGGCCTGGCTCTTCCTCGAATCGGGCCCGCGCCGTCCATCACTACGACGGCATCGATTATGGTCAAGGCAGGATTTAGAAACCTAAATACGTCAATCAACAGCTCGCAAAAATCATCAGCCCTCCCACCCTTCGCAAAATGCCAAAGGGCCTTTCGCTTGCCGCTGACACAGCCGAACATATTCTTAACCGCGAAAGTAGCTACCAACTGCTGATGTGTCTTGAACTTCGGCAAATTTATTATAACATCAGCATCAATCGCAACCGAACTTATACCAACCATGGTGCCGTGTGTCCCTATCCGATATTTTCGGGGCTTATTAAGCTGCTTTACCGGCACGGATAATTTCTTCAAGGCCTCTTCCAGTTTCAACGCCTTTACACAGGAAAAGACATTTCCCCAGGCCGGTGAATCGCCCAAGAAGGGCTTCGCGCCAAAATCTTTCAAAAGCTTAGCCGTTTCAATAATCACTGCAGGGTCGGTCTGTGTTGCGCAACGCCGGGACCTTGGAGCAATGAAATTAGGTTTGAGCAGGACGCTATCCCCTGATTTGACAAATCTTTCAAGTCCACCGAGAAGTTTGAACTGTCGCTCTATTACTTCTGAGATTTTTGATTGGGTGTAATCACTGCATCGAGTTAGCGTCACAGTTGGATTGGACATAAGGCGGCTCAATCAATCCTCGAACAAACGAACAAATACACTCTCACAACTGGATTGCGCTTGGGTCTGCTAAAAAACAAGCTCGATAATGTTATTTGATGACCGCTGTATTTTTCCGGACCAAGAAAAATAAACTCCCCAGGGCTCATCTTCAATCCAAAACCGACCGGTTCAAAAAAAAACTCCTTCATTTTTGCGCGAGCTGCCAATTGCGGAATTGGACTGCTCAACAACGGCGCAAATACCGGCAAAAAGCTAACGTTACAAACCCCTCTTGAGGTTGGGTCCTTCTCAGCTTTTATTCGCAAGCCAATTTTGCCAAGCTCGACGGGCACACCTTCCATTGAGCCGCTGCTCGAGCTATAGTAGATGGTTTGTTCACGCTCTAATCTGAAAACTAAATAGTCTCGATACTGGCTATCTGTAAGCAACAGTGAAACTGTCTCCATTTGCTCCGCACCGGCACCAAGCAACAGATTGCGGATGTGATTCCACATCGGAATCTGGCCAAAACCGACCAAAAAGGAATTATCCTTGAATGCATCATAATCATTGAATTGCAGCGGCTTTGTGTGCAGAATCGGCCAGATGCTATTCAATGCGCCAATATTGTCGGCCGGTAATTCGAAAACAAAAGCGTTAAAATTTATCGTCCTCAGCAACTGTGCGTCAGGGCGCTGCGTACCAGCAGTCGGGGCTAAATCGCCAATCTTGACTTCCTCCCATATCGGCTTGTCTTTTTCAGAGCCGTTACAACCGGTCAGCAAGGCCATTGCGCAGCCAAAAAACGCAATTTGAAAAACACGCGTCATAAAAATAGATTAGCTATTGTGCGCGTATCTGTCAAACGGCAATTGACAATCATCAAATGACAATTTACAATCGTCCCTACATTGGGGAATAGTGTAATGGTAGCACGACTGACTCTGGATCAGTTAGTGAAGGTCCGAATCCTTCTTCCCCAGGTTTTTTTACCAGTCAAATTCGGCGACTATCGGCGTGTGGTCGCTCGGCCGGTCTGCAAGTCGAGGTTCTTTGTCTATATAACAGGCCGTGCATTTTTCCGCTAACGGCTTAGTCACCATAATGTGGTCTAACCGCCACCCCAAATTACGCTTGACCGAACCTCTCAACCTGTAGTCCCAGAACGTGAACTGACCGGTCTCTTTGCAGTGCATCCTGAATACATCGACAAAGCCCCACTCGCAAACCATCTTTAATGCCTTGTGAACATCCGGATGGAAACAAACATGTCCTAACAAACCTTCAGGGTCATACACATCTATCGGCTCAGGGGCCACATTAAAGTCGCCCACCCAAACAATTGCGTCAGTTGGCTTAAAGTGCGCGTCGAAATATCTGAGCAGTCGTTTAAACCAGTTTAGTTTGTATTCGAACTTCTCAGAGTCAGGCAAATATCCCTGCGGCACATAAGTATTGACAACTGCAATACCATTAATCTCTGCCTTGACAAGACGCACTTCGTCTCCCGGCTCATCATCAAAGCCAAACCGGATATTCTCAATTTCCCCTCCGCTGAAAATGGCTACTCCGTTATAGCTCTTTTGACCTTTGAAGACACATTTGTACTCCATCTTATCAAATGCGTCGCTCGGAAAATCAATGTCCTGAACCTTGGTTTCCTGCACCGCCAAAACATCTGGCTGATGCTCGGCAAGCCACCATAGCACAATCGGCAGGCGAGCGCGCAAAGAATTGACGTTAAAGCTAGCAATCTTCATTCAGGCTACTTTTAGGTAGGTTCTTTAACCTGCTTTTTTTCGGAACGGCTTTTGGTGGGTACACCTTTTATTGCCACTGGCCCTTTAGCTGCTTGCTCCGCCGCTTTTGTAGCTGCAGCAACTTTGTCAATTATGGCGTAACTTTCGATTACGGCCAACAAGCTTATCAAAAAACTCAGCATACTTTCCGCACCCTGATTGAGATTAACGCCACCAGGGACTAAACCATCGTAGCATCCTTTGGTCCTGAAGTCGTAAAGCGGAATACGCAGGTCATTTTTCCCCAGGAACCAATCAAACGCTTTTCTTTGGAGCGTCAGGAACTTGCTGTCTTTTGTAGCATCATAGGCGGCTCTTAGCATCATAACCATACTTGCAGCTTGAATTGGCTGCTGGTCAAATGGGGCTTTTGTACCTACACGCTCATACCATCCCTTACATCCCACAAAACTAAAATGGCTTCCGTTGAAAGTATTGGCAAGCAGAAACTCACAGGTCTTCTCTGCCACTTTGATATATTTCTTATTTCCAGAGAGCAAACTAGCTATAAAAAGGGCATGTGGCAAAACAGCATTGTCATAAGTTAGAGTATCCTCAAACCACTGCCAATCAGGAAAACTATTCTCCTGATACTGAGTTATAAGCCCATCTGCAGCTATTTCCAATTGTCGTTTGATGTCACTTGCTCCGGAGAACTGCTTTAGATAATCACTCATACCAAGTATCGAATACGCCATACCTCGAGGAAATTGACGCTTTACAAGTCCAACGGACCTGTCAAAACGGTCTTTGATAACGGATAAATATGATGGTGAGGGAGGCTTCGCCATAACCGTCCCAAATGCCCACAACACCCTGCCTAAAGCATCGCTATTGGGCTCATCCTTTACCCACGTTCTATCAAAATTCATAAAATTTCTGATAGAGCCGTCGCTATTCTGTGAATGTAAGATAAACGACAAATAGGTATCGAAAAGCTTCAGAGCCTCCGGCTCAGGGTACTGCGCGTAATACTTGACCATTGCAATCACGGCCCTTGCATTGTCATCTGTGCAATACCCGAATTTGCGATTTGGGACCGTAAAGGTAGCATGCTGGTATAAGCCCGTCTCGTCGGTCATCCTTTGCAAGTGAGCTAACGACGGTTCAGGCAGCTCAATGCTCGATATTAGTTCCTCTGCCAAAGGCGAGGTTTTAGCAGTAATACGGACAGGCAGCCATTTCGCCCTAAATAACTTCCAGTATCCCTGGCTTATTTTAGGCCAGGTTCTTGACCTCCCGTAATCGTATGCCCTCCTTCGCAATGAATAAAACAGCGAATCATTTTGAAGAATTTCGATTATCGCCTCCGCTGTTTGCTTCGAATCGCCGAATTCCACCAGTTTGCCTCGCCCTTCCGACAGAAGCTCCTCCGCCGCCCAGTAAGGCGTTGAAACAACAGCCTTACCCGTGCCGACCGCAAAGGACAGCGTCCCGCTTGTCAGCTGCTCTTTATTCCGATATGGAGTGACATAAATGTCTGCCGCGCACAAAAAGTTATTTAGTTCCTCATCGCCTACAAACCTGTTGTGAAATATGACATGTTCAGCGCAGCCTAATTCTTTCACCATCTGTTGAAGGCTGAATCTGTAAGACTCACCATCGTGCTTTAATACAGATGGATGTGTCATCCCTAAGATTACATATAAAACAGAAGGCTCTGCCTTGATTATCATTGGCATGGCCCTGAGCATAACCTCTATACATTTATTCTTGTTAAGCAGGCCAAAAGTCAGTATAGTCCTTCGGCCTGCCATACCGAATTTGTGCTTGTAGTAGTTACTGTCAACGAACGGCAAATCAGGTATCCCGTGCGCAATCAGCTCCACCTTTGAGCCTGATATGCCATAGATTTCCTTTAGCATACCGACGCCACGCTCGTTCATAGTGATTACTTTGTATGAAGCATCACAGACATCAACTAATGACCGGTGGTAATCGGGTTCTGGGTTACCAAGAACTGTATGCAAGGTTGTTATTGCAGGAACCTTTAATCGTTTCAATAGCAGGCTCAGATACGACCCAGCTTCCCCCCCAAACAGGCCAAATTCGTGCTGCACCGAAACCAGGTCAATGTGGCTGAAATTAATGTAATCGGCTGCGCAGATATAATCGTTTTTCACATTTTGGCGAATCTCAAATTTAACAGGGTCCTGATATTTTTGGCCACCCGACTGCATAGCAACTACTAATGGCTCAAATTCCCCCTTGGCGGCTAATCCAATACCTTTGATAAGGTCAGATGTAAAAGTCGCTATTCCGCATTTTCTCGGGGGGTAAGAAGAGATAAAAGCCACCTTTTTTGTGGTACCTTTGGCCATTCGCACATCCTTTTTTGAAATAGCTGCAGAGTATGCAACGGTATTTTAGCAGCGGATGCCCACTCAGTCAACTAAATTGGCTTCTTCGTAATGGCATGAAACTATACTTTTGCCCTATAGCTATAGATAACGTGCAGGGGCGGAACTTCAAATATAGCATAAAACCTACAAAAAAATTAGACTTTTTTTCGTATTTTCCTGTTTTTTTGCCAACAAATTTCTATAATTCAATGTAATATACTACTGATAAGGTGGGAATAGTAGAGGTTCCATAATGAAGTTATCTACCAGGACCAGATATGGCCTAAGGGCAATTTTAGAACTGGCTCAGAACCACGGCAAGGGGCCTCTCCAGGTTAAAGCCATTGCCGAACACCAGGCTATATCCGTAAAATACCTCGAACAATTAATGGCTTTGCTCAAGTCAGCGGGACTGCTAAGGAGTATCAGGGGCTCGAAAGGTGGTTACACCCTTGCCAAACCACCAAATCACATTAAACTTAGCGATGTTTTTAGTTGCTTAGAGGGAACGTCTACTATCACCGTCGAATGCCTTGAAAATGAAAATTACTGTGCACGTGTCGCCGAATGCGTAACAAGGCAAGTCTGGGCAGAAGTGCAAGAAGCAATAACGAATGTCCTCGAATCGATGACATTGAAGGATTTGCTTGATAGAACGAAAGATAAAAAAAGTTTAGATTATCAAATATAAACAGGTGGGAAAAAATATGGGTGCCATATTCGAAAATATAACAGCGGCAGTCGGATTCACACCGCTGGTGCGAATCAATAAGCTTGGCTCGGGTAAGACTGCTATTCTTGCAAAACTTGAATCATACAACCCATGCGGCAGTGTCAAAGACAGAATCGCTTTGTCAATGATAGAGGCCGCTGAAGAGAAAGGCCTGATAAAAGAAGACACCGTCGTAATTGAACCGACCAGTGGCAATACCGGTATTGGCCTTGCCTGCATCTGCGCTGCAAAGGGATACCGCATCATTCTGACTATGCCCGAATCAATGAGCATCGAAAGAAGAAAGCTGTTAAAACTGTTTGGGGCTGAGGTCGTCCTAACCCCCGCCGAGCGTGGCATGCCAGGGGCCGTGGAAAAAGCAGAAAAACTCCTGGCTGAAAACACCAATGCCTTTATGCCTCAACAATTTAAAAACCCTGCAAACCCACAAATTCACAGAGAAACCACTGCAGAAGAAATCTGGTCGGATACCAGCGGTAATGTTGATATTCTCGTAGCTGGCGTGGGAACCGGTGGAACCATCACAGGTTGTGGTGAAGTCTTAAAAAATAGAAACAAAAATTTGAAAGTTATCGCCGTTGAGCCTAAGGACTCTCCTGTCTTATCAGGTGGAAAGCCAAGTCCTCATAAAATACAGGGCATTGGCGCTGGTTTCGTCCCCGATGTTTTAAATGTCAATATAATTGACGAAATTATTCAAGTCTCAAATGCCGACGCTATCGAGACAGCTCGTCAGTTGGCTGCCCAAGAAGGTATACTCGCCGGTATAAGTGCCGGCGCTAATGTCTGGGCGGCAATTCAGGTATCACAGCGAAAAGATTCTGAGGGCAAAACAATAGTTACTATTGTTTGTGATACCGGCGAAAGATACATCTCCACCGAATTGTTTGATAAGTTTCAGGACGTCTAAAGAATACTCGGTTTTGTTTCTGAGAGAGGATATGACTATGCCCAAAGGTAAGCTAAACAACAAAAAAATAGAACACCTTGTTAGCCAGATTACACAAACTTACAAGGGTGACTCCGGCATAAATTTCATCGATACCTCCAATTTGCCGGTCCGGGATAAAATTCTCGAAATTCTTGACCTGCTCTTTGAAGTCCTTTTTCCCGGCTATACCGGCAAAAGGACAGTTACAAAATCTAATATAAGTTACATCATCATCGACATTTTATACCATATCTACACCGAGCTTTCTGAGCAAATAGAACGCGCCCTGAAGTATCGCTGCAGAATGGAAAAATGCGACACCGGTGATTGCCGAAAAATTGCAGAAGATGCCACGCAGTACTTATTGTCACAGCTGCCAAAAATCCGAGAACTTCTAAAGGGTGACGTCAGTGCCGCCTTCGATGGAGACCCCGCTGCTAAGTCCTATGAGGAAATTGTCATCAGCTACCCCTGCATTATTGCTATCGCAACCTACCGCCTCGCACATGAATTGTACCTAAAGGATGTCCCCTTAATTCCGCGCATAATGACCGAATGTGCACACGCAAAAACCGGCATTGACATACACCCCGGTGCAAAAATAGGCAAAAACTTCTTCATCGACCACGGCACAGGTGTCGTAATTGGAGAAACCACCATCATAGGTGAAAACGTCAAAATATATCAGGGTACCACACTCGGGGCTCTGAGTTTTCCCAAAGACGAAAGAGGAAAGATTATAAAGGGCGGAAAAAGACACCCAACGATAGAAGACAACGTAACAATTTACGCCGAGGCTACAATACTCGGCGACGTAGTCATCGGAAAAGACGCGGTAATCGGAGGCAATGTCTGGATAAAAGAGTCTGTGCCCGCCGGAGTTACCGTCTCAACACCAAACCCGGATTTGGTTTACACAAAACACGAAAAACGCAAGTGAGAAAATTATCCCAGAGGTTCACAATTGAACGACCGGCTGATTGAAAAAATAAAAAAACTAAAAAAAGCTCGTGAGGCTGTTATGCTCGCACACAACTATCAGCCCGCCGAAATTCAGGACCTCGCCGATTTCACTGGTGACTCCTTGGCCCTGAGCGTAAAAGCAGCAGAAACTGATGCAAAGGTAATCGTTTTTTGCGGCGTACAATTTATGGCCGAAACCGCCGCCATCCTCTCCCCGCAAAAGACAGTCCTTCTGCCGGATAAATCCGCAGGCTGCCCTCTCGCCGATATGATTACTGCAGAACAGTTAAGAGACTTAAAACAAAAGAACCCCGATGCACTGGTCGTTTGCTACGTAAATAGTTCCGCTGAGGTCAAGGCTGAAAGCGACTATTGCTGCACAAGCTCCAATGCGGTCAACCTCGTAAATTCCCTGACGCAGGAAAAAACCATTATTTTTGTGCCGGACCAGCACCTCGGACGCTTCGTCGCAGAAAAAACTCACCGAGACCTCATCCTCTGGCCAGGTTACTGCCACGTACACGTCATTATATCCGAGGACGATATCAAAAATGCAAAAGCAAAATACCCGGATGCTGTTGTAATGGCACACCCGGAATGTACCGAAAAGGTCAAGGCTCTGGCCGACCAGTTACTCAGTACAGGCCAAATGTTAAAATTTGCTAAAAATAGCAATGCCAGGCATTTTGTTGTTGCTACCGAAGTTGGTATGGTTTATCCATTGAAAAAGCAAAATCCGCAAGCCGAATTTATACCAGCCAGCGAAAGAGCAATTTGCCCCAATATGAAAAAAATTACTCCGGAAAAGGTACTCTGGTCACTGGAAGATATGCACTACAAAGTTACCATACCGGAACACATAAGAATAAAAGCAAAAACCGCACTTGACAGAATGGTAGAGGTCTTACCAACATAATTAAGCAAGGATTTTAAAAGATGGCAGATGAAACTAAATATCACATCGAGACGCTGGCTTTGCACGCAGGCCACAAAGTGGATACCGATACCCTTAGCCGTGCCGTCCCCATTTATCAGACCACAAGCTACTGCTTTAAAGACACCGAACACGCAGCGAACCTCTTTGCATTGAAGGAGTTTGGAAATATCTACACGCGGCTGATGAATCCTACGACAGATGTATTCGAGAAACGCCTCGCTGCCTTGGAAGGTGGCATCGGAGGCCTGGCGTTTAGTTCGGGCCAGTCAGCTATCTATGTCAGCATCTTTAACATCTGCAAAGCTGGACAACATATCGTATCCTCCAGCTCCCTCTACGGTGGGACAATTACCCTCTTTAGCCAAACTTTTCCCAAACTCGGTATCGAAGTAAGCTTCGTTGACCCGCGCAAGCCGGAAAATTTTGCAAAGCCAATAAAAGAAAACACACGGCTTATTTACTTAGAAAGCATTGGCAATCCAAAAAACGATATCTTGCAATATGAAAAAATCGCTGAAATCGCACACAAAAATGCTATGCCAGTCATCTGCGATAACACCGTCACCACTCCAATATTATTTAGGCCGTTTGATTATGGTATCGATATCGTCGTTCACAGCTGCACAAAGTTCATCGGTGGACACGGCACATGCATCGGCGGGGCGATTGTTGACTCGGGCAAATTCGACTGGATCAACGGCCGATATCCTGAACTTACCGAACCCGACCCA
>CP070728.1:110541-129861 GCA_020351025.1 Planctomycetota bacterium
GAAATTGGGTTTGTTTTGCATAATCGTTCATTTTTGATTGACCCGCCTTCGCTAAAGCTATGGCGGGCAAGTTTCCGTCTGCGGTAAAAAGGTGTTGAATCATTTGTAATCGGTTTTTTAGGTTTTTAGTGGTTTATTTTTGCGGTGCCTGGCTGGCGTGTTACGTTTGTCTGCTGACAAACATGAGGGGATTTTAACATATTTTTAAACAAAAGTCGAGAGAAAAAATAAAAACAGATACAAGACAAAAGGCGCAGGACACAAGACGGAAAAGTTCGGAGTTCGGGGTTTGGAGAAAATCAGATTAGGCAGGGAGTTTTTGAGCTGCAGAGGATGCGTCTGCGGCGAGTTGATAGTACCTAAGGCACAGGTCGTTAGCCGTTAGTATATAGTGAGTGGGGGGTGAGGATTTTCACCGCACCATTTTAACAATTGGCGAGTCATCTCTAACAACAAATCTACCGGACTAAGCAGGCCCCAAGGCGTTAATCCAACCACCGCGTCTTCGTGAGGCAAACTCTACCGGATTAAATTAGTCCTTAGTGCGATGTTTCGGCGTTGATTTTTTGTATAAGTGCCGGCAGTTCGGAAAGCTGATTTATTTTCCAGACTCCTTTGGGCAATTTTTTCCCGGCGTTGGTGTAGGCTTCTTTTAGAACCGCTTGCATACCGGCTTTTGCCGCAGGTTTAATATCCTTATCAATTCGGTCACCTACGAACACTATATTTTCCAGTTTCTCACCAATCCTGTCGGCGGCGACCTTAAAAATTCGGACATCGGGCTTTCGAAACTTAAATTCGTATGAATAAAGCCTTGTTGGAAAAAAGTCCAATATGTCAAGCTGTTCCAGATGCTTTTCCAAAGAACTGCTGTGAACAAAAGTGTTTGACACTATACCAAGCTTGATACCAAGTTTTTTAAGTGCGGTTAAAGTCTCCTTTAACTTCGGCTCGACCCGGCCCAGCCTGCTCAAAGGCTCATACCAGAGCCATGCAAAATGCCTCCATTGCTGCCTGTCAAGACGAATGCCCTTCTTCGTACCAATCCCCCTGAGCAAAACCAGGGCATCAAAATCCCTTTTGGTTATATTTGAAATCCAGCAACGTATATGCAGGGCAATCAGGTTTCGCCAACAATAGGTCTCGAAGCAGCCGACCGGCTGGCCTAAGCCCTTTAGGAAATTATAAGAAAGCCTTGCACCTTCCCTGAAAAGGCGGGTCGTGCTGAGCTTGCCGAAATCCAGCAAAGTCTCCCCGAGGTCAAAAAATGCCGCTTTGATCTTTTTGTCCGGCATAATCAATATTTATCACACAAACTGCAAAAGTACATCGGTGTATCTATGAGATGCCAACTTACGTTCTCAATGGTGGTAAATCATCACCAAAAGCTTCCCGCACCCACACGAACATTTCTTCGTCGGATATCGCTGATACCCGGTCAGCTTCATATTCAGCGTCGACCTTCTCTTTAATCTTCACTATTCGAGGGTCGTGCTTGGGAATTTCAATCTTATAGCGTGCTTCTATCCAGTGTTTGATACCCGCCAACCCGGCTTTATCGGTAATCGCCACATTAACGGGACGGTTGAGCAGGCGCTTCGTATCGAAGCAGTTATATATCTCTTCGTTTTTCAGCAAGCCATCAGCGTGAATGCCAGCCCGGGTGACATTAAAATCTCTTCCGACCAGCGGATAATTATGTGCAATTTCAAAACCAAGCTCCTTCTTAACATACTCCGCGAGTTCGGTTATCGCCGGGTAGTTAACCTTCTCTGCTATACCCTTGATTTGAGCGTGCTCCACAACCATGGCCTCCAAAGGCGGGTTACCCGTTCGTTCACCGACCCCGAATATAGAACTGTTGGCAGCGCTGCAACCGTAAAGCCACGCCGTCACCGCGTTGACCTGGACCTTGTGAAGGTCATTATGGCCGTGCCATTCCAGCCACTCCGACGGCACGCCGATTTGCCGAAGCCCATGAACAAGCTTGGGAATACTTCGGGGCAATGCCGTACCAGGCCAGGGCAAACCGAATCCGAGCGTATCACAGAGACGAATCT
The DNA here is from genome assembly GCA_020351025.1 of Planctomycetota bacterium. Classification (GTDB taxonomy): domain Bacteria; phylum Planctomycetota; class Phycisphaerae; order Sedimentisphaerales; family Anaerobacaceae. Next base: position 112,602 of record CP070728.1, read on the forward strand.
TGACCGGCCTGTTAAATTGCTCAGCCAGCTTCATCAGCTCCGAGGCAAAGGGCAGGATAAAGCCCTCATAATCAGCTCGTGTTATGTCTTCAATGTGACATCGAGGAATAACGCCACTATCCAGCGCCGCCCGAGCTATATTAAGATAGGCGTCCATCGCCTGTGCCCGCGTCTTTCGCAGCTTAAGGAAAATGTGATAGTCACTTGCGGAGGCCAGAATACCGGTTTCTTTCAGTTCCATTTGTGAAACCAACTTAAAATCGGCTGAAACCGCTCTAATCCAGCCTGTAACCTCAGGAAAGCTGTAACCCCGCTGCTTACAAAGTTCTACCGCTTTCCTATCACGTTCTGAGTACAGAAAGAACTCGCTCTGCCTAATCAAACCCGACCCGCCGTCTATCTCGTGTAATAAATCGAAAACCTTAAGAATCTGTTCCGGTGTATAGGGAGGCCGAGCCTGCTGACCATCACGAAAGCTGGTATCCGTTATCCAAATCTGCTGCGGTATATCATACGGAACTTCTTTATTATCGAATACAATAGCGGGAAACTTAGTGTATGGAAACATTTCCCGATACAAATTTGGCTTTTCAACATCCACAAGTTTGGGGCTTTTTTTCGCCATATCTATCTCCGAATCGCAACCGGCGATTACCTAACAATCCGCTCAAACACAAACGTAGCCGAGGTGGGAGTCGAACCCACACGCCCAAGTCGGGCAGGGGATTTTAAGTCCCCAGCGTCTGCCGTTCCGCCACTCGGCCTGAAAACAACAGGCTACTAAATTTTGCAAAATTTTTCAATTTCTTTCTTAAAACGCCGCATCGGCAGCTTCTTATCCCCACTAAATTTTTGATTATCCATCATATTCCCTCTGCTTCTGATGGCAGAATCCACCTGCCTAACTATTTTGATTTGTAACGGTCTTTTTGATTGAAGAATGAAACGTCGGCATAGCCTGCATATACTTTTGCCGAGTGTTTCGCTCCTTTTGGAATAAAAACACTGTCGCCTTTTGAATACGTGTGTTTAACTCCGTCAATTGTTAAATCGACCTTTCCCTCCAAAGCTACGCCCCACTGGGCTTCGTGTGAATGTTCCGGCACTTCAATATCCTCACTAAATTCCATAAAAAGGATTTGGTGATTTTGGCCCTGAGAAAGATATGCAGTAACGCCCTCTATAGGAATATCCGCTTTCGGCAAATTTCTAATCGGTTCTGGAAATATTTCTGGCATAGTCATTACTCCTATTTATTCACTCCAGCTTCAATTCTAAAAACTTTGCACCTTCTACCGGGTTGCGGCAGTACGGCTCGATTTCCCTGAATCCAAGAGACGCATACAGTGCCTGAGCGATCTGCATCGAAGGGACAGTATCGCCCCGAATGGAAGAGTAGCCTATTCTTCGAGCCTCGGCGATGATGGACTCCATCAACTTTCTGCCAATCTTCAAGCCTCTGAATTGCGGCCTAACGTATAATCTTTTTCCCTCACATATACCGTCACTCAGTTTCCTCAATGCAACACATCCGGCAGGCTGGTCTTTATATTTTGCAAGCAGCAGACAGCCTTCCGGCGGAGCGTATTCGCCGGGAAGATTACGCAACTCTTCTTCAAAGTTTTGAAACACCAGATCGAAATCCAAGGAGTCAACGTATTCCACGAGAAGCGTCCTGACGGCCTCAAGGTCTTCGTCTGTCTCAACTGGATAAATTTTTAGCATAATCCTTTTTTCTCAAGTTTCGTTTTTATCAAATTCCTACTTCTTCTTCGCAATCAATCTAAGACCATCAGCAGGATATGATTTTCGATACATAAGGACAGGCTCAATTTGCTCGATTTTAAAGGCAGGCGAAAAATATTTCTTCAAAGATGACTTTTTTATCCCTTTAGGACCAGGTGTCAGAGGCGGATATTTTTTACAGATAACGATACTTCTGCCACCCCGTCCAAGCACCGCCGTAATAATTCGGACATATTCCCGGCGCTCCTTGACGCTCATGGCCTGAAAGTTGCCGATTTCGACAACATAATCAAACGCATTGTGGTATGAATCGGGCAAATTATAAATGTCTTCCACCTCGAACTTCAAACTAGCTTTCAGTTTCCTTTTGGCCTTTGTCCTCAATTTAGCTTTCTTAATAACATTTGCTGAGAAATCAAAGGCAACAACATCAAAACCCCTCTCAGCAAGGAAGATTGCATCATATCCGAAACCGCAGCCCGGCACTAAAACCCGTCCAGATTTGAGAGGGGAATTGTCAAAAATCTCTACAAGGCCTTTATGTGGTCGGCCTATATTCCAAGCAAACACTTTTTCCTTGCCGGAGTACCATTTTTCAAACCATTGCCTAGATTGCATTTTGCTTCTATTCATTATACTTCCACCTAAAGAAATCCATGCTATAATCCTTTTTCCCCAATTCTCATTTAATCAAATCTTTTTTGAAAACAGAAAAGCCCTATTTTTCAACATTAGGTCCTGCTTGTGGAAAGCTCGGCAAATCATCATCAATATAGGCCCATTTAACAGCTTTTTCAGTCCATATCTGATGAGTTGGCTTTATTAGCTCCGGTTCATCCAAACTTCCCGCTTTAATCCAAACAGTGTGCGGGAAAGCATCTACCTTTGTAAAAAGAGGTGAGCCACATTTCGGACAGAACTCCCGGGTGATTTTGTTGCCGCTATCTGCTGTTTTTGTGTATGCTTTGACTGTTCCTGAGATAATCTCAAGGGCTTTCGCATCTACGGCAACACCAAGATTGAAAGCACTTCCTGTGGTTCTTCGACAATCTGGACAGTGGCAATAAGTTGCCGCTTTCGGTTCTCCCTGACATTCATAACGCACTTGTTCACAAAGGCATCCGCCTGTCAATTTCCCCGACATAATTTTTCTTCCTAAAATTGTTAAATATCCTCTACCAAAATTAACTTTACGACATCTTCGAGGACTTTTGCCTTGTGCTTATGTTTTTCGCCGGGTGGAATAAAGAGCCCATCGCCCGTGCTGAATATAATCGCATTGCCATTGAAGTCTATTTCCATCTGCCCTTGCAGGACATACCCGATATGGCCTATCATACACCAGTCAGTCTCGACAAAGTCTTTGGTAAGCTCTACCAGCCGCAGCTTTGTTCCATCATGCTCGCAGGCCTTGAACTGAAAACCGGCTGCGGGCTTTTCCCACAACATCGAGTCAAAATCCACCTTATAATGCTTCATCTTAAATTTCTCCTTTAACTGCAAAATCACACTAAACTAATTCACCTTTAGCGAACATCACTCAGGTCAGGAATTTTAAAATGATATTTTTGTAATATTCGACCGCTTTTTCCAAGTCTACGAGTTCAATATATTCATTCGGCTTATGGCAAAGTTCTGACTTGCCGGGGCCAAAGATTACAACGGGCGCACCAAGCCCAACAAAGTTTGGCCCATCCGTCGTAAAGCCGACGGCCCTGGTCCCGCCAGCCCCGACAACGGAGCAAAATTCCTTAACAAAATCACAACTGCTGTCGGTCTCCAATGCCCCAACCTCGCGTATAACAGAAACCTCCGCCTTAAAATCAGGATTCGCCTGTTTCGATTTCGCAAAGAGTCTCTCAAGGTCAGCGATTATTTCCTGATGATTCTGGCCGGGCAAGGTGCGAATATCTATCCCGATACTGCACTCATCAGGAACAACGTTAATCTCTCTGCCGCCGGAAATCGTATTGATACTCATAGAGCACCCACCCAACAGCTTATGAGGCTCAAATGGAATCTTGTAATTCTCTAATTCATTCAACACCGCTCTCATTGAAGATATCGCATTTGTGCCCAATTGCGGCGTTGAGCCGTGAGCGGCTTTGCCGCGGGTTTTAACTTTAAGCCACAGCATTCCACGATGGGCAGTTACAACCTCGAAATCCGTCGGCTCAGGTATTATCACGCCGCAAAGCTCGGGCAATCCACCGCCCAAATCCCTCATAAATCTCTTGGCCCCGCAGCTGTCAGTTTCCTCACCAGCAACAGCAACGAGTATAATGTCACCCTCCAATTTGACTCCAGAATCGACCAATTGTCTGAGCGCCGTAACAACCGCTGTAATCCCGCCTTTCATATCCGCCGAGCCTCTGCCGTAAATCCTGCCATCGCGCTCAATCGCCTCAAAAGGCGGGACCTTCCAGCCCTCATGGCCGGGCTCAACAACATCAAGATGGCAGACAAACAAAAGAGCTTTGTTCTGCCCGCCTGAGTTTATCTGGGCGATGAGGTTCGCCCTGTTTTTATCCCATCTGTCTATAGTTGATTTTATGCCTGATTGTGCAAATTCAGTTGAGATTATCTCCGCAGCCGCCAACTCCCCTGTTCTGGTAGTCGACTCAGCCTGTACAAGCTTTCGCAACAGCTTCTTCATAGCAAAGCAATTATACAAACAGCACTAATAAAAGAAAAAACAGAAATTTTTATTGCAGTGCCAAATATAAACGGACATAATAAATGGTTTAAAACTTAATAGCCGCCGTTAAGGAGCATAAATGGGACCTGTATTAAATGCTCTTGTAGAGCTTCAAAGCATCGAAAACCGACTGCGTGTCGTAAAAGCAAAACTTGCAAGATGTAGAAGAAATGTAATCATCCAAGAAAATCTGGTCCGAAGCCTTCAAAACGCCCTAGAAGCCAAAAAGGAAGAAATCCTGCTAACCAAAGTCCAGTCCGACCGCCTAGAATTAGAACTCAAGACCCGCGACGAAGAAATAGCAAAGCTAAGAGCCCGGCTAAACACCGCCAAAACAAATAAAGAATACGCATCAATCCTCACCAGCCTTAATACAACCAAGGCCGACAATTCCAAAGTCGAAACCCAAATTCTCGAATTACTCAAAGACATTGAGGCCGACGAGGCTGAGTGCGAAAAAATCCAGAACCAAATAGACGACCAAAAACAAAAGCTCGAGCAAACCCGAAAAGATACCGAAGCGCTGGCCACTAAATACCAGGCCGAAATCGTGGAAATCCAGACCGAATGGGACAGTAAAGCAAAGGAAATACCAGCCGAACCGCTACAAATCTTCAAACGAGTCGCTGAAACATACGACGGCGAAGCATTGGCGGCAATTCAAAATCAAGAGGGTAAAATAGAAGCCTATACCTGCGGTGGTTGCTTTATGAACATAGCCACTGAGTGCGTTAATCTGCTTATGACCAAGGATGATATAATCCGCTGTGCAAACTGTACAAGAATTCTTGTGCTCGCAAGCGCACAACGTGAATGAGTAAATGAACCAAATCACTTACCATAAACCCATATACTCTTCAACACATCCACGAGATACCAGATGCGAGAATCCACATACGAAGTAATCGCTTACATAGATGGCGGAAGCCGTGGCAATCCAGGCCCAGCCGCTGCCAGCTTTATTCTAAGCAACCCAGCCGGGACCCAATTACAATCAAGAGCCCTTTTTCTCGGCCAAACTACCAACAATGTCGCTGAATACACCGCCCTCTGCAAAGCCCTCGAAGCCGCAAAGGAACTCGGCGCTAAAAAGGTAACGGTCTTCAGCGACAGTGAGCTGCTCGTCAAGCAACTAACCGGCCAATATAGGGTAAAAAGCGAGCAAATAAGACCTCTTTATCGGGAGTCTGTAAACCTGCTGAACGAATTTGAGAACTGCAAAGTCGAACACATAACCAGAGAAAAAAACAAAAATGCAGACAAACTTGTAAATCAGGCGTTAAATCGCCAGCAGGATATTAATGATAAAGCAATGACGGCCGCAGAAAACAAAAAACCAATACGCCTCGGTGTATTGATTAGCGGAGGCGGGACAACGCTGATGAATATTCTCAAATATATTCAGCAAGGCAAACTAAACGCTGAAGTCGTCCTGGTAATAAGCTCGCGCTCAACAGTAGCCGGTGTCGAAAAAGCAAAAGCTGCAGGTCTTGACGTAAAAATTATTCGTAAAAAAGATTACCCGGACCTCGATGAATTCAGCAAGCGCATCGAAGAAGAACTCGTTGCTGCCAATGTCGACCTGATTATACAAGGTGGTTGGCTCTGCCTGTGGAAAATACCTGCTCGATATGAAAACCGCGTGATGAACATACACCCAGCCCTTCTGCCTAACTTCGGGGGACAGGGTATGTGGGGACACCATGTCCACGAAGCAGTCCTTAAGGCAGGATGTAAAGTAAGCGGGTGCACCGTTCATTTCTGCACAAACGAATATGATAAAGGACCAATAATTGTCCAGCGAAGCTGCCCCGTCAAAGATGATGACACTCCTGACACGCTCGCTGCCAGAGTCTTTGAGCAGGAATGTATCGCATATCCGCAGGCCATAAATCTGTTTGCTGAGGGTAAACTGCTTGTCCAAAACGACAAGGTAAAAATAAAATCGTGACCTGAAAGATACTGAACAGTCAAACAGCTACACAATATGAATAGGCGACAAAAGATTATATTAAAAGATTTTGCAATCGTAATAATTGCTACAACTATCGGGGTCGCAGCGATGATTAACCTCAAGGATTGGGTCAACCATTCAGAAGCAATGCGAGCAATGGAGCATCTCGGCCTGATAGTCACCAACTACAGAAAAGAGCATGGCTGTGTGCCTCCTGAATCCTACATCGACAGCATCAAAGAAAATTTGGAGGGACACGTTCGGCTCGGCAAGTTAAAGTACAGGGCCCGTTGGTTCAACCTCGATTCAACACCAGACGAAATCTTAGCTTACACGGAAAAACACTATCGGTCATTAATACTGGGCAAGGGATTTGTTGTTTTAAGGCTTGATGGCAGCGTCGAATGGATGGACGAGCACACATTCGATGCTCTGCTGTCCCAGCAACAGAGTCCTTTGGAAATTGAAATGCTCCGAAAATAGTCAGAACATATATGCTAAATCACAAAAGAGTTTTATCCACTTACGATGTGCCTACTCTGCAGGATGCCTTGCAGCATTACGTGCTTTATCGCGTGATTCGGCAACCGCTTCACTCTCCTCGCTCGGCTTGCTAACTTCAAAACCTTCAAATTTCAAGTGCTCCTCATCCTGTACGTCGATCTTTATAAGATTTTTGCCCTTGAATTTTCCGGCTAATACAGCTTCAGAAAGCGAGTCTTCTATATAGTGCTCGATTGCCCTTCGCAAGGGCCTGGCACCAAATTCCGGATTGTAGCCCTTGTCGATAAGAAACTCCTTGGCCTGATCGCTCAGCTCCAGTTTCCAACCATGATCAGTCAGCCTCTTAAATACCTTCACAAGCTCGTAATCAACGATAATTTGCAAATCTTGCCTTGTTAGGGACTTGAATACTATCGTATCATCAACTCGATTTAAAAACTCAGGCCTAAAGTGATGCTCCACCTCCTTATCCAAGATATCCTTCATCTTCTCATAACTGGCCTCAGGGCTCTTCTTGCTGAAACCAAAGCCGCCGCTGCTCTTGATAAGCTCCGCACCAATATTGCTCGTCATAATAAGTATAATATTTTTGAAGTCGACATTGCGTCCAAAGCTGTCTGTTAACCGACCCTCGTCCATAATCTGCAGCAGTATATTGTAAACGTCCGGATGGGCCTTTTCTATCTCATCCAAAAGCAGCACCGCGTAAGGCCGCCGCCTTATCCTCTCGGTCAATTGCCCGCCTTCCTCATAGCCCACGTACCCTGGAGGCGCACCAACCAACCGACTCACGTTATGCTTCTCCATAAACTCGCTCATATCCAGCTGTACAAGTGCGTTCTCATGACCGAACATAAACTCCGCCAGGGCTCTTGCAAGCAACGTCTTGCCAACACCACTGGGCCCTAAGAATATAAAGCTCCCTGTCGGACGATTGGGGTCCTTCAAACCGCTTCTGCTGCGTCTGACCGCCTTGGCAATAGCAGTAATCGCCTCATCCTGCGAAACAACACGCTTATGAAGCTCCGCTTCGAGTTCCAAAAGCCGCTGCGTCTCTTTCTTCTCCAGTCGCGTCAGCGGAACGCCCGTCATATTGCTGACAACCTCAGCAATAATCTCAGCATCAACTACCCCAGTTATCTCTTTACTCTGCTCGTACCATTCTTTTTGCAGTTGATTCTTTTTATCCAAGAACTGCTGGGTCTCGTCCCTCAATGCTGCCGCCCGTTCATAGTCGGCGGCCCTTACTGCTTCATCCTTCTCTTTTTGAAGCTTCTCAATCTTCTCCTCTATCTCTGTCAAATCAGGCGGCGGAGTCATATTCTTAAGTCGAACCCTCGCACCAGCCTCGTCAACTACATCTATTGCCTTATCTGGCAGACACCTACCGGTTATATATCTCGTCGAAAGCTCTACCGCCTGATAAAGCGCCTCATCGCTGAACTGAACCTTATGGTGCGCCTCATATCGGTCCTGTAGGCCTCTTAGGATTTCGAGCGTCTCATCCTTTGAAGGCGGCTCAACAATTATGGTCTGGAACCGTCTCTCAAGAGCTCCATCCTTTTCAATATGTTTTCTATACTCATCCAAAGTTGTAGCCCCAATACACTGTACCTCCCCCCTCGCAAGAGCGGGTTTCAGCACATTCGAAGCATCTATTGCGCCCTCAGCCCCGCCAGCTCCCACCAGTGTGTGGAGCTCATCAACAAATAGGACAACGTTCTTTGCCCTTCTGACCTCGTTAATGACCGCCTTTATGCGCTCCTCAAACTGCCCCCGATACTTTGTTCCTGCGACCATCATCGCAAGGTCAAGAACCACAATACGCTTATCTTTTAAAAGCTCAGGAACCTGCTTATTGACTATCTTCTGGCTGAGCCCCTCCACGATAGCGGTCTTGCCAACCCCCGCTTCGCCCAAAAGGACAGGATTATTTTTTGTCCTTCGGCATAGAACCTGTATTAATCTATCAATCTCATTCTTCCTTCCGATTACAGGGTCCAACTCATCGTTGACTGCTAATTGCGTCAGGTCTCTGCCAAAACTATCAAGTGCCGGTGTTTTGCTCTTCGGCTTACGGCCCATAGTCGGACTAATCTTCATACTCAAATCGACCGGGCCCCCCTCTACACCGGCCCCAAGCAAATTTAAAACCTCCTGCCGAACCTCCTCAAGTTTTAATCCAATACTCATCAGGACCTGGGCCCCTATCCCTTCCGTCTCACGCAATAGCCCCAGCAAGATATGTTCCGTACCGACATAATTATGGTTAAGAGATCTTGCTTCTTCGATTGCATACTCAATGACCTTCTTGGCCTTCGGTGTCTGCGGCAGCTTGCCCATTGTAACCATATCAGGACCGCTCTTGACCAGTTTCTCCACCTCAAGCCGCAACTTCTTTATATCTACGTCAAGGTTCTTTAGAACCGTAGCGCCGACGCCGCTGCCTTCTTTAACCAGACCCAGCAAGATATGTTCGGTCCCTATATATTCATGGTTAAAACGCTGAGCTTCCTGGTTCGCCAGCGCCATAACCTTCCGTGCCCGGTCTGTAAAACGCTCGAACATCTTTTACTCCAAAATACCGCTTCCTTAAAAACTAGTCCAAAACTTACCCTCACTTAAAAACATTATACCCCACACAACTGCTCTGTCAAGCCACCGCAATTCTACCAAATCCGCCTTAAATCTCATAATTGCTCAATAATTATATGCTTGGCATTAAACCGATGTTCGTTCTCTTAAAATAATATTTCCCTAACCTAATGTTTATCGACAAAAAACACCGCCTGCTTTTGGGTGCTTGTCCCATTTGAACCTTTTTCTCCGCCAATCTAACAACAGCCGCGCCAAAATCCGTATTTTATGGCACCAAAACTACCCTAAATTACCAAAGCACCCCGGTGTTAAAAAGAAGTGTGAATAATTTAGATTCGCAGGAAAACTTATAAAGACAGCCCTTGCCAAACATTGACCGCTGATAAAGAGAATCAGGTAGGTTACATTCAGCCGGATGGTTTCAGTTACAGTTTATTCGGACTCTCTTGATTTGGGTGGCTGCTTCCGGTATTTTTTCTTCATGCTTTAGCTGTCATTCTCTCTGAGCAGCTTTCGCAGATAATCGTTTTCTCGGCGGGTAGCCTCCAAATCGAAAAGCTGATACTTAATGCATATCCGAAGGTAATCCAGGGCGTCCTGCAGATTATCAAAGCTTTTTTGCAGCTGTTTATGGCTTTCGCCGGCCTGGTGAGCCAGCATAGCCAATTTCATATACTGAGGGCCTGCACCGCCTTTAAGCTCCTTTATCAATTCATTAAGTTTGTCTTCCAAGCTCGCCTTATCCATCACATCACCCTCTTTACATACTCTCCGAAGCCCTTCCTTCAACACTAAGAAATGTGCAAATCTCATACCCAAACTCCTTAATCTTTACGCCCTGCCCAATTTAACCACTTGCCCCTATAAAACAGCCCGCTACAGGAACCTTATGAGGCACGTTTAAGTTCTGTTCCTGCTTTCCGAAACGTAACCATTGTACGGATTAAAGCCCTATGTTGCGAAAAATCAACATTATGGCTTAGCCTGCATTTTCCCAGTGGATATAACGAATGTAAAAAGAGATGGTTACAATTAATGTTGATTATTTTAAACACAGATGTTGATTTATAATGCCAATCTTGCCTGCTACCGACAAAAACAGCGTTTTAGAATGCACATTTAACTCAAGTAGCTTAGATGTGAGGTCTTCCCTGAATTGGTCACTATCCCTTTGGGTTCATAAGTCTGCCGAGGAACAATATGCTGCCGGAATGATTATCACGAATCAAGAACAGAAATGGATGGTCCGCCCGAAAAACCGTTTTTTCTCTCGGCCCAACCGCCGTCAATCTCATCTTCACCCCCGTTGCGGCAGCCGCCTCGGTCCCCTCCTCGTTGACATCAACATAGGCCTTATGAATAACCGCCGAAATAAAAAGCTCCTTCGTGCCGTCCATCCCGGAAAAATCCGCTGCACTCAGCACAAAGGCGTCTTTCATCCCCATAGACTTGAGCACATCTGCCAATCCAAATTTGCTGGTCATCCTGAACTTCGGTACAGAAACGATAACCTCGCGCTGGCTGAGCCTCGAAAGCTTCTCAGTTGTCAGAGTTTTTTCAAGCCCCCCCAGACCATCAATTTCCTTTGGCAGCAAAATAATCATAGATAGCTCATTATCCACATATGGCAGTTCAAGCCCCTGGAATTCTTCGGTTTCCATATAGTTGAAATCCCCCGTCCGATTCATCATAGGAACGTTAACTTTCGTGCCGCTTAACAAAGTAAACGGAGCATCCTGCGTATCTTCTTCTTTAAACTGTTTGGCCCAGTTGCCCTTAAAATAAATAGCGTTTGTCAGGACCAGCCGGGTCAGGCTGTCCAGCACCCCCGGCCCAATCAGCTCTTTTATCTTGTCCCTCGTTTCTTTCTTGACCCAGTCGTTTATAGTCTGCCGGGCGGCCTCAGTGGCACCTGCAAAGTCAACCTCATTGAGACTGCTGCCATACTCGGTTTTGACAAGGCCGAGAAACTCCTTAAGAAATCCGTAACCCCTTTGACCCCATAGAGCATTAGCTACAGTAAGCTCGTAGCCACCCTTTTCGCCTCTTGCATTCAAATCCTTCAGAAGCGCCCCAAAAGTTGAATGCACCTTTTCTCCCGACAGAGAAAAATGTAACAGCTTAGACATCTGTTTCTCTGTTTCACCTCGCGCCCCGGCATAGGTCATTGCCAGCGCCGTCGATATACTAAATGGCGAGAAAAACAGGTTCCCTTCCTGCTTCTGCAGTTTTTCATACAAATCCAGCGCAAACCGGTTGTTACCTTCCACAATCATTTGTTTGTCCGTTTGTCTGCTTACGTTAGGGTCATTTCCCGCCCAATCATCAGAGGCAGTCAACACAATGACAAACAAAACAAGTACGCATTTAAGCGCTCTCATTTTATAGCTCCTTAGTTTCCATACCCACGCACCTATATTTCACTTCTTTTTGGCCAAGCTCTATTTACCATCAGCTTTTCAATTATTGACTAATCAGGCATTTAACAGTATAATATACCGTAATTGAGAAAGAAAAATTACTTTTTTGAAAAGAGGTAATTATGGCTCTCGGAAAAAATGGCCCTTTACAGCAATACAAATGGCACTTTGTCGCCATTTACATCGCATTAATAATTACGGTCCTGCTTGTCTTTTTCACCACCGTCTTCCAAAGCGATGAACCCGGCGCAATACCACAGCTCGTCTGGCTTGCCATCTCCTTAGTTGTTATGGGCGCCGTAATATTCATACTTTCAAAAACGTTCAGGATTCTTGGCACAATCCAGGACAATAAAGCAAAGCTCGACAATATAGCGGAAACTCTGGAAAAAAATCGCTCCGTGCTGACAAAAATCAATCAGAGCTCCCGTCTCAGCGAGTCGGCCAAGGCAATCGCATTCCGCGATACCGATATACAAACTCTGCGTGAAGCCGTTTTTGACAAGCTCCAGCAGAAGGACTTTGATGCGGCCTTCGAGCTTATAGAAGAAATTGCCCGCCGTCCCGAATATGGGCAGCTTGCCGAACAACTGGGGGTCCAGGCAACCAAATACCGCGATTCCACCGACGCCGAAAGAGAAAACGAGATTATAGCACACATCGAAAAGCTATTCGAAACCTGCCAGTGGGCAAAAGCAAGCGCCCTCATTGAACGGCTTGTCAGAGATTACCCTAACTCGGATAAAGCAAAGCAAATGCGACAACAACTGCTCGACAAAAAGGAAGAGCGGAAAAAAATACTGCTCAACGCCTGGGATGATGCTGTAAAGCGCCAGGCCACCGACCGCAGCCTCGAAATCCTCAGAGAGCTCGACCAGTACCTCTCCCCGAACGAAGGCCTTGCCCTACAGGAGGCCGCAAGGGACGTCTTCAGAACAAAGCTCCACAACCTCGGCGTCCAGTTCTCACTCGCCGTCTCCGGAAGGCTGTGGGACAAAGCCATCGAAACAGGTGGGCAAATTATCCGCAATTTCCCAAACAGCAGAATGGCTGAGGAAATCCGTGAAAAGTGGGATGTCTTAAAACAAAAAGCCGCACATAAGAGCTCTTAAACTAAAATCTTTTAGCCCCTCATTGGCTCACCGGAAGGCTGCTACAGAGTATTACTGAAAATCGAACAGTGATTGCGTCTTAATCATCGTAACCTGGTCTGGATAAGCCGCAAACGTGTGGACGTGTAATTCTGTTCGTCTCGTCTCAAAGTCAATATAGCAGAACGGCTGCAAGCCCCCAATTTCCAGCCCTGGAAATTTAACAAATACGCCACGATTGCGGGCAAACCGCTCAAGGTCAAGATGGCTCTGACGATACAGGCTCGGACTCATCTTTTCGACCTGAAAATCGGTCATATAGCTTACACCACGGCTCAAGGTACATTTATGAGAACGTGGGCCATGGAATCGAAATCGCTCAATCAAACCCCGCTGAGGGAGCATCTGACCCGGCGCGCTTACAACCTCGCTCAGACACACATCCCTGGTATACACACTAACAACGTGCGTACAGCCTGTAACCCAGATATCAGCTTCATATTTGTCCGTTCTCAGCCGACGCCTCGCATATATCTGGAAAAGCTCAGGATGAAGCGGTCTTTGAAAAAGACTAAACGCCAATTCCTCAACAGCTACATTGATTTGCGGCAACTCCATTTAAACGTTCCTAACCAAAAATCAAGTCTGCCATAACTTGCATTATTGTACAAAAAATACCGCCTCTCTTCAAGGGTAATATCAGTATTGATAACGCGTCCTTCACCAGTTATAGGACTATTGTCTTGCAAGTTCCGAGGGCTAAAAGAGTAACAACTGCGAACTTTTTTCAAAAAAATTATGAAACGAAAAACCACCCTGCTAATTTCTCGCCGCCCGGGAAAAAAAGGGCGTTTATAATAGTTGCAATAATATCGTAAAAAGCGTGAGTCCCAGCCGTAATGCCGAAACCACGAATCGCAAACAAAACCGCAAAATAAATACCCGCTATCGTTCGAAAACCAAACTTTGCCCAGCTAAATAAATCCCGTTGATTTAACCGACCCGTGAAAAAATCTATATGATGATGCGCACTAAACAACGCCGCCGAGATAAGAACCGAAATTACAATCGAATTCCTGCGGCTAAATCCCAGCGAATCCTCAAACACAAACATCAAAAAACATATCAAAATCAGGCGAAAAACAAGCTCCTCATAAATCCCTGCCCCTATACCAGTAACAATATCAGCCAACAGTAATCCCCTGCCTGCTCCACCACCCTCAGCCTCTATCGCCTCTGAACCGCCGCCTGCAACCGCAGAACTATCCGCCTCCGCTTCGACCTGTATCCACATCGGATTGCCATTAAATTGCACCGCACCAATCCCCACCGTACGCGGGCTACTCAAAAAGAAACTCAGCACAATCAACGGCACAGCAAGCAGAATACATTCAACCGCCATCGGCCAAATATCACTAAAACCAAAATGCCATCGCTTCCGTGACACTAACTGCATGCCTACCAGAGCAACCACAACCGCAAGCGGTGGTGTAGCCCACGCCAACTTGCTGCCAAAACCAATATATTCAAGAAAATTTTGTAGCCATACAAACGCCACAACACGAACCTGAGCTTGGTTGAGAACATCGGTATTAATCAAAATCGTCCCTATCTCGTAAAAAACAATAAAAGGCAGCAAAAAAACGATGGCGTAAATCGGACGACTCGTACGCTCCAGATATGATTCTTTCGAAAAGTTAAATAACTGGCTTGTGTTGTACTTGTGTTTATTTACCATCCTTGTCTTCTCGGTCATCTGCGAAAAACCACGGGCATCCCTCTGCTCCTTTATCTCTAACCGTTCACTTTTTATTTTTTCAGAGTTTACTTCAACCAAACCAAAATTACAATAGTCAAAAACACGCTTACTTTCGGAACAATAATTAAGATGATGACAGGTAAACAACTGACCCAAATTTACCAATTGCTTTTTGGCCGCTTCGGACCACAAAACTGGTGGCCTGGCGAAACACAATTTGAAATAATCATAGGCGCAATACTCACTCAGAACACAAATTGGGCCAACGTCGAAAAAGCTATAACAAACCTAAAATCCGCCAACCTGCTAACCCCTGAAAAACTCCACCAGCTTGACCTACCGAATCTGGCCAAGCTTATCCGACCGGCCGGCTATTACAACATAAAGGCAAAACGTCTCAAAAACTTCATTAACTGGCTCTTCCGAAATTACAATGGCAAACTGACAAATCTTGAAAACGTTGACACCGACCAATTAAGAACCGAGCTTTTAACCATAAAAGGTATAGGCCGCGAAACCGCCGACTCCATCCTGCTTTATGCCCTCGAAAGACCCATCTTCGTCGTAGACGCTTACACAGCCAGAATAGCTATTCGTCACGGCCTAATCGAGCCGGAAGCCGATTACGAACAGCTGCGTGAATTATTCCAGACAAATCTGCCGCAGGATGTCCGGCTCTTCAACGAATACCACGCCTTACTGGTAAAAACCGGCAAAGAATATTGCAAACCGAAAGCTAAATGCTCCGGCTGCCCGCTGGAAAAATTACCCCATAACCTTGACTTCGAAAGCTTCTAAAAAATAAACTAAAAAACAATATGGTAGCAAAATCATATTCAGCTGCGATACTCTCGATGCCAAACCTTATTAATTCACCTATTTATCTTGAAGGACTCATTTTATGAACCTGCAAGAGCCAAATCGTATAAGTGTAATCGACCCAATCAGCCCCGCCATTAAAAGAGTAAAACTCCTGCTTTTCAAACCATTCGACATAAGCAAATGGTTCACCATCGGATTCTGCGCCTGGCTGGCATACCTGGGAAGCGGCGGCGGTGGCGGCGGTGGCGGCGGATTCAATTACAATGTCCCTGGCAGGCCTTATGAACAGGAGTGCCCGATAGCGGAAGGTATTAACACGGCAAAAGAATTCATCTTGGATAACCTGTACTGGATTATACCTGCAATTGTAATTGTAGCGGTTGTAATAATAGGAATTGGTCTTCTTATCGCCTGGCTTAACAGTCGAGGCAGATTTATGTTTCTTCACTGTGTGGCAGAAAATAAGTCGGAAGTCAAAGTTCCCTGGCACAAATTTAGAAGGCACGGCAACAGCCTCTTTTTATTTCGAGTTGTGCTGGGCATAATCAGCCTCTTCATAGTAGGCGTGCCAATCCTCGGTATTGTTCTGCTTATTATTATGATGGTAACCGGAACTGTTCCAAATGCAGCGTCCATTACCGGGATTGTAATTTTGGGCTCGATTACAACTATCCTCTCAATAGCTCTGTTTTTAGTGAAGAAATTCACGCTGGATTTTGTCGTTCCGATTATGTTTCTGCAAACAGCAAGCTGTGTAGCCGGCTGGCGGCGATTCCTGACAATCCTCTCCGCTAACAAAGCACGCTTCGCACTGTACATCCTCTTTCAAATTGTCATAGCGATAGCGATAGGTGCGATTATTTCGCTTGGCTTTTGTATAGGATGCTGCCTCTGCTGTGCAAGCCTGTTGTTGTTAATACCCTATATCGGCACTGTCATACTGCTGCCTCTGTTGGTTTTTAAGCGGGCCTATTCTCTTTACTACCTCCGCCAGCATGGCCCAGGCTTTGACGTCTTCGCCTCCGCATACGAAACATAAAACACAACTGAAGACAGCAAACTGTTGACTCTCCTGCCTTTTAATGATATTATGTTAAATTCGTTTTCTGCTCAGAAAATGATGTTAATATATCTTAAAACTCCGAAAGGACATTTATTATGAAACGCCATCTATCAGCCTTGGCCGCCCTCATAACACTTCTTATCGTTTGCAATTCAGTCGCTGCCGCCGAGCCCAATACAACCGCGGCTGAACCAAACGCCCCCGCCGAAACAGCACCCGACATCATCGCCGTTACCGTTAACGGCACTGATATCACCGAAGCCGATGTGGAAGCCGAGATTGATAAGCTGCTTATGCGCAATAGAATATCCCCCCAAACGCCTCCCCATATTATGAAGCAGTACAAAAAACAACTCAGACAACCGGCCTTGGGGAATCTTATCAACAAATCCCTATTGGACAAAAAAATAAAAGAAGCCAATATAACGGTTACTGAAGAAGATATAACCAACGATATAAAGAAAATACTCTCTCGGCAGGGATTATCCCTGGATGATTTTAAGAAGCAGCTGCAGGACAGAGGCATAGATTTTGACCAGTGGAAACAACAAGTGCAACTCCAAAGGGGACTGATTTATGACAAGTTTTTTGAAACCCAGTTTCCC
>CP070728.1:129961-147790 GCA_020351025.1 Planctomycetota bacterium
GAAATTGTATCTGAACCTGAGAAGGTATCGTTCTCGGTGGCTCCAGAAAGGGTGAATGTCACTTGCCCTGGCGGTAATTTACTTATCGGTACGTTGAATTTAGCTACCAGCTCGTCCCTTAAATCCGGTTTCACAAGGTCAGCTGGAATTCCGTCCAGCTCAACACTGTCAGGAAGCACCGAGTTATAGGCAATCCCAACGTGAGCCGTAAGCACGTATTCGCTGACGTTCTCTTCGAGCACCACTGTATCCGGTGAGATAACGACCGTTACTGTGGTAGCAGCAATGGCCTGGTGGACGAAAACAGCAACCAGGAGCAGTGCCAATGTTAGTGTTAGTAGTTTTTTCATAGTCATCTCCTAAAGTTTAATAGAACCATTACCTTAAAAAGAAACCTCACTCGCACTCAATTTAAGAAAATTTCCCCCCATAGTTACAACTAATTAGGAGCAGACTGTACCACAACTCAGTTGCCAATGCAAGGTAAAAAAAAATATTTTGCAAAAAAATTTAATATTTTTTGATTTGCAGGCAGCGTACACACGGATAGGGTTTGGCAGTGCTATACAGCTGGTAAAAGCAGGTGTGAACGGTTAAAACTCAGCAAAAACCGGCAATTTTCGTTTATAGATGCTCAGCTGCGCCGCTGAGTCTTATTTCTAATACAATATCAAATCAGTCTTAAAAAATTCATATTTTCCGGCTGCTACCGAAGGTGGTTTAGGCCTTCAAACCAGCTGCCGGGCGTACTATGATGTTTTTGCGGCCTTGGTTTATTAAAAGGTCAAGGCCGAAGTTAAATTAGCTACAGGATTGTCCTAAAAAAGTTTTACATTTTGCAGGAAGCTCGTTATATTGGTTTATTCAAAGGGTTTTTGGAAATAACTATGGCAGGAAGGATTCCTAAAGTAGTTGTAGTGGGCGGCACTTACGTGGATATGGCGTTAAGGTGCGGTCAGGTTCCGGTGCCTGGGCAGTTTGTTAACGGCACAGCCGTATTTTACACCGTAACAGGCCCGGGACCGAATCAGGCAGCCGAAGTTGCCCTGTGCGGTTGCCAGGTTTATCTTATCAGCAAGGTCGGTGGGGACCCATTCGCCCAAATGGTAAAAAAGAGTCTCGGTGAGTTTAATATTAACACTGATTTTGTCTATGGCGCCGAGGCAAAAAATACCGGCGTGATTGTAACATTTGTCAATGCCGAAGGTGAAAATGCCAGCCTGACTTATACCGGTGCCAATAGCGCGTTAATGTCCCAGGATATCGACGCTGCGGAGCAGGTCATCTCCGAAGCTGATGTGTGTTTGATTCATGGTAACCTGCCTCAGGACGCCATTACCACTGCCATTCGCTGCGCGAAACTGCGTGGGACAAAGGTGATACTTAATCCTGCAAGGCCGATGGAGCAATCGGAGCGAGAAAGCGGGGACCTGCCAATCGAATATTTTTCCGTTGATATTCTGGTAACTAATCTTTTCGAAGCTGCCGATATCACGGACCATTCCGATGCTAACATTCGCGTCGCCAAACTCATTGGGTCTGACCTGGTCGCCCGGGGCGCCGGTTCTGCAGTAATAACAATGGGCAAGCGCGGCTGTTTGGTTGTTGACAGAGCAGGAGCCGACCATGTCGCAGCCTTTGATGTTGAGCTTGTCGACCAAACCGGCAGGGGGGATGCGTTTGCCGGAGCGCTGGCTGCGTATTGTGCGGTAAAGGATGATGTTAGGGAGGCAGCTAAGTTTGCTTCAGCGGCGGGGGCCTTGGCCTGTACAAAATTCGGTTCTATTGAGGCACTGCCGACAAGGGCCGAAATCATCGAGCTTCTGCAGAAAGAAGATAGCGAATAAGCAGGTAAATCACTCATATCAGGAGGTGGTTATATGAGGCCATCAGTAAACCGACGTGAATTTTTAAAAACTGTTGGCTATGGTGCGGGATTACTGACACTGCCGGCCTGTGGAGGTTTTTTGCAGGCGGTTACGAGCGAGATGTCAGAGGATAGGCGTAATATTCTATGGATTATTGCCGAAGACCTCTCACCGGATTTAGGCTGCTATGGTAATGCGTTAGTTAAGACGCCGAATATTGACAACCTTGCCGGCGAAGGCGCTCGATACACCAATGCATTCACCACCTCGCCGGTTTGTTCGCCGAGCCGTTCTGCGTTTATGACAGCAATGTACCAAACGAGCATCGGCGTGCATCATCACCGCAGCCACCGTTACGACGGATATACGCTGTCAGAACCAGTCAAAGTCATCACAGAGTACTTCCGCGCAGGAGGATATTTTAGCTGCAATTGCGCAGGTCTGAACCGGCAAAAGCCGGGTAAAACCGATTTCAACTTTAGTGTCGAAAATCCTTATGATGGAACGGACTGGAGGCAGCGCAGAGTTGGTCAGCAATTTTTCGCCCAGATAAATTTTTCTGAAACGCATCGACCTTTCAAAAGAGACACCGAGAATCCAATCGATGAGAACAAGGTCAAGCTGCCGCCGTACTATCCGGACCATCGTATTGCCCGGCGTGACTGGGCGGATTATCTTGAGCACATTCAAATCTTAGACGAGAAAGTGGGAAATGTCCTCAAGCGGCTGGAGGAGGATGGTTTAGCAGATAATACTATTGTATTTTTTTTTGGCGACCACGGCCGACCTCACGTGAGAGGCAAACAGTTTTTATACGAAGGTGGTATTCGGGTTCCGCTGATAATTCGCTGGCCCGGACACATTGAAGCAGGTACGGTCGTCGATGATTTAGTCAGCGCGATTGACTTCGGTCCCACATCGCTTAAGTTAGCTGGCATTGAGCCTCCGAAGCATATGCAGGGCCAGGTATTTATTGGCCCAGATGCAAAAAAGCGTGAGTTTGTTATTGCTGCGCGTGACCGCTGTGACGGAACTGTTGACCGCATCCGGTGCGTGCGGACGAAGCGATTCAAGTATATCCGCAATTATTATCCGAATCGGCCTTATATGCAGTTCAATCTGTATAAAAAGCACCGCTATCCGGTTTGGTCTCTGATGCAGGTCCTTTACGCTGCGGGTAAACTGACACCGCAGGAGGAGCTTTTTATGGCCTGTATCCGGCCGAGGGAAGAGTTGTACGATTTGCAAAGCGATCCCCATGAAATTAATAATTTAGCTGACAACGCCGAACATCAGGAGACCCTAAAGAAGCTGCGTGGGATTCTTGATAAATGGATTGAGGATACGGGCGACCAGGGAGGTGTTCCTGAAGACCCTCAAATCGGCGTTATTGCGTATCAAGATGTGCAAGATTACTACGAGCCGGAGCAAAAGAAGAGGGGTCTATCGCCGAGTGCCTCGCCGGCCGAATACCTGAAATTCTGGGAAAAGACCTTGTTCCCAGCTTGTCCCAAAGAGAATGCGAAGAAGAAATAGAGTTTTTTTAATCGCAGGATTCGCTTGAGTTTTGTTGCAAGAGCAGTGCGGTTACTGTTCTTGGGTTAGTTCCTGTTCCAGCGATTTTTCGATTTGGTCGAGCTCCTCGTTTATATTTTCCCTGTTGATTTGCTCTCTCGCTTCGGCTTCATATTGGGCCATCGTCTTAACTTTTTGGTCAGACTCAGCCTCTTTTTTGTTGCACCCGCTTAGACAAAAAAAGCCTATTGCTACTATAGTGGATATAATAAGTAACTTTCGGAACATTTTGTTACTCCTTTGTGAGCTGGTATGCTTAGATTATGTTCTTTACCGAGACTAAATTGGTTTTACTCTTCTGTTTCTTTTTCTTTGTATAAGTTTTTTTCTGCAAGTTGCAGAATTTTTTGCCTTCTTTTTTCCATTTGTTGCAGTTTGCGGTTGTAACGGGTCTGTTCCTTTCCTAAAAGTTTGTCCACTCGTTCGACGGTCTTTGTGTTACCTTCTTCGCTGGCCAGCTCCCTGATTCGATTCAGACGGGCTACTCTCTCCTGGTGTTTTGCTTCTTCATGAACCATTTGT
Source organism: Planctomycetota bacterium (assembly GCA_020351025.1). Taxonomy (GTDB): domain Bacteria; phylum Planctomycetota; class Phycisphaerae; order Sedimentisphaerales; family Anaerobacaceae. Next base: position 133,927 of record CP070728.1, read on the forward strand.
GCCTCAAGTGCCTTTAGCTGTTGCTGATGCTCATTGCCTTTGCCTTTTGTTTCGCGTTCTTTCTCTTGTTCGCGTTCTTTCTTTTGTTCACGTTCTTTCTCTTGTTCGCGTTCTTTCTCTTGTTCGCGTTCTTTCTCTTGTTCGCGCTCTTTCCTTTGTTCGCGTTCTTTCTCTTGTTCACGCTCTTTCTTTTGTTCGCGTTCTTTCCTTTGTTCACGCTCTTGTTTTTGCCGGCGAGCCTGTTTTTCTTTGCCTTGGCTGCTTGGTTTGTCAGCCTCGGCCCGCCGAGTCTTTTCCTTTTTTTCGATGTTTTTTGGTTGCTTGGCCTGTCCGCTTTTGGCTTTGCTCTTGCCCCTGCCCTGGGCAAAGACCGTCCCATAGCTCCACGCTAAAACAATTATTATAAGAATTGAGAGGAGAGCCTTTTTCATAATAGTGTCCTCCTTTATTTGTTTAGATAATTCGATTTTGTTATTGCGGGGCTTCTGTCCTGCAAAGCCCGTCTAAACTTTATATTAGTTTATCATATTTATCTGGTAACTGCAACGGGGAGAATCATAATATTTAACATAAAAATGCTGAAAGACTTTGCCGGCCCTGCCTTGGCATCATGCCAAAACTCGGCCAAGTTTTAAGAATGTCTCGTCCTGCTTAGCTACTTACAACAAGCTCGAAAGTTGGCTCAAAAAAATAATACCATTTTTTTTGACATATTTGAAGGGGGGGATTAATATAATATCGGCACGGAGGCGTTTCGAGTATTCATTTTGTAAATATTGTATTTTATGGTAGTTACAAGATGAATTACGTTTTACTGGTTACGTTTAGTTTTTCTTTTTTGGTGGGTTGTACTACACGGACCGTTTCGAACACTCCTCGCACAGCCATTGAGCAGCTCTTGTTGTCAACTGCTGCGGATCATGCCCTTTCAAAATTACATTTCCCTGAACTTTCTGGAAAAAAGGTATATCTTGACTTCACAAATTTACAAGCATATGACACTGAATATATTAAGTCAGCGGTGCAAACCGTTATAGCTGAAAATAATTCAATTATCGTTGTGACGCCTGAAGGAGCTGATCACGTTGTTCAGGTTTCTTCAGGGGGTTTTGGCAACGAATACAAAGAGACACTTGTAGGTATACCTGCCCTTCCAGTGCCCGGCTCTGCCATGACCCTGCCAGAGCTCGCATTATGGAAAACTGTTGAGCAGGATGGCATCATTAAGTTGTTGATAACCGTTTATTCAGATAGTCAAATCGTCTCTGCGAACCATTATTATGGTAAGGCAGAACGGGATGAGACTTTTTTTCTGTGGATTCGGTCGCAGGCCAAGGATGATATTCGCAAGGCCTGGGAAGAGGCTGATGAAAAGTTGCACGTAGGACAGAGTTTGCAGTGACCTAAGATAGAGTACTTAACTGGGAGTTTTGATATAAAAGTTGGTAGGTTTGTTACTTTGTAAAGGGGATACCCTGGGAGGTAAAAATGGTAAAGCAAGAATTATCAAAAATTGGTAGAACCGCAAAATGGGCAATCACAGGAGCCATTAAAGGGACCGGTGAAACCGCCGCATCAATCGTATCAGCTACCAGTGATGTTTTGAAGACTACGATTGAAGGTGTGGCTCAGGTTGCAGTTGCAGCTGAACAGGCTGCTGGCCAGATAGTATCAGGAGCTGTCGAAGCAGCCTCGGATGCTGGAGAAGATATTGGTGTGGCCGTCAAGTCTGCTGTTAAGGGAGTAGTAAAAGGCGCATCAGATGTCGGTGCCGATGTTTGCAAGACCGCTGTGGCTGCTGTCGATGGAGCAATCAAGGCCGCTGGCGATATCGGTGCTGATACAGCCAAAGCCATTGAAAATGCTACGACTGGTGCGATTGAAGCGGCCGAGGAAATTGGAAGTGACACCGCCGAGGCCGTGCGCAGCGTCCTTAAAACGGCTGTTAAAGGCAAAGATACCTGATGCTGTAAACTGCAACGTGGGTTTAGCCCAACAGAAAAGATGCCAAATTGGCAGTGTTCCACTCAGGCGGCAGAGAGCAGAGAGAAAGGTTTCCCGCAATTTTTGAGGCAAAAAGCCACCCTCGACAATTTGGCACGGCTTTTGCTATTTAGAAAATTGAGGATATGACCTTACCAAAAACTTAGATATAGATAAAAATTTGGAAAGGAGGTGTTGAATATGGCACTTGTACCTTTTAACAGAAGAGAAAGAGGAGATTTGGCAAGACTTCACCGGGATATGGATGATTTGTTTAACGCATTCTTCGGAAGTTGGCCTACTATGACCTTGGAGCGCGCCGTCTGGCCTGCTGTCGATGTCTCCGAGGACGAAAATGCTATCGTCGTGAAAGCTGAAGTGCCCGGCTGCCATGCCGATGACATCGATATATCTGTGCACGGCAACACGCTGAGAGTAAGCGGTGAGAAGAAGAAGGAAGAAGAGAAAAAGGAAAAGGGCTACTACCACTTTGAGCGTTCTTACGGAAGCTTCAGGCGCGACATAAATCTGCCAACTGATGTTGACCCCAGCAAAATAGAAGCGGTTTGCAAAGATGGAGTGCTTTCGGTAACCGTGCCTAAGGCCGAGCAAGCAAAAGCCCTCAAAGTCAAGGTCAAAGGACAATAAACCAAGACCGAATACTTAACTAAAACACTGTGCCGCCTGGTTATTATCGACCACGTGGCACATTTTTTTATGCTTTTTATACCTGCTACGTCGACAATTCCTTGTTATTCATACTGTTATTTGGACTTTTTATCGGCTGGTCCCATAAAAAGATAAAGTTTTTCGTTTTTCTTTGCCGAATAACATAAGTGGGTGCGTTGTATGTTTTTAGTACTGAAACCGAAGGATTTCGATTCACCTTTGGAATCGGAGTATGCTTACCATATAAGAGATGGCATTTTTGGGGCAAAGTAGTCGAGACGGCTGGAGATAGCTGTTTATGAGAACTATAGCAGTTGTTAATCAAAAAGGCGGCTGTGGCAAGACAACGGTATCGATAAATCTTGCAAGTGCGCTTGCTGAGCTGGGGCAAAGAACCTTGCTGGTTGATATGGACCCACAGTCGCACTGCGCAGTCGGTCTAGCTGTGCCCGAAGAGCAAATAGAGCAAAGCATTTACGATGCCTTGATAGGCAGAAGCAGGAACGAACCGATTAGGCTCACAGAGATACTCTGGCAGATAGGGGAGAGACTGGAGCTGGCCCCAGCGAGTATTGACTTGTTTGCCTTTGAGCAGCAAATGGCGGGAGTTAGCGAGCGTGAATGCTGCCTGAAAAATGTGCTCAGCGAGGTTAATGGTGACTATGATTATGTGGTGGTCGACTGCCCACCGGCGGTGAGCCTGTTGACCTTCAACGCACTACGAGCAGCCACGGACGCTATCGTTCCCGTCGAGACCGGCTACTTTTCACTTCACGGCCTGAGCAGGCAGCTCGAAACCCTCGGTATTCTCTGCAAACGATGCAACCAGCATGTGGACGTCAAGGTCTTGGCCAGTATGTATGACATACGGACGAAAATGGCCAGAGAGATTTTGGCCGAGCTGAGAAACCACTTTGCTGAAAAGATGTTCAGAACGGTCGTTAATTTCAGTACCAAGCTCAAAGAGGCAGCCAGTTTTGGCCAGCCCATTAATGAATATGACCCTGCCAGTAAGGGTCAGAAGGACTTCCGCGTACTGGCCGAGGAAGTTGTAGACGCCGCAGCAAAGCAACAACGCCGGGAGGTCGTTACCTCCTTATCCAACCAGCTCGAGGCGATTAGCGCCTCCGCCGATGAGCTGCTCAAGTCAACGAACCTTCCTATAGCAGCAAAGCCGGAAATAAAAGTTGTAGAGAGCCCCAAAACGGAAAAGCAACAGACGACCAGTATCGACGCTAAGCTCGCTGAATTTTACGGTGTCACACAGATGAATGATGCTGTGGTATTTGTAACGCTGTATCCGCGTGCAGAGAGCGTTCAGGTCGCCGGTGATTTTAATAATTGGCAGCCGTCAAAAACACCTATGCAAAAAGTAGGCGGCGGCGGTATATGGCAGACAAAGTTAAAACTTCCAAAAGGCAAATATCGCTATCGCTTGGTCGTAGATGGACAATGGCAGCAGGACCCCTACAACGAGCAGACGGAATTAAATCCCTTCGGCGGTTTTAACTCCGTTGTCGAAGTAACATAGAGGCGGCGGAAATAAGCCGGTCTATAGTCTATTTAGATGCAACCGAAGCACTCACTGTCTGTCCCCGAAAAAAAATATTTTTTACTTGACATAGGCTGGTTAACCTGTATAATCTTTCCTAACATTGGAGGCGAGTTTCGAGTTCCTGTACGGCAGTTTTTTTTGCGGAGTTTGTATGGATATTCGAAGCTCGACGATAATAGTTTGTACAGTCCTTGCCATCGTGATATGTTTTCCGTCGTTTGTTTTATCTGTTCCCTTTGATATTTACGGCGGGGACTGTGATTTGGCTATCGTTGATAAGCCCGGTCCCGGCTGCGAGATGACCGAAGCAGTTATAGATGTCCCCGACAATTTCACAGTCTATGACATCGATGTGAGAATTAATATCACCCACACGAATGTATTCGATTTGCAGCTTTTTCTACAAAGCCCCAGCGGGACCAGAATCTGCCTGAATTACTTTGATTCTTTGAGCGAATATGATATATACCCGAATTACACAAACACCATATTTGACGATGAGGCGATGGTTTCGATAGAGGATGGGGCTGCTCCATTTAGCGGCAGATTCAGACCAAGAGGCCCAGGCCAGCTAAAGGACTTTGACGGACAGGACACCTTCGGCCTCTGGCGACTGCAGATTTACGATATGTTTGACTGGGACTATGGCACACTGGATTCCTTCGAGCTTCTCGTTACCATTCCCGAACCCGCCACCATACTCCTCTTGACCCTCGGCGCGGGGTTAATTGGTGTGTTTAGACATCGCCGACGATGATAGTTTTACTGCATCGCCGAATCCTTTTCGATTACTTTTTTTCTTGAGTCTTTTTGAATTCAGCTAATTTTGCAGCCAGCGTCTTGTCGGAAAGCGATAAGATTTGAACTGCCAATATTGCTGCATTTTTCGCCCCTGCTTTGCCGATTGCCACAGTCGCCACAGGTACGCCCGGCGGCATCTGTAATGTGCTTAAAAGGGCGTCAATCCCTTCTAAGCCTGAACTTGAAATTAAAGGTACACCAATAACCGGCAAAGTCGTTTTCGCTGCCAAAGCCCCGGCTAAATGAGCAGCCATACCCGCTGCGGCAATTATCACATTTATACCTTCTTTAGCGGCATTTTGCGCAAATTCAGCAGCTGCATCAGGTGTGCGGTGTGCCGAGATTATACGCACTATCGGTTCTATGCCGAATTCTTTTAGCTGCTCAATGCAGCTTTGCATCACGGCCATATCGCTGTCAGAACCCATTACGACAGCTACCGAAGATTTCTTTTCAGTTCCCATTTGTCTTTTCTCAACCTCAAAGTTACAATAATCTCAATCTAATTGCGATGTACATAGTAACAGCCAATCATCATAATTGCAAGTGGTAGGTGTACGAAGATGCAAAGAAGAAATCCTATTGTAGCAGGTCAATTCTATCCAGGCCAGAAAAATTCCTGTATAGCAGAAATCGATGAATGTCTAAAACAGGCCCTGCCGGAGACACTTCCTGATACTATTGTTGCCGGCATCGTACCGCATGCCGGCTGGACCTTCAGCGGCCCAACAGGCGCCCTGGTTTTCTCAGCAATAAAAAAGCAGAGCGAAAAGGTCGATACGTTCTGCATATTCGGGGCAGCCCACGGCTACTTCGGTCAATCACCCGCTGTTTATGACAAAGGCGCCTGGTTCACACCACTTGGCCAAGTTGCCATTGATGAGGAATTGGCCGAAGCCGTCATAGCCAGTAACGCAGCGGTTAGCGGCCCTAATTTCCACAGCAACGAACACAGCATCGAGGTGCAAATCCCCTTTATACAGTATCTTTTTGCCGATGCGAAGATACTTCCTGTTATTGTCCCCCCGATGGAAAAGGCAGTATCGCTGGGCGAAGCTGTTGGTGATATTGTGAGCGCCGACAAAAAGAAAATCGTCTGTATCGGCTCGACCGATTTGACACATTACGGCCCGCGATATGGCTTCACGCCAATGGGAGTTGGCTCCGAAGCCGTTCAGTGGGCGACCCAGGTCAACGACCAGCAATTTATTGATTTAGCCTTAAAGCTCGACCCAATGTCATTAATTAAAAATGCCGCAGAGAACTCAAATGCCTGTGGTGCAGGCGCAGCGGCCGCGGCCGTCGCCGCTGCAAAAAAGCTTGGCAGGACAAAGGGAATATTACTTGCACATACCAACAGTAACGAAGTAATGCTCCGCGAAATGGGCACCTCAAGTGCCGAAAGTGTCGGCTACGCCGCCATAATCTTCTGAAAAATCTTATTAGCTCTTTAGGCAATGCACAATAGGCGTGCATATCCTGAACGTAGCTAAAGAAACACAATGGGAGAGACAGCCAACGGTCGGCTTCGAACCGACAACCACTGGTTTACAAAAACGGATAGCAATACTTGAAATTGCATAAAAATCAATTATTAAGCGCTCTGATAATCCGTTTGTAACAAAAAAACGGTAATAACTGCAAAAACCCGTAGTTTCCACGTCTTGACAAAAGGGAAATAATATGTTATAACCAATTAAATTTAGATTATATAAAGATATTTTAAAAAATCTAAAACTCAGTATTATACATTGGTAAACTAAACATTACTCGCTCAAGAAGGGAGGTAGGTCCCCATGAGTACTAAAGTTGTGAGAGTAATATCAGTATTACTACTTGTCGTATGCGGTTCTGCACCAGCTGAGGTTCTTACTTTTGATGATGTCAATGCCGGAACGATGGTTCCCATTCCCGATGGTTATGGAAATTTAAACTGGGACAATTTTTATGTATTGGATGCGATCAGCTATGGCGATTCTGGTTATCGTAACGGTTTAGTTTCGGGCAGGTTCGTTGCTTATAACACATATGCAGATCCAGCTTTAGTATTCGACAGTTTGATTGATTTCCGAGGCACATATTTGACAGCAGCATGGCGAACGGGCTTAAATATTAAGGTAGAAGGATATCGCGGAGCAGCATTAGTATATACCCGTACTGTAGTTGTTGACTGCTACCAGCCCACATGGTTCGATTTTAATTATAATAATATTGACAAGCTGCGGTTTAGTTCCTCTGGAGGTAATGAGGCTCCAGGTTTTCCCGGCAGTGGCGAGCACTTTGCTATGGATAATTTTATGTTAGGCCCGCCGGACCCCCTTAATATAACTCCATTAGATGATTTCTTTTCATCCGGTAATGTAGGAGGCCCTTTTGGGCCTCAGTGTAAGACTTACACGCTGACAAACAGCGGACCAAATACCATCGATTGGAGTGCAAGCCCAACCCAGCCCTGGGTGAGTGTAACGCCATCGGGTGGCACATTGACGGGGGGAGCAACAGTAAATGTGGATGTCTGTATTGACGCTCAAGCCGGAACCCTTGCTGCGGGTATTTATAATGATACTGTGACTTTGACCAATCTAACGAGTGGTCATAGCCAAAGCCGGCGTGTAAAGCTAACGATTGGTCATGTTGCCACCCTACCATTTATTGAGGATTTCGAAAGTGGAGCTTTTGCACTATATTGGAAGATAACAGGAACAAATAACTATAGGACTCAAGTGACAGGTTCGTACGGGCCGCATAGCGGTTATTATCATGCAACGATGGATTCAAGGGGAGGATACGCTCGTAACGAGTTGACGTTAACGATTAATCTCGCAGATTATGAGAACATAATATTGACGTTTTGGGCAAAGGAATTCAATGATGAGTATGATGGCCCGCCACCAACACCGTTCTACGGAGGATATGATTTTGATGGTGTCGCAATCAGCGAAGATGGTAACGTATGGTATGAGGTACAAGATTTTGCGGGCTTGTCTTCAAGCTACCGGCAATTAAGCATTAATCTTGATAATGAAATTGCTAAGTATGGTCTGAGCTATAATGCTGGTTTCAAGATTCGCTTTAATCAATACGATAATTATGATATCACAACAGATGGTATAGCAGTTGATGACATTCACATAGTGGGGACCTTAAAAGACGATTTGCAAATTTCACCTGTGGATGACTTTATCTCATCAGGTGATGAAGGCGGAACACCGGAACCGTTTATACCAGACAGCAAGGAATATACCCTGAGGAATATAGGTTCTGCGCTGCTTGACTGGGATGTGTCTTGGACAGCTGATTGGCTTGATGTTGAACCAAATTCAGGTGCACTGTTACCTGGAGATAGTTGTTCAGTTATAGTCTCACTTAACGATAAGGTTTACAATTTGCCGCCGGGAGACTACAACGATATCCTTGCTTTTGAGAATATAACAAGCAGCTTTATCCAAACTCGTGACATGATATTGACCGTTAATCGTGTACCTGGGGAGATAGAAGTAGATACCAATGCGTTAGACTTTAATGATGTAATTGTGGGCCTTTCACGCATTTTGTCAGTCACAATCGCAAATGTAGACCCCAACTACGAGTTAACAATTGATGATATTTATGTAGGCACTGCGCCTGGCAGGAACCAATTATTCGCGATTAGGGACAACTATAATGGTACCTATGTAATTGACACGAATACCGGCGTTCCAACATTAATCGGCCCCAGCGGTGTCACTAGTAGCACTTGTGGATTAGCACATTCCGGCGGTGATGTCCTTTATGGTTCGATTCCATTCGGACTATCGATAATCGAGGTCGACGGCAATGGTGTCATAGTAAGAGGCACGCTCGTCATGGAGGGGATGGCTTATGACGAATCAACTGATACGCTTTATGCTGCCATCAATGGTCAATTTTTCACAGTAGATATTGCAACAGGTCAAAAACTTATGAATTTGCCAGGTTGGGCTGATGATGTTGAGGGACTTGCTTTTGTTCCATCAGTCGGCTCCCAAGGTTCAGTTTATGGCATAGATGATGATGGAGACCTGTATCGGTATGATGTTGCACTTGGAACGATTACATTCATAAATGACACAGGCCTTCCAAGTGATAATAGTGGTTTGGCTTATGCCCCTGACCTTGATGTACTTTTCCATATAACAAAAAACAGCGGTGATCTTTACAGGATTGATAAAGATACTGGAGTTGCAGCTTTTGTCGCCAATACAGGTTTAAGCGGTTTCTCCGGACTTGCTTATGGACCTGGCAGTCGCATACAGGTATATACCGGTGGAGAGCCGATTCCTCTAACTGAGAGCAGTGATGACCCTAATAATATCGAGGACCCGAATGGGGAACTGCTAACCAACACTTATTCTGAGGATGGCATTGCACTCAATAGCGAAGAAAACGAGAATTATATTTATTTGAATTTTTCGCCTCAGGATGCCGAGGGATTCCGGCTCGAAGGCTTACCCCCAGAGCGACCCATTGTGCTATTACCTGGTGGAAGTCTTGATGTAAATGTTGTTTTTGAGCCAACAGAATTCCAGGAATATGATGCTACCATGGTTATTTTGAGCGATGACAGGGATGAAGCCCAAATTGAAGTGACTTTACACGGTATCGGCATACTTGATTACCTTGAAGTCACTCCAGAAGATGCATTCGAATTCTCCGGACATCCGGGAGGGCCATTCGTGCCATCAAACACAACATACGAATTGCGTAACAATGGCCCCATAAGTATTAACTGGACAGTACAAGTGCCAACTTGGCTTGATGGTAACTTAACTGCAGGAACGCTTGTTCTAGGTGAATCGGTACTGGTAACATTTGCCCCAAACGCTGAGGCAGACAAGAAACCAGAAGGACATTACACGGATTGGCTGGTTTTCTCCAATACCACAACCGGTAAAATCCATCAGCGTGAGATTATATTGAACGTTTACACAAATCCAAAGATTTGGTTTAGGCCTCAATCTTTTGATGTAACACTCCCTCAGGGGACCGTTGTTAGTGATACTTTGACCATTGGGAACACAGGAGATTCGAATCTGACATATGAGCTATCAAGTAGGATGATTTCGATGGATAACCAGCTATCAGCAGTTACTTCAGCGATAGATTCCAATGTCAGCGAGGAAGATGGTAACAGAGCTGTTTGCTCGGTACCGGCTGACCACGATTTTACGGTAATAGTAGATGAGCACCATGCATCGGGAAAATTACTTGTGCGTTTTGCACCGCTTGCTGATAGGAGCTGGCCCAACACCGCACGGAAAAAGGCAGTTCTCAATAAGTTTGGCATTACGACTATTAACCGGGAGTATAAGATTGTTCCTGGATTATGCTTAGTTAAACTCCAAAAAGGCATGAAAATTAAAACATCGCTGGTTTCACTTAATAATTCAGAAGATATTCTATATGCTGAACCTGACTATGCAATAAAGCTGGAATCTGATGACCAACTCTTCCCTAACGACCCGTATTTCCCATCTCAGTGGGCATTGCATAATACTGGTCAGTCGGGTGGAGTCGCTGAAGCCGATGTTAATGGTCCTGAGGCGTGGAGTATACGAACTGATTGTAGCACAGTTATCGTGGCAGTTCTTGATACTGGTATCGACTACACCCACCAAGACCTCGCTTCAAATATGTGGATAAACGAAGCTGAATTTAACGGTACACCCGGCGTTGATGATGATGGAAATGGTTATATCGACGATATTTATGGTTACGATTTCTCCGATAACGATTCCGACCCGATGGACTATCACTACCATGGCACACATGTAGCTGGGACCATCGGAGCCATCGGCGATAACACCACGGGTGTTACAGGTGTTTGTTGGGACGCAAAGGTTATGTCTTTAAAGGTATTCCCGAACCGCGGGGATGTTGGTTTTATAAGCGATGTAATTGAAGCTATACAGTATGCCAAGGATAAAGGGGCGAAGGTTTTAAGCAATTCATGGGGAGGTGGTGCATATAGTCAGTCTCTTAAAGATGCTATCGAAGCCGCAAATACTGCAGGTATGCTTTTCATAGCGTCGGCAGGAAATAATGGTCGAAATTGCGATTTGGAACCCCATTATCCATCGAGTCATAACTGTGATAACGTAATTGCCGTAATGTCTACAGATAAATACGACAACCGGTCGTCTTTTTCTAACTATGGTCCGACTTCGGTTGACCTTGGGGCACCTGGTTCAAGCGTTTTAAGTTGTGAGCCAGGTAATAGGTATCAGGAACTTAGCGGAACATCGATGTCTACGCCACACGTAAGCGGCGCCTGTGCTCTTATTTGGTCAGCCGGGCCAGCACTGTCTCATCTTGATGTAAAGGATATCATCTTGGATACGGTTGACCAGATACCTTCACTCGCAGGACTATGTGTTTCCCATGGGCGACTCAACTTACATAAGGCAATTGCTGGAGTTAGCACATGGCTGGACTTCGACCCTCCTTCTGGTGTTATACCTCCTGATGATATAAATGATGTTAGCGTATTCTTCGATGGTAACCAAGCCCCAGGAACCTATGAAGGAGAAATCTTAATAAGTTCGAATGACCCTTTTACTCCTGACATGAACATTCCCGTTACATTACATGTACAACCAGTCGACTATTTTACTGAATTATTCAATGATAATCCCGTTGATATGGCAAATAAGACATTGATTTTCATACCTGATGATTCGACGGATTATTATGCAGTTTGCATTAATGAAGCATCAACTTTTCCTGTTGACCCGGCTGGAAGTACGATAGTCTCACTTGATGATGATGACTATTGTCCCGTACACCTCAACAATCAAAAGGTAAATTTATATGGGAGGGATTATGACGCGTTCTATATTGGAAGCAACGGATACGTGAGCTTTGTATCAGGAGATATACGACACATTGAGAAACTTTCTGACCACTTTGAGCTACCCCGTATATCGGCTCTTTTTGACGATTTAGACCCTTCAGCTGGTGGTTTGGTTTCTTGGAAATACACAGGCAATAGCGTCATCGTAACCTTTGAGAATGTGCCCGAATATAGTCTGTCCAACTCAAACAATTTCCAGATAGAAATGTGTTTTGATGGCAGGATTAGAATTACATGGCTAAACATCGACAGCCAAGACGGGCTCGTCGGGCTTTCAAGCGGGGAAGGATTATCTGAATACTTTTTTGAGAGTGATTTATCAGAGTATGGTGTGTGTGAGTTCCCATATGATTTGAATGGCGATTTTTATGTTGATTTTCTGGATTTTGCCATGTTTGCTGAACACTGGAGGGATAAATGTTTAGTTGGGGGTCTCGAAACTGTCCGTGATGAATTTGAGACAGCTTCCTACAGCAATAACGATGGCTCCCAGAATTGGAGCAGTGACTGGCAGGAACTCGGAGAATCCGATGGTCCTACAAGAGGATTCATACAGGTAAAGGACAACCAATTGCAACTTGGTGTTGAGTACAGAGCATTTGCCACTATAAGAAGTCTGAGTAGACAAGCCGACCTTTTCGGTGCATCTATAGCTACCCTGAGTTACGACTATGTAGCTGTAAACAACCATGATGGTGGATATGTGAGAGTCCAGGTGTCGGCAGATGGTGGTCTGAACTGGAGTACCTTGGCAATTCATTATTATGACGCCGGGAGTGGTTCAGCAAGTTTTGATATTACCCCGTATATCTCTTCTGATACACAAATACGATTTGAGACAGCTCACGAGATGAAAATGTACCTGTATATTGATAATGTACAAATTGAGTATGATGGTGGTAGCGGCGGTTCAACAAGGTGCATAAATTGTGACTTTGACCAAAACCTTATCATAGATATTTATGATTTATGCATGTTTGCCAATAATTGGCTTCAATAGAAACTGATAGCAACTTCGGCGAGGTAACTTACGCAATACTCGATACGCACGCTTGCCCTGAGCGTAGCCGAAGGGACGCAATTCCAGTTACAGCCAACGGTCGGATTCGAACCGACAACCACTGGTTTACAAAACCAGAGCTCTACCGTTGAGCTACGTTGGCAACTAAGCAAATGTTAATAGATAGTTGCGAATCGGTCAATCCCTTAAATTTATAACATAAGCCGAAGTATAGCTTTAGCAATTATTCTTATCCCACATCTGTTTAATTACATTAACATATACTGGTCGTCACCATTGAGATAGTGGCTTTAGTTCTGCTGTCTTAACAAAGTTTGCCTCTGCCCATACTGGAGAAAGAAGAACTGCTATACGCACATCTCCTTTCGCGCCCGGCGTTTTTACAATAAGGCGTTTGACTCCTTCGTTGCGCATCTGTGGGGGCTCCTGCTCAGCCGACTCAACACTAAAGCGAGCGCCGTCTGGACTTAATATCTTGGCGACCATTTGTCTGCCTTTAAGTGTCAGCGTCGCGATTGTTTTGCTTGTAACATCAATATCGGCATCGGTCGTCATAGCCCAGGTTATTTCGCAGGCCTTTTCAATCTCGAACTCATCCTGGATAAGTACAGCGCGCCTATTATTTATCATTGCAACTCCACGCATCGTTTTATTTGCAAAATCACTGTATGCTTCTGTCAAATCCACAACGACAAAGGCAGCGGACTCTTCCGAATTGAATGTTGTAAACTTTGCCTCTGCCAAAACGTTCTGGTTCCGGCCATTTAAGAGAGGTACGCTGTGACTGACGGAGCTGTTGCGATAATATGTCCATCGCTGACCTCCCTTCTTTTTGTCCCAGTAACCTTCAAGATTATAGTTGTCTCTGCCTAAGTCTCTCACCCACCTCAATCCAAGAGCATCCATTTCAAAGTTACCTAAATCAAGATGGCCATGATTGACCTGGTTGTATCCCCCTTTGACG
>CP070728.1:147890-164707 GCA_020351025.1 Planctomycetota bacterium
TCTTCACTTGGCGTTGCCGCATCTCCGCCAAACTCTTCAATAGTTGCCTCCGGATTGTCGGTGTACCACATTCTACCAGGGGATATAGGCCTGCCCTCAAAGCCCTCTATCCCTTTACCTAAGTACATCTTAAAAGATTGAAACGTAATCCTGCTTGCCCTGTCGCTCAATCTCGTATTAAGCTCGTCCTGCAGGGGTACCAGTGGCTCAACATCGCTTAAGCCCTCGTAATAGTATGGTTGGGCTATATTCTGGATATGCACCACCGGCAGAAAACCCCAGGGTAATTCACCTTCCGCTGCTAATTCTTTATTCTCATATCTCTGCCACGCTGTTGCCGAGGTGATCTCTGTTATTGCGGTCGTCTGCCGTCTATCGCTGCTTCGTTTGCCTTGTGACAACAATCTGGCAAGAAAGGAATTCCTTCTGCTGACGGAGGTCTTCTTCTGGTAGAAGTGCTGGATGTAATATTTCGTTTTTTTATAGTCGTTCTCATCCAGAATAGGAAGTGCTCTTGGTGCTTCAATAAGTTCCAAGCCGATTGTTTGTGCCAATTGCAGCACATTATTGAGCGGGAGAGTTTGGGAGGAAGACAGGAATTGTTCTAATATTTCACTGCCAGGCCTGACAAGACAATCAACAAAACCGTAAACACTTCCGAGCACCGCCATATCCTGGAAAAATCCAATAGCGCCGTTAGCCTCAAACACCGCCTTTAGGATAGATTCAATTTCTGCGCGTTTTTGGCTATCCGGCGATTTGGAAACGAAACTTATAGGCTTGCCAAACAGAAAGTCCACCGCAGCATTTATTCGCCATGTTATATCATTTTCTATTACCACCTCTTTTCGTTGTATGTCTTTGACCGTCATCCCGCCAAACACCCCTGTCTTTGCCGAGTGAACAAGTCCTGTTATCCTTGTAGGAAGTCCGTACTCTTGTGCCTGAACGTAGCACCTCCCTGATTCGTTCACTTTTCTATCAAAAGAGCCACAGCCTTCGATTTCTACCATTCGGTTTGTGTAATATTCCCACAGCTTCGCAAAGTGTGCGTGAATCTCTATTGACCGCTCCTCAACGAGCCACTCTACATAATCCACCTCAAGCTGTGGGTCTTTGAAGATACCAGGGTCGAATCCCATACAAGGCTCCATTATTTTTGGGTTCTCATTTTGCGATTTTTCAAGAAATGCCAAATGTACTTTTGGGGCGTTTGAGAATTTTTAAAATCGGCCCCCTTGGCAATAGCCGATAGTTCACCGTTTCCTTAAATCACAAGTTCCGAATCGTCATTTTCATTGCTGCTACATTTGGAGCAACTTGCGCACTTAATGCGAAAAAAATCTTTGAGCCGATGTTATTCGAGGTGCTAACTTATTATTAGCAAACCAGTAAAAAAAATTTTAAATTTTTCGTTTTTTACTCCTACCTATATGCGCATTTGATTGAAATGCCGGTAACTCACCGTCATCCTGAACGTAGCGAAGGCTCGTGCTCCGAACGATAATTAATCAGCAATTAATCCAAAAAACCTTGCATTTAAGTGGAATGAATGGTGGCGTCGTTTTGCCACGGTGAATGCCGATGTTGCCACGCTAGCCAAATTAAAACCTGATGTTAAAGTCTTTGTATTGAACGTCGCAGGGAATTTCTTCTATCTTGGTTTCCCTGATATAACCGCTGAAATTTTCTTTCATGTCCGCAATGCAGTCATCGATATCTTCCGCCGAACCTTGAGCAAACATCTCAACTGTACCATCAGATAAGTTACGGACAAAGCCCGCTAATCTATAGCGATTAGCTATGCTGTGTGCGGTGAACCGAAAGCCCACACCCTGGACTCGGCCGGTAAAAATTATATGTTTGGCAGTATTACCCGTCATATTTTACATGTTAACCTGAAGCACCTTTTAAGGCAAGCAACCAATACTAAAGCAGATTTAAGTTCACCGAAGCGCCTGATTTGAGTATAATTCATCGTTTCTAAATGGTATCCAATTATGGCAAAAAAGACAAAAAAACGGATTGAACGAGATGAGCAAATCTACCAGCTTACCACGCTTGTAGCAGGTCGGTTCTCGCTTCAGGAGGTTCTCGACAAACTCGCCGAAGCAGCGGTAAAGGTAACTTCCGTCAAGGCCTGCTCTATCCGCCTCCTCGACGAAGATGCAGCCGACCTGAAAATGCGAAGCACCTACGGCCTCAGCGAGCAATATCGCAATAAAGGTATAGTCTCAAAAAATGACCCCGTTGTCAAAGCGGCCTTCACTGGACAGGCTGTAGTCTTGGATGATATGCGCGTCGACGACCGCGTAAAATATAAACAGGCAATTATAAAAGAGGGTCTCGTCAGCCAGCTCACTGTCGCGATGGAATTCAGAGATATGCCAATCGGCGTTCTTCGCCTCTATAGCCCTGAACTAAAACGCTTCGATGATGATGATATCAGTCTCGCCAGAGCTGTTGCTTCACAGTGTGCCATTGCTATAACAAATGCCAGGCTCTATGCAGAGGCAATCGAGGGCGCACGTATCGCTGAACAGATGCGCTTGGCCGGAGTCGTTCAGCGAAGAATGATCCCAGTAAAGGCGCCATTGATGCCAGGCCTGGATATAGCAGCTACCTATATTCCCTGTTTTGATGTCGGTGGCGACTTTTATGACTTCCTTCAAATGGATGAGAACCAAATCGCCGTCTTGATTGCTGATGTTATGGGTAAAGGTATTCCCGCAGCCATTATGATGGCTTTGTTTCGTGGTGCTGTGCGGGCCTACGCCGATGTCCAAAGTAGCACTGAATCCATACAGAAAATCGTCGGGAGACTTAATAAAATGGCGTGTCGCGAGTGCAAGGATGGCGAGTTTATTACGTTCTTTTATGCAGTTATTGATATTAAAAATATGACTATAACCTATTGCAATTGTGGGCATGAGCCGACTGTGCTGATAAGAAATCGGAAAATTGTGGCATTGGAAAAAGGTGGATTTGTGCTTGGAGTCGAGGCACAGGCCGAATATGAAATTGAGAGCTTGCAGATGAAAGATGGTGATTGTTTGCTGCTCTGTACCGATGGCTTGATCGATGCCGCTAACTTTGATGGAGAATTTTGGGGCAGGCAAAGTTTGTTGGAAACTGCAACGAAACTTACTACTGGCTCGGCGGAGCAGATGGTTAAGAATATCTTGAGGTATAGGAGACGATTTGTCGGGCTTGCTAGGCAGGTCGATGACACAAGTATTATCGTTGTCAAGGTTGATAGAACGGCAGAGCCTGAATTTATGAAACAGTTCGATTTTTGAGATGGGGAATTTGATTATTACAATTGATGGACCCGCAGCGAGTGGTAAAAGTACCGCTGCTCACCTGTTGGCTGAGAGGCTCAGCGCAAGCTTCCTTGATACTGGTGCGATGTATCGGGCTGTGACGCTCGCTGCGATTCGGGCTGGCGTCAATATGAACAATGAGGAAAAATTGCTTGGCGTTTTAGATAACCTTGAATTTCAATTTGCGACTCAAAAACGAAAAATGACCGTTTGCATCAATGGTGTTGATGTTACTGAGCAGATACGCCAGCCTGAAGTTACTGCCAAGGCTTGGTATATCGCCTCATCACCGAAGCTCCGGAACAGATTAGTTCAAATGCAGAGACAATTTGCCGCTGGCAAAAAGAGAACCATCACCGAAGGTCGGGATCAGGGCACGGTGGCATTTCCAGATGCCAATATTAAATTTTATCTTACCGCTGATGCAAATGAAAGGGCAAGGAGAAGACAAGCTGAACTGCGGTCTAAAGGTGGAACTGAAAGTCTTGAGAAAATACAGAAAGCTATCGATGATAGGGACAAAAGTGACGAGAGCAGATCGGTCGGCCCGTTAAGACCGGCAAGTGATGCTATTGTTGTTGACACCACTAATTTAAGTATAAAAGAAGTTGTGGAAAAACTTTTGTGTTATGTAAAAGAAAAATGTTTAAAAAAAAGCTGAAAGCAAGATGGTTCTGGCTCGCGCGTTGGATTTGCAGAGTGTTTTGTATTCTTTTTGTTCGTTTGCGTGTCTGCGGCCGAGAAAATGTTCCGGGAAAAGGTGCCGTTATACTGCTTAGTAATCACCAAAGCTATCTTGACCCTGTTTTATGCGGTGTGCCGTTAAAGAGGCATTTGTACTTTCTTGCCCGTGATAACCTCTTCGATAACCGCCTTTTTGGCCTGCTGCTTTCTTCGGTCAATACAATACCGGTAAAAAGAGGCCAAGCAGATTTATCTGCCATGAGAAAAGTCACCAGTAAACTCAAAGAAGGTTGTGGCCTCTGCCTCTTCCCCGAGGGTACGCGTAGCAACAATGGGAAAATTGCGCCCTTCAGGCCAGGCTTTGGTCTTTTGGCCAAACGGGGACAAGCAGCAATTGTACCAGTAGTGATTGATGGTGCTTTTGAGTTTTGGCCAAGACATAAAAAGATATTTTCGATCGGTGTAACCATCGTGATTAACTATGGAAAGGCTATAACAGCTGAACACCTAAGGAAAATGAGCGATAAGCACTTGGCAAAGTATTTAACTGATACCCTGCGTCAAATGCAAAACAACTGCCGGCTCAAACAAGGTAAGGAAGTCTATCGTTATTAGCGTGTAGGGTGGGGTCGTAACTCCACAAGAACTACTAAATCCCCTCCAGCCAGTTGTCCGCCACAACTACAAAGTCAGCCATATTAACTATTCCATCACCACCCGGAGGTGCAATATCTCCGGACAGCCAAAACTCTGTCATCCAATCTGAACCAAGAATCGCAAAATCCAAAAAATTAACCACTCCGTCCCCGTTAATATCTGCAGGATTAGGTATGGGATAATGATAACCTATATCGGCTGTTCCTGTATCCCCACCCGCGTCCGTCCGCGTCGTAAATATATTCATTCCCAGGGCTGCTGCTGTATTGCTTCCGGCATCTACACACGGGCTATCAACTGCCTGTCCCGCTGCCATCTGGCTCAGGTAGTAATCTCCCCAGGGTCCGCTTACGAAACAGGGGTCCGTATCGATGTTGTGCAAACCGGACCAGCCACCCTGGACATCACTATATGTAATATTTACAGTCGAACCATCTCCGATAAATATCTCGTTGCCACCGTCCCAGAAAACACAGTTACTGGCATGAATATTACTCGGATAATTCCGGGAATAACAAGCCAGAGCGTTTCCCTCTGGAGCCGAATTTCCGACGAAAGTGCAGTTTCTCAAGCTATTGCTGCTATAGTAGTTGAAATGCATTCCACCACCATACAAACCGGCTGAGTTTCCACTGAAAATGCAGTTGGCCACCACCGCACTGCTTCCGCTTGCACTTATCCCCCCGCCTCTACCTTCATCTACATTACCGCTGAAATTACCGCTGAAAATGCAGTTGCTAATGGTTCCGCCACCAGTACCGAGGCTCATTCCACCACTTCCTGAGTTGCCCCTGAAGACACAGCCTTTCACCGTCGGGCTGCAAGAGCTCTCGGTGTACATACCCCCACCCCCTAATGGGCTTGAATTGCCTGTGAATGTGCAGTTTGTAACAGTAGGGTTGCAATAATAAAAACAATAAACTCCACCACCTCGGTTGCCGGATGAGTTGTCGGATATCATGCAGTGTTCCAGCGTTGGATCGCTATAATATGTGCAGGCGACCCCTCCGCCGAAATACTCGGCTGAATTACCTGTTAGGATGCAATTAATAATCGTTGGACCTGACCCATCAATAAAGATTGCGCCACCTGCCGAACGCTGTTGTGCTCCCATATCTCTCTGCCCATAGCCATTTACGATTGTTAGTCCGGAAACAACAGAATAAGGTCCTTCACCCGAATGGAACTTAAACGCTCGGTGGGGGTCGGCTTCAGTGCCGTTACAATCGATGATACAATCTTCCGGGCCGTTTTCACTGCGAACTGTAATTGCCTTGCCCTTAAAGTCTAAATCACGGTTACCTTCACCTCTGTGTGTACCTGATTCTACAATAACCGTATCACCTGCCCAGGCCGTATCCATCGCATCTTGAATTGTGGAATACACCGTTGGAACGTATAGTTTACCATCACCGGTCCTGATATATAAAATTACTCTGACACCCTGCGGACTGTTAGCCGCCTTCGAATCTGAAATTGTTAAATTGCAATCATATATATCTGCCTCGAGCTCTGTAATATCTACACTAATAATAACATCATCTGCCTCCCCTGTAGAACTTCCATTGTTTGGTTCAACTGAGAGCCAGTTGCAATCCTCCGAAACTTGCCAGTCGAGTGTGCCGGTGCCACTGTTGCTAATCGTAAGTATCTGGTCGCCTGGGTTTGCGCCTCCTTCGGTGGCTCTGAATTCTAATACTGCAGCAGAAAGCCAAATTACAGACCGATAGATAACCAAGTTGACGTCAACACTCTGCGGACTGTTATCGGCTCTGGCTCCAGTCACAGTTAATTGGCAATTGTATGTTCCTGCAGCCAATCCTGATATATCCACGATAATATTAACGTTATCAACCTCACCTGTGGATTTGCCGCTGGTTGGCTCGACCACTAGCCAGTTACATCCCTCTGTGACCTCCCATCTCAATGCCCCATCACCACCGGCTTTCCATATAGAGATAATTTGACTCGCAGGATTTACATCGCCTTCATATGCAATAAACTCCAGATGTGTAGGCGATACCTCCAGTACTGGTGGCGCACCGAAAACACCTGAAACCAAAAATGACAATACTAATACGATACCTGCAATACTGATTCGATTGCGCATTTTACGCCCCTCCTGACATAAAGTTAAAATCCGCTTAAAGCCTTCAAAGACTATCCCCTACCTCAATTTAACTGACATTTCCCATATTAAACGCTTGGCTACACGACAAGGTTTTTCAATTCCACGATAATATCAAAATCTTCCTCGAATTGCAACCAATAAAAAGCAGCGGTCTTGAAAGTGTTAGCAGAACATTATCTTGACAATGTGATTTGATACCCGTAAATGGTTGGTTATGAAAGTTGTCGTTGCGGAAAACTGCGGTTTTTGTCCGGGCGTTAGAAATGCAATCAGTTTGGCTGAGAAAATACTAACGCAAAGGAAGATGGTCTATAGTCTCGGTCCAATTATCCATAACAAAGATGTAGTTGAACGATTGGCAAAAAAGGGACTCAAAACCGTCAGTAGTCTGCAAGAAATTCGATCGGGGACAGTTCTTATCCGTTCTCATGGTGTTGCCCCTGAACAGATAGCTAAGATTAAGGAAAAGGGACTCAAAATTATTGATGCTACCTGTGTATTGGTCAAAAGAGTTCAGAGAATAGCTAAGCAGTTGAGTGGTGGTGGTTATAAGGTGGTGGTTATCGGCAATGAAAATCATCCTGAAGTCCAGGCAGTTGTAGGCTGTGCTGAGGATGTCATTGTGGTTGCTGATGAGTCCGATTTACATAAGTTACCTAAAAATAGTAAGTTAGGAATTGTTTGCCAAACCACACAGAGCCCCGAATACTTTGGCGAGATGCTTCGTGCCATAGCTCAGATCGGCTTTAGCGAATTGAAAGTAATCAACACTTTGTGTCGGGAAGCGATAAAAAGGCAAAAATCAGCTGTCCAATTGTGCAAGCAGGTGGATGTAATGTTTGTGCTCGGAGGCATAGAAAGTGCTAATACCCGCAAACTGGCCGAAATTTGCAAAAAATACAATAGACAAACGTTTCATTTGCAAAACTGGAATGAACTTGATATAAGTATGCTTTTTGGTAAAAATATAGTTGGCGTTACGGCAGGTGCCTCAACGCCTGAGTGGATAATAACCGATTTTGTAGAAAATTTAAAAGCTTTTGATACCGACAATAGCTAAGGGATACACCGTGTGTATATAGTCTTGTAAAATGGCTTATTAGCGTAAATGTGGGGCGCAGATAAGCCTGGAGAACAAACTCCACAGAGGAATTTAGGTTTATGGTAGATAGAAATATAACTAATAAATTAGGCTTGTCGCAAGAGGCGATTGACCAACAGGTCAATCAAATGTTCACAGAAAAAGAAAGCGAATTCCTGGAAGAGGTTCTGCAAACAAAGGTGGATTCACGTCTGCCAGGAACCATTCTTAAAGGTACAATCGTATCTCAAATTGGAAATGATGTTATTGTCGAAGTGGGCCTGAAAAGTGAGGGAGTTGTTGATGCAGGCGAATTTGAAAGTCCTGATGAGATTTCACCGGGCAAGGAAATTGAAGTTCTTCTGGAAGATATAGACTCTGAAGGTGGACTTATCCTGTTGAGTAAACGTAAAGCCGACCGTATTAGGGGTTGGGAGACAATTATCAACACGAACAAAGAAGGTGATGTTGTTAGCGGTAGGGTTATAAGACGTATCAAGGGTGGTTTGCTTGTTGATATTGGTGTACCAGTGTTTTTGCCGGCTTCACAGGTCGACATCAGAAAACCTGGTGATATCAGCAGATTTATTGGTAAGGAAATACAATGCAAGATTCTCAAAATTGATGTCGATGGTCGAAACATTGTTGTCTCAAGACGTAAACTTATCGAAGAACAACGCCAAAGCAGCAAGGAAAAAATCTTGACAGAGATTGAAGTTGGGCAATTGCGAAGAGGTGTCGTGAAAAACATCGCAGACTTTGGTGTGTTTGTGGATTTGGGCGGCGTAGATGGCCTTCTGCATATTTCCGATTTGAGCTGGGGCAGAATCTCACATCCTTCAGAGGTGGTTCAGCTCGATCAGGACATTGAATGCGTTATTATCGGTGTCGATAAAGAAGGAGAAAAGATTTCACTCGGGCTAAAACAAAAAACTCCTAGCCCTTGGGAAACTGTGAATGAGCGTTATCCAGTTGGAGCTCGGGTGAGGGGGAAGGTAGTAAATGTGATGAATTATGGTGCCTTTGTTCGGCTCGAAGACGGAATCGAAGGCTTGGTCCATATCAGTGAGATGAGCTGGACTAAGCGTCTGACCCATCCGAGTGAGGTCCTCAATCTCGGTGACGAAATTGAAACCGTTGTACTCAGTGTCAACAAGGAAAAGCAGGAAATCTCTCTCGGCCTAAAGCAAACCGAAACTAATCCTTGGACCGTTGCTGCTCAGAAGTATCCTCCCGGTACTATTGTCACAGCCATCGTAAGTTCTTTGACTAATTTTGGCGCATTTGTGGAGATAGAACCGGGTATTGATGGTATGATACATGTTTCGGATTTAAGTTGGACGAAGAAGTATACGCATCCCAGTGAGGCTTTACAGAAAGGACAGGAGATAAAATGCGTCGTCCTTGAAGTCGATGAAGAAAGACAACGAGTGTCTCTGGGAGTAAAGCAGTTGACCGAAGATCCTTGGATCCGTGCGATTCCCGAGAAGTATATCCCAGGTCAAATCATTAAAGGCATGGTAACGAAGCTTACTAATTTTGGTGCTTTTGTTGAACTTGAGCCTGACTTGGAAGGACTATTACACATTTCTGAGCTTGCCGACCATAAAATTGAGAAACCTCGGGACATTGTTAAGTTGGGTGATGAAATCGAGGTCAAGATTCTAAGAGTTGATAACGAGGCCCGTAAAATCGGTTTGAGTTTACGTAGAGTTCAATGGGCTGCTGAAGAACAAGCTTCCAAACCCCTCCAGAAGCAAACTCCAACGCCTCCTCAGACAGTCCTTTCTGATGCTGATATAGGCAAGAATACAGAACCACAAGAAAAAGCAGATGAGCCTGAACAGACAACTTCTGACTTGAGCCAGCCAACTGAACAGCAGGCCGAATCTGTTGAAACCGAGGCTCTTAATGAAGAACAACCAAAGGCTATAGAGGAATCTGAGCAAGCCAACGATGACAAAACCACCGATTCGACGGATGAGCAAATCAGTGACGATAGCAACGTGGAGGAAAAGGCCGATAATTAAAGATTTACAGCTGAGGTTAACAAACTTGTATTTGGCCGGCTAAACCCGCAGGTATATTTGACCGATACCTCAGATGGCTTTGCCTATGGCCAGGAAACTGTTGTCGTATGAGTAATACCGGCAAAATTGAAACCAAAATCTGCCCTTGTAGCTAAAGTCGTAAGACTTTTAGATGGGCGGGAGTTAGTTATAGCGTTTGATATCACCATAAAAGAATATCTCAAAGAAATCGACGAGGCATCGTTGCTTACAGTCGAGCAGGAACGTTCGCTCGGCAAACTGGTTGTTGAACAGCACGATCCCTGGGCGAGGGAACAACTAGTACGTAGTAATCTGCGGCTGGTTGTCAATATCGCAAAGAGATATGTAAACCGGGGTATGAGTCTTGGCGACCTAATTGAGGAGGGGAACCTCGGCCTCATAAAAGCTGTTGATTACTTTGACCCTAATCATGGGACTCGCTTTAGCACATATGCAGCCTGGTGGATAAAGCAAAGTATCAAGCATGCATTGTTAGCTAATGTGCAGCCGGTACATATTCCTACCTATATGGTTGCATTAATGAATCAGTGGCGGCACACCGCAGCAGACCTCGAAAGTAGACTTGGAAGAATGCTCGGCGTCGAAGAAATGGCAGAGATAATGCACCTTCCGCTGCGAAAAGCAAGAATAATACATCAGATTATCAAAATCCTTAGCTCTGTAAAGGATGTTAGCAGCGATGATTTAAATGATGATCAAATGTTTGAGGAAAATTTGCAGGATCAAAATGTAGGCAAACCAGAGGATACATTGGTTGCTGATGAAGAACAAGAAAAGGTCTTGAGGTTACTTGATGAAATCGATCCAAGAGAAGCCAATGTTTTAAGACTACATTACGGGCTGGATAAATGCAAGCCGATGACACTAAAACAAATAGGCGAGAAATTGGGCCTGACGCGGGAAAGAATTCGCCAGATTCAACGTGATGCACTTACTAAGCTTTATGAGTATATGAACGAAGAGTAGTTATACATCCTAAATTATTAAAACTTGCATTTCATATGTATGTGCTATGGAGGGCAAATACATGACAACGGAACAGATTAATCTCGAAGAATACATCAGAAGTATACCTGATTGGCCAAAGCCTAAGATTTTATTCCGAGACATCACGCCATTGTTAGCTGCCCCAAAGGCCTTTGCAGCAGCGATAGACGCCTTATGTACTGACTTTACAGAGACGGACATTGAGTATGTTGCAGCTGTTGAGGCAAGAGGCTTTATATTTGGTGCAGCCGTTGCAAGGAAACTTAACGCTGGCTTTGTCCCTATAAGGAAAAAAAGCAAATTGCCTTTCAAAACTCAAAGCGTCACTTACGATTTGGAATATGGGACAGACACACTGGAGGTGCATACTGATGCTGTAAAGAAACGAGCGAAAGTTTTGATGGTGGACGATTTATTGGCCACGGGCGGAACAATGGCAGCAGCCTGCAAACTCATCGAAAAAATAGGCGGGCAAATCATCGGAATTTCATTTCTTATAGAACTTAGCGAGTTGGCTGGCCGCGAGAAGCTAAGTGGATATAAAATTAAGAGCGTAATATCTTATTGATCGTGTTTTATTTTTTTGCGATTGCGATTCTGTCATTGTCGTGAAAATCTTTTTCGATAGTTATTTCACTAAAACGAACTCTCTGCTCAAGCAATTCTCTGACCCCTTGTCCTTGGCTGTAGCTAATTTCCATTATTAATGCTGCGTCGGGCTTTAGAAAGGCTTCTGCCTTTTCACAAATCTGACGATAAAAATCTAAGCCATCTGCCCCTGCAAATAGTGCTGACTTTGGCTCATAATCTTTTACACTTTTGTCAAGCCTCTCAAATTCGGCAGCGCTTACATAAGGAGGATTGCAGACGATTAGGTCAAATTTACCCCCGCCCAATTGAGGAACAATAGGGTCGAATAAATCTCCACATAGTAGCGTGACCCTGTCTTTTAGCCCATGCTTCTCAATGTTTTTGGCAGCGGTCTTGAGGACACCATCGGAAATGTCTGTTGCGATTATTTGGACATCGCAAAAGTTTTTAGCAATTGCAACAGCAACGCAACCACAACCGGTACACAGGTCGCAGACAATTTGTTTGCCGGTGCGGCCCCGTAAAAATTCAATGGCCCTTTCGACGAGCAATTCTGTCTCTGGCCGGGGAATAAGACAATCAGGCGTTATTTCTAATTCCAAGGTATAAAATTCAGTTTTGCCTGTAAGATATGCAATCGGCTCACCTTGCTCGGCCCGTTTTACCAAATCATGTAATCTATCTAATTGCTCCTTAGCTACAGGTCTGTCAAATTGCGTATACAATTCAATCCGCTTCATTTCAAGAACATAGCTGAGCAAAAGCTCTGCGCTTAAACGAGCCGAATCAATACCCTTGCTCTCAAAATCTTCGCTAATCCAGTTTAACAGCTTCTGTATTGTCCATTTAGCCATAATAATATCATTATATCATAAAAAACCCCGCCTTTAATACGGGGTTTAGTGTAGATACCTCGCGCAAAAATTCACTTTATCTATTCCTAAGCTCAGTCTTCGAAAAAAGGAAAGAACTGCTTCAGTTCCTCGGCTGAAGGCTGACGGCCGTATTCACAAACCTCAAATGCCTCCGCATACCGCACATTTTTGCCCTTTTCTTCATCATAAAGTTCAATTAATTTTTCTCGATACTTATTAGCAGTTGACTCACCTCTGCGGGCAAAGCGCCCTTGAAACTCTTGCTTTCGTTGCTCGCGCGCCGCTGGCTCTTTAGGTATCGGGACTATTTTCTCAAAGTTGCCAGTGGCCCAAAGCGACTCAATCTGCGATTCCATAGCCCATAAAGCATCTGCCTTTTTTTCAAATACCTCATCAATTGAGACCGCTATGTCCGGCTCAAATGGATTTGGCTTTTGGAAATTATCCGAAAGATACAAAAATACCGGATTCTTTGCTAACTGGTGCACATCAGGACAAAAATGAGCAACTGTAACCATAAATGCCGCATCCTGCATCAAAACCCCCGTATATCGATGGTCCGGATGATAATCATTGGGCCGATGTCCCATTACAATATCCGCCTTCCATTCCCGAATTAAACGAACAAATTTTTTTCGGTTCTCGAGCGTCGGCATAAGTTCACCGTCATGATTGTCCAAAACCACCGACTCATCGATGCCTAGGACTTTTGCCGCTTCCTTAACCTCCTTTATCCGTCTGCGGGCTAATGGCCCACCTGCCATCTCGGCATGGCCGATATCTCCGTTTGTCGTTGCGACAAACTTGACGTGATGGCCTTGGGCTGCCCACATCGCTGCAACTCCACCGGCTCTGCCTTCGCAGTCATCTGGATGCGCCCCGAACACAATTATCCGAAGCTTACCATCCTCACCTGCCCCGACTGCAGCCACAGTTACCAGCGCAACAATTACAACCGCTAACACCAATCCTGATACACCTCTTAGCCACTTCATAATTCACCTCCACGTCGAAATTCGACTATCAGTTATTATCCCTTTGTTTCATCTATCCGGCTCTCTTATTTCCCGCCACTACTTCTAACACTATGACCTTATGACTTAAATGTAAACGCGGTCCATTAGTCTCGGAAAAGCAATGCACTGGCGAATATGTCTCTCGCCGGTCACCCACGCAACCGTCCTTTCAACACCAAGCCCGAAGCCGCCATGCGGCACCGAACCGTATTTTCTAAGGTCCAGATACCACGTGTAATTCTCAATATTTAATCCCTGGTCTTTGATTCGCTCAACTAATAAGTTGTGATTATCTTCTCTGACAGACCCACCGATGATTTCGCCAAAACCTGCCGGTGCAAGCAAATCAAAGTTCAAAACCACCTTCTCATTACCCCTGTCTGTCTTCATATAAAACGCCTTAGCCGCTTTGGGATAATGTGTAACAAAGACAGGCTTATCGTGCATTTGCGAAATGATGGTTTCATCCGAGCCGCCTAAGTCCTTGCCCCATTGAAATCCCGCCGCTAACTTGGCGTGTTTCGGATTGTTTTCTATCCTTACATTGACTTCATCAAGTTCTGTGCGCAATTCAATCAGTTCCGCAGCATTTTTCTCCCGCTTCCATTGCTTTATCTGCCCCTTCTGCTCTTCTTCTAATCCTGCTATCCTTTTCTCTGTCTGCTCCTTCTGCCCTTTTAGCTCCTCCAATTGCTTCGCTAAAAATTCCTTCGTCCTCTCTCCGGCCAGAATCTCAACCGCTTCCGTATAGGTTAATCTGTAAAAGGGCGGCCTGATTTTCGATAATGTTGCGGTATCAGCGCCCAAGGCCTCCAGTTCGCTTTTATTTTTCTGCAAAACTTGGGCCACTATAAATGAAACGAAATTCTCCGCCAATTCCAACAGCCCGTCCAAATCGATAAACGCCACCTCCGGCTCGACCATCCAGAATTCCGTCAGATGCCTCCTCGTCTTGCTCTTCTCCGCCCGAAATGTCGGCCCGAAACAATAAACCTTCCCAAAACTCATCGCCGCCGATTCTAAGTGCAGTTGCCCTGTCTGCGTCAGATGAAGCGGTTCTCCAAAGTAATCAACCCCAAAAAGCGTCTGCGTGTCCTCACCAGCCATTGCTGTAAAAATCGGCGTATCGATTAAGATAAATCCGTTGTCGTTAAAAAATCTGCGTATAGCATCGATAACGGTATGCCTGATTTTCCCGATACACCACTGCCTCTGTGACCGAAGGTGCAGGTGCCGGTGCTTGAGTAGAAAATCAATACCGTGCGATTTCGGCGTAATAGGGTAATCTGTAGTGGTATGAATAATCTCTGCTCCACTAACTGCTAATTCATACCCTCCGACACTCCTCTCGTCCTTCCTGACCGCCCCCGTTACTGTAAGCGATGACTCCTGCCCTAAATGCCGCAATTCCTCGAAGAGCTCGTCCGGGACCTTTCCCTTCTCTGCTATACACTGGCACAGCCCCGTCCCATCACGGATTATCAAAAACTGAATCTTGCCGCTCGACCGGCTGTTATATAACCACCCCGCAATGGTTGCTTCTTTATCTTTAAAATTGGCTAAATTTTTAATTTGTGTGAAAGAATTTGTCATAAGTCTAATTTTTCTCGCAAATGGCTAACTAATTTATCCGTCGATACCCTCACCTGATCCATCGAGTCGCGGTCCCGCACCGTTACCGTGTTATCTTTTATTGTCTGCCCGTCAACCGTAACGCAGAACGGCGTCCCCGCCTCATCCTGCCGCCGGTACCGCCTGCCAACCGCACCCTTCTCATCGTAAAAGCAGTTAAAATATCTCTTCAAATCATCATAGATATTCCTCGCTATCTCCGGCATACCATCTCTCTTGACTAATGGAAAAACCCCTACCTTTATTGGTGCAATAGCTGTATGAAATCTAAGCAGATTCCTTTGCTCACCGCGCACCATCTCCTCATCATACGCATCAACCAAAAAGGCAAGTGCACTTCTATCTATCCCCGCACTCGGCTCAATCACATAAGGAATGTACCGCTTCTTCTGCTCATCATTAAAGTAAGACAAAGGCCCTTTCTCAAAATCTCCCGCCTCATCAGCTAATTCAATATTTGTCAAATCCCTGTTGTTTTCATACCATTTATTCACTGTCCTCATCCCCCGCTGATGCTGCCTTAAATCGTAGTCCGTCCGGTTCGCAATCCCCTCTAATTCCTGCCAGTCACCGCTTCCGAACGGAAATCTGTATTCGATATCGACGCACGCCTTCGCATAATGCGCTAATTCATTTGCCTCATGTTCGCGAAAGCGCAGGTTCTCCTTCTTCAGACCCAAATCCGTATACCACTTGAACCTCGCCCGCCTCCAGTGC
This sequence comes from Planctomycetota bacterium, assembly GCA_020351025.1. Taxonomy (GTDB): domain Bacteria; phylum Planctomycetota; class Phycisphaerae; order Sedimentisphaerales; family Anaerobacaceae. Next base: position 163,657 of record CP070728.1, read on the forward strand.
TCGTACCACTTCTCATCCGTCCCCTGCTCGCAGAAGAACTCTAATTCCGCCTGCTCGAACTCGCGCGTCCGGAATATAAACGCCTTCGTCGTCACCTCATTGCGAAAGCTCTTGCCAATCTGCGCAATCCCGAAGGGAATCTTTACCCTCGTCGTATCGAGCACATTCCTGAAATTTGCAAATATCCCCTGTGCCGTCTCAGGCCGGATATACAACGTCATCGAATCATCAACATTGGCCCCCATCTGCGTCTCGAACATTAGCTTAAACGGCATCGGCTCCGTAAATTTACCCACCGTACCGCAGTTCGGGCAAACCTTATTACTCAAATCCTCCGCCCTTGCCATCGCCGATTCTATTGAGACATGCTTCGTATGCTCTTCAGCGGCTTCTTCTACTCGTTCCTTCAGGTGGTCGACCCTCGTTCTGACATTGCACTTCTTGCACTCGGCTATCAAATCAGCAAACTTGTCCGTATGCCCCGAAGCCTTCCACACCAATGGGTGCATCAAAATACTGCAGTCTAATCCCACAATATCATCCCGCATCTGCACAACTGCTTTCCACCAGGCCTTCTTGACGTTGTTCTTTAATTCAACACCTAAAGGCCCATAGTCGTAGCAGCTCGCTAATCCGCCGTATATCTCGCTCGACTGAAATATAAACCCCCGCCGCTTGCACAGCGACACAATGTCCTCTAACTTCGTAATCTTGCCCATAACTTTATTTCCTCAATAATCTTAGAATAACAACCGCCTCATTATATAAAACTAAGACCCGATTACAAGAATTGAAAACCCCCCAATCCACCCCCGAGATTACATAAATTGTCACCCCTGCGAAGCCTGTCCCTTAGGGATTTATCCCATAGGGAGCAGGAATCTATTCTTACACAAGCCTCGCTCCACAGGATACGAAATAGGGGCAGATGGCTAAAAGGAATTGTAGATTTATATTGAGCCGGCGTTTGCAGCAGCTCAATAATGATTTATTTCTCTTCTATTTCGTTTTTGATTTGGTTGAGCAGATTTATCGCCTCTATCGGCGTCAG
>CP070728.1:164807-180960 GCA_020351025.1 Planctomycetota bacterium
TACATTTTATAAAATGTAAAATAACCGATGGAGCCTGTCAACCTTTTTTAAATTTTTTTTAGTTTTTTTTGAAAAAAATATCGATTTTTATAGGGAAAACAGGGTTTATGCTAAACATCAGGAGAATAAGCAATATAGAGTCTTGCCAAACACAGGCTTGAAGGTAAATCGGGCGTCTCCCAAATCTCGTGAATCAAGTGTTGTACTCGCGCATATTTTCGGGTCTCTGTCGATACTTTTTCCAAAATACACCCCTCAAAATATCCGATAAGAAAGACGCAAAAATAGTACTACCAAAACCTAAAACTGTATGAGCAGGTATTGCTTTTAGACCATTATGAACCAAAGCAACACAAACTCCGAAGATACTCATAGCCAGCAACATAATGATATCTCCCTGCTTGAGCAGGTAACCCCCTTGGCTCAGCAGATAAACTGCCTCGACATTAAGCGGATAGCAGCTATTTGCGTCTACGAAATTACAAATCTGGTAGATGTAAGGTTTGCTTCGCTGTATCTTCTTGATGAGACAAGCCATATTCTGCATCTGCAGAAATACAATCATCCATTTCTGATAAATAGAATTGTCTCTCTAAACCAAAAGCCACCGTCTCCCATGGCTATGGCTGTGAGAAGTAAACAGCTCATCCTGGTAGACAACATAGATACACATAAAAAGCCTATAATCAGAAAATCACAACGAGCCTTCTCAGAGCATTACGAGACCAAGAACTGTGTTATTGCCCCCCTTGTTTGTCAAGATAAGGTGGTGGGGGTTCTCAACCTGGCAGATAAGATAGGCAGTAACAACTTTAATACGAGGGATATCAAACTTATCGAGCTTTTCAGCCAACTTGTCGGTGCCTCAATCGGCAACATCAAATTATTTGAGAGGATACAACGACAGGCCACGATGGATGGCTTGACAGGCCTTGCAAATCATAAGACATTTTATGATATTCTCGAAAAAGAGCTGTGGAGGTCCCGGCGATATGGCGGGCAAATCTCCCTGATTATGATTGATATTGACAATCTGAAGAAGATAAACGACACCTACGGGCACCGTGTTGGCGATAAGGTTATCAAGGAAATTAGTAAAAGAGTACGAGCGTGCGTGCGACAGGTAGATACGGCAGCTCGGTACGGTGGAGATGAATTTGCGGTTATTCTGCCAAATACGCCGCTTTCTGACGCTATTGTAGCAGCGGAGCGAATGGTTGATGAAGTATCAAACAAACCGATAGCCAGTAAAAATGAGGACATAGCACTATCGATAAGCATAGGGCTTGGCCAATATGGTTCGGAGAGCACGCCAGAGGAGATTACAAGTCGTTCAGATAAAGCACTTTACGCAGCGAAACAGGCAGGCAAAAATACGGTTCGGATCTTCGGAGCGAATAAAAAATACAATTTAAAATAAATTTCAGCACTTCTGAAACGGGGATTTATAAGCCTTATATTTTACCTTACTTGCCCAAGTTAACAGCTTTTGGTCTGTTTTGACATTTGGTTAGTTAAGAATAGGGACCTGAAGTGGCAAGAGTGTTAAAATGGGCAAGCGAAAATCGAAGATTAACAGTAGTTTTTAACAGAATTGGTGTGAAATGTTAGCAATATGGTACGAAAAGTTGCCAAACGTAGCCAAATGATGCCAAACGTTGCAAAACTTTGCCAAAATAGCGCAAAAGTCGCGCAAAACGGTGCAAAACTACGTCAAAAAATTGCCAAATTTTTACGTGTATGGGTAAATGCGTAAATGAGTGGGGGGCTGGTTCCCCGACTACAAATTTCGGGGACAAGGGCGTGGGGAGAGGAGGCGACCAGTGGAGCAGGTGAGGGGAAATAGGGTTTAACGGGTAGCGTATAGCGGGTAGATTCCGCATCAAGTTCGGAATGACAAAAGAGATTGGCACGTCCCGAGCTTCGCTTAGCCGGTTGGCGGGGCGGTTGTGAAGGACCAGATGGGGCCGGTGGTAGTAACGTCGATGCCAACTTCATCAATCCGCCAATAATAAGGGGTGCTGGGGGCCATCGAGCCGGGGTCAAAGGTGGTATTTGTCTGGTATCCCCGGAAGTCGTCTGCATCAAGGACGGAATCGGTACCGAAGTAAACAGCGTGACATGCTGTATAGGCGCCGGCTGTCCAGGTTAAGTCTGCGGTTATGCTTACATTTGCGGCAGTATCATTGGGGTCGGGATTGTAAGCTTCATTTGGAGCAGGTAGATTTTGTGACCAGTATTTAGCCAACCACGCAAAATCCTTAAGGTCAACTTCCGAGTCACGATTGAGGTCGGCCCGGCAACACCAGTCGTTTGCATCGGAACAGGCGTTATCCTGCCATTTGCCAAGCAAAGGAGCAAGGTCGCACCAATCGATGTATTGCGGGACAACGTTAACGAGCAGGTCAGGGCCATTGAGGTTGAAGTCACAAGTTAGTGAGTGAGTTCCTATGGCCATAGCTTTGATAGTGACGTCCCACTGGTTACCTGCAGCAATAGTGTAGGGTTCGACAAAGTCCTCGGCCATTACGGACCACCAACCCGGGTAGCCGGTTTCAGCGGGACTATGTACCCAGGCGTCACCACCGGCGGCGGGAAGGATTGCAATATCAGTAATTTTAGCGGGGTCGCCTTCTTCGTAATTGTTTCCATCAGAGGGTCCGACCCAAGCGGCAGTCGTATATTCTAAAGCGTTGTCTGAGGCGATTTGTACGGTAAATTCACAGTGGAGGTTTATCTCAATTTCATTGACTTCGCTATCGTCTAATGTCCAAGTGAGAGACCTCTCGGCGCTGCTGGTTGCAGAGGCTAACAGGACGGCCGTCAGCACAGCGGGGAGCATTTTCCTTCGCATTTTTTATTTCCTTTACACAAGATTAATATTCAGAGCATATCTCGTGGGCAGGGAGAAGCTAACAAAAAGCCAAGCGAATAAAAAAACCAGTTTTTGCATTGTCCCTACCTCCTATTATTTGAAGTCCGGAGGGACGGTGACATTATACGTACCTTCTGCAGTCGAGCAAGAAAAAAAACAAATTATTGCTATTTGGCTGCGAGCGGGTAGAATTAGCGGTGCGGGATAAAGGGGGAGAAAGGGTTTGAAATGAAGAGATGTCCCAGGTGCAGAAGGAAGAAGAGGGCGAGTGAATTTCATAAGAACCGCAGGAATCGAGATGGTTTAGCAGATGCGTGCAAAAAATGTGAGCTTAAGCGAGTCCGGAAATATTACGGAAAGCCCGGCGAACCAGTCAAGAGGCGTTATAAGTATGCCGAAACACATCGGACGGTTAATGGTGTCAAACAGAAACGATGCCGCAAATGCATGAGGTGGAAGGCCAAGAGCGATTTCTACAAACACCGGCGAAACAAAGATGGGCTGGATGTCTGGTGCAAGAAATGTGTAAGTAAGGGTCAACACGGATAGTAGTTCCTCCTTCGGCAAGGCTACGACGTGCGAGGGAAGGAGCAGCAAGTGCGATAAGCTCGAGATTGATGTGGTAGCAGCTGTGAGTGAGAAGTTAGAGAGGAACTGTGAAAAATAGCCTGTTGAGAAGGTGAAGGGCAAAGCCTGTAAGTATTCGGAGTACGAATAAGTTAAAAGTGTGGATGAAGTTCGTAATACAGGAGGCTTATTTTGAAGTTTAATTTGTTTGTCAAGAAGTTTTGTTGCTTGGTGGTGTTATTGTTAGCTGGTGTTGCATTTGGCGCGAGGGTAAGGCGTGAGGTTAAGATACCGGATGTTCCAGGGTATGTTACAGTAAAGTGCGATTTTCATATGCATACGGTGTTTTCTGACGGCAGAGTTTGGCCGGATGTTCGGGTTGAAGAGGCGTGGCGGGAAGGATTAGACGCATTTGCAATAGCAGACCATATTGAGTATCACATACACGAAGAAGATGTGCGAATAGACCACAACAGGTCGTACGAAATAGCGCTACCACGTGCAGAATCATTAGGATTGACAATTATCCGAGGCGCAGAAATTTCGAGGGATATGCCGCCCGGTCATCTTAACGCTATTTTTGTGAAAGATTCGGCAGCGCTGGATACGCAGGAATGGCGCGATGCGGTGAAAGCAGGGATTGAGCAAGGTGCCTTTGTCTTCTGGAACCATCCGGGTTGGAAGAAACAAGCGCCGGAAGGTAAATCGGTCTGGTACGCGGAGCATACGGAACTCTACGAGAAGGGTTGGATGCACGGGATTGAAGTCGTAAACAATGATGAATACTATCCTTTGGTACATAAGTGGTGTTTGGAGAAGAAACTGACTATGGTAGGCAATTCGGATGTTCATAATCCCACGAATTTAAATTATGAATTTCATGAAGGCGAACACAGAGCAATGACACTTGTGCTGGCTAAAGACAAAAGCAAAGAAGCGATAAAAGAAGCACTTAAGGACAGACGTACGGTAGTGTATTGGAAGAACATGCTTATCGGTGAAGAGAAATATTTGAGGGCGATTTTTAACGAATCAATTGAGATAGTCAACGACGAGGTTACGATTAAAGGTGAGGGGGCGGTACATATTCAAATCCGCAACAGGTCTGAAATAGATTTTGAATTGTCGGCAAACGGGGCGGTGGAAGGAATTTCGGTACCGGAGGATATAAGACTCTATGGAGATAAGAGTGTGTTATTGAGAATCAGGGGGAGCACGGAGGATTTCTCGGGCAATAAGAAAATAGGTATACCGTATAAAGTGAAAAACCTTTTGATTGGGCCAGATGAGGGGCTTGGAGCAGAGTTGGTTATTAAGGTTAATTTTGTTCCGGCTGACAAGGCCACAGGTTCCCCAGAAGGATAAATATAAAAAATATGATTGTGAAGATTTCAGTGGTACAAGAGAGAGCCGGTTGATATGGGGGCATTTATTTCGCCGATTTCGGTGAGGATATCGGCGAATCGCTGGAAATTGGCTGGGTCGAGCTGGTCGTGAGTGAGCATATACAAAATTGAGCAGCGATTTGCAGCATCTTCAGAAATTTCCATCTGCTTTATCAAGATAGAGCGAGTTTCTTTGTCATTTTCCTTCATAAACCTGCAAGCTCGCTGTAAGGCAGCTATGGTTTTGACAGCGGTTTTGGGGTGTTTTTTTAGAAAGTCGGTGCTAACGACGGAGACGGAGATGGGGTTGGGAGAGAGGATAGCAGCATAAACGGAGCCGTGGAGGATTCTGACGCCACCTTGTGAGCGGGCGATTGCAATTGTTGGCTCATAGGCGTGTATTACGTCGACAAAGCCAATGCGAAGGGCATCAAGATGTTGTGAGGGAGGTATCTCGACAAATGTGATGGTGGCGAGTTCAATGTGGTTATCCCGGAGATATTTTCTGAGTAGATTTTTTGCGGTGGAGCCGGGGAATACGGCAATTCTTTTGCCCGACAAATCGGACAAGGTTTCTATAGCGGAATCATCCTTTACAAGTAGGGCATCGAAGGGCTGGTTTGAAGTTATTTCGCTGGCAGTAAAGACCTTGATTTTTCCAGGTGACCTTAGTTCAGCTGCGAATACAGGTACGACGGAGGCACCTACGTAACAGTCCAATTCTCCGGTGATTACGGCATCGGCGAGCTGATTGCTTGTGGCAAGCGGAACGGCTTTGAATTTGACGCCCTTTGCAGTAAGGTAACCTTTCTGTTCGGCGATGGAGAGAGGCAGGCTGGTTACGAGGTTGAGGTAGCCTATGCGGACGGTTGTGGATTTCTCTGAAGGAGCAGTTTGGCAAGAATGCAGAGCTACAGATGAGATGAGAAGTATTGTTATGACTTGGGGGAATATTTTTTTCATAATTTTTCCACTATTTAAATCGCAGGAGCTATGGTTTTAATTTTGGCCTTTTTTTCTTCGCCGGAGCAGGAAGAAGACAATAACAGCAGTGATAATAACGATAACAAAGACTTCACCTTGGCCGAACAATACAGCGAGCATTGTGATTCTGTCTCCAGACATTTAGATTAATATCAGTGCGAAACAGTAAAGGCAGGGTAGCAAGGAAAAGGAGTTTTGTCAAGTGAAGCTAACTGATTAAAATGATTGATTATTTGGTTAAAGGAACAGGAGCGGCTTTTTTTGCAGGTAGAAGCTTATGTTTCGTTTTTTGTTTGAAGAGAAGTCATCACTTGATTTCTGCCGGCGCGTTTGGCTCTGTAAAGGGCGGTATCAGCGCGTTTTAATATAAGCTCTGCAGTATCGGCAGGCGAGCCATCCCATTCGGCCACGCCGCAGCTTATGGTAACGGAGCGAATTTTAGGAATCGAAATAGTTTCGGTTTCAGTGCGGAGCCTCTCTAACATTTCAACGGCGTCGTCGAGCTTTGTTTCAGGCATTAAGAGGACGAATTCATCTCCACCATACCGTGTGATTACATCAGTTTTTCTGACATTTTTCTGCATAATTTTGGCCAACTGCTGAAGGACAATATCGCCGGCACCGTGTCCTGTGTTATCGTTTATTTGCTTGAAGTTATCGACGTCCACGATGGCAACCGAGAAAGCACGTCCGTAGCGGATAGAGCGAGCGTGCTCGGCATTTAAGACCTTTTCAATGACCCTGCGGGCGCCCACACCCGTTAGAGGGTCAGTTTCACTGTCTCTGCGAGCTTTGCGGTAGCTTTGGTAGAGCTTTGCGTTGGTGAGGTTGGCACTGAGCACTTCCTTGATGATAGAGGCTTTGTAAAGCTGCAGTTCCTCATCGGCGGTCTCAGCGGGATTATGTCGGCACATACAGAGAAAGCCCAGTATTTGAGCAGTTTTTTTGTCGTCGTTGGCGTTGTGCTCGGATATGGTTAGTGGAATGATAAGTCTGAAAGGGTAACCATTACAGGCATTGCAGTCGGTGCAAATTTCATTTGAGAGCGGACCAGAGATAATCTCGGTATTCCGGGACAATTGCTTTAAACTGAGTCGGCTGAGGAGCTTTTGTTCGGAGAGGGGGCAATCCTTTTGGTGAATTTTGGCGGAGGTGGTGCCATTTGCGGCAAGGCATAGAGCGGCACGTTCAGCGTTAAAGTTTTTAGGGACCTCGCTTATAGCCAAAGCAATAACATCGTCAAGCTCAAGACTTTTTAGTCCTGTTGGCAGCATAGCCAGCTGTTCGGCAGCGGCTTTCATGGCTTGATTACTTTGTAGCCGGTAAGCAATGACATCTCGGCTGGAAATCATACCAATCGGCAGGCCATTTTTGATGATGGGGACGTGTCGAATTTTGTGCTCAGCCATAAGTTTCTCGACCTTCGCAACGGGGGTGTCCAAATCACAGGATATTACGTTAAGAGTCATAATATCTTTGACAAGCAGGCTGTCAGGAGATGAGGAAGCCGTTATGACTTTTGCAATCATGTCCCTTTCCGTCAGGACGCCGACAAACTTGTCGTTCAAGTCGAAGACGAGCAAACAGCCGACGTGGTTATCGCTCATTTTCTTAGCTGCGAGAGCAGCCGTATCGTTTTCCTTAACCGTCAGCAGTTTCTGGGGTTGCTTTACAACGCTCTCAATATCTTTCACTGTCGACATCCTCACAGCCCCCTACGGTTTCGAATAAGCATATTAAAAAGGGTGTTTGCTAACCATCGCCCTTATCGGACAATATAACGTTGTTGTTTATTGAAAAATTTCATTGATGTGTTTTTTGAGAAAAAGCGAATATAATCTGTGATAATTCAAGGAGATTTTCACCTGACAGACCATTTAACGAAGCAACTCACTTTCGCCATTCAGCTTTGCGTACCATCAAGGGCGGCATTTGCTGAGTTTTGTTTGTACGGCGGGCAGTATTAACACAACTTCTGTTACTGGGATACCAGCGGATGTTCAAGACGTTAATTTCCAATGGCAACCTGTTCTTTTTCACTTTGCCAAGCATATGCCACCTTTTATCGCACGAGACAAATTACTCAACCCACGCAGTTGACTTTTATCGACTAATTTGTGGGGTGACTTTTGGAAAATGTCTGCAAAAGAGGTGTGTTACTGGGCAGTTGTGAATTTTGGTTCGGAGTAATGGCCAGCCCAATTAAAGGTTAACAGGAATCTGTCGGTCGGCTAAGTACTCTTTCATTTGCCTTATGGTATACTTTCCGAAGTGAGCAATTGAGGCTACAAGTACGGCATCGGCACCGGCTTCGACGATGACCTGGTATAAATGTTCAAGTTTTCCTGCCCCGCCAGAAGCTATAACGGGCAGGTTTACGGCTTCAGCAATAGCTTTTGTCATCCGGATATCGTATCCAGCCTGTGTGCCGTCGGTGTCCATACTTGTTGGCAGGATTTGGCTTGCACCTAACTCTTCGACCTTTTTTGCCCAATCGACGGCATCGATACCAGTAGCGGTTGTACCGCCGGCGACCATAACCTCAAAGCCCGAGGGCAATTGAGAATTGCTGTTTGTGTCTATGGCTATGGTGATTTTGTCACTGCCGAATTCATTGGCGGCTTCTTTGACGAAGTCGGGATTTTTGACCGCAGCAGTGTTGATTGATACACCTGCTGCGCCGATATTGAGCAGTTCCCTAATGGCCTTACAATCGGAGATTCCTCCACCGACGGTTAGCGGCACTGTAATTCTTTCAACGGTTCTTTTGACCGCGTCGAGAAGTGTTTTTCTTTTCTCGACTGTTGCAGAGATGTCAAGAAAGACCAATTCGTCGGCGCCGGCCCGGCTGTAAGCTGCGGCGTTTTCGGCGGGGTCGCCGACATCTTTTAGCTGAACGAAATTGACGCCTTTGACCAATCGGCCATTTTTGACATCCAGGCAGGGGATGATTCTTCTGTAGTCCATAAACTCTTTCTCCAGAATTAACATTGAAAAGAATTATGATTTTACATTCGGGGAGGCAGTATATCAAATTGCGGTAAAGTATGCGAAAAAAAGTTGACAAAAAAAGCTGAATGGAGTAGCTTAACAATGCGGCGATAAATAATGTAACTTTCATTTTCGGAGGGCACAACTATGGCCAAGGTCAAAATGCCTCATGCCGGTCACAGTAAACATTTGTGCTACCTGAGCAATATAGGTTATCAGTTCAGCAGCCCTAAAGATTACAAAGCTCTTTTAAGGAACGGGAAATTTTACTGTCGTGTCTGCGGGAGGGTTGCAGGCAGACAAAGCAGTGTTTGTAAACCAGCGAAGCTGTAAAAGGGCCTGATGAACGAAGGTGTTTTTGAGGTGGCCGGTGCAATCAAAGTTGTAGATAAAAGCATCGGAGAATAACTTATTCTGCTTTTTATCAGGGTGGTTTTGCAATGTCCTTCCAGTTTGCGGGGATTCTGTCGATTTCGAGGATTTCGGCTTGGTTGATGAGCCAGGATTTGTCGAGCTGTTTTTGAAGGTCAACTTTCAGCTTTGTATACATTTCCCTCTTATAGGTTTCATAGATTATACTCTGCTTGTCAAATATCGTACGAACGGTGAAGGTTACAGTAGCGGTGGGTGGTGTAATTTGGATTTGAAGAATTCTCTTTACATTTTTTTCAACCAGGGGCTCGGAGAGCCAGGCCTTACAACGACCCATTAATCTGCTTTTTTTAATGTGATACGAGTCACTGTAGTTGCCGGCGATAATTGTATCGAGCAAATCGGGTTTTTCCTGTTCAATGGCATTTACACCTGTAGTGATTACTTCTTTAATTTTTTCTTTGTCAGTTTGAACAAGTACATCAGCGCCGAAAGCAGCGAAAACCAAAAGAGCCGGCAGGAGCCAGTGGTGCCACCTTTGTTTTTCGGGGGAAATCCAGCGAAAGACAACCAAGATAAGCGAAGCGATAATTGTTAGAGTTAGCAAGCTCCACGGCTGTTCAAAAATGTTGAGCATTTCTCAATATCTCAAATTTTGTGGATTAAGATACAAAAACTTTTTTAAGCCGGCTGGTTTTCTCAAGGTCGGTCATACCTGGAGCGAGTGCAGTTATGGTAATAAAGCCCTCAGCCAGTGCTATTGTATCGGAAGGATTGTCTTCATCGCGGTGCAGGCCCCCCGCTAACTGGAATTCTGACCGGCCGTGTTCATTTTTCCGGTGGATGAAGTACTCGTGAAAACCTTCTGTTGATTGAGGTACGACACGGATACCCTTAGGCTCGCCTTTAGATAATTGGGGGATGTTTATGTTGATGACGGCGCCTGAATCAAGTGGCAGAAGTTTTTTGAGGATATTTAGACAATATTTAGCTGCGCTGTCAAAATCCATTTGAGCATCGGTTGCCAGGCTCATTGCGACAGAGGGGATTTTCAAGAATGCGCCTTCCATTGCTGCGGCGACGGTTCCGGAATAATAGACGTTTATACCCACATTTGCGCCATTGTTTATACCAGCAACGAGCAGGTCAATCGGCTTATCGTGCAGCTGGATAACGGCGAGCTTTACACAGTCAGCGGGTGAACCATGGACGCTAAAGCCTGTAAATCGGCCCTCAATGTCGACTTTGTTACATATTAGAGGTCGAGCGACTGTGATACTGTGGCTGGTTCCTGAGCGGCTATCGGCGGGGGCGACGACGGTTACATCGCCGAGCTGGACGAGCTCTTTATAAATAGCAGCTAAGCCCGGTGCGAAAATGCCATCGTCATTTGTCAATAGTATTTGCATGTCTCGATACTCGATAGCCGATGCTCGTTTACAAATTGAATTGTAACTGTTTATAAAGTTTCTGTCAATTGACACTTCTGCAGCGTAATCTATAATGGTTGGTTATGGAGAGATATTCACCTGATAAGAAGTTTGTTGTGATGACGAGGGAAGAGGTTCGGGCGTTTGATTCGTGGGCGATAAATACGCTTGGAATACCCGGTGCGGTCTTAATGGAAAACGCGGGGCGCAGCTGTTCGGAATTTATAAAGGAAAAACTGGCAGGAGTCGCAAGGCCAAAAGTCTGTATATTTTGCGGGACGGGTAATAACGGCGGGGACGGTTATGTTATAGCGAGGCATTTGTTAAACAGCGGTTTTGAGGTTGTTGTGGTTTTGTGCGGTGACCGTGGGAAAATCAAAGAGGCTGCAAAGACAAATTTAGATGTATTAGAGGGGTTGGGCCAACCAATCGAAGAGTTGAGGCTGGAAAAGGATAATATCGGTGAGCATGTTGAATCTTTCGCTTGCGATTGTGATATGGTGGTCGATGGTCTTTTCGGTACAGGGCTAAGTGGTCGGTTAAGTGATAAATATAAAGAGCTTATAGAAGGCATAAACGGGCTAAATTATCCTATTTTGGCAGTAGATATTCCATCGGGGCTGGATTGCGATAGTGGAGCGGTTCTGGGGGCAGCTATTCGCGCGAGGTGGACTGTGACCTTCGTGGCGGTCAAAAAGGGTTTTACAACAGAGGCAGCGACAGCATACACGGGCGAGATTTATGTTGCTTCAATCGGGGTGGAACCGAAGGATAGGGTTTAGCGGATAGCATCAAGGAATATCCAACATCGAACAAGGAATATCGAATGAAGGAGTGAGATTGCCACGGCCAGTTTCACAGGCCCCGCAATGAGAGCTCATCGAAACAGCTTTAAAAGACCATTATTTATAATTCAAAGGCGCCGGGCGTTTTGGCCTGTCCTTTGTAGCCTATAAAGTAGAGGAACCTCTCGGTATTAAAAATAGGTATTGAGAAGGTCTGGGCCTGGGTCTGAACCTGTTTGTAATGTGCAAGCTTTTGTAACGATGCTTCGTATTTTTCCATCGCCATTGGGTCTACTTCAATTTCCTCGAAGGTTGGCTTTCTTGGGACCTGTGGTACTTGTCCGAGAATGAGGAAGTCGGTGTCGATAGATACGTTATCCTCCACTGTGCCGCCCCATTTTTCGACGAGTGCTTTTATTTTTTCACCGGCGTTGTAGTCGGTTTCGCCATCGGCGTTGAGGTCAAACTGTCCAGTAACCACAAATATATTTGTTCTTTCACTGTCCCAAATTAAATTAGCGATAATGTCATCGAGTATAACGGGATTTTTGATATCTGAGCGTATAATTCTGGCTGCGGAGATGTTCTTTGCGACATTGAATACTTCAACTTCTGCTTTGCCCTTGCCGTCTTTCGGGATGGGGATGTTTTTGTCATATACAGAAAAGGTTAAGCCTCGATAGATACGGTCGTTACTTCCAAGGTTGATATGGACTATCTTAGCTGCGTTGTCGACCAATATAACTTTGCCATCAGGCTTGTATGCAATCGCTTCAGTGTCAGGCGGGGGTACAAGCAAGTGGAGTTCCTGCTGCAATTTTTTCATTCTATTCTGTGCGATTGTCAATTCAGCCTGTGTTTTGAGAAGCCCCTGATGTATTTGTCTTCGATTTTCTCTTTCTTCGTCGAGCTGTGCCATAATAGTCTGCACCTGCTCTTCAGTAGTCTGCTTCATAAGTTCTTTAAGGTCACTGTAGTCCTTTTTGATGTCATCAACGAGCTGCTGATATTCCTGTTTCTCAGCCAAGAGCCTTTGTTCTTTTTCAAGGCCAATGCTCATTGCATCATCAAAGCGCTTTTGAAGGTCATTAAGCTGTTGTTGTGCGGCAAGTTCTGCGTTTGTGAGATTTTCAAGGTTGTTATTGAGCTTTTCGATTACTCGGACAAGTCCGATGAGGTTATTAGGTTCATCGGTAGCAGTATTTATATATTCCTGAGGGAGCGTTTCGAGAACCTGCTGGACCTGTCTATCGGCTGTATCGACTTTGACCTCAGCCGAGGTATCTTCCGGTACGCCGCCAGTGATTAGAGTGACGACTGTGTCCAGATAATCCACCATTGTTCCCAGCCTGCTTTTACGCGGCTGTTGCGCTCCGACGATGGCACCGATTTTTCTCACTTCGGCGCTGGTTGCCAGGTCGTCCCTTTGATTTCGCAAGGTGGTGGCCTCGTTTCTATAGGTTTCAGCCTTTAGATAGGCGACCACTGCGAGGACAGTGGCGATAATAAAAAGAGCGACAAATGTGACGAGGGTATAAAGCATTGTGTTACTTTGTTGTCTTTTGCCGGGTGGCATAATAAAAACTCCTTAGAAATACTGAAAATCAGCTTATTAATGCTGTTTATAGATAATATTATCGCCGGAAAGTGTCTTTAAGTCAACAAAAAAACGATGCGTGGCTGTTTTTGTATGCTTTATCGGTGATTTTGTAGAAAATTGTAAAATTTCTCAATAAAAACCGTAACAAATCTCCGCTTTACGTGCCTTAGTAATAGATTAGGTTGCGGGACAAGGTATGCGTTCAGGAAGTGCAAAAACAGCCCTTAATTCGCGTTCCTGTCCTTAACCAAAGAAGCCCCTTTATTTAGAGGACATAAATTGTTATAATTATGTTCAGGATTGTCCATACAATCTGCTAAAGGAGGCGTTCCAAATGAAATACCTCATATCTATATGTATCTTTGTGATTCTGGCTGGCCTGGTACAGGCTGATACGATGACCGTAGGCCCTGGACCAGGCTATGATTATAATACTATTCAGGCGGGGATTGACGCAGCCGGGGAAGGCGACGCGGTAATAGTTGCCGAGGGGACGTATTACGAGAATATCCAGTTCAATGAGACAAATATAACCCTGCGCTCAACGGACCCAAACGATTCAGCCGTGGTGGAGCAGACGATAATTGATGGCGGTGGTTTGGGGCCAGTGGTTACTTTCCCTTATCGGAAGAATGCAAATACCGAGCTGGCAGGATTCACCATTACAGGTGGCAGTTTTGGAGCTGGGGGTGGGATTCTAGGCTGGGGCACGAAAGCTACGGTGAGCCGCTGCATTATTAGCGGAAACTTTGCTGCTGGCGACGGTGGCGGGCTCGCCGGATGCCTCGGAACAATCAGCCACTGTATCATCAGTGATAACGTCGCTGGTTATAAAGGTGGGGGTTTGCAATATTGCAATGGGCTGATTACGCACTGTATCATTAGCGGCAACACAACCCGTTCCGGCGGCAGTGGGCTGGACCATTGCGGCGGCGAGATTTCCAACTGCATTATTAGCGGAAATTCAAGCAGCAGCTACGGCGCCGGTGTGTGGGATTGCGGCGGCGTGATAAGTAATTGCATAATCAGCAACAATTCGTCTGGCGGCGATTATGGCGCCGGTGGAATTCACTGCAGTTATGACTGCAGCCCGACGATTAGTGGCTGCTTAATTACCAGTAACACAGGGGGTTATGGCGGGGGAATCAATTGTGATCGAAGCAGCCCGACGATAACCAACTGCACTATAGCTGGCAACACCACAATTAGGTATGCCGGGGGGATATACAGTAGCTATGGAGGCAATCCGATAGTTACCAACTCCATCTTCTGGGGCAACTCGTGCAGCGAAATACGAGGCCCTGTTACGGTAAGCTATAGCAACATAAGAGGCGGCTGGCCTGGGCAGGGCAATATCGACGCCGACCCACTTTTTGCTTTGGGCACCGATTACCATATTATGCCGGGCTCGCCCTGCATTGACGCCGGCGACCCGAATTATATACCTGACCCGAACGAGACGGATTTAGATGGAAATCCACGAGCTCTCGACGGTGACGGCGATGGAAACAATGTCGTTGATATGGGCGCTTACGAATACAATCCCGGCTGTCCTTTTATCACGGTCTCCGCAGATGAGTTCTATTTCGTACAGGACTGGCCCAAACGCAAACCGCAGACACTTCTGATAAGAAACTGTGGCGGCCAGCCACTGCACTGGGAAATCACCGAAGACAGCAACTGGCTTGAAGTTACCCCGGCAAATGGCATCTCAATAAACCAAATAAATGAAGTTACTATAACTGTTGACCCGAACGGTCTTGCACCTGGTCTTTATCGTTACAGCTTCGAAGTAAAGGACCCCAACGCCTTCAACAGCCCGGTAACCATAAATATAACAATGCCCGTTGGCGAAATTCTACATGTTTCGGATGAGTTTGCCACCATTCAGGCCGCCATAGATGATGCTAATGATTACGATATTGTTCTGGTAGCCGATGGCAACTATACCGGCGAGGGCAACCGGGATATTGATTTTCTCGGCAAAGCCATTACAGTAAAATCCGAAAACGGCCCGAATAATTGCATCATCGACTGTAACGGTATCTACTACTACGAACTTCACCGGGGCTTCTATTTTCACAGTGGCGAAACGGCAAATTCAGTCGTTGACGGCTTTACAATAACTAATGGTTACACTTCCTGGTACCAGGATGGGGGGGCAATCAACTGCACACAGAGCAGCCCAACCATTAAAAACTGCATAATCAGCGGTAATGAAGGTCGCAGGGGCGGCGGAATTTATTATGGTTATAAAAGCTCTTGGCCTCTGCCCCAAGAATATTACATAGTCTCCGCCACCGTTACCAACTGCACTATCAGCAATAATATCGGCGGCGGAATCTACTGCGACGCTAAGGGAATGCTGACGATTACAAACTGCACTATTAGCGGTAACACCAGCTACCTGTTAGATGGGGAGTGGGGGTATGAGGGCGGCGGAATCGCCTGCTTCAAAAGCAGCGCGACGATTACAAACTGCACTTTAACCGGTAACTCAACAAAGTCGCATTATGGAGGCGGCGGAATCAGTTATGGTGGTCCCCACCTGACAATCTCCAACTGCGTAATCAACGATAATATAGACGAAGAAAGCGTCTTGTCCGAGGGCGGCGGGGGCGGAATCCGCTCCTTTGGCCAAACCACGATTGCCAACTGCAATATCAGTGGCAATTTAAGCCGGAGTCTCTGGGGCGGCGGTGGCGGTGGAATCTATTACCGGGGCCGCACCACGATCACCAACTGCAATATAAGCGGTAACTCGGCCAACGAAGGCGGCGGAATCTATAGTGATGGCAGTACGACGCTCACTAACTGCACTATCACGGGCAACTTGGCCGATGGTGGCGGTGGCGGGATACACAACCACAGCAGGCCTAAATTGATTGTTACGAACTGTATTTTATGGGGCAATTCGGAACCCGAAATAAAATACTTTTTTGATGGTGCGGTTCGTTATAGTGACATAAAAGGTGGCTGGCCGGGCATCGGTAATATCGACCTGGACCCCTGCTTTGTTGAGCCGGGCTACTGGGCCGATGCTAATGACGCCAACGCTGTCTGGATTGAGGGTAACTATCATTTGCTGCGAACCTCACCCTGCGTCGATGCCGCTAACGATGCCAACGTCTATACCGATATAGAAGGCAATCCCCGCCCGTTCG
>CP070728.1:181060-195428 GCA_020351025.1 Planctomycetota bacterium
TTAATTGGTGGATAAACTGAGGTTTTTTAACAGTGGAAATGCGATCATAATCAAGTGTCTGTATTTCGTTTTGCTTTCAGTGATTTCTTCAAATTGTTGCCATAACCCCCTATTTTTAAACGCATTATACCATATTATGCCCCAAATTTCAAGCGATTTCTGCGGTTAGTTCGGGACAAGATTAGCGGTTTCAACTGTATTGAGTTAACGAACCGCCAATCTTTTGAGTGCCTGCGTGACTCTCGCCCGGGAAACACGGAGGTGTCTTGCCAAATTGGCCCTTGTTTCCTAAACTAAGCAGTGGTAGTGGACAAGATTCTTACAGAAAAGGTTTTTATTAGCTGTTTAATTATGGTATTAATTATGAACAAAAAGATTGGAAACTCACGTGATCATGTTTAAGCGACAATCAGGAAAAAACAAATCCTATGTCCGGCAGCTAAGTTGCATTGCCAAATATCTGATCCCATCATTCCTTCTTGTATTTTTGGGGATTGTCTTTTTCTCTTCGGCTGGTAGGGATGATGCGTATATTGCCTATTGGTCTTCTTACAGCTTGGCTCGCTTTGGTGAGATTTTGAATTACAACGGCGAGCGTGTTGAACAAGGTTCTAGTTTACTCCAGGTGCTTGTGTTGGCATTTATTAACGCATTAAGTGGCATAAATATTGCCAGTCTGGGTAAAATACTCTCGGTTTTGTGCGGTGTTCTCGGCTTAGCAGCCGTTTACAGACTTGCTTTAAAAGTTCGTTGCCAATCTGGGTTTTACACCGCACTTCTGACTGCAACTTCAGTATATTTCATTTACTGGTCGTTCGGTGGCTTAGAATCTACTATCGTTTCTCTTGTCACGTTATTGTTAATTCTTTCTTACGGTGCATATGTTACCGAGTCGCGAAGGATTCACCTGGTTTGCTCTATTGTGGTAACACCCCTTTTCGCAACCGTGAGACCTGAAATGCCAATTGTATTGACTTGTATACTTGTTGGTACAATTGTAGTTGTTTACCTCAAAAAGCACATTTCGGTATCTAATTCTGAGACCTCATGTCAAGTATTTTTGCTTCGCTTGTTTAAACTTTTGGGCATCAGCATTATAATCTGTATGCTGGTCTTCGCTTTTAGGATTTGGTATTTTAACAGTTTGTTTCCACAGCCTGTATCTGCAAAGTCTGAGGGTGTGTCATGGATGGTATTTAAAAGTGGCGCTCACTATTTCTTAGAACAGACCTTAATGAGCCCATCTATGGCGATAATTGCCTTGGTGACTACTTGCGGCGTTGGATATGCTATCCAGAAACAGTGTACAGAGAATCGCATTAGCCCTTATATTCTACTCTCGTTGCTTTTTCTTGGAACTTATATATCATTCATTTTTTTTTCTGGTGGCGACTGGATGGAGGGAGGCCGTTTTTTAGTGCATATGCTCCCTGTGGCTGTTATGTTTATACCGTTTTTGCTCAACTCCCTAATCAAGTCTAGATTAGTTTTAAGAGGAACCATCTTATTGCTATTTGCCGTTCAGATGCAAGCTATTGTGAATTTTGCCAAGACACAGTCTACTGGGATGCCGGTATGGGATGGATTTGATCACTATAAATCTTTTGCACTGGAATATAGAGCTTCTGATTTTTCATGGTTTGAGCGAACCAACCGTGTGAATATGCGAGACATCCCTGCTGTTTACCAATTAAACCATATTGTTGAGCGTCTTCTTGCTTACAAAAATGATGAAGTCCATATTATGAGCATGCAAATGGGGATGGTAGCATATTACATTGTTAAGAAACATTTCGGTCGGGTTCGCACTGTAGACATGAGAGGCTTAACGGATAGAATTTTCACTGGATGCGACATCACTTCTAATCTACCGCGGTCTCAGAAGGGGCTTGATTTGACATATCAATACTACTTTACGAATCGGGAAGCCATAGAGAAAAAATCCGGCTTAGATGGGCCGGATATCATATTCGATTTGTTTGGCGATCTGATACGTCCTCAAACGGTAGTCGATTATGGGTATAGAATTCTATATGTTCAAATAGGCAAAGTTCACAGTAATTCAAAGTGGTTACCTGGTAGGTCGATCTTTGCGACTCAGTTTATTGCAGTTCGAAACGACCTTGAGGTTGCACTCGCTGACTTTAAGAGAACTAAGTTGAGCTTTCAACAACTGCAACCGTGACACCGGTACATCTTCGCAGGTCAATAACCATCCCATAGCATTTGCCCTTTAGCGTCTTATTAACCACCTGAGCTTCCTTTTTAGCAAATGCAGCACCAGAGTTGACCCCCCCCAGCATAGCTGCTGCCATAAATTTCCACCCGGAGGTCAAGTACTCTTTTCAGCTTGTTAGGTTTTTATTTGAATGGTATGGGCAACATTCAAACCTGTAACCGCTGGGTTAATGGTGTAAATCTCGCGTGAATCTTCTATATCATCTCGTTGGTTCGTCAATAGTTGAGAGGTTGGGTTACCCTAGCTCTGGAAATCCCAAGATACTTAGCTAAATCAGCCCTTGTTTCAATGCCATTTGTGCTAATCAATGCCTGCCATTGCTCTGCCAACTGCAATCCTTGACTTCTAATCTCATCTCGCGACATTTTGGCCTTTCTCAGCCTCTGAGGGGCGGGATTTAGGGAGAATATGACCGATTGATGCCGCCTATAGGCATAAAAAGCGAACTTTAGTATTGCTGTGAGATTTATGCGTTCGATTTCTAAACGGTTAACCGGCCAATACCCAGTAACGCATATGCGTTGAGTGTATGGACTGGGGACTTTTGGGGGTTTATAGGTCGACTTTATAGCTGGATTTACAATTATGGAACGCGGATAACCTTTATACTATTGCGTTTGAGTAGTTCACCGGTTACACCTTCTCTGTCGCAGGAAGGACTTCCGCCTTTCAAATAAGCTCTGCTGGCACCTACAATTTTAGCAATCTCCAATGTGTACTTGGCACCGTTTACATGGAATCGAGTTACGTCCTTTCCAGTTTCTGGTGCGATGGTCCGTAGTCCTTCGTCAAGAACTTGTGCTCCGCTGCCTTTGAGTTTTTCGCCTGTTCGTGGTGTTGGCATTCCGCCGAGCTGTTCCGGGCAGACAGGAACAAGGACATATTTTTTCTTTAAACGCTCAAGTAGTTTTGTGCGTTTCTTTGGTCTGTGTCCGTGCCAGCGACACGGAATCCCAAGCAAGCAGGCACTAATCAGAACAGGTTCAGCATTGACTCCACAGTCAAAAAGATAGCCCTCGCGATTTTGCTTATTGCTCTCCATGTATTTAATTCTCCACAATAACACGACGCCAAAACCGATGACGCCAGCCCATACAAAACTTTAGCCGGAGACATTTGCCGCACTGAATACAGCCTGCAATTCGTAGCTGTTTGGTTGTCCGGTCAAATTGTCGACAAGGAAAGCATTCTACCATACAAAAACCGCAATCCAAGCAATTAATCATGCGTTTGATCAGTGTATCCGCGATTTTTTCCTGCACATCCCAGAATCGGATTTCATTGCCTGCCCTGACCCATTTGCCATCCACTGGCTGCAAATGCTTGGTTGCAATCCAGTCAGATTCGCGAATATGATAGAGCAATGCACCTGACGACAGTCGACATTTGACAGCTCCAATGACATTCTGTGTTTTTTGTCGACGCCAGTAAATGAACCCATGACGCTGTAGTTTTTCTTCCCGGGTTTTGTGCTCAGGAGCAAGATTGCTTTTTTCGATTAGCCCGCTGTCAAAAAGCAGCTTTTCTATATGCCCGTAGTACTGCTCACACACTTGAGGATAGCGCTGGCCACTATATGTTTGTCTTCGCCTGTCAGATGTATAGCAGCAAATACAATAGGTCCGCTCCATATTCTTGTATACGGGATTAAGAGGGAGTCCATAACGATCTTTAATGATTTCAATGATCTCTTCCTTTGTAAACTCCAATAGAGGGTTAAAACAAGGTAAATCAAGCCTACAGTAGAGTTCTGAACCTGTATGGAATTTTCGACTGTATTCACTGCCAGACATCCCACGGAACATTATACCTTCTCTTGGCCCTCTGGCACCTTTACGTTGTAACCAATCCAAAAGTCCGGTACCAACAAGCATCGGTACGCACCACGGATCGGTGAGGGTCAAAAAACCAATACCCCGGTCGGTGAGTTCAAAGTATTCCAAAAATGGATTCAGAGCTTCTGCCGCGAAGCCTCGATCCTTAAGTTCCGCGAGATAATCAAGGTTTTCTGGAAACTCAAAATTGTGATGTACATACAGACACGGCAGCTTATCAGGTGCGATTGCCTCATAAATCATCGCTGCCATAGCGAGGCTATCTTTCCCTGTTGAGAAAGCTATAAAGGGATATCCATCTTTGAGTTTCGGGTAAATTTCTCGTATCAACGCAATGGTGTTTTTCACTTTTGTTGTTAGCGTTTTTCTCATTGTGACACCCCTAATAATACACCAAGCACTTGTCCCGCTGCTTTCGCAGGATCCTTCTCTTTAATTCCATGTTCATCAACAAGTTCCTTAATAGCTTCTTTGAAAATTTCTTTCGTCTCCATAGAGACTTTAATCGGCAGAAGTACATACATTGAAGTAAGCTTCGTTTTGAATCGTTCCTCAAAAGCTTTCCAATCAAACTCTTTTTGCTGTGTAAGCAATGCTTGAAGTTCGCCAGGAGAATAACCAAGAGATGGCAGGTTGATTTTTTTGCATTTGAGGTTTTCTAGTATTTTTCGCAATTTTGGATAATCCCAGTCAGCAATTTCACCTGTTTTGTTGTCTGCAACCGCAAATGCATCGCGTTGTGCCTCACTCAGTTCGAGCGTAATGACCGGCACCGATTTCATGCCGATTTTCTTTGCAGCTTTCCATCGCGTATGTCCTGCGATAATGGTAAACTTCTGATCACAGAGAATTGGTACATTGAAACCGAAGGATTTGATGCTTTTTGCAACAGCATCGACCGCTTCATCATTAATACGGGGATTGTCTTCCCACGGTTTGAGTGTAGACGGGTCCATCTGTTGAATTTTCAACATTTTCCAATCTCCTTTATGTGTTTGGTTGTTTTGAATTGAGTTTCTTGCTGCTTTTTTGAGTTGAAACGACTCTTTAAATAACTATATACCCCTATTTTCATCGATATTATACTCGATAATGCCGAAAATTGCAAGAAGATTCTGCTGTTATTTTGAGGTAAGATTGGCAGTTTTAATTGTACAGTGCTGATGGTTTATCAATCTTTTGAGAACCTGGGTTACTCTGGCTCTGGATACGCCGAGGTATCTTGCCAAATCGGCCCGAGTTCAAATTCCGTTAGTGCCAATTAAACCCTGCCACTCTGTTGCCTTCTGAACCACATCTGCTTTGATTTGAGGACGTGACTTAAAAGGCTGTTTTTGGGCTTTAGGAATAGGATTTAAAGCAAATATAACGGATTGTCGCTTGCGATAATTGTAAAAATAAAGTTTAGGAAAGCTATCTGATTTATGTGAACGAGTTGAGGGAATATAAGTGATGCCTAGGCCTAATAGGTCTGCACGATGTGCCCTGCTTTTGGTTTTATTGGAAAAGCCCCCCCACTGCGTTAGGCAGCGGGGGGCCTTAAGCTACTCTGACTGTGTAAGTAAAAAGCAAAAATGCTTCTATGCGGCGACTCTTTGTCTCTGAAACAGGTAAAGAATGATTGCCAAGGCGATCAAGCCGACAAGGCCGTTTTCGCCGAGACTCTTAATCAATGCGGTCAGATTGGCGACAACACCGCCAAAGAAAGGAACTGTCGTGCCAAAGAGGATTTCGACCGTAATCCCAACGGCAATTAACAACAGCAAAATTTCAGTTATCTCGCCAAGACATCTTTTGACTTCTTCTAGGACACGCATAGCAACTCTCCTAAAAAAGTATCAAAAATTAAAAAAATACGAAGTACTGCGCGTAGTTCGGCTGTTCCTGCGCAATTTCTTTAATATTTGTCTTGGGGGACACCAAAGGAAGCTAACGAAGAGCTGTATTTGACGTAAATGAGGTCCAGATGAAAAAATAGCCTTATCAGTATCAAAAACGGAGCTAACTGAATATAGGCCTTTTGTTAAGAGTGCCTGTTTGTGAAACGGAAGGCCTACTTATTGTTAATCTGGGCACTTTACACTTGACCTTGCCTGTTAAGATAGGCTATAATAAGCCCATGAACCATAACATTGTATCTTTTTTTCTACGACTGGCGGTGGTTGTATGTATTTGGCTTCTTGTTTGGGGACTTATCGAGCCCCGAACACAGGTTAGACGAGCACTCAGGGCGGGGTTGCTCGTACTTGGCCTTTTGGGCATATTAGCCACCTTAAAAGCTGCGGGGAGTTAATTGCAGATGTTGGCTCTACTTTGGCTGTGTAGAGTCTAAGCCACGTGTGTGTTTTCTCGCCAATCTTCTGTAAGAAACACCGCTTCATTCCTTCTTGATGAGACAATTTCTTTTGTGTCATATCTGATTGCATCAGCAATTGGACTGTTGCAAAATATGCCCAAACAGCATATAAATTAGGCTGTTATGGCTAAGGACGTAAAAAAGCGAATCGAGCGGTTGCGCACGGAAGTCCGTAGGCACGATTACCTCTATTACGTGCTCAATCAGCCGGAAATCACGGACCGCCAATATGATAAACTCTTTGCCGAACTGAAAGAATTAGAGCAGGTAAATCCGCAACTTATTACATCAGATTCACCTACTCAGCGTGTTTCTGAACGACCTTTGGAAGGTTTTACAACCGTCAGACACGCTGTGCCAATGCTCAGTATGGACAATACTTATAATGCCGATGAGTTGAGGGCGTTTGATGAGAGAGTAGCAAAGGGACTTGGGAGTAAGGATTATAACTATGTGGTCGAATTAAAGATTGACGGCGTGGCGATAAGTCTTCGCTATGAGAGGGGCCAACTTATTACAGCAGCTACCCGCGGCGATGGTGAGGTAGGGGACGATGTTAGCGCTAATGTCCGCACGATAAAAGCTGTTCCGCTTGTGCTCTTAGGTGGCGGAGAAATTCCCGACGTCCTCGAAGTTCGAGGCGAGGTCTATATGCCGACTGCTGCATTTGTTGAGCTAAACAGACTTCGTTCCGAAGCTGGTGAGCCGGCATTTGCCAATCCAAGAAATGCTGCGGCAGGCTCGTTAAAACTGCTTGATGCAAGAATCACCGCTCAGAGGAACCTGGCGTTCTTTGCTTATTCAATAGGAGAGATTTCACAGCCTCTGGCTGAAGGACACTGGCAGAGTCTGCAGAATTTCAAAAAACTTGGTTTACCTGTTAATCCTAATATAAAAAAGGCCGGTGATATAAACGAAGTGATTGATATATGTCTTGGCTGGACTGAAAGACGGTTAAGACTGGATTATCTAATTGACGGGATGGTGATAAAGGTCAACCGCTTCGACCAGCGGGACATACTCGGTGCAACGGGCAGGGCACCTCGATGGTGTATTTCGTATAAATTCCCAGCGGAACAGTCAGAAACTACTGTCGAATCAATCGATGTCCAGGTGGGTAAAAGCGGGATTCTAACGCCGGTAGCGAATTTAGCTCCTGTTCAGCTGTCTGGCACAACGGTTAAAAGGGCGACTTTGCACAACTTTGATGAGTTAGGGCGTCTTGACGTTCGGCAGGGTGATACCGTGGTGATTGAAAAGGCCGGCGAAATAATACCGCAGGTGGTGGAGGTAAAGAAAAAATTAAGGCCTGCCCGTGCGGTCCGATTCAAAGTACCAAAGAAGTGTCCGAATTGTGACTCCGCTGTAGCAAAGGACGAAAACGGAGTCTACATTCGATGTCTCAATCCGGATTGTTTAGGGCAGTTAAAGGAACGCTTGAGATATTTTGCCGGTCGGAACCAGATGGACATCGAACATCTCGGTACATCGCTAATTGAGCAGCTGGTTGACACCGGCCTGGTGAAAAATTTCGCCGACCTTTATAAGCTGCAGATAGCTGACGTGGCGGTACTGGAGCGTATGGCGGAGAAAAGTGCAGCAAATGTGATAGAAGCAATCGAAAAGAGTAAACTTCAGCCCTTGTGGCGGCTGGTTGCCGCTTTAGGTATCCGCCATATCGGAGGGCAATCTGCCCAGTTACTTGCTGAGCACTTTGGTTCTCTTGAAGCACTTATGGCTGCTGATGAAGAGACGCTTGCCGCCATTGACCAAATCGGCCCGACGATGGCTGAAAGTGTCTATGAGTATTTCAGAAATAAAACAAACCGAACTATTATCGATGAATTACTTGTTACGGGAGTAAAACCACAACGACCAAAAGCCAAGCGAGGTGATAAATTTGCCGGCAAAACAATTGTCGTTACCGGCACTTTGGAGAACTTCACACGCCAGCAGGCCGAAAATACCATCAAGCAGGCTGGCGGCAAGACATCTTCAAGTGTGAGCAAAAAAACTGATTTCGTATTGGCTGGCGAAAACCCGGGCAGCAAACACGATAAGGCACGGCAGCTCGGTGTTAAGGTCATAAGTGAAAAAAAATTCTTGGAGATGCTTAACTCGTAATGCGAGATACGAAATATATGCGGACAGCCTTAAGGCTGGCGCAGCGGGGCATAGGCTCGGTTGAGCCGAACCCTGCAGTTGGGGCTGTTATCGTAAAGGCGAATCAAATCATCGGCAGGGGCTGGCATAAAAAGTTTGGCGACCCCCACGCGGAAATAAATGCCATAGAAGATTGCAAAACCCTCGGCAGCAACCCGCAGTCGGCTGTGATGTATGTTACTCTTGAGCCGTGCTCTCATCAGGGTAAGACTGCTCCATGCACCGAGGCGATTATTGCAGCAGGCCTGACAAAGGTTGTCGTCGCAGCCCTCGACCCCTCAGAACACGCCTCAGGCAAAGGTATTGAGCAGTTGCGCAATGCAGGAATTAAGGTTGAAACAGGCCTTTGCGAAAAAGAAGCGAAGCTAATAAATGCTCCTTTTATCAAGTTTGCTGCTACTGGCAGGTGCTGGACTGTTTTGAAATGGGCACAAACAATTGACGGCAAAATGGCCCAGGCTGATAACACGCAGGGGCATCAGTGGATTTCAAATCAGCTGAGCAGAAAAGATGTACACAAGCTGCGACAACGCGTAGGGGCTATATTGGTCGGTATCAATACCGTTATTGCTGATGACCCGCTGTTAACAGCACGCCCGGACAAAGGCAAAAAACTCATCAGGGTTGTATTAGACAGTAATTTACAGATTCCTTTGGACTGCAAGCTGTTGGCAACTGCAAAAGAGGCGCCTTTGCTTATTGTCGCAAGTCAGCAGGCCCATCAGGCAAATCCGCAGTTGGTGGAAGAAATCACACAGACAGGAGCCGAGGTGCTTGTCTGCCCGGATGCGCAAGGCCAATCTAATCTGCCTTTTGTACTCGATGAATTGAGCAAACGCCGTATAGCTCAGTTGCTCGTTGAAGGCGGCCCAACAGTGATTTCTTCGTTTTTGAAGGAGAATCTTGCCGATGAAATTTGCGTTTATATTTCACCGAAAATACTCGGCGGCTCCGGCAGCGTCGACATATCAGGTCCGATGGCTCAACTAACCGCAGGCTTTAGTCTGCATCACGTTGTTCTTAAACCCTTCGGCGACGATGTTCGGATAACCGGCCTTACAAAAGGTGCCTTAAGCGAGCTTGGGCTTTAATAAGGTGTAAATAATGAAAGCCTTCAAAGGCCTGAAAAGCCTCCTGCTGTTGTGATTAGCGTCTTGGCTTATGTAAATTTTAAAAGGTCAGGATTTTTCGTCTAACATTTTCTTTTTTTGCAGGATGTGGTGATAGTGCTGGGCGAAGCGGTGGGCCTCGTCCCTGACGTATTGCAGAAGCTTGAGAACAGGTGAATGGGTGGGCAATTTAAGTGGCTTAGGGCTGTCCTGTAGGTAAATTTCTTCCTCTTTTTTGGCAATAGCTGCGATTTTTAGAATAGGTGCTTTCATTTGCCTAAATGCGGTTTCTGCAGCGTGCAGGTGGCCTAGGCCGCCATCGATTAAAACAAGGTCAGGCCAGAGCTCTTCGCCTCGCAGGGCGTATTTGTATCTGCGTTTAATCACCTCGGAAATCATAGCGTAATCGTCAATGCCTTTGACGGTTTTTATCTTAAATCGCCGATAGCCGCTCTTAAATGGCCTTCCATCGATAAATTTGACCAGCGAGCCGACCGCTACAGCACCGGCGATACAGGCAACATCGATACCCTCAATAATCCTGACCGGCTCAGGGCTTTGTAGCAGGTTTTGCAGCTTTTGGAGGGCCTCAGTGGGGTCAGCGGCGAAAACCTCCGGCTGGACATCCTCGTCGGGCGTGCCTCGGCGGTCAAGTCGCTCAATGAACCGGATACGGTCCCGCAGCATCGCTGCTTTCTCGTATGTAAGCGCATCAGATGCCTCAGTCATCCGCTTTCTCAATTGGCGCAGCACCGTCGAACGCTTCGACCGCAGAAATTTCACAAGGTCGCTGATAATTTTTTTATATTCAGCCTTATCTATTTTATCAGCGCAAGGCGCAGTGCACTGCTTTATGCTATACAGGAGGCAAGGGCGGAAAAATCTGCGTTTTGTATCTGCCTTGCTGATAGTGAGTTTGCAGGTTCGAAACTTGAATATCTTTTGCAATTCGACCAGAACTGCCCGCAGGTCCTTTGCGCCGGCAAAAGGCCCAAACAGTCTGCTGCCCTTTGGCCTTGGCTTTCGAGTCATGTATATACCTGGAAAATCTTCAGCTGTGGTGATTTCAAGATATGGAAAGGTTTTGTCATCAACGAGGTCTGTATTGTATGGCGGGCGGATATCCTTAATCAGCCGGGCTTCCTGTAGCATTGCGTCGACTTCCGTTTCTGTTTCCAGAAAGTCAACGGCTTGAACTTTGCTGAGCATTTCGGTGATTTTTGGTCCGCGCGAGACAGCGGGGTCACCGCTTGGCTGAAAATAACTGGCAACGCGGGATCGCAGGTTCTTGGCCTTGCCGATATAAAGCACTTTTTCTGCCGAACCTTTCATAAAATATAGGCCGGGTCCGGTCGGAAAGCTCTTTATCTTTTCACGAATTGCTTCAAATTTGTCTCTCGCTTGTGCCGGCATATCATTAATCTTAACATTGTTGTGAAATTATCTAAAATAGATTGCGCTGTCTAAAAAAATTTTTCTTGCCATAGATACAGTAGTTGCAAGGACTAACAAACGTGCCGATAAATTTATACAAAAATTTTGGAATTTAGTCTTTACACCTAATCAAATTGCCATTAATCTGCCGATACAAATTTTACGGGTTTTGCTACTATATCTGGTTTAATTCCCGTTCATTTTGCCACATATTGTTGTTTCTATTTTTCGCACGGAGGCGCGTAATGTCGTGCAAATTCAACCCTGAAAATCCTTTTAAGAGCGAGCGGACCCAATCGAAAACGGCAGTAAATGCGCCGGAAGCAGGGGGCTTGAAAATGGGGCATTTTTTTTCAACGCCCGGCGTTCATCCGTTTGAGCAGCTTGAATGGGAGATGCGTTCGGCCAAGATTACCAGTGATAACGGACAGGTAATCTTTGAGCAGGATAATATCGAGGCACCAACCTGCTGGAGCCAACTGGCTACGAAGGTTGTGGCGAGCAAATACTTTTATGGTGATATCGAGACAGGCCAGCGGGAAAATTCGGTAAAACAGCTTATCCATCGTGTTTGTAGGGCTATCGCTGATAGAGGCAGAAAAGATGGCTACTTAGCTACCGATGAAGACGCTGAGATTTTCTACAATGAGCTCACCTGGCTGTGTGTGAACCAGTATGGAGCATTTAATTCGCCGGTGTGGTTTAATGTGGGCCTTTTTGATGTCTATGGTGTTGCCGGCGGCAGACATAATTTCTATTGGGACACAAGACGCAAAGAAGCTGTTTTATGCGAGAACAGCTATGAATATCCCCAGGCCTCTGCTTGTTTTATTCAGTCGGTTGAAGACTCGATGGAAGACATAATGCGCCTTGCAACGAGCGAGGCAATGCTGTTCAAGCACGGCTCGGGAACCGGGACTGACCTTTCAACGCTGCGAAGCAGCAAGGAGAAGCTCTCCGGCGGGGGCAGGCCATCCGGCCCATTGAGTTTTATGAGGGTCTATGACCAGATAGCTGCGGTCATAAAGTCGGGCGGAAAAACTCGGCGGGCGGCGAAGATGCAATCACTGAAGGTTACACATCCCGATATTAAGGATTTTATTACCTGCAAGGCCGAGGAAGAAAAAAAAGCCTGGGCGCTTATCGAGGCCGGCTATAGCGGAGACTACAACCAGCAGGCATATAGCAGTGTGATGTTTCAAAATTCCAATCTCTCCGTGCGTGTAACCGATGAGTTTATGCAGGCGGTCGAAAAGGATGACAAATGGGCCACATTTGCAGTAACAACGGGCGAGAAGGTGCAGGAGCATTCGGCACGTGAACTGATGGAGCTAATTGCTGATAGTACAAGGATTTGCGGGGACCCTGGCCTGCAATACCACAGTACAGTCAACCGCTGGAATACCTGCCCAAATTCCGGCCCGATTAACGCATCGAATCCCTGTAGCGAATATATGTTTCTTGATAATTCCGCCTGCAATTTGGCCTCGCTGAATCTTATGAAGTTTCGCGCAGACGAAGGCTCTTTCGATGTTGAAGCTTTTAAGAAAGCGGTTCGGCTTTTCATCATAGCTCAGGAGATTCTGGTTGATAGCGGAAGCTATCCGGACAAGGCAGTCGCTGTAAACAGTCATCTGTTCCGTCCGCTTGGTCTTGGCTATGCCAATCTTGGCTCTCTCGTTATGAGCTTGGCGCTTCCTTATGATTCCGACCAGGCAAGAACACTCGCTGCGGCAATAAGCGCCATAATGACGGGAGCCGCCTATGCGACAAGTGCGGAAATCACTTCGGTAAAAGGCCCTTTCGAGCAATTCCATAAAAATACTGATGCGACGCTCAGAGTTATAAATATGCACCGCCAGCACGCCTATGATATTCCTGAATCGCATTGTCCGGACTATTTACGTAACGCTGCCAAGGACGCTTGGGATGGGGCCTTTGACGCCGGCTCAAAAGTCGGCTTTCGTAACGCACAGGCAACTGTTCTTGCCCCGACGGGGACTATCGGCTTTATGATGGATTGTGATACAACAGGGATTGAGCCGGATATCGCACTTGTCAAATATAAGTTATTAGTCGGCGGCGGAATACTTAAGCTTGTCAACAAAACTGTACCGATGGCCCTCGAACGGCTCGGCTACGGCGTCGAAGATATCAAATCAATCTGCGACTATATAGATAAAAATGAAACTATCGAAAGGGCGGAGAGGCTGAATCCCGACCACTTGCCGATCTTTGACTGTGCTTTTAAGCCGCGTAATGGCAAAAGGTATATTCATTATACGGCACATCTTAAAATGATGGCGGCGGTTCAGCCTTTTATATCCGGTGCCATAAGCAAGACCATAAATATGCCGAAGGAAAGCACGACCGAAGAGATTGCCGCAGCTTATATGGAAGGATGGAAACTCGGGTTAAAGGCGGTGGCAATTTACCGCGACGGCTCCAAGAAGCTTCAGCCGGTCTCTACAAAGAAGCACAAAGGTGCTAAGGCTAAAGCTGCTGCTGAAGTGCCCGCTCAGTCTCGTCCATTTAGGCATCGGCTGCCGGATACACGCCAAAGTATAACGCATAAATTTTCTGTCACAGGACACGAAGGCTACCTGACGGTGGGGCTATATGAGGACGGTCAGCCTGGTGAGTTATTTATCACTATGGCCAAGGAGGGCAGCACCGTCGGTGGCCTTATGGATGTTATTGGCACCTGTACTTCAATGGCGCTTCAGTATGGCGTGCCTCTGATTACCCTCGTCGATAAATTCCGGCACGCCAGGTTTGAGCCGTCAGGGATGACCTCGAACAAAGATATACCCTTCGCCAAGAGCCTGATTGATTATATTTTCTGCTGGCTCGGCTGCCGATTTATACCTGGCTATGCTGAGAAAAACACTCCTAACAGGGCATCACCGCCGGATACCACTGATAAAAATGTTACGACTGCTAAGCAGTTGGTTGAAAAGACAAAGGACCTTGCCCAGAAGATTGCAGAGGCAAAAACTGCGATAAAAGTCAAAGAAAAGACAACTCGTGTAAAGGCTGACTCTCCGGTTGTAAAACAGGCGGCCAAGCCATCTGTTTCTTCCACGAAGAGCAGGTTCACCGACCTGGCCAATCGAATCGGGGCACTTGTCGGTTCAACTACGGCTGAGACATCGGATGCGTTGCAGGCCGAGGTCGAAACTGCCGTTATGGAGCAGTTTAACGCCCAGTTTGAGCATTTTCAGGATGATGC
>CP070728.1:195528-207953 GCA_020351025.1 Planctomycetota bacterium
ACTCCATATAGCGCGCAATCAAATGGCTTTCCCAGAGTGCTCGTTCTGGATCGATGAGCGGATCTGGAACATTATCCAGTGGGCGGCAACTACTCTCCAGATTGGCCGGTGGCGGCGGCATTGGCGTTATCGACACCGCTTTGGAGCACGCTGACAACGCTATCAGGAGCACTACAGCTAGGAGCGGGAGCAGGAACTTCGCGGTAGATGGTCCGAATGTCTGTGGCCCTAGCTGTTCCCATTCCATCGGCTTGAGAACGGAGGGTTTCGTAGGCTCGTGATCGTTTGTCCAACTCATCCCGTATCTCCTGCTGTTGTTTCGCAGCGCGTTCCAAAGCTTTCGCAAGTGCAGCATCACATTGCCAGTCCCTAATTTTGTAGCCAGCAGCTAAGCTTGCCAACATAGCAGCGCCAGCAATATAAGGTGCAAATGAATTAAGAATCATTGCTGTCAGCGCCCTTAATCTTACCCCACTCACGCACCCCAAAAGCCGTAGCACAAGCAGTAATTACTGCTGCCCAGCCCATAAGCTCAACAGGTTCTTGCTTGAGCAACGGAATTAAAACGCCATTTACGGCAACGCTCGCAGCAATACCAACGCAAGTTAGTGGTCGCCACCAGACACGAATTGCTTCACGAACATTCATGCCGGGTAATCGCGCCAAGGTAACTGCCAGTGCGGCCCATCTTTAAAGCTGCGCCAATCGCCGCCCCATTCAATCTTCACGCCCTCGTGAGCAGCAGCAGCTTTAACAATCAATGCCAGCTTATGATACAGCGGCCAATCCCACGAAACTTTACCCTCAATAAGAGGAGCAATGTCCACAGCATGACCCGTCAAATGGCGGCTCTTAAAAGTTTTAGAAGCACCAGAAGCAACAAGCCTTCTCTGGCGCTCAGGTGTACGCAGCCCCTCTAGTATCGTGAAGTCTAAGTTGCTTGTGCTAATGGCGCGGTTCATTACCCTAACTAAATCAGAGTGAACGCCCTCTAGTCGAGCAAGTGAACGTGATCCAAAAGTATACATTAGATTTCTATATTCCTAACCGCTCGTTTAGTTCGCTTGCCCTGATACCAATGAGCACAGTCTTTACACTGTAATCTCTGTGCCGAAAAGTAACGTGTGTAGGCAAGACCACGCTTCTGAACATTAAGTGATCCGCAAGCTGGACAGGCTTCGCTATTGCCGATTCCAAGGTGCGGGTGATTTCGGATATAAGGCCGCAACTTTTTATATAACCGCTCAGTAAGATGTGTGTCCTGTTTGTTGTAGCGTTCCATAAGGCGCTGGGCTTTCTCGTCGCCCTTCAAGACATCAGTCCAAAGTGAATGACCTTGATGCTGCACTTTGCTGCCGATTCCTAGCAACTGGCTTACATGGTCAAGCTTGTGGCTATCAAAGCGGAATTGCTGGCGAACCACCTTGTAAAGATCGATGGATGCCGTGGGTGGCGGTGGCTCCATGCCCTGCCTGATGAACTCGCCGCGCATATATTTGTTGTCGAAGCCATCGTTGTTGTAACCGCAGACTGCATCGGCCTCTCCCCAGAGATCGTGCATGGCTTTGAGCATTCCCTCATGCCCGTCCTTCCAATCGGCGTGAAAGTAAACTTTAGATTTGCCATACCACTTGGCAGCAAAACAAATAACGCCACCAAATTCTCGGATCTGATTTAAGGCAAGGTTTTGGTCGCGCATTCCCCAAACTTCAGCGACCATAGGGCGAGTTTCTATATCGTAGAAAAGTATCTTAGCATGGGACATTCGTATCCCCTTTAGTTACGATCTTCCTTTTGATCTAACTTTTGGAAAAGAACGTCAAGTCTTTGTTCAACGTGCTTAAATCCTTCGCGCATACCATCGCGCATATCTTTAACTGCATCTTTAAAATCATCCCTGCGAACATAAGTCTCAGGAATAGACTGCTGAGTTTCAGCAATTTTGCGCTCAAGATCTTTTACGGTTCCCCAAATAATTTTGGCAATCCAGCTAACAACAGCGCCGAAGCCAATGAAGATCCAGTTTAAAAGATTCTGTTCCATATCAAGGCTGCTGTGCTGTAAATGAAGGGAAGTTCCAAGACAGCAAGCCAGTGCCAGAGGTGCGCTTAGCTACCAATCTAACGTAATAGTTTGTCGAAGCGGTAAGTCCAGTAACTGTTGTTGGGCCTACCTCTACATACCCCGGCTCTTCTTCTCCCGGCGTGTTAATTGGCGCGGATCCCGTAGCACTAGCCACAACCGTCCAGTTAGAATTGTCAGAAGAATATTGAGTTTGAATCTGAGCAGTTGTGTTGCCCTGATACATAGCGTTTGCGTTTAGTTTTAGTTGACCGCTGCCATCTGATTGAACCTGTGCGTCAGCATCCGTTACAGCAACGTAGGTAGCAGTCGAAATGTTGTCCCAAGTCTGGTCAGTAAAGCTTGTAGAGCCGCTTGTGCCGCCAGAAATAGGGGCGGCTAAGCTGCGGCTAACCACAATGCTCTTGTTGTAAGTAACGCCCTCAAAAATAACAGGCACAACAATAGAGCCAGCAGCATTAGCGACTGTCAAACTTACATTGACCACCCCTGTGGCGACAGAAGCAGTAGCCGTAATCCCTGTAGTGGGATTAAGAGTACCAACCGTAACGCCAGAAGTCTGCTGAACGCCGCCCTTATAAACCTTAATGCCGCGAGTAAGCGGCAAGCCAGTGGTCGTTATGCCAGATGCGTCAGCTTGTATGATAAACGGATCTACATCAGCGATGACAATCTGATTAGACGAAGTGACATCAGCCACCTGAGAAGACCAGTTGCTACCATTCCAACGGTAAAGAATACCATCATCAGTATCGTACCAAAGATCTCCAACGCCTTCGGCAGTTGGAGCAGACGCAGAATAAAAGGTCGTTACCTTTCCGTCCGCTGTTGCCTGAGCAGTCGCAGCATTAGCAATTGCAGTTGCAATTGCGCTATCTTGAATGGCGACAAAAGATGTCCCGTTATGACGATACAGTTTGTTCCCGTCATTTGTGTCAATCCAAAAGTCACCAAGGCTTCCGCCAACTGGTGCATCGTTCTGGTAAAATGATTCAATCTTTCCATCAGCTGTGCTTTGCGCTGTTGCGGCATTAGCAATTGCAGTAGCAGCATTCGCCAACGCCAGATCTGCATCTGCTTGAGCAGCATCGGCATCTGCCTGAGCAGCATCAGCATCAGACTGCGCTGCAGCAATCAAGGCCGTAAGAGAAGTAATGCTAGAGTCGATTGCATTTAACTTGGCTTGAACATTGGTTCCGCTTGTAGTCTGAACCAAAGAAGCGCCTTGGTTAACAGCAGTGTTGGCAAGATCCTGCCGCAAACCGCTATCGCCAGTACCAGTGCTAACGGCGACCTGACCATTGCTATCAAAAACAAGATACTTGCTTGTACGCAAACTCTTGGCGGGAATGGTTAAGAGGTCAAGGGGGCTGTCGCCATCAGCCAGCTTGAAAACGCGACTGTCCAAAGTAGTCTGCAAGTTTTGCAGATTGACAATAATACGATCAAGATCGTTGTTTAGGGAGTCAATGTTAAATGGGCCAGCAAGCGGGAAGTCCGTAAGACGCTCGACAGTTACCTCACGAGAAATAACAATCACATCATTCAAAGCAGCGCCCGGACTGCCAAGAGTAATACTCCCACCGCCAGTAACGTTAGCACCAGTTACCGAGTACTCATTGGCATTTGCTGGAGTAGCATCGTAAGTGAGCTCAACGCCATTCTTATAGACATTAAGATTAGCGTTTTCAAAAAACTCAAACGGCACAGCAAACGTAACCTGCCCCGAAGTGGCAGTATACTCTACTCGTGAGGTGTTATCGTTAATTATAATTGGCATCTAAGAGTCTCCGAAACCCTATTGCAGTTAAATTTAACTAGCTATCAATGGACTAATCCACGGTCGGCCTATATGGTTCTAGCCCACCAGAAGACCTTCTGCTTTCATTTAAAAGAGCATCAGGATCATCTGCGAAATAATTCGACATAGATCTTTCGGCATCTTTCATTAACGATTGAATGACAAACCAATTGTTAAAAGGCAATGATCGCCTGATTGCACCCCCTACTTCAGTAGAGCTTGCATCATCATCTGAAAACACTCGGATAAGATCGCTTATCTTGGAAACAGCAGGGCCAGACAAATCACCTAAAGCTTCAAGATAATCGTCATGGCTCGCAAAAGGCTTGAGCCCCATCAATGGGCGAATTCCCACCTCTCCTAAAGTAGCTGTTTCTACTAGAGTAGGAATTTCTGAGTAAATGCCAGCAATACCAGATTGATCTACTGCTCGAACCATTTTCTCTAATGGCGAAGCCTGTTCCCAATACCATGAAGAGCCAGACAAATCTGCCTTCAAGCTGCTTACCATGTAGCCAAGGCCAATCATAGTTGCCATGCCCATGTATGCGTTTTCATCCCGGCCCTGTAATGAGGAGAGCAGCACTTTATTTGCTGCTGAAAACCCATAAGCCATAAATTGAAATGGAAGAGTCAGTAGTGGGAACTCACGCCCCTTGATAAATCCTCTGGCAATTTCGGGAAGATCGCTTGGGCTTGCAGTTGGAATAATGCGGCGGGTCATTCCATTAACAGCAGTAATGTACCGTTTGGCAAGTGCAGCGTCAGGCCATTCGCTTGCGTTTGCAAGGAAAATGTCTCCCTCTTTTTCCAAGGGCATTTTGACAATTGCTTTGGCATCCTCAATTGAGAGGCCATAGCTTGCCATGTTTTTTATCAACTTCTCGCTGGCTTTTCCATCTGCAATCTTATGCAGATCTTCAAGGAAGAATTGGTGTGTCATAAACCCACTAAAACCCTTGGTTACATCTGTAATAGGAGCAAGCAAGTTTAGAATTTGAAATGGCCCGTGAGCAAAGTCAGTCATCTTTTGGGCTGCTCGACCTACTCGACTACTAGATGCTCCAGTAGGCCCACCTTGCTCAACAAAACGAGAGAGAGCGCTTGATGAGTAAACGTCCAATCCCTGATTAGTTAGCTCTTTAATCTTATCCGATACGTTTTTGTACAATTCACGATTGCCAAACGCATGATCCATCGTTGCGCCAAGCACACGATTAAATCCATGCACCATCATGACGCGAGGAACTTCCGTAAGCGAAGAAAGACCAGCACCACCAAGTGAGGTAAGGGTACCATACCCCCGAAGATTAGAAGCAATCCTACGCTTATTCAGCATGGCGGGATCATTAGAATAAATTGCGCCGGTTGCAGTATCGCGTACGCGCTGAAGATCAGATCTCAAAGCAGCGGCTTGACGAATACCATCGTCAAAGTCGGCAAAATCCAATTCATCAATTGCAGTAAGAATCACATCATCAATTGAATCTTTTGCAGATGAATCGCCAAACTTAACATATAGCTCATGGATAGTGCCAAAGCGATGCCCGTAAGTCCGAAACAAACGCTCCATGTTTGTTTCGATAAAGTCAGCAACCAATTCATTCGGTATATCAAGCTCGCGAGATTTAAAAAACGAAGCGCTTGCACTTCTGTTTTCCGGCAAAAGCTGAAGCTCACCTAGCTCTGCTTGCTGAATAATCTGATTGATTGTTCTATCAACGCGAGCCGCAATATCTTCCTCAGTGTGCTTGGTATTAGGAAGAGGATTCTCCTTAAACCAATCAAAAAGAATTTTCCTAAGATGGCGCGGGCCTTCTTCGTCCGCAATAACTTCATCAATTAACCAATAGCGAGTAAGATAAAACTTTTCGTTCTTTGGAGAAGTTTTTACATCATCATAAATGCCGGCAATACGATCATCTATAAACTTTAAATACTCTCGCTGCCTTTCAGTTAGCTGAGCAAAAACTCCA
The DNA here is from genome assembly GCA_020351025.1 of Planctomycetota bacterium. Classification (GTDB taxonomy): domain Bacteria; phylum Planctomycetota; class Phycisphaerae; order Sedimentisphaerales; family Anaerobacaceae. The sequence continues at coordinate 201,388 of CP070728.1, forward strand.
ATGCCTTCTGCTTCTTTGGCTTTTTGAATAAGGGCTTTTTGTTTTGGAGTAGGTTCAAGTTTTTTACTCCATGAGCCTTCAAGCATCTCATCAAGGATAACAAGGTAGCGCTTTTGCGCTTCTGTTAGTCCTCGTTCTTCTTGCATCTTAAGAAGCTTGTTTCTAGTTTCAATATACCTTTCAGCGCGAGCTTTATTCCGCTCCTCAATATCATCAGCTATTTTTTTAAGAGCGGCTTTTGCGTCTTTTGCGCCAGCAATAATACTGCGACGAGTTTCGGCAAGGGTAGCCTTGCGTCCTTTATCTTCTTCATCAAGACGGTTGAGCAGTTCTGCCAATCCTTCATCTTCGTCTAAGTCAAACTTAGTAACGCGAGTAAGATCGTCCAACAGATCATCATACTGATCCGTTAGCTCAGACAGCTTGACTAGTTCTCGTTTGCTTAGCTCTGGCTTTTTTTCAAGCTGAGCAATCTTATCAAGGATTTGACGCGCCCGATTTGATTTCAAAGCAATAAACTTACGGCGACCCTTCGCCCCCTTGATGGCTCCTGATTCTGACCCAGCCCTTTCTGCTTCGTCAAAAAACTTGCGAGCTATGTCTACGCCTTCACGAACAAAAGGATTATCAGTTTCAATCCTGTCTCGTTTGTGCGCTCGAAAAACTTCGTCTTGAAATTCTTCGTATGTCATTAAGCCTTTGGAACCAGCCCGGCCACGCTTGCCGAATGCTTCCGCAGCGCGTTGCATATCTGTGGCAAGGTTAATGCCGAACACCTGAGCACCCTGCCCACCAGTCAAATAGCGAGCGTAGAGTTTTCGCATTTGACTTGTTGCATCAGCAGCGGCTCCCCGCCATAAATCAGCAGCAAGATAAGCAGAGCTTTCGGTAGCAATGTTTTGACGATTGCGTTCAAATACCACGCCATAGTCGCCCAACATACCGTTGACGAAATCCTCAACGGCACGAATGCCAGAGTTTTGCATCTTTCCAATAAAAGACAAACCCTGAATTTTTTCTAAACCATAAGCCTTGGCTACGCCCGTCTTCGCTGCGCCTGTTGGTCTAGCCACAAAGCCAGTGTTAGAGGTTATGTAAGGCTCTGGCGTAAGGCCAAGCTCCTTGTTGTCTAAATGCCTTGAGGCACTCCACTCGCCATATTCATTAATCCAGCGGTCAACATCTGCGGCCTTATAAAGCTTTGCGCCATAGGCAATGCCAGAAAGCGCACCAGCAAAAAGGCCGGTGTAAACCGTGTTCATGCGAGCTTCTTCTCTGGTTAACGTTGGATCGGTTTCTAATCCAACAGCGCCCTCAACAAGACTCGCTCCTACAGCACTAATAGCTGCGCCTCTAATACCCGCAGCCATGATCCCGGGAATTGGTATATAGTTGACAGGATTAAAAGCTTCGGAAAACAGCACTCCCCCTAAGCCCAGTTCTCTAGCTACATTTTGACGGCGCTGGCTGTTTCGATCTATTCGTTGCTTAATGAAATTTTGATGCTTCTCACTAAACACCCCAATAAAATCTTCAGCCCAAGGTTCGTAGCCAGCAATACGATCAGGCCGGAAAGCATTATAACTTAAATCTTCTACATCATTCCAAAGCGTGTAAGTTTCCATCAATCTCTGCCATGGAGATTGCAGGGCAACAGCATCGCCAATAGCAGAAATCCAGCCGCTAAAGGACGGTGCTTGAGGCTCTGGCCTTTTGGCGCGCTCCTCCTCTGTTAAAAGAATCGTCGAGGGTTTGGGAACGCCAAAGCTTTTATCGCCTTCAGCGCCTTCAATAAACCTACCATATACAGGATATTGACTAGGCATTAATCCCTCTAATTTCTCTCAAGCCAAGCTTCAGCTTCTTGAAATCTGTCGGAAGCATTCTTCCAATGGCCTTTTAAAGTCGTGCCATACTTATCAGAAACATTAGGGTTGGCATTTACATTTCCTGCAAAAATAGCGGCAAGAACTTTTTGCCAGCCCATGCCCTTTTTATAGCCCGTATGACCCAAGCCCTGACCTTTTCCTTCAAGATAAGAAATTAGCTTAGGAAGCTGTGATTCAAACGTATCGTTTTTAGTAATATTAAGAGCTTTTTGAACAGTTGGGCTGGCTTGAAACAAGCCAACATACCCCAATGTATTGACCCTGCTGGGATCTGCCTCGCTCTCAACCAAAAGAATAGAGACTAATTCATGCGGCTTTATGCCAAGTTGAGTAGCAACTTCGCGGACAACCTGAGAAGGCTTGCGTCCAGTAGCACTTGAGTTTTGAATCATTTGCTCACGCACAACGGGAAGCTGCATATGTTCAACAGATGGAGCTACAGGCAAACCGCGATCAACATACTTTTTCTTTTTATCGCGGACTGTCGATGGTTCGTGTCCGAATTGAGCAGTATGAGTCTTTTGCCAAGCTTCAAATTCAGCAAGGGCTTTTTGATTTTTTACGCCAAAACGCAGCTTTTGACCCTGCCCCTCCAAACCAAGCAACTCAAGGAAACCTTGACTGCCGGGAATGTAATATTGAAATGCTTGCTTTGCGAGTCGTTCGCCTTCGTTCTTGCTTTCCGCATACGCTCGCCTAAATTTTCCGCTTTCTCTCTCCTGAATCGATGAAGCCTGACCCAAGTCTATAATAAGAGGCGCGTTATCTTTACGCCGGATTAAACTAGTGCTTCCCGTTTTCTCGTCATAATACCAAACAGAAAACAAACGGCTCTTGGGATCCGTACCTCCAGCATAATGCTTTATAAAAACATTTTTTCCAGCTTTTAACTTTGCTTTAACGGGAACCCCCGCAAGCTGCTCGCCCCCGGCAAGTTTTTGAATAGCCAAGTCAACATAAGGCTGAACATACTCGCGGCTTCGTTCACCAGTTTTGCTAGTAACAGTTGGCGGTGTTTCAGCTTTCCGAATATAAAGCCCAGTCCTTCTTTCAATGGTATCGCCAAAAACCTGAGTGACTCGCAATTGAGGCTCTAGCAACAAGGTGTCAGAGTTAGGGGCAACAAGTGTCCTTCTATTTGCGAGTCTACTACTCGCAATGCTGACAGCTTTTTCTAAGGGTATGTTCTGAGCGACTAAGTTGCCAGCAAAGATCTGTAACTCATTAAGGTCTTCAGCACCTAACGCAGAGTAATCAAGTCCCTTAATATAACCCTTAAACGTTTCTTGATATTTAGCACCTTCGGGCAATACCCTTGTAATTGCGTCAACCGCCTCCTTTAAAGTGTCCGGGCGATCTTCTCTTACAGTAGAGCGAGCAAATGCAATCGGGTCTGTTTCACCAAAACGAACTCCTCGATTGTAGTTTTCTAGAAATACTAGCGTATCCGTGTCCATAAACTCGGTACGCAAATCGGGAATACTGTCTCCTTTATCATCGACTGCATTTTCCATAGCCTCTGCAACAGCAGCGGCTCTGTCGATATAATCTCGACTACGCGATGAAAGATTTGCAAAAAAGTCTTTGTAAATTTCGTTGGGAATAGAGGCTACAGAAAACCGCTTGGTCATTTGAAAGAAACCAGTCGGAGTATATGGGTCTAGTCCATTATCGCTTGCCCATTTTGTTACAACATCAAGCCATTTTTTTTCACCCATACCAAGCGGTTTGTCTCCGCCTGTACCGACACTATCTAAAATTTCATTATAAATATTTTCGTTGCCCTCGTCTTTCTCTTGCCGTTCAAGCTTAGCTTGAATGCTTCTAAGGCGAGTTAAAAGAGTAGGGCGATGCTCCGGGCTAGTGCTTTCTACTACCCACTTAGCATCAATGCCATCAACTTCACTGGTTAAATCAGACAAGCTAACAATATCTATAATGGTTTGAACCTCAGATGAGGTCGCTGCTTGCATTTTCACCTTTTCATTAAGTTTGCGAATAATCCCAGCGCCAGCCCACCACTTGTCAAAGCCTTCTTGCATTTGATTTAAGCTTTTGGGATCTGCAAAGTTAAGATTAACCAGCCTTGACAGCTGTTGTGCGGCCTGATCGTAAAAATTTAACGCCGCAAGTCGACCCTTTTCTTCGTCTACTTGTGGCAAAGCAGCGTATTCAAAAGCTTTGTTTAGGTTGTTTTCTACATCTCGCTCTAAAGTCCTTTTAATAATCTCCTCGGCTTTGCGATGTTCTCCGTTAGTAAAGGCATTGTGCCTTTGCTGTAACTCACGCCACAAATCACTAAGCAATGCGTTTTTAATTTTAGGATCGGCTTTTTCGACTACGCCCTGTATCATAGCAACGCCTGTAGCCAGCAGATCATCAGGACTTCTTACAAGTTCTTCTTCCGTAGTAGCATTATAAAGACTCTGAATTTTAATTTGAGTCTCATTGAACGATCTTATTTGATATGCTTGTAAAGCAGCTTCGTTAAAAGTTGCTTTATAAATCTCACCGCCACCCTGAGGTTTCGGCAAAGTCAAAGTACCATCTGGTTCTTGCTGAATACCCTGAGCCGCAAAGTCGTTAAGAGCAGCCTCTTGAGCTTGCTTCTTCATTGTAGGCTCTAGTGCAGCAAAGATCTGCTGACCCGCACGAGCGATCTCAGGCCCAACATCAGGGATGCCGACCTGCTGAACACGAGTCAAAGGAGCCGCAGCAGGGGCTCCAATCTTACGGCGAAATGGTTCGAGAGCCATTATGTTCCTTTCTTGTATTGAGCGTATTGTTGACCGATGCTTCCAAGGCTTCCAATGCCAGAAGCAATGGCACCAATCTGCTGATAAGTGCTGGCAATGCCAACGGCCTGACGTGACATTCGGTTCACCCGAATGCCTCGCATAGCCGCTACATCGCCGGTCAAGTAACCACTGCGTATATTGCTTAGATCCAGAGCAAGAGCCTTACGTGATGCTGCATCCATGCCCTGCAAGAAAGACTCACTTCTAGTCCCGGTAGCAGCTTCCATAGCCACTTGCGAGGCTTTCCACTGCTCGTAATCAGACACGCGCATGGCTTCAGCTTCGGCAGCTTGTACCCGCGCTACTTCACGTTCTTCTTGTATTTGCTTTTTCTGCAAGTCCAATTGAATTCTTTGCTGGGCAGCATTTGCTTTTGCTGATCCAATAGAAACAGCGGTTCCTGTTACCGTTGCCGCTGCTGCCGTTATTGCCGCTGCAGTAGCCAAGCTAATACACATTAGAATGCGACCTCCATATTTAATCCAAGAACGCGCATCTTTACAGGATCAACCTGAGACAGTGTAACCTGCGCTTCCTTGTAGTAACCTAGAATATAAAACTCTGCTATGCCCGAATAAGGCTCTACGTTTATGGATAGATCGTCCGTAACATGACGAAGGATTAATCTGTTGCCCTCAACAGAAACTCCAAGCGTAGTGTCCAGACCTACGTAGACCTTTGTTATTCTTTTGGGCATCCCTGCCATAGAGCCGCTAGGCAACACGATATTAGCCGGAAGCGTTTTGATCTCCGGCGTATAGTTATATCCCACAGTAATGGTGCTTACAGGATCTTCCAAAGTCAGCGTCGAGCTAGAAATAATATGCTCGCCTAAATACTCCCCGTCTCCAAACACATGAACGGTTTCGCCATCCAAGGCGCTGTCAACAATCCATACGGTGCCGGGAGTGCCAGCCGTGTAAGTTCTAGAACTATCTACGGTAAGAGAATCATCTGGCGCAAATTTTTCCAGCGCATAGCTGCCATCTCTAAGCACAGAAACATATAGCGTATTGTTGACCGAGCAAACGGAATCAAAAGAACCATCGGATGCAGACCACAAAGTCCAGCCAGCCAAGCCTTCTGCTCTGGCGGAATGGAATATGGCTAAGGTTCCATCGCTGTTAACGACTGCTGCATACTGTTCGTTTCTAGTAGCCGTGCCGTAAAGCACTGCCATATCTCTAGGAGAAACTATGAGATGCCCTGCCAGCAAGCTAAGATCAGTAGAGGCGTAACTGTTTTCGGTATCCGCATATATAAATTCACGAACACTTTTGCCTGAGCTTTGAACAAACAAAGTCCCGCCATCAAAAGGAATCGGCGTTACCTTGCTGCTTCCGTAAGGCGTTTGCCTAGAGACTCTTGTATCACTTGGCGTTAAGGGCTTGCCAATAGGCTTGGCCGCTACAAATTCGCCAGTGGCAGTGAAGATCTGAAGATCCCTGTTCGAGATCAAATGCTGGATATTAGAAATATCCTCAGAGCCAATCGAGACTTGAATGGCCTGATTGTCCAGCCCTTCGCCTACGTCAAAATTAAAATATTGATTGACCGTGCTGCCATATAAACCATCCGGCTGTGATGTGGTTCCCCCAAACCATAGCCGCCCCTCGTGAAAGGCTACAGCCGCCGGCCATCCATTAGGTGTAGAAAATACAGGCTCGTACCATGTGCGCGTTGCCGTTGAGCTAGATGTGTACTTAACTGATGGGCCACCACCATCAACGCTTTCAGTGGGAGATCCCGTTATAGTAAACGTATAAACATTGTCATCGACAACAGTAATAGTTTTGGAGCCATTAAGCGCAGCAGCTTCAATGCCCCCGAAGCCATTGGCTCCGCTGATCGTAACGTTCTGCCCAGATGAAAATCCATG
>CP070728.1:208053-220446 GCA_020351025.1 Planctomycetota bacterium
ATCTGGTCATCCGTGAGCGGAATTTCAAAGACTACAATATCGCGGTATTTTTAGGATTCTTCAAATATATAGGGTATCTCGCGTTTCCGATTCAGATGACTTATCATTATCCTGCGCTGGCAAGGTTTATGGCTGCCCACTGGGCCACCGAAGCCGTACACATTGTTCCGGTCTTCGGCGAAAGGGGAGCATTGCTGGAGCATTGGGTCTTTTGCCTGTTTTATAACTGGCCATTGACAATACGCCGGCGAATGCGAAAACGGGCCCAACTGCGCGTATCACTCAAATCACGATATTGGCACGTTGGCTTGTGTGCTATTGCCGCAGTTGTAGTTTTGGGCATTGTGGACATCCCTCACATCAGAAATGCCGGCCAATTACCTGCGCTGAAGGATATTTGGTGGCTTATAGTGCTCACACCTCTAGTTTGTGGTGCGGTGGTAACCCTCGGCTGCGGCGGGGCAGTACTGTGGAAGCGAATTGTCACCGCGGCTGTTTGTGGCTGTTTAGTTGGGCTGCTTTACACGGCATTTTCCGTGATACTGAGCTACACCAGCGGTATTGCAATCAGCAATCTCGCAACAGCTTGTGTATGGCGGATATTTGTCTTTGCAATCATCTCAACCATTGCAGCTATAATCACAGAATTAAAGCTCCCTGAGCCGGAACAAGGCGAGCCCGCACACATACCGACGGCCTTGGGGGCTTAAAACCCCGACTAAAAAAATTGCGTTTTTCTCCTTTTATGGTTGTGTTTTCGCATATTTTGTGCTTTTTTATCAAGGAAGATAATCTCAAATTTCTGCGACGATAATTAGGTTGCTATCTTTGCGATTTGCCGTAAAATAAGACCAGAATTCATATCAGTGTGCTTTTGAGTTAATATCTTATTAACGTTTTGACATAAAAGAGGGGAGTCAAAATGAAGCTTGAAACCACGCCTTCGATGCTGACCAGAATGGTCAATCAAAAGTATCTCCGAAAGCTGCTGGCAAAGAAAGTAGATAATTATATCTACGACAGTATAGTCAATAATAATTCTGAAGACTTACACCAGGTAAGTTTAAAAAGATACCAGTTCTTCTCAGCAATGCTGAAATGTGTAGTTAGAAATATAGACAAAGGCTACGTTTCAAAGGAAGTTATAAGAAAAATCATAAATGTACTTGTTCAAAACAATCTTATTAGTGGAGGCCAAAGTTACGAGCAGGCCGTTGAAAAATTCAGGCAAAAATATGGTGAACTGCCGCCGAGTTTTATCGTCTTCTCGCCCACCCAAATATGTAACTTAAAATGCATTGGCTGTTATGCAGCCTCAGCTGCGGATACCCCCGCCACCATTCCCTACTCCTATGTAGATAGAATAGTCGGTGAGGTTCACGATTCTTTCGGCAGCAGGTTCATAACCATCAGCGGCGGCGAACCCTTTATGTACAAAAGCAACGGTAAAACACTGCTCGACATCTATAAAAAATACAATGATATGTTCTTCCTCTCATATACCAATGGAACTCTTATTAACGATAAAGTCGCCGCCGAGCTTGCAATATCGGCAAATGCCACACCCGCAATTTCTGTCGAAGGCTTTGAGCAAGAAACCGACCAGAGAAGAGGCCTTGGCACGTATAAAAAAATCCTAAGTGCCTTCGAACACCTAAGAAATGCAGGCGTGCCTTTTGGCATCTCCGTAACTGCAACCAGCAAAAATATAGATGTACTGCTGACAGACGAATTTTATGATTTTTACTTCCTCGAACAAGGAGCTTGCTACATGTGGCAATTCCAAATGATGCCCATCGGCAGAGGCAAAGACGAACTCGATTTAATGGTGATGCCGGAACAAAGAATTCAGCTTTACAGAAAATGGGAAAAACTACTCGCCAAAAAGAGATATTGTATTGCCGATTTCTGGAACAGCGGCGTGCTAACGAGAGGTTGCATCGCCTATGGACGAAGCGGCGGCTATTTTTATATCGACTGGCACGGAAACGTGACACCCTGTGCTTTCATACCCTACTATCTGGATAACATCTACGATTTATACAAAAACGAAAAAAACCTTTCCGACGCCTTGTTCTCTGATTTTATGAAAAATGGCCGTCAGTGGCAGAAAAAATACGGCCTTGACAACTGGAAAAAACCACAGAACTGGCTAATGCCATGCTCCATTAGAGACCATTACGAAATCTTCAGAAACTCCGTCATGCCAAAAAACGTAAAACCAGAGGACCAAAAAGCAAAAGAAGCCCTCGAGTCCGATGAGTACTTCGAGGTCCTAAAAAAATATGACGAAAAGCTCGAAGATTTAACTAAAAAAATCTGGGAAACTGAATATTTAAGTGTATAATCAATAACCGACTGTTCGCATTGTTTATAAAATATAAATCTTTTCAATGAGGCCGTAGGGCGTTCAGTTTGCCTAAGGCCTGTTTTTGTGAGGGTTGTTCCTGATTATGTCAAATAGCTTTGCTTCTCTCTGCGATGATTTTTATCTCGATATGTATATCAATACTGAGTTGTACCTACCGACACAAAGAGATACCATCCTCGCCTTCTTCGAACGAATACAAAAGCAGTTCCCTTCTATGGGCCGCTTCTACCGACGCGAAAACAACGAATACTGCCTCGAAGAAGACCGCAGCGCCGGCCAATACCGATGGATTGCCCTTGAAACAGACCGTATCAGCTCCGGCGTAGTCAATCCCTCAACCTTTGAAGATGCCTACCAGCAGGATAGATTAGTCATTGAGCTGGTCCCTTATATGCTCGGCGTCAATCACCTCGATATAGATTCTCTCGATGTTACCTTCGCTATGGACTTCGATTATGCAGGCAGCCACGATGAGGTTATCGCAGAGGCAGTCGGGTCAGCCGCATTTAACTGTCTACTGGATTTACCGCAAGCCCGCTCAATAGGCTTCTCCCCCACAATGGTCGTTGCTATTTCCGACGACTGCCGCACGCAGGCCCGAATAAGCGTAGAGTCAAAAACAAGTATCTATGAGCCCAGGGAAAAAAGGCAAATGGCAGATGAGGCAATAAGTTTGTCCCTTACCATTCGTCAATATCCCTCAACTACTGAAAAATTCAACGCACTAAAATCTTTCGAAAACCAGGGCCAACTGGCTGAAGAATTAATGACAGAAAAAATAATCCCTGACTTAGTTCAGCCGCTAACAAATGTAATCGCTCAAAAAAGGACGACTTAAGTCCCAGGAGTGTTCTCAAAATGGCTGTTGAAGCACCGATAAGCAAATACAAAAAAAATAATCTCAAAATCTATATCGTCTTCTGCATTGGCATCGCAATTTGGTGTGCTTACGACGGCTATTTTAACGATAAGTGGATAGCAGAACACAAAAACCCTGACGGCAGCCCGCAGCCTTATCTGACTTTTAACAGAAACGCACCGCCGTTTTTTGCCGGCGCAGCAGTGCTCTTGGTTGGTTATCTTTTCGCAGTCAGAAATAAAAAAATTATCGCCGAAGAAAATGAGCTTGTCCTTAGCAAGAAAGAAAAAATCTCTTACGATTCGATACAAAAAATAGATAAAACACATTTTAAAAAGAAAGGACGGTTTGTTATTACATACAAAAACAAATGCGGCAAGGAAGTCTCTCACAAACTGAGTGATAGAACCTACGACAATTTACCAGCCATTTTAGAAAAGCTTGTAGCAAAAATTAGTTGAAATTATCGAAGTAAAATCTAAAATACAACCAGATAACCGCAATGGGCTACATCTGTATGCTGTTGCGGTTTATCTTTGCGAGCGTTTTCAAGAAACCGATTTGTAACGAATTGTAGAACTAAAAGCCTTATGAAAAGGTAGGCACAAATGAACTCTTGTATTGTCGGATTACAGTGGGGTGACGAAGGCAAGGGCAAAATTGTCGATATCCTTGCCGACAACTGCGATATCGTCGTGCGGTACAGCGGAGGCGCCAACGCAGGTCACACAGTTATCGTGGGTAATGACAGATTCGCTTTACACTTACTGCCAAGTGGTGCAGTTCGGCAAAATATCGTCTGTGTAATCACTAATGCTGTAGTGGTTGACCCGGAAACCCTTTTAAAGGAAATTGAGACATTTCAACAAAAAAATATTACTCTAACGGACCGCCTCCTCATAAGTGAAAACGCACATATCGTCCTCGACTACCACAAAATAGAAGACCAATTGCGCGAAGAATCACTCGGCAAAAACAAACTCGGTACTACAGTCCGAGGTATCGGCCCTTGTTACGCAGACAAGGTCGGCAGAAACCATGCCCTGCGTATGGGCGATTTAAGAAACCTTCAAAACCTAAGAGAAAAACTGCAAACCATTGTGGAATATAAAAACAAAATCTTTGAAGCACTTTACAACACCGAACCTATTAGTGCTGACACAATCTTTAAAAAATGCAAATCTTATGCCGACAAACTCCTTTCCTTTACAACCGATACTACTGAATTCCTCCACAAATCAATCGCAGATGGCAAATCAATCCTCTTCGAAGGCGCACAGGGCACACTGCTGGACATCGACCACGGCACGTTTCCCTTCGTGACCAGCTCTAATTCAAGCGCGCTCGGTATATCAGCCGGCAGCGGGGTACCGGTTAGAATGATTGATAAATTCATAGGTGTAGCAAAGGCCTACACAACAAGAGTCGGTGCCGGTCCCTTCCCTACTGAGCAGGACAATGAAATCGGCCAATATATTCGCGATAAAGGGGGCGAATACGGAACCACCACCGGCCGACCCCGACGATGTGGCTGGTTCGATGCAGTAGCCGTGTCCTACTCCGTAACTATTGGCGCCATTGACTCAATAGCTCTAATGCACCTCGATACATTATCCGGACTTAAAGATGTAAATATTTGCAAAGCATATAAAATTAACGGCAAAGAAACTTCATTCTTCCCCGCAAATACAAACAAACTCGCCCGGGTAAGTCCCGTTTACGAAACTATCCCCGGTTGGCAACAAGACTTGACTGATGTAAAGGATTTCCATGATTTGCCTAACAATGCCCAAAACTACATTTGCCGAATTGAAGAAACGACCGGCAAACCGGTCACAATCATCGGTGTCGGACCGAAAAGAACTCAGACAATATTTAGATAATGAAACATACGGCATAAGTGCATAAGTCACTCTCGCTATTGTGCACTTCCGTCTGGAAAGTGGAAAATTGAAAAATAGCTGTGAAGAAAAACTCCAAAAAACCGCCAAACATCTTGGCTTATCCGTCAAACTGATGCCTCGCCATATCGCCATAATTATGGACGGAAACGGCCGATGGGCCCAAAAAAAAGGCCTGCCAAGGGTCAAAGGACACTATGAGGGCGCAAAGACAGTTGAGAAAATAGCCCAGCTCTGTGTCGACTTCGGTATTCAATCTCTAACTTTATATTCCTTCAGCATAGAAAACTGGAAAAGACCCAAAACCGAAGTCAACTCTCTGATGCACCTATACACACGATACCTTGTTGAGATTCGCCCTACCCTGATGAGAAACAATGTCAAGCTTATCCACCTCGGCCGAGTGGCTCAACTACCGCTCTCAGTAAAAAAAGAACTTGCAAAAACTATAGAATTGACCTCCACCAATACAGGAATGATACTTGCCTTGGCGCTCAACTATGGCGGGAGAACCGAAATAGCAGATGCAGCAAAAAAAATCGCTCAAAAATTCAAAAAGGGAGAGCTTCGCCTAAAGGATATTGACGAACACTGCGTAAGTCGGCATCTATACACCGCCAACCTACCCGAACCGGACCTTTTGATACGAACTGCAAACGAAATGAGAATCAGCAACTTCCTCCTCTGGCAAATCTCATACAGCGAATTCCACGTTACAAAAACCCTTTGGCCGGATTTCAAAAAGGCAGACCTTGAAAAGGCAATGCTTGCTTACGCGCGAAGAAACCGACGTTTTGGCGACATCAAACCGCAACTAAAGAACTCCTAATAGCTATCGGGTATCCGAATTATGCTAAAACATAGATTGGTCTTTGGAACATTGATGACACTATTCTTTACCGCCGTAGTCATTTTCGACAGCTGGCTCGACGGCTCGCTGACCGCTTCTGTTGCCGATGATAAACACCTCCAGGCTACAATCCTTTGCATCCTTATCGCCCTGTTAGTAATCCCTGCTAACTTGGAATTGGCAAAGCTTGCAACAGCGAAAAATCTAAAGATTTTCACACCCCTCTCGACCGTCCTCTCGATTTTATTTGCAACCGCTTGGTACTGGCCGCAACTTATCGAAATCTCACCTCGCTTTTATATCTCTTTCCTCTCAGCCTTTTCACTATTAGCATTATTGCTATATCAATATATCCGCTATGGCAACCAAGCTATATTAGTCAATTGCGGCGTAAATTTCTTTTCTATTGTTTATCTCGGCCTTCTAAGCTCCTTCTGTGTAGCTTTACGAATCGACTTCGGACCCTGGCCTTTATTAATGTTTATATTTGCCGTAAAGGCCGCTGATATAGGAGCTTACACGTTCGGAAAACTCTTTGGTAAGCACAAATTTGCACCTATAATCAGTCCCGGCAAGACCTGGGAAGGTATGGTAGGCGCTATCGTAACCGCAACCATTGTTGCTATTCTCTTGGCAACAATGTGTGGTATAATGGTCTGGCAATTGGCATTAATCTTTGGCTGTTGTTCTGCATTTATCGGCCAGATAGGAGATTTGGTCGAGTCTATGATAAAGCGAGACGCTCAGCAAAAAGATTCGGCAAACAATGTGCCCGGCTTCGGTGGAGTCCTCGACGTCGTTGATTCGCCGTTGTTCGCAGCACCGTTTGCCTATTTGTTCTTTATGCTCAGCTCACAATAAAGGAGAATTTTGGAAGTTATCGTAAAATTAGATTCTGCCGACAAGCAGCTCGAGTTGTTCGGACCTGCTGATTGTCACCTCCGTCTTCTCCGCGAATCTCTTGGCGTCCGAATTACTGCTCGCAGGAACAATTTAATAATTAACGGAAAAACAGAAAATGCAAACAGGGCCGCAGAAATCATAGACAAAATGCAAAAACACCTCATCAAACGCCGTTCACTTAACACTGCAGACGTAAACGCTTTTCTCACTCAAAAAAATGCCGCCGGAACTGCCGAAACCAGCGAGGCCATTACCGTTTACTCACGAAAAAAAATCATTGCACCATCCACTAAGGGACAGCTAAAATATATCGAAGCAATGTTGGCAAACGACCTCACTTTTTGCATAGGTCCAGCCGGTACCGGCAAAACATACCTGGCCGTCGCAATCGCCGTCTCAATGCTAAAGAAAAAACAAACCAGAAAGATTATTCTTGCACGCCCGGCTGTCGAAGCCGGTGAAAAACTTGGCTTCCTCCCTGGTGATATTCAGGCAAAGGTAAACCCATATCTGCGCCCGCTCTTTGACGCCCTCGAAGATATGATGGATTTCACACAGATGAAAAAATTTATGGAATTGGACATCATTGAAATTATTCCTCTTGCCTTTATGCGTGGCCGAACATTAAACGAGGCCGTCATCATCTGCGACGAAGCGCAAAATACCTCACCCTTGCAGATGTTAATGGTCCTGACAAGACTCGGCCACGGCTCTAAAATGATAGTAACAGGCGACATAACTCAGATAGACTTGGACATCGGCCAAAAAAGTGGAATGGTTGATGCCATTGCCTTATTGAGACGAATAAAAGGTATAGGTTGTGTTGAATTGACACAAAAAGACATCGTAAGACATCGGCTCGTTCAAAATATCGTAAGGGCCTACAAAAAAAAGGCAAAAGCAAAAAGCTAATAAGATAAATAGCTCCATCTTCCACTGCTTTGTATGATAACAGCGGACTAAATAAATGCGACTCTTGAAAAAAACAAGCCCACGACGAAGTCAGCTACGAAAAAATATAACCGCCGAGAGACTCTCCCAATTAACTCGGTTCATCAACACCGACCTTTTTATATCCGCTCTGCTTTGGTTGCTCTTTGTCTGCCTCTGCGTCTTTGTACTTTCATTCCAACTTGCCCAGCATACTCGTTATCTTTCCCTGATACCGTTAGCTGCCATAGTAGTGCTGATTTCTTCAGGTGCCGCTTTTTATATCTATCACTACCAAAGACGAATAGTAAAAAACCACACCAGAGCTTTGGCCCTGCTCGGCTCACTTGTCCTGTTGTTAGCAACAACCAAGCTCGCTGTCATACTAAACAATCATACTATGTGGGCCACCGGAACCGCCGTCACTGCTGCTATCATTTTGACAATCGCTTATAACCAGCGATTCGCAATAGGTATGAGCATATTCTATTGCCTTCTTGCCTCTTTTGCCGCAACAAAAATGGGCGATATAAGGCTGTTTTTAACTATGGCCGCCGGTACATTTACCTGCTGTCTGGCACTGAGAGAAATCCGCACAAGAATGAAACTTCTCGAGGTCAGTACCCTTGCTGCCGTAATAGTCTTCACAATGGCTGTTGCTCTGGATTTTCTAACCCAAAACTCCAAGCCTCTAAATGTCCTCAGAAATGCCGCCCTCCATGCGGGCATCACCCTCGTCGTCGGCGTCCTCATTCAGGGGCTCCTGCCTCTTATCGAAAAAGTCTTTCGTATAGCAACAAGTATGACCCTGCTCGACTACAGCGATGCAAATCAACCCCTCTTGAAAAGACTTGCTATGGAAGCACCAGGCACTTTCAGTCATAGCTTGTTGGTAGGCTCTATCGCCGAGGCCGCCGCCGAAGCAATCAATTGCAATGGGCTCCTCTGCAGGGTCGGGGCTTATTATCACGACATCGGAAAAATCAACAAGGCCAATTATTTCACCGAAAATGAAATGGGGGCCATAAGCCAGCATAAAGAGCTCTCACCCGCAATGAGCCAATTAATCATTGTAGGACACGTAAAAGACGGCGTTGAAATGGCCAAGGAATATGGAATACCTACGGTTCTGCGCCAATTTATCGAAACCCACCACGGAACAACGCTCATTGAATATTTCTTCAATGAAGCCAAAAGAAAACAAGATGAAAAACAATCACCACCTTCTGAGATTGAGTTTAGATATACCGGCCCAAAGCCCCGAACAAAAGAAGCCGCCATAGCAATGCTGGCTGACAGCGTCGAGGGGGCCGTCAGAACACTTGCCGAACCAACACCGACAAGAATAGAAGCAGTTGTGCACAATATGGCTATGAAACGCCTCCAGGATGGCCAATTCGACGAATGCGACCTGTCACTCAGGGAACTAAGCCGGATAGAGACAAGCATATCAAAAACACTCGCCGCACACCATCACGCAAGAATCCCATATCCTAAGCCGCCAGATGAGACCGAGGAACCTGCTCCAAACGAATCAAATCTTGCAAAAGAACCACAAAATGCAAACTTGCAAAAAGACCAAAAAACACAAAGCCAGAAGACGCCTCCTCAATCCGAACAAACCAAGCAGAAAACTTAATAACAACTATGCACACCGAAAAACAGAAAAAAAAAGATATAACCGTCCAAATCACCAATAGCTTCCATGCCCTCGATGCCTCTCTGCCTAAGCTGAAAAAATTAGTGAAAACCATCTGCAATCGTTTCGCGAAATACGAAATACCAAATACGGGATACGAGGTTACTATCGCAATAGTTGACGATGCCCAAATTCGCAAAGTAAACAAACAATTCCTCAATCACAATCTTTCTACCGATTGTCTCAGCTTCGATCTATCCGATGATGCACCAAACTCCGCAAAATCTTTCGAGCTTCTCGTCAACGCCGAAATGGCCCGAAAACAGGCAAAACGCCGAGGCCACTCAACTGAAGCAGAATTGGCACTTTACATAACACACGCCCTGCTGCACAACCTCGGTTTTGATGACACCACACAGAACCAGGCAAAAAAAATGCACCACACCGAAGACGAAATTCTACAACAACTCGATTATGGTTTGGTATATAATAAGGCCGTAAAAGCACAAAAATGAAAATGAAAAACGTATTATTTATAAACGCTGCAGACGCACATGCTACTGTGTAACAGATTAATAACTAATCGAAAGGCTATTAAGTGAGTTGCACGGCTCTAATTGTTTTGGTAATTTGTCTGCTTGCCGCATCCACATTATTCTTCTCCGTAAATGGTATCGCCTTGCGTTCCTTCTCTCGAACCAAATTACAGGACGCGTTTGAAACGGCAAACAAAAAAAGAACTCCAAAACGCAAAAAAGGACATCTACAAACACCGGATGACCTTGTCGACAGCCTTGTAGAAAATTCCGAAAAACTAATTTTATCCTGCTCAGTCTATCGGCTCATCTTCAATACCTGTATATTGCTGCTGTTATTAGCTGCCTTTGAAACAGCGCACCAGGGAATCCAGGTTGCCGATTACCTTCTTACCTTTATTATCGCAGCGGCAATATTCTCGATATTCAGCCTGGCAATCCCGCACGCCTGGGCAAAGTACGCCGGCGAAAAAATCCTCAGCAGAACACACAAGCTGCTGATGGCCTTCTCAACACTCGTCTCACCGATTCTCTATATATTCAAATTGTATGACAGCCTTGTAAAACGTTTGGCTGGAATCGTCGAAACTACTCCCGACCAGCAGCAGGAAGAAAAACAGGAAGAATTCCTAAATGGACTCGAGCAGCAAAGAACCGAAGGCGTACTCGATGAAGAGCAGCAGCAGATGATCGAAAACATCCTGGAGCTAAGTGAAACCTGCGCTGATGAAATTATGACACCTCGCACTGATATAGTAGCAGTCGAAGTCAACTCGGATTTGAACACGATCCTGGACACCATCACCAGCGCAGGGCACACCCGTGTCCCCGTTTATGAAAACAATATAGATAATATCATAGGCCTTGTTTACGCAAAGGACCTCTTGACAGAAATCGGCAAAAACACCGCTGATTTCAAACTACGCAACAAAATAAGAGATGCCTATTTCGTACCTGAAACAAAACCCCTCAGAGTCTTACTCCACGAGTTCCAAAATCAAAAATTACATATAGCTATAGTCCTCGATGAATACGGCGGAACCGCCGGCGTAGTTACACTTGAGGATATACTCGAGGAACTCGTCGGAGAAATAACCGATGAATACGAAGAAAAACCACCTGAACCCGTAAAGGAAATAGACCAAAATACCATTGAAGCAGATGCCAGAACTTATGTCGATGACCTCAATGACCAGTTCGAATTAAGTCTGCCCGAAGACGAAGATTATGATACCATCGGAGGTTTCGTCTTCTCGCGCCTCGGCTATATACCGAAGACTGGCGAGACCTTCAATTACGAAAACCTAAAATTAACTATTACCTCCGCCGAGACAAGAAGAATAAAACGCATCAGAATCCAGAAAACCTACGAGCAATAAAATGTTGACCAAAGATACAGCCATCTGTATACGCGCTGTCGACTATTCCGAAACATCCCAAATAGTAACACTTTTCACCAGAGCAACCGGTAAAATCAGTGCCATCGCCAAAGGCTCAAAACGGCCTAAATCAGTCTTCGACGGCCCAATAGAAGTATTCTCTTATGGTGAAATTGTCTTTTCCGAGCCAGCCCGAGAAAAACTCGCAACACTCACCGAATTCGAACAACAGCCCAGCTTTACACATCTGTCAAACAGCCTTTTTGCCTTAAACTCCGCCTCTTTCGCCACAGAATTGGTAAACAATCTAACAAATGAATATGACCCACATCCTCAGCTTTTTGACGATTTTCTCGAATTTCTACAAAACACCGACGAGCTCCAAGCAAAAGCAAAGAAAAGCAAGCAACAAGATGTAATCGCGCTACTTATACTATTTCAACTGGCCTTGCTCAAAAATATCGGTCTGCAGCCAGTCCTGAATGCCTGCGCAAATTGCAAAACGAAATACGAGCAACGAGCAACGAGCGACGAGTTTTATTTCAGCAGCTCTGCTAACGGCCTCATTTGCGGTGACTGTGAAGGCAGCTTCCCGGACAAAATCAGACTCAGCAAAGAAGCTGCAAGTTGCCTCAACGATTTGAAACTAATCACCCAATCGGACGAAAAAACACTGAATGAAATCGAAAGAACTTTAATTTACCACTTCACCGAAATCTTAGGCCGACCACCGAAAATGGCCAGCTACATCCTCAAAAACTGACCTGCCCTTTAGAATTCCGGAATTTCAAAAATTGGGTTTGTTTGGGTTTGTTTTGGCGGAGGCTGAAGGTGTTGTTCATTCTCATAATCCTTTGTTATAGCTGAATTTATGTTCATTTTGGGTTTTTGGAAATTGGGTTTGTTTTGTACCCTTTAGGGTAATAAATTCCCGCGTATCAAAACATAAACTATTATTGTAACGTTGCCCGGGCACAAAGGGGATTTTCAATCGAGAGCAGTGTAATTGGTTAAATGTCATTTCA
>CP070728.1:220546-231504 GCA_020351025.1 Planctomycetota bacterium
GACGTGGCCGGGGCCTTCAACCATAACCTGACAGCCGGCTTGCTGCGCTCTTTGTGTAAGCTCACCGAGTGTATGTAATTCCGCCATTTGTGCATCATCGGTGGCATCGGCGATGCAGCCGGGGCGAAGGCCGTCGCCGAGAGAAAAACAAACATCGTATTCAGCTAATATGGCGCACAAATCATCGAACATTTCATAAAGGGGATTTTGCCTGTTATGGTACAGCATCCATTTGGCAAGGAGGGCACCGCCTCTGCTGACGATGCCGCCGACCCTTTTTTCAAGCAGGGGCAGGTGCTCTTTTAGTACACCTGCGTGAATGGTGAAGAAATCGACACCCTGTTTGGCCTGCTTTTCGATAATACCAAGAATTATTTTTTTGTCTATGTCCTCGACGTCTCTGCCTTCTATAACCTGATAGATTGGCACAGTTCCGAAGGGTACGGGGCAGCGTGCAAGAAGCTTGCAGCGTATATCATCGAGGTTGCCGCCCGTGCTTAAGTCCATAATCGTGTCGGTGCCGGCATCAAGGGCTGCCTTCAATTTTTTGATTTCGGCTTCTATGGATGAGCTGACGCTGCTTGTGCCGATATTCGCATTTACCTTTGTAGTGAGGACGCGGCCTATCCCGACGGGTTCAAGATTACTCTTAAGATGCAGTTTGTTAGCCGGTATTACCAGACGCCCTGCCGCAAGTTCTTCGCAGACAAGCTCAGCATCGATGCTTTCTCCATTAGCGACAAATTTCATTACATCGCTTATCGTCTTCTGTCGTGCTATTTGAAGCTGCGTTGCCATATTTGGCTCTCTATCAAAATAAAAATCGCTTCGTAGGAAGCGATTTGATTTCAAGGTAATTTTTTCTGTTTACCGGCTTTACCACTTTCCTACGCAGGCATATCGCCGATACGGCGGTTGTCCTGATCAGGTTCAAAGGGTTTTTTTCTCAGACCCGCTTTTTTTGCAGGCCACCCCTAGCGAACTATACCTATTATAGCTTATTGTTTTGGCTGGTCAAACCAATATTTAGGTGAGCTGTAAGGGCTTTTGGGGATAACTACGGGTTAATATCTTGCATCCGCTATCGGTTACGAGAATATTATCCTCGATTCGTACACCTAACTTGCGGGGGATGTATACGCCCGGCTCAATTGTGAAAACCATCCCCGCCTTTAATTTACCTTTGGTCTTAGCTACGATGGCCGGCTCTTCGTGTACCTCTAATCCCAAGCCGTGGCCTGTCGGGTGCCCGTATACGGGGAAATCATGAGATGCAATTACCTCACGAGCGGCTGCATCAACGTGGCGAATTTCAACGCCGGCCTTTACAGATTTTATTGCAGCAATTTGTGCCTCCCGCACCGCATTGTAGGCCTTTTTGTAAAGGGGACTCGATCTGCCGATGGAAAAGCACCGGGTTAAGTCACAGCAATAGCTTTTGTATCTGACGCCGAAATCGATAAGAATCGTGTCATTTCTTTTGAGTTTTCTGCGGCTTGGCTGATGGTGGGGACGTGAAGCATTTGCTCCAAAGGCAACAATTGTTTCGAAGCTGTTGCGTGCACCGAGTTTGCGGACCTGAAAATCCAGCGTGCCGGCCAACTCGTTTTCGGTTATCCCCGTCTTTATGTGTCGCCGGATTTTTCTAAGTGCTTGTGTCGCGATTCGTGCAGCAGCTCTGATGGCGGCTATTTCGGTATTGTCTTTAATAGTGCGGGCAGATTCGATGATGTTCGGTGCGGTTTTGAGACGGCCCTTAAGTTGTTTTTTCAATGCGTCGAAGGAAGCGAGCGAAGTGGATTTTTCTACAGCTACTGTTCGTACGGATTTTAGTTTTTTAACCAGTTCGGCGGCTGCTTCAGGCAGGTTAGAGCTTCGCTGGATTATTTTGCAGCAGAGACATTCATCTTTGGCCTGCTCGATGTATCTGCTGTCGGTTAAAAGGTAAACAGCTCTTGCGGTGAGCACCGCCCAGCTGTCATCGCCCAAAAAGCCGGTCGTATAGGTCACATTGGGAGGTTTTGTGGCTATTAGGCAGTTTATTTGTTTTTCCCTTAGCCGGTGGCGAATCGTCCTTATCCGCTTTTTTATAATTTTGCTGTTCATTTTGCCCTGCTTGTGCCTTTGTCAACGCATCTGTTGAATTGCTGATATAATTCATTAACATTGCCTGTAAAAAAAATAAAGTTTTTTTTACTCTAAAGTTTGGCATGGTTCCATTTTATTTTTATATTTTAATTAGATTAGACCTTGCTGAGGGGGAAACCGGTTGCTAAAATAGTTACGTCAACTGCTGATGTTTTCCGTGAGGGAGAAAGACTCTTGATAACGATTAGTTTTCTTAGATAGGACGGCTTTTGCCGTCCTTTTTTATATCTTGTCGCTGCTGTTTTTTGTCATTACAATGGTCCTGACCTTTGTGCTTGTTCCTAAAAACTGGCGGTTAAGTTATGATATTACCTATTCGGACCAGTATTCGGCCGCGGCGAACACCATATGCAAATTATGCCCTCATAGGCGTCAATGTGGTCATTTTTTTCCTCCAATATCATACAGACCCACACACAGGTGGCGTTGGCTTTCGCCCGTGGGTGCTGCAATTTATGTTGACTCCCGTCCACCCGTATCTGTGGCAGTTTGTCAGTTACGCGTTCCTGCATGGCGGACTTATGCACATCTTTGGGAATATGTTCTTTTTGTATCTGTTCGGCAATAATGTTAACGATAAACTCGGGACAGTTGGATATCTTTGCTTCTATTTGGCCGGTGCAGTATTTAGCGGCATAGGTCACACGATACTGAGCAATACCCCTATTCTTGGAGCCAGCGGTGCTGTGGCGGCTGTAACCGGGGCTTATCTGGTCTTGTTCCCGCAAACTTTGATAACTGTCTTATACTGGTTTTTCTTCATTGGCACGATGGAGATATCAGCGTTGTACTTTATCGCCTTTAAACTGATTTTCATTGATAATGTCATCACTCGATATACGCCCTACGTTGCCTATAATGCGCATCTGGCAGGCTATGCCTTTGGCATCATTGCTGTTTTGCTTATGCTTGCCAGCGGTTTGATAACAGGCAGTGGTTTCGATTTGTGGTCGATGCTGAAACTCTGGAATCGGCGGCGTCGCTATCGAGATGCTGTATCCAGCGGCTACGACCCATTTACCGGCCAGAGAAAAGCTAAGCGGATAAGGGTAAGGGAGATAAAAACACCGGCCCAAAGGCAGCAGGAGGAGGAAATCCGCCGGCTACGCGAAGATATTACTAACCGGATGCTTGAGCGTAATCTGCCGGCAGCAGTTCAAGTTTATTTACAACTTATCGAACTCGATAGTGAGCAGGTTCTGTCTCGGCAGTATCTGCTCGATATCGCTAATCAGCTTGCCGGCGAAAGCAAACACGCTGAATCGGCACAGGCTTACGAAAAGTTTTTAGCTCACTACAGCAATTACGAATATGTCGAGCAGGTGGAGTTGATGCTGGGAATATTGTATTCGCGGTATCTACATCAGCCGGACCTGGCTGTAAAGTATTTGAAATCTGCCGCTGGGAAACTCTCCGACCCAGGCCAGGTAAGAATGTGCCGAGATGAGCTTGCCAAACTGCACAGTTAAAAACGCCCTGTATTCGGAATTTTGTAGCAAATCAAATCGGAATATTATTTTAATATTTTTCATTTGTTATCGTAATTCGCACATCTTTTGTGCCGTCCCTGTCTTCAAAGGCTGATAGTTTCACTGCGGAATTAGTGTGGACAGGCCGCTGAAAGCCCGCAGAAAAACTGCTTGATTTTTTGCGCAAAGTAGAAGATACTCTTATGATTGGAGAAAGGATTTTCTAATACACAGTTCGGTAACCAGGGAGGATAAATGCTCAGAGAAAGTAGAGGTAATATTATGAATAAGGTGATTTTGTGCTGGCTGATAGCAAAAAATGCCGGGCTTGGCATTATGCTTTTTGTGGCTTTTGTTATTACGGATATATTCCTACCGACACCGGCAAAAGCGCAAAGAAGGATAATTAGAACAGTTGAGCCGGATTACTTGCATGCTGTTATCGGAGAGGGAATTGGATTTGATGAGGTGATTCTCGGCAGCCCAGATTGCAACAAAACATTTGTTAAATCAAGACTGGGAGAACCTGAAAAAGAAAAAAGCTCCTGGCTTAGCTACAAAAACAAATATGGTTTGGATTTTTCTTTTACACCTGATGGTATTTTATCAGAGATAATAATCAGGAGCCCGTTCAAAGGCGAATTGACTTCGGGTATATCGATGTTTTCCAAAAAACAGGATGTCTTTGAAACCTACGGTGTACCTGTTTCACAGAAGACCGTTCACGACTTGGATAAGGATTTGGAAGACCTTGTGCTCTATAAAAAATGGGAGCTTTTTGGTAAGCCGAAGGAAAGTAAGATTTTCTATCGTCGAAAAGGCTTGCTGTTTTGGTTTAAAGCAGATGATATACTTCAAATAGTCGTACGTCAGAAACAGTCGCAAGATAGTACCGCTTATGGGAACCGGGAGGAGGGGCTGCTGGAAATTGAAAAGGTGGAGAAAGAAGAATCGAGGGAAGGGGCAATCGAATCAATTGTGGAATTCACAGACAAGGCAGTTATCAGGACACAAAACTTTAATGTCCCATTTCCCGAAGGTGCGAAGTTGGTGCTGAAAAACACTAACGGTTCGCTAAAAATTAGCGGCCAAAAGACCGACCAATGCAGGATAAAGGCTGATACGCGGGTGTTTATGAGAGATGAGGACAAGGCCGGCAGACTTTTAAAGAGGGTTTTGGTGCACGTCAGACCGTCTGACAAAATAGTATGGGTGGAGGTAGAACGGGCGGAAGAGTTGGTTGGAAATCGGCTGATAAAGGTTGATTTTGAGATAACACTTCCCCAAAAGGCGGACCTGAAGCTTAATACCAGTAATGGCTCTGTTGGCATTGCTGGCGTTACGGGAGATATAAATTGTGAAATAGGAAATGGAATAATTACCGCCGAAGAGATTGCCGGCAGTGCCCGACTCGGTATCAATTTTGGTGAGATTATGGTCAAAAAAGCCGACTTTGATAAGAGCCTCATAACGGCGAACAACGGGCCGGTAACCTGCGAAGACATCTCGGGCAATATTCAAGTCAAAGTAAATAGCGGCGAAGTAAATGTCCGCTATGCCGAGACAGCTCCCAGTGTGTGTGATGTAAGTATAAGCGCAAACAATGGTGATATAGACTTTACAGGACCGGTTGATTTTTCGGCAATGGCAGAGGCTAAAACTATGGTAGGTGCGATAGAAACAGACCTGCCGTTAACAGACCAGCGCAGCGGGGGCAGTAAAATGTCCGGCAAAATTGGCGAGGGCGAGGGCAAGCTGCAGCTTAGAACCACGATTGGCTCGATAAAAATAAACAGCAATATCGGGCAGACAAAAATTCGGTCATCTGGTGATTCTCAGCAGTCCGGGGTTCCTGCCGAAGTTATTCAGCGGCAGAATAAGTAGAATACGCGGATAAATTACAGTGCGAAAAGCAACTGCGTACCTTGGCGGTAGCCCGTAGATTCTCACATCTTTTCGAATCGCGAGGTTAGCCGAAGTTGTAATGTTTGCTTACAGCTTCGCTGACATGCCAGGTGCACTCGAGGTCCTTTGGAAAGATTACAAGGTCGCCCGGGCCGAAATTCACCGAATCTGTGCCATCTGATACCGTTACTTTGCCCTCAAGCAGAAGACACGTTTCTTTTTCTGTATATTCCCAGTTAAACGTGCTGGGTTCACAGTTCCAGATTGGCCAGTTCTTGCAGGTTTCGGCTTCCTCGTCTGAGGGTTTTTTGACAATGATATCTTTAACAGTAGACATTTTCCTTTTTACTCCCTTGGTTATTTTTTATGGACTTAGCTTGGTGCTTGTCTTTAATTTCGCGTGATTATACTTAAATGAAAACTATTTTTGAAGAGGTAATAGGAATTTTCCCCAAAAGTTGTTATAAATTAGCTACGATGCTGTTTTGTTTAAGAAGTTAGGGATTTATGGAGCAACGCCGGCTATATCAATTCAAAGCGTGGTTCGATGATTACGTGGCCGGCTTTTACGGCGATGACGAGTTTGTCAATGCCAATGTGAAACTGAAAGAAGAGCATAGTCGCAGGACCTGCGACGAGATGCGCTATTTGTCTGATGAGCTTGGTCTTACTGACAATCAGAAGCGGATAGCCGATGCAATAGCACTTCTTCACGATATAGGCCGGTTTGAACAGTTTGTCAAATACCGAACCTATCACGACCCCAGAAGCGTGAACCACTGCCTACTCTGCGTAGAGGTTCTACGCCAAACAAGGGTTCTTGAAGGATTAGAAAGAAAGGAAAGGCAGTTGATTAAAAAAGCAATTGAATATCATGGGCGGACCAAGCTCCCTGATAATTTAGATGGGCAGTGTTTGCTCTTCTCGAAATTGCTCCGGGATGCGGATAAGTTGGACATATTTTATGTGGTTACGGAATACTATAAGCAATACAGGGATAACCCGGAGCAGTTTAAGTTGGAACTCGAGCTGCCGGACGAGCCAAGGTATTCGGCTGACGTGGTCGAGGATGTTCTCTGTGGGCGGCGAATAGACTACCATAGATTACAAACGATGAATGATATGAAGCTTTGTCAGCTTGCCTGGATGTACGATGTCAATTTTGTACCTACTCTCAAACGCATAAGGCAGCGGAGATTATTGGAAAAAATGTTTGATTTTCTGCCGGAGACTAACGATATTGACAGGGTCAGGGAAAGGATATTTCAGTACGTCGATTCGAGAATAAAACAGGATGGGTAATTGTTGATATGCTTGGGAAGGAATTGTTATGCCCGAAGCTGTTTTGCAGACGAACATAGCAGGCCAGCAGCCGGCGCGAGGTAAGGTGCGTGATATATACAACCTGGGTGCTCAGCTCCTTATAGTCGCGACCGACAGAATAAGTGCTTTCGATGTAGTTATGGCCAATGGCATACCTTATAAGGGGATTATCCTGACGCAGATTTCAAAATTCTGGTTTGATTTTCTAAGCGGCGATGTCGAGACTCATCTAATTACCGACCAGGTAAGTGATTTTCCTGCACCTTTTTGCGACTTCAGTGAGCGGTTAGCCCGGCGTAGTATGCTCGTTAAAAAGTGTCAGACTCTACCGGTTGAGTGCGTCGTGCGAGGGTATCTCGCAGGTTCTGGCTGGGTGGAGTATAAACAGACCGGTGAAATATGCGGTCAGAAGCTGCCAGATGGTCTTAGGCGCAGCGAGAAACTCCCCGAACCTGTTTTTACGCCGGCAACCAAGGCTGAAAGGGGAACTCACGATGAGAATATCAGCTTTGAGAAATGTATAGAGATGGTCGGCCAAGAAGCAGCGATGTATATCCGTGATAAGAGTATAGAAATTTTCAAAAAGGCTTCTGACTATGCCGAAAGCCGTGGAATAATTTTGGCTGACACAAAGTTTGAATGGGGCCTTGTTAACGGCAGGATTATTTTGATTGATGAGGTCTTGACGCCGGACTCTTCACGGTTTTGGCCGGCCGATAAATATGGAATAGGAAGAGACCAGGAGAGTTTCGATAAGCAGTTCGTTCGCAACTACCTGGAGAGTATAAACTTCGACAAATCCGGCCTTGGCGTAGAGCTGCCCGAAGATATTGTTAAAAAGACCAGCGATAAATACATCGAAGGCTACGAACGCCTCACAGGCAAAAAATTTGGGATGTAAATCCAAGAGAAAGGTAAGGTCTTGCAAGAGCAAGTCGGTTGTGTGGTTGGCAGCAAAGGAGGTGGGGAAAGGCCTTGCGAGATTGTTGTTTTATTAATTTGCCTGTTTGTAGTGGGAGTGATTGTTTTAGCAGCACATTGGCCGAGCTTGTCGGCGCGGGCGCTTTCACTCGATGATGACCAATATCTTACTCGGAACCGTTTGGTCTTGAATCCAAGCTGGGCTTCAGCAAAACGCTTCTTTACGGAGGTTTTTGAGCCTTCCACTGTGCGGGGTTATTATCAGCCATTGGCGATGTTATCGCTAATGCTCGATGTTGCTATAGGCGGCAGAGTCAATAATCTAACACCCTTTCACTTAACCAGTCTTTCTTTGCACGTGGCCAATACACTGTTATTGATTGTTTTATTATATCTTTTATTTGGAAAATCCATACCAGCTGCCATGGCAGGTTTGTTATATGGCGTTCATCCTACAACTGTTGAGTCGGTTGTTTGGATAGCGGAGCGCAAAACGCTTTTAGCAGCATTTTTCGGCTTATGGTGTCTGATTTTTTATGTCTGTTTCGTCCGCAGAAAGAAATGGTGGTATGCAGCGATATGTCAGTTAATGTACGTCCTGTCGCTTTTATCGAAGCCGGCTGTTATCGGTATGCCGGTTTTGCTTCTGCTTTTGGACTTCTGGCCTTTCAATCGGCTGGGTAAAAAAACCGTTTTGGAAAAACTGCCTATGTTTCTTATTGCCGCAGTTTCAGCGGTTATAACAATAATTTCTCAGGGCAAGACGGCGACGGCTATCCCGCCGGGCAAATTCGGACTTGTTCATATCTTATTTATCTTCTGTCATAATATCATTTTCTATTTGTATAAACTCTTCTGGCCGGTGAATTTGTCCTGGTATTATCCATTTCCAAAGCCATTTGACCTGTCACAGCCGATGGTTTTTTTCGGAGTTGTTGGAACTGCTGTTTTGGTAGTCGTGCTACTGATTAGCCTTCGCTGGACCAGCTCTCTACTTGTGGGATGGTTCTTTTTCTTTGTAGCTATATTCCCAACGCTCGGCCTGATAAGTTTTCATCCCGTGATTGCAGCAAACCGGCATACGTATTTTCCGATGGTTGGTTTTTTGCTGCCCGTTGGTTTATTGTTTAGCCGGCTCTGGGACGGCAGGAAAGCCAAGATTATATTAGCTGTGATTGTGGCGATATTGACCGCATCACAGTCGCTTTTAACGCGGGGTTACCTGGTTTGTTGGCAGACTACCGAACAGGTGTATAAGAATATGCTGGAATTTGCACCGGCTGATGCGGTGCTGCACAACAACCTCGCCAATACCCTCGCAGATTCAGGCAGGGCCGATGAAGCTATCGAACACTTTAATCGGTCGCTTTTGCTGGAACCCGATAGTGCCGTAACGCATAACAACTTAGGCAGCCTTCTTGATGAGCTTGGCAGGACCGATGAGGCGATTGAGCATTATAGAAAGGCCCTGGACCTCAAGCCAAGTCTGCCGGAGGCTCACTACAATCTTGCGACATTGCTTGCTGCTCAGGGGAAAACTGATGAAGCGATTGCCGAATTTCGCCAGGCTTTACGGTTTAAGCCGGATTATATGGAAGCATTGGGCCATTTAGGCTTTGCATTGGCCGAAAAAGGCAACTTCAATGAGGCAATTGTTTATTATAAAAAAGCACTTGAACTTGCACCAGGCCACGTACTTACGCACGGCCGATTGGGATTGGCATTAGCGGCTGTGGGTCGAATCGATGAAGCGATAGAGGAATGTCGGTTTGTCCTGCAAAAGCGGCCAAATGATGCCGAAATGCACTTCAATGTAGGTGTTCTTCTGGAAATGCAGGGCAAAATCGACGAGGCAATACGGGCATACCGGCAAGCCCTGCAAATCAATCCTGACTATACCGAGGCCCTCCAACACTTAGAAACTGCATTAAATAAACAGAAAAGCCGTTAGGGAAGAGAGGTGCTTTATAATCCCCAGGCTTTGGCGAAGGCCTTGAAGCTGCGGTCGTAAGTTTTTTCAACATCGTCGGGGAAACAACAGCCGGGTAGTTGCTTGGATGATAGGTGATAGCTTATACACTCGCAGCACATTCCCTTTCTGTCACAGCCGGGATATGAACAACCGCAGTTTTGCAAATTCTGCTCTTTTTTGCATTCCATAATCTAAAGTGTCCTTTCTTGAAAGATTTTCTTTCTGATTGTGTGCAAACATTGTATCGAAAAGTTACGAGAAGTGCAACTCGATAATGTCCTTGTCGTTCAGGACGTGGTTTCTCTGCGTATTTTGTCCGTCGTAGACGCCCGTCCCCCATATTCTTGCAAATTTCAATTTCTCCGCTAATTCTCTGTGGATAGCCTTAGCTAAGTCCATAACGGTCGAGCCGGCTGGCAGCGTGAAAGGTTCGTCCATGTCTGCTTTTTTGCCCGGTGGCTTGGCATAAATACGTATGATACCTAATAAGCTAAAAAGCATAGCAGGCAGCTTGTCGAGGCCGTCGCCTCTTTCAGCGGATATTTCGATAAACTCAAAGGAATGTTTGCATGCCTGTTTTAAAGTTTGCAGTGCCCCCGGCTTGGCGATGTCAGATTTGGTGCATATACAAAATGCCCTTTTACCGAGGATGTTGCCGTGCTCGTCTTCTGCTGTTGTTTGCTCATCAATGAGCAGACTTCGCGACTCTAAGAAATCCAGACAGATTTGCATTTGCTCGGTAACGTCGGCGGAAAGGTCTATACAGATACCAATCAACTCACAGTTGCGGTATGTTCCTACCTGGCCAGGCGCAATATAGTCAGCGGTGATAGGTGGCATATCAACAAGCTGAATCTGAACGTCCTCGAACTGAATCATTCCGGGCACAGGTGTGCTTGTTGCAAATGGAAAATCCGCGACATTGGCCTTCGCATTGGTCAAAGCGGCCACAATGGAACTTTTGCCGCAGTTCGGCGTACCCAGAAGAACAACTTGGCCGGAACCGCTTCGCTGGACATAGAAAACATCTACCTGTTTGGCCTTCTTCTTTGCCGGTGCTTCTTTTAACTTGCTTAGTTTCCTTCGCAAATCGGCCTTTAGATGGTCGGTACCTTTGTGCTTGGGCATTACAGCTAACATCCGCTCAAGCGCAAGAATCTTCTCCTCAGTGGTTGCAGCCTCGCGAAACCACCTCTCAGCCTTAAAATACTCCGGTGTCA
>CP070728.1:231604-241458 GCA_020351025.1 Planctomycetota bacterium
GCTCCTTTGAGGAAAAAGCCGTGTTTTTCCGCAGGAATATCCTCATAAAACTTTTTTGCTTCCTTGGTAGCTTCCATGTCAGCCATATTGTTATCCTTTCTTTTTTAATCTGATAACAGAAAGCCCTTATATATTGTTGTTTTTCAAATGCAGAAGTACAACTCCAGCATATTATCCATCAAGCTCGTCAGCAAGGTTTACTCTCGAAAAAGTTCTGACTTTCTTTGCTGTTTTATAGATGCATATATTAGACCACCAAACTATTTTCTGCAAGTGCATATGAAAAGTGATGCTGCAGGGTGGGCGCGGTTAAGCAGCGACTTTCTTTGTTGGAAGAATGTGTATCCTTGGGATAGGGATAGAAATAAAAAAGCCAGATTCTAATTACAACAGAATCTGGCTTCGGAGGAGGGTGATGAAAAGCAATAGAATAATACCCTTAAATACTCCACCAGTCTGATTTTAACTTACTATAATTATCTAATCGAATAGGCAGTCAAGGAATCTTTAGCTAAATTTCCCAAAAACTAAACTTTTCCTGCTCTAAGAATCAAGTTTTTAATCCCCAAAATGACAACTTTTTGCGTTTTTTCCTGAAACCACCTAAATTTGGCCCAAAAACCAAGCTATTTTACGCTTGATAAACCGCTTAGGTTCTCATATTTTAACGGAAAAGCTGTGATTTTTTCATTTTTTGGGGAGATTTGGTTATGGATGGCAAGATTACGATAGCTGATTTGCTGGTGGCGAAGGACAAAGGTCGCAAGATTGTTGCCGTCAGTTGCTACGACTACACCACAGCCAGGCTTGTTTCTCAGACCGATGTACAGATGATTCTCGTGGGCGACTCGGCTGCCCAGATGATGCTCGGCTTTGATTCGACATTGCCGGCTACGATGGATTTTATGGTGGCCATAACCGCGGCAGTGCGTCGGGGGGCACCGAATGTGTTTCTGGTAGCTGATATGCCGTTTCTATCCTACCAAGTTGGTATAGCCGAGGCGGTGAAGAATGCCGGCAGGTTTGCTGCTGAGGCTGGGGC
The DNA here is from genome assembly GCA_020351025.1 of Planctomycetota bacterium. Classification (GTDB taxonomy): domain Bacteria; phylum Planctomycetota; class Phycisphaerae; order Sedimentisphaerales; family Anaerobacaceae. Next base: position 232,647 of record CP070728.1, read on the forward strand.
ACAGATGATAAAAATCGAAGCGACCGGAGCGTATCTGGATGTAGTTAAAGCGGTCAGCGACGCAGGTATCGCTGTTATGGCTCATATTGGCATAAGGCCGCAGAGCATCAGCAAAATTGGCAAATACAAGGCTCAAGCCTCTACTGCTGAGATGGCTGCGGAATTGATAAGTCTTGCGGAGCAAATGGTCTGTGCCGGCGCCAGCACACTGCTGATTGAAGGCACGGCTGCAGAGGTGTCGGAGGTTATCACAGGGCGTAGTCCAGTGCCGGTAATCGGCTGTGGTTCAGGACCTGGATGTCACGGACAAATTCTGATTGCGCCAGATATTTTAGGGCTGGTACAGGGGCCGACACCTAAGTTTTCGAAAAGCTACGGTGATTTGGCTAATCTTATTATCGAGGCCTTTGAGAAATATACCGAGGACGTAAAAACCTGCAAATTTCCCGATCCTGAGCACAGTTATCATATGAAAAAGGGTGAATTTGAACGGCTCCAGGAGCTATTAAGTACTTCATAGTGCTCGGGAATGCATATCTTGTGTTTTACATACGGCCGGGTGGGTTGGCATGCTGGTTCTCTAATAGCTGCGAATTTCCCTTATCACGCAGAAAAATCTAAATTTTAATTACTTTTCACATTTACCGTTCATGGGTAAAATGAAGTAGCAAACGGATAACCGGCGGTGGGGGGGGGCGTAAGGAGTTGTTCAATGCAAATACTGGGAGAAAATCTCTGGATAACAATTCTCTTCTGGTTGGTAATAATTATTATCATTGCACTTCTGATTTTTTGCTGCGTTTCTCATTTTATAAAAAAGGGCGAGGAGCAGGAAGAAGAGCGCCCCTGGTATTCCGCAAAGCTGATGTTAAGGGCTGAAAGTTATTGTACAGCCAACGCCGAATTAATGCAACAGGCAGCGTTTGTCGAATTATAAATTGTGCCTCGGGCACCGTGACTCGAACGAGCCACCAACCTCGTCTTCATTTGATTAAGGTGCGCTGGAGGTGATTGTAAGTATAAACAGATGCGAAGTTGTAGACGCTTGTTGTTTTTGGACGTTAGTAATTAAAGGTTGACAAAATGAAATTAATCAAGAGGTTAGTTTACGGAAGATTTTCAAAGGCCGAATACAAACAGCTTAGCAAGATACTTTCTGAGGAAACTGAGGTCTTACTAAACAGACCACAATATATAATAGGGAACCTTATCATTGCCGGGCTCATTTTCTATTTCATCGCTCGGGCCTTTAGTCCTGATACCTATGCATGGCCGAGCATAGCCCATATCGTAAAAGCTGTCCCCATAGCAACTGTTGGCTCAGCAATCGGAGTTTTTGCCACATGGCTGATATTTAAATTATTTAAGGTTAAAGAGCTTTTTCCAAAAGGCTTTATCTCTTTTTTACTATTACCTCTGTTGTTTTTCATGACTCTCTTTGTGCTGCTTGTGCACGGGCAAAACGATTCAGCCGTGAAGTGGGAGTTTCTTCTTTATGCTATGCTGACTTTAATTGGTTGGCTGTGCTGCTGTAATTCGATTAAAAAATGTCTCAGTGAAAGAATCTTTGAATCTCAGAACAAAGAGCCGGAAGGTGATGGCTAATTAACCGTATCCTTAGCATCTGCTTACTCGAATAATCTTAGCTTACAATTTCGTGATTCAAGAAATTATGGCCAGAAAAGCGGTTGACGTTGTATTGCTGCCCGAGAAAGCGATGGCTAATAAAGCCATTGAAGTAAATGCTAAACTGGTGGAAAATTTTGGCTCCGAAATTGTCTTAAATACAGAAAATTGCCTGCCTCATATTTCTTTAGCTGTGGGTTGTGTTGATGATAAAGACATCCCTGCCATCCATAAAATCTTGCATTCTATTGCAAAAGAGAACTCTTTGGGAACCTTGATAGTATCCGGAGTACAAATTGCAAGTGTTGGCAGCCGAACTTTGTCGGTTTTTGAGATTGAAAGGACGAAAGAGCTTCAATCACTTCACGAAAAAGTTACAGAAATGTTATCTCCGTATCTAACCTTCGACGTAACTGCTGATATGATAGCAGATGCGGAAGTTGAGCGGTTCACATTGCAGTGGATTAGTAGCTACAAAGAGAAATCAAGTTACCAAAATTTTGCACCTCATATAACAATCGGATACGGTGAAGTAATAGACCGTCTATTCCCGATAAAATTTATCGCTTCAAAGCTTGCTTTTTGTCATCTTGGAAATCATTGCACGTGTAGGAAGATTCTTGTCTCGGTTGAACTTTAGAAAAAATATGTGAAATTAGGTTAAAATCAAAGGCTAAAAGCGAAAAAGATCAAAAAGTAAAAAAGGTTAAAATAAGCAATCGGGAGTAAGAACTCTGCACGAAAAGAGGGTATGAAAAGCGAGCTTGGGGGAGTCTGTTAAGATAGAGATTGTTAACTTGCCTAAACTGCTTAATCTGGCTAATGCTTTGTGGAATATGGCAGTAGTTACCAGCGGTGGAAAAATTCAAGGTTGCCGTTGAACTCTGCCGATGCCTTACGCAGGAAGAGAAATTGAAAAGTAAATAGTGGCTCTTGGGCAAATGACCTATGCGGCCATATATTAGCTAAAACCTTACGTTGCCCGTTTTTGCAATATTAACCAAAGGTAAAAATAGAGCTCGGGCAGGGAAGGCGGGAGCTAAACAATAAAGGAAAGGGCCACAAAAATAAAATGGGAGAGCATAAAAAGCTCTCCCGTTTTTATTTTCCGCTGCTTCTAACAGAAAATTTATGTTATAGGCTCCCGGGCGATGGCGTTGCTGCCGTCCAGTTATTCGGGTCATTACCTGAAGCATCCGCTGCTGCAGAAAGTCTTTCCAGTGCGTCACCGGAACCGTCGGGACTCTCAGGCCAGGGCAGGTAATCAGCATACATAACTTCGTCCACAATCACCCAAGAAGGCGGCTGGCCCACTTCATCAGGTGCCTGAGCTTTCTCAAGAGCAAATCGTTCGCTGCCATTAGAAAGGTTACCATCCCACGGACCAAATATGTCTACATTAGGCGTAAGTTCGCCCGTGCCATAGGCACTCTCGAAGACATCGAGCCGCGCAGGCTCCATAACAGGGTCAAAGCCTACTACGATTATTCTATCACCATATGGAATTGAGGTACTTGGCGGAAAGTAGTAATCGTCATCTCCAATACCACGTACACGCCAGCTGTCCTCGCCGTTCCACAGATTAACCGAACTTGCTGTCGTGTTGTATAATTCAATATACTCATCATTCGGCTCTGCTGGATGATACATTATTTCACTGATAACCACTTCTGGCTGGCACGGGTCGGAGTTGGCTGCATTTCTTGTGGGCAACATATGGAACCAATATTTACCCCCGTCCGGATGTCGCCCGAGTGAAGCAGTTTCTTCCTGCCCTTTGAATCGGATACAGTCAACTATTCTATCCTCAGACGTGCCCGGCAAATAAGACAGAACTACCTGTTCTCCATCCTTGTCGAGACCGAACCCTGAGGGGTAAGGGCTGTGGAAACCGGTAACTTCATCGAAGCTGACTCCCTTGTAGCCAAGAACCATCGTGCTTGGAATAGACCATTTCTGCGGAGTGCCAATGTCGTCGCTTAAATACCAGTCGCTGTTTAGATTAACAATTGAACTGCTGGTATTATATAACTCAATCCAGTCGTTGGAGTCATAATCCGGATAACAGGGGTCGTCAAAATCGGTATGTGCCATTAACTCATTGATTACGATGCTGTCAGGCGATGTTGGGTCATCTTGTCCCGGTGAGCCATACATATATGTGCTGGCGCGCCAGTTGCCCCCGTATTTGAGCGAGCCTTTAGGCTCACCAGGCAGGGCTGAATTAAGTGGTACAAGTGAGTGGCCTGCGCCGTCGGCAGGTAAGGGCCAGCCGCGGCCGTCGTTGTAGTTGAACTCAGCGATAGTGCCATTCCAGTAATCTGTCAGCTCGACCCTTTCTCCACCGTTGGCAAAATTGCCGATATACTGGCCGGCAACGTTTAAGCTTGAGCCATAGCGAAACTTGAAAGCGTTCTGGTCGCTCACTACAAGAACGAATTCACTGGGGCCAAGGCTCGTAACATTGCTGTCTGCAAAATTAAATCCTACCCCGTCAGAGAGGGAAACATATGTCAAATCGAGTGTGTTCGGTCCTGTATTTTTCAACTCGATGAATTCAAAATCATCGTTATTATAAATTGGGTCGTCTGGAGGGTTGTACATCAGTTCGGTAATTCGCAAATACTTCAGGATACCAGCCGAGAGCGGCTCGCCTGCTACAAACTGGTACGGGTCGGACCAATGGCTCCATCGCCCTGTATCATCCTTCATTCGGCTGCGAACACGGTAGGTGCGGTCTGCCCTAACTACGCTGCCGGGGATGGTTATCGTGCTATTGTTAACATCGTTAATATCTTCGCTTTCCCACAGGGCTTCAATTTCGTACTTGCCGGGTCCTGTATGGTCTATCTCAGGTACGTTCGGGTCGAATGACTCCTCGACCTGAGCAACTAAACTGACGTCGATAAAACAATCGCCGTCGAGGACCGGATTGATCGGCGGGTCAGTCTCAAGCCGAACATCGTCGAGAAAGGCCCACTTATCGGTATTCAAATCTCCGGGTATAGGAGCGTTAAACTTAATTCCCAGTTTCTTACCAAGGTAAGGCTGGCCGGCGCCTGCTGCTGTGAATGACACCGACTCGTCATACAGCCAGCTGTTGTCTGACGGCAGAGGTATCGTGTTGCTGTCGATTTCAACGTGGTTGCCGTTGTCTACATAAAACAGCGATGCGACAAGATCGGCGTTGCTGCTCCACGGCAGCGCCGCATCAAATAAAAGCGTATACTCTTTACCCTCAACAATGTTGTGGTCGAGAACCTGATAAAGCTCTGTATCGTTTGTCTGCATAAAACAATAGGCAATCCCATCAGGTGCAACCGGGTCACGGCAATCCTCTGTGCAAACACCTGGTTGGCCGCACTCTGCGTCCACACCGACCCAGGTTCCGACCTCAGTCCAGCCCATACCTACCTCGGTATGGCAGTAGATTTGTTCACCATAGTCATCAAGCTCAAAACTGCCGTTGACCGTAGGGTCGCCCGTACTTTCGTACTCGCTATTTTGTACCTGGATGGCGATGACGTTGGCATTTACACCCTCCGTAAGGTAGCTCTGTGGGTCGGGCAGGGTAAAGTTAAACCAGGTCTTTTCATTCTGATTAGCTGTCGTTGCGTAGTCGTTATATGGCACATTGTAAGAATACATGTTTTGGCTGAGCACCTCAGTCTCATTAATCCAGACGTTGAACCCATCGTCGTACATAGCTTTCAATCGCAGACCCTTTATCTCTGAAAGGTCGGTAACCGTGAATTTCTTCCGGAGATAGAACGATGAATATGTGTATTGCATGCCCGTAAGCTCGGTGCCGAGAAAGTTGGGCTCTTCTCCCCACCCGATAGGAGTGTTACCTTCCGACCAGGTGGAATCATTGAAGCCAAGCTCGCGCCACGTGGTGATTGGGTTAGAGGGGGACGTTGTTCCCTTGAAATATTTCCAGTTGTTAGCATCAGATATTAATTGGAGACTTTCGGTTAGCGGCTTTACTACTGAACCCGGTTCCACCTCAGCGATACGCCATTTCATAGCTGCAAAGGTGCCGGTACCTTGTGGGTCGTCGAAGCTCGTCGTGTGGAAGAGAAGATTATTGGCGGGAAAATTTGGGTTGCCGATGTAGGTCACTATCGGTGTGTGGGGAATGTCCGCGTCGTAGCAGATTTGTTTCAACCCGAGTTCCCCGCTTTCGTTCGGGTCTCCGATTCTTACACGTTGATGGATGTACTTTTTCATCAGCCATACCATCCCTGGAAAGTCTCCGGTTGGTGACCTTTGGTAGTATGCTCCTGTACCGGCATTTTCGGGCCACGCAGTATAGTCGGGGTCATCCATCTTCGGATTATAGTCCCACATCGCTCGGTCGGCATCTGTGATTGCAAGCCCAGCCGCATTAGGCTCGTAAACAGCGGAAGCATACTCGTGGATGAGTTGATACTCCTGCTCAAAGTTGAAAAGGAGGTCACAGATTTCGCGTATTCGGTTATTGCGGTCGATTTCAAGATTGGTATCGCCCCACAGGCCGTATCGCTTAAATGGACTTAGCCCGTGATTTCCGCAGTCCCAGTTCTCGTCGCCGAACGTCAGGTCAACATCCCACGGCAGCACCGACCAGATGTCGGTTACCGGGTTGGGATAATAAAAATAATTCTTGCCGCTACCTATATCGTAATGATGGATGCCTTCAATAACCGTCCGGTAACTCCAGTAGGAATTGACATCGACATTTGCCAGCCACCAGGCGGTAGCTGGATAGGTCTTGTATGCATTTACGAAATCGAAGACATCTGAGTAGTCCGTGACGCCGGTAGGTCCTTGGTTGTTGCGTTCACAAAGCCCATTGTCGGTCTCGGTAAACATCTTGTAAAGGTTGCTGTCCAGCAGTCCGTGCTCGTCGAGAAATCGGCCGTCCATCTGTTCCAGGGTCATATACAGCCCCCAAAAATCACCTTCATACTGGTCTGGACCAGCTTCAGCCGCTTCGTCTATGATGCGAAATTGTAGCCAATTATTGTTTGAGACAGGCACGCCAGCTAACTTGAAAAGCATGTTTGAAATAGCTTCGAACATCCCATGTTCGCCGCGGTAGCCACCAGAGGTCATGGTCGAGTTCTGCTGAATACAGGCAGAGAAATTCAGCTTGTCCCAAGAGGTACCATACCTTTGACCATAATCATCGCGTGCCCGGAAATAGTGCCCGCGCTTAAAATCAAACTTCCACATATTCTTGCACATATTATAGCGGTGTGTGCCACCCCGAAGCCGGTAATTGACGTGGTCATAAACATCACCGTCGTAGACCAGCGTTCCTGCCCATTTGAAATCTTTTCGGTGAGGATGCCACAATGTATACCTTTCTGCGTCCGTTGGCTCCAAAGCCCAGCAGCAATCTTCAACGTCCGATTTCCTGCTTATAAGATGATAAACAGGAAGGCTGCGCATAACGTCAGTGCCATATGTAATTACTTGATTATCCGGGGGTGAACCAAATGGATTTATGGCGCCGCTCCAGGCTGGCACGCCGTCATAGACGAAATACGCAAAATTCGGCACCGGGTCATCAGTATAAGGCACAGTAACGCTGTAGGCATCGTTATCTTCCACGGTGATACGGTAGCGAACTAAACTGCGGTGTGCGACAGCCGATAGTTGTGCCGTGTAAATATTATTGTAGGCAACCTCGTCGCCGTTCGTGCCGTCATCGTACATCGTAACGCTGGAGGACCAATTGGCGGGATTTTCGTAAGCAGGATTTGTTAGTGGACTGTTAACCACGCTGTAGTTGGGCAGTGTAATTGGAATATAACTGCCGGGGTTGACAAGCTGGTACTTCAGCGTAACACTTGCGACGCCATCAGGGTCGGTTACTTTGCAGGTGATGGTCACTGTATCGCTCGATGTGGGCTGCTCCGGGCTGTGGGCTACCTGCCGGATGTGCGGTGGTATATTTTTAGAGAAAACAGCTGTGTTCTTTGCCCCCGGCGTCGGATAAGCTGACCGCCAACTGCCACCTAAATCATTATCAAGCCCGGGATAGACCAACTGCATTGAATGTCCGCTACCATCGGGCTCATAGGCAAAAGGCACCGGGTCACCCACCGTTGGCCACGGAAAGCCAAGCTGGTAATCTACCTGGTCAACCTCATCTCCCTGAGCGTTCCGCAATTCGACATTTTCGCCGTCGTTGTCGAGCTTGCCGACAAAGATACCGTCAGGCGAAAAACCGAACTTAGCTACAAAATCCGCATCGCTAAGCGTATTTGGGTCGAAGGGATTGGAATTCTCGCAAATGACCACGTACCCGTCCCCTGCAACTGATGAGCCTGGAGGAAAAGTATAATCAAACCCTCTCGAGAAGTACCAACCGGACAAGTCGATGCTTTCGCTGCTGATGTTGTGAAGTTCAACGAACTCTACCTGCTCGGTCTTGACATCAGGGTCGGTATGAAGCTCATTGATTACTATTTGTCGGCTGATTTCCTTTTGCCAGTTTGCACACAAAAGCGCAAAATCAGCCCAGTCGACATCGTTATCGCCGTCTAAGTCGGCATCGGGTGTGAACGCCTCAATCTCATCTTCACTAAGCGCATGGTCGTAAATGCGAACATCGTCGATTATACCGTCGAAATATCCTGTGAATGTATTAGTATTTGTCCTTCTTACTGCTATTGTTGTAATTTCTGTTGTGTAAGGATTAAAGGATGTTGAGCCGCTTTTGCGCAACGTACCATCAACGTAAACTCTAACATATTCGGTATTTTTTCTGGTAGCTGTAATATGGTGCCAATTTCCATCATTGATTGCCATAGTGTCATTTAAAAAGAAGTTATTACCACCGCCCTCGCCGATAAAAAAGCCTGTTGCATTATTTTCATTGAGAAAGATATGTGCCACCCACTGATTTATACCTGATAGCGGATATGTTGCTCTTCTTTCAAATATTACCTTTTGATCCCAAGGCGCCGCCCCTGTTTGGGTCGTCTTGACCCACAAAGATATAGTATATTCTGCCGTACTACCATCTAAGCTTCTCATAGATAAACTGTCATTAACTTTAACGTAATCACCGTTACCATCAAAGCTCAGGGCGCCATCAATTAGCCCGGTAGTCCAGGTTGCTCCATAGACAGTTCCATCATTACTAAGGGCAGAATCATAGGCTGTGCTGCCGCTGCCTTCGTCAAACTTCCAG
>CP070728.1:241558-251271 GCA_020351025.1 Planctomycetota bacterium
TATCGTTTGACCCATTGGCTGTCTCACCCACAAAATCCCAGCCGGCATCGGTAAAGGTGTTCCGCCTCTGCATATTCGCAGTTGTCTCGCCTATAACATTCGGTTCACTTCCATAGCCTATACCATTCACATCCGGATTAACATTCCTGTCCCAGAAACTCTTGGTATAAGAACCGCTATCGTTATATCCTACGAGTCCGCCGACATCTGCAATTCCCGACACGCTACTTGCTGAATAGCAGTTCTCAAGTATTCCTCCAGAATTGTTTCTTCCGACAAAAGCACCGCTCACATCATTTCCATCTACACTTCCTGCTGAATAACAGTTTTGGATCAGACCCGAATTATTTCCCACCAGTCCAACAGTATTTATATTTCCAAAAACGATGCTATCTGCAAATGAACAGGTAATATCTCTCGTACTACCTCCTACCAAGCCGCCTACGTTTTCATTTCCATCAACACTGACCTTAGCATAGCTATTATGTATTTCTCCTGCGTCGTTTAATCCTATCAATCCCCCGGTGCAATAATCTCCTGTGACATTACCCGTTCCATAGCAATTGGATATTAAAGCGAAGGGCGAAACATTACTACCTATCAGAATCCCAGCGCCATTGTCTCCAATGACCACGGCAATTACGCGGCAACTATCTATGACCCCCCGGTTATTGCCCACTACTCCCCCAACCGCAACTTCTCCGTAAACACTTCCTTCGGTATAGCAGTTGAAGATTGTACCATCGCTTTCGTTAGCACCCACAAGCAGTCCCACACAAGAGCCTCCTCTGATGTTACCACTATCAATACGACAACCTGCAACGCTCCCATCATATAAGCACCCAACGAGCACACCAACGCAACTTCCCGTCCCTGCCTTCACAGTGGGGTCAACAAAAGTTACATCTTTAATCTCGGCATTCGGGTCATCAACATACCGAAAAAGCCCTATGTAATTCACATCGTTGGAGCTGTAGGTAAAGTTGGAAATCGTATGTCCGTTGCCGTCAAAGACACCGGTGAATTCGTTCACATCGTTTCCAATGATATTGAACTGTGTACCCGTGTATTCGGCGAGATTGATATCGTTTACAAGTATAAAATGTTTGTCGAAATCGTTGGGGTGATTGCCGATGTCGTTCAGGTCGTTCGCCGTAGCTATGCGATACGGATTACTCGGCTCACCCGTTCCGCCGCTATATGTTCCGCAGTATGCAACATTCGCAGATATACTAATCACTGCCAAAGCCACCAATATTCGTTTTATCATCACCACTCTATCCGTTCCTGAAGCACTCATTAACGTGCAACTATTTTTCAGCAATCCTTTAGAGCTAATCATAAGACATATAAGATAAATCCTTCGCTTATAGCTGAAAGATTTACTATGGCCGTCACTTTAATCTCCAAAATTAAAGATATCATCACGTGTGCCGTACTCACCATCGAAACCCGCTGAAATCAGAATATAAGAATCAGCCCTGTTGGGCCTGCCTGATTCGACTTGAACCTTCTTGTTCCTCGTCATTTCATAAAATATCTCAGGATCTGTGAACATAGGATGTTGAGCACCACCAGTGTCCCACGGAATATCCAGTTGAACCAGCTCATGGTTGTCGAGGTAATTATAAATATAATCGTTATCATCATCGGTGGTCGGCAACGTGCCGTTGGGGTCATGGAGCGTATTTGATGTATTTGCCTTGTAGTAAAGTATAGGCATACCAATTTTTTTGCCGGTATCGACGTTCCTTACTCGATTATAAACATCGCACAAGACAAACAAATCCTTCTCAAAGGGATCGCAATCACTGCCGTATATATTCCACAGCCTGTAAGCATGGACATTTTCAAGCTGAAGATAGGTCTTTCTGACCTTCAAATTCTCCGGGTCATCAGTAGCCGGGTCAAAACCATTCGTCGGAGTGGCGTATATTGGATTTCCGAGACCGTCTTCACAATCGCTTAGGAAATGTGAGTCCGGATGAAAGCCCATCAAATCCTGGCCCACCATAGCTTCGCAAAGCTTCAGCGCCCCACAGTATGCAGGTTCGGGTGGAACTTTGTAAGCCGACTCCTCTGAAGGTGGATAGCCGTCCCATTCGTTGTTGAAAAGCTCCATTGCAACATCGATACTGTGGAACTGGGCCTTCTGCCTCACCCTTCTGGCATACTGCTTGACCATATTCAGGGCCGGCACAAGCAGGCCAATGAGAATTATAATGATGCTCATAACGGTCAATAGCTCAACAATTGTAAAAGCTGCCTTTTTATTAGTTCTTTTAGTAATCTGTTTCACTTTATTCTCCTCACTACTTATAAAGTCTTGATTTATAAGTCTACACAGCGGCACTTAAGCCCGAGATAATTTGTATCATCGGCAAAAATATTGCCAAGACAATGGTCATAACGATAGCACCAAGACATAAAATCATAACCGGCTCAAGCAACGACATTAAGCCGGCAACCAAAACATCAACCTGTTCGTCATAGTTATCAGCTACTTTCAAAAGCATCTTGTCAAGGTCTCCTGTCTCTTCGCCCACAGCAACCATATTAGAGACGATTAGGTCAACAGTTTTGGACTGCTTCAAGGGACTGGCAAAGGTATCCCCCTGCTTTATTGAATCGTGGACATTGGCGAGCATATTGGCAAAGACCTCGTTGCCTGCTGTCTCTCGAGTCACATTTATGGCATCCAAAATTGGCACGCCGGCGTTAATCAACGTACCCAATGTTCTTGTCCAGCGCGTTACAGCTATTCTACTACTGAGTTTACCCATTATCGGTAGTTTCAATTTAATGGTGTCTAAGACCAATCTTCCGACGCGAAACAGCTTTATAACTTTGAGCAGAAAAACTGCTCCGAAGGGCACTCCTATCAAAACAACCCAGCCAAAGTCGTATGCAATCCAGTGGCTAATCCCGAGCACTGTCCTCGTTACCGGATTCAGTTTGCCCTCGACCATCTCACCCAGCACAGTCTCAAATTGTGGTATCACAAAGGTCATTAAAGCCAGGAGGATAAGAAACGCTACAGTCAAAACCACAACGGGATAAATCATTGCGCCTTTAACCCGGGATTTAAGCCTCTGGGCCTTCTCCATAAAGTCAGCCACACGCGCTAAAATCAAATCCAGCACACCACCGGTCTCGCCTGCTGCCACCATATTGACAAACAGCCGATTGAAAGACCTTGGGAATCTTGCCATCGCCTCCGAAAGTGTTGAACCACCTTCAATGTCATCGCCTACATAACCGAGAACCCGTTTGAATGTGCCTGACTTTTGCTGGTCCTGTAAGATACGCAGCGAACGCAAAATGGGCAGGCCTGCATCCTGCAGCGTGGAAAGCTGTCTCGCAAACTGCGTCACAATTCTGACTTTGACTCTTCCACCAGCACCACGCCTGGGCTTCGGCTTGGCAGCAGCCCTCGCCGCAGCTCTCTTAGACGCACCGCGAGCACGAACCTTCGTGGGGAAAAAGCCCATGTTTCGTATCTTGCTTATCGCCTCCTTCTCACTCAGGGCCTCTACTTCATCTTTTATTCCCACGCCCTGCGAGTCCAGCGCTTCATACTGAAAAATAGGCATCCTAAACACCTCCTTTGGGTCGATAATTGACCACGGAAAATTCCATAATGCCAACCATTATGCCTCCGAAACTGTTTCTTTTACCACCTCATCCATAGTGGTAACGCCATCATAGATAGCAGCCAAACCATTATCACGCAGCAGCTTCATGCCAGCCTTTTGGCCAGCTTCACGCAAAACACTCGTCGAAGCATGATTCATAATCAAGTCACGTATCTCATCATTGAATGTCATAATCTCAAAAATAGCTGTCCGCCCCCTATAGCCGGTATTATTACACCTGTGACAACCCTTACCATAGTAAATCTTCTTATCACGGACATCTTCCGGCGTAAGTCCCAATTCCATCAGCTGATTTTCTGTTGGTTCGAATTGTTCTTTGCAACCTTCACATATCTTCCTGACTAACCGCTGGCTAACAATGCCCTCCAGCGTAGCGGTAATAAGAAACGGCTCAACACCCAGGTCTAAAAGTCGCGCTATTGAACTTGGTGCGTCATTCGTATGTAATGTAGTAAAGACTATATGTCCCGTCAGAGATGCCTGAGCTGCAATCTCCGCTGTTTCAAGGTCACGAATTTCACCAACCAGTACAACATCTGGGTCCTGACGGAGTATGTGCCTGAGGCACCTTGCAAATGTCAGTCCAATATCGGGCTTCATCTGAACCTGGATAACACCATCAAGGTCGTATTCGATGGGGTCTTCAGTGGTAATTACTTTAGTCTCAATATCATTAAGTTCCTGCAAAGCCGCATAAAGAGTAGTAGTTTTGCCACATCCGGTGGGGCCTGTAACAATTACAATACCGTTAGGTTTGCGAATAAGCTGACGGACTAACTCAAGGCCATCTTGCCTTAATCCCAGTTTTTCCAAATCCAAACTAATCTGGCTTCTATCGAGGACACGCAGCACTACACTCTCTCCGAACATCGTCGGAAGAACGCTAACACGCAAATCAACCGGATTGCCCTGAACCGTCAGCGATATTCGGCCATCTTGCGGCATCCGTCTCTCAGCGATGTCCAGGTTTGCCATAACTTTGATTCGCGAGCTAAGTGCTGTAGCAATGTGCCTTGGTGGAGGAACCATCTCATAGAGCACGCCATCGATACGGTAACGCATTTTGTATTCATTCTCGAAAGGCTCAAAATGTATATCCGAAGCCTTATCCCGAATTGCCTGCAATAAGACGAGGTTCAGCAGTTTCTTGACAGGATTTGACTCGGACAGTTCCTTTAATTCATCCAGGTCAATACTTTGGTTCCTGCCTTCAAATTCTGCAAGAAAACTGTCTCCTTGTATTTCACCTATCAACTCGTTTATACTTTCTTTCTCTTCCTGTGTCTCATAATACTTGGTCAAAACTTTGTCCAACGCTTCAGAATCGGTTATCTTTGCCCTAACTTTAAAACCAGTCAGCGTGCTTAAATCATCAGTCGCCCTGAAATTATCGGGACTATCAAGAACAATGGTCAACTGGTTCTGCTCTTTGTTGTATTCGATGGGTACGACGCGATATGTCTTTGCCATCTGTACCGGCACCTTCTCGATTACATCTGGAGGAACATCAATGCCGTTTAGACTCACATATTCCATCCCTCGCTGGGCCGCGAGTGCAATTCGTAGTTGGTTTTCATCTATCAATCCGAGCTCAAGTAATATCTGACCTATTCGCACAGTCCCGCCTCGGCGCTTCTGTATTTGCATGCACTCATGAACCTTTTCTCTGGTCAGAACCCCCATTTTGATAAGGATTCTTCCAAGTGTTCTACCTCTTAATTGTTCTATTGGAGGGAGTGCTTTTACCGTTTTTACTCTTTCCATTTTTGGTTCCACCTCAAATTAGCTCAGTATCAAATCTACCTCATTATACAACATTAAGACCTTTTTGGCAAATAAATTATAAATTGGACATTTAGTTATTAGGACTGCGAAAAAGCTTTTTATCAGACTAAAAAGTTGCCGCTCTCTCCCACACTTCCTATAAAAAAATACCAGCTCTGATCATTTATCGCGCTGGTATTTTGCAAAATTGAACTTCTTCAGTACCGGCTACGTTCGTAAAATCGGCCCTATATCCTCCAGTTCTGCCGTTGTACTGACACCCATGCTCTTCATCCTAGCCATAGCCTTATCCTGTAACATACCTGGCTGGCGACTTTTATCCAGCATTTCCTCCAAAGTAATCTTACCGGTATCATAAAGCTTCCAAAGATGCTCATCGAGAAGCTGCATCCCCAGTTTTCTACCCGTTTGAATGCTCGAATCAATTCGGTAAGTTTTATTTTCGCGGATAAGATTAGCAATCGCGGGAGTAACAACCATAAACTCGTAAGCCGCAATTCTTCCTCTGCCGGTAGCTAAAGGACAAAGGGCTTGGCTGAGAACCGCCATCAGATTGGCGCTTAACTGAGTACGAATCTGCTCCTGCTGGTTTACCGGAAAAACATCAATAATCCTTGTAATCGTACCAGCGGCGCTTGTCGTATGCAGAGTACTGAAAACGAGATGGCCCGTCTCAGCGGCTCTAATAGCTGATTCGATGGTTTCCAAATCTCGTAACTCACCCACCAAAATTACATCAGGGTCCATTCTTAAAACACGTCTCAGTGCCTCGGCAAAACTTGGAACATCAACACCAACTTCCCGCTGATTAATAATAGATTTCTTATGGTTGTGATAATATTCTATGGGCTCTTCAACAGTTATAATATGCCGATCAAAGTTCTCGTTAATGTAGTTTACCATACAAGCCAAGGTGGTAGTTTTGCCGCATCCGGTTGGCCCCGTAACCAAAAACATCCCTCTTGGTCTACGGCATAAAGCAGCACAAATCTTAGGTAAACCTATTTCTTCAAAAGTCATAATTTTCGTTGGGATAAGACGTAAGACAACCGTGATACTGCCTTTTTGTCGAAAAATAGACACCCTAAATCTGGCTGCGTCGCCGTAAGCAAAGCCGAAGTCGGTTCCACCTTCTTCCTGCAGTTCCTGTTGATTTCGGTCAGGTGCAATGCTTTTCATCAAAGCAACGGTATCATCCGGTTCAAGAACCTTTGTTTCCAGAGACCTGAGTTGCCCGTCAATTCTCAACACAGGTGAACGGCCAACAACAAGGTGAATATCCGAGGCACCCTGTGAGACACAGGCTTGTAACAAGCGATCCATATTAACGGTTGCCATTCGAGACCCCTTTAATAACTTATCTTGTTTGATCTAAGACCACGTCCTCCGTTTGGGTTATCCTCACTACTTCCTCTGGTGTTGTTACTCCATGGAACACTTTGATTATGCCGTCCTCTCTCAGTGTTCTCATTCCACTTGCCCGGCATGCTTTTCTCAGGTCGCCCGTGGGTGCCTTTTTAAAGGCTAATTCTCTTATTTCATTGTTCAGTTCAACCATTTCAAACATGGCTATTCTGCCTTTGAATCCGGTATTCTGACACTGACTGCACCCTGTTCCCTTGTGGATAGGATTTTTCTTGATATCCTCCGGCGTAATATTGAGTAATCGCAAATATTGCGGGTCCGGATTTTCATCAATTACCTTGCAGTTTTTGCAAATGACCCTTACAAGTCTCTGCGCCATAATGGCTTGTATCGAACTTGCTACGAGGAACGGTTTAACTCCCATATCTATTAGACGCGTAATCGCACTGGGGGCATCATTGGTGTGCAAGGTGCTAAAAACCAAGTGCCCCGTAAGTGCGGCCTGAATTGCGATATCTGCAACAACACCGTCTCGGATTTCGCCAACGAGGATAACATTAGGAGCCTGTCGAAGCATTGCTCTAAGAATCCTATCAAATGTCAATTTGATTTCCTCTTTGACCTGACATTGATTCATCCCGTCGAAGTTGTATTCCACAGGGTCCTCAGCTGTAATAATTTTCTTATCCGGCTTGTTAAGCTCCTGCAAGGCTGCATACAACGTTGTGGTTTTACCACTACCGGTCGGACCTGTCACCAGAAAGATACCGTTGGGCCTCTTAATTATCTTCAGAAATTGCGCATAATTATCCTGTTCAAAACCCAGTGATTCGATACCAATATTGACTGCATCGGGCCGCAAAATTCGCAACACTATACTCTCTCCGTGGTTACCCGGCAAAGCGGAAACGCGAAAGTCAATATCCTGGCCTCCGACCATACGCTTAATACGACCATCCTGCGGTAGTCTTTTCTCCGCAATATCCATACCGGACAGAATCTTCAAGCGAGTAGTCACTGCTGCTTGCATATTCTTGGGGATGTTATCCTTTTCAAAGCAGACTCCGTCAACCCGGTATCTAATCCGAACCCTATCGGTCATTGGCTCAACATGAATATCGCTGGCCCGCATAAAGCAGGCGCTATCTATTATGAGGTTTACCAGGCGTATAATGGGGCCTTCGTCATCGCCTGCTGCTTCGGCACGAAGAACCTCTGCTTGCAAGTCGTGACCAGCCTCGGCAAGCTCAGCAGCTGTTGCATCAATACTATGTTTCAACCGGTCATCCTCTTTGCTTTTTGCCTGGTCCAGCAAATCTTGGATGTATGAGCTAATCTTCGAAGGGTTCGCTAAACAGCACTCCAATTCAGTATTCAGGCGAAATCGGAGTGTATCCATCATGTCCAGATTCAATGGATCACTGATAATTACTTTCATTTTGCCGTTATTCATACCGAGCGGTAGGACATTGTGGCGTTTTATAAGGTCTTCCGGGATAAGCTTCATTGTGTCGGGCGGAATGTTAATTTTATCAAGGTTCACATATTCCAACCCAAATTGCTTGGCAAGCGCCTTCGTCAGAGTTTCTTCATCCACAAGGCCCCGACTAAGCAATACTTGCCCAAGCTGCTTATTATTAGCCTTTGAAGCCTTAATCGCATCGATAAGCACCTGCTTTTCTATCAGCCCGGCTTTATAGAGGATTTCACCTAAATGCCTACGACTTTTTGCCATAATTTACCCCATCTTTTGCCTAAATCTCGGCACTATCTATTCTATCATTGTTAACGCAATTAGTCAAGTCTCCAGTTTTAGCCGCAGGATATTTAAGGCAGTTTGTGCTGCTCGAAGCCGTATAGATTCTCTATCGCCGGATAAGATAAATCGCTTAGTTTCGCAACTATTATCGGAATCTATAGCAACAAATACCAACCCAATGGGTTTTTGTTCGCTTCCACCGGTTGGTCCAGCTATACCGGTTACAGCAATTGCAAAATCGGCACCAGACCTTTTTCTGGCACCTTTGGCCATTGCCTCTGCTACTAGCTCACTTACAGCGCCGTTTTTTTGAATTAAATCGGCCTCTACGCCGAGTTCGGTGGTTTTCGCAATATTGCTGTAAGTAACCCAACCATATGTGAAATACCTGCTTGAACCAGGAATATCAGTTAGTAGCTTAGCTAAATGCCCACCTGTACAGGATTCGGCTACGGCAATGGTCTTTTTCTGCCGAGCCAATTTCTCCCCTACCACCTCACCTAAAGTCTCATCTGCCCTACCGTAAACTAACTCCCCAAGTAATTCAGCTAGGAATTTTTCATCCTTTTCAGCCATTTGTTGCGCTTCATTTTTATCTTCTGCGCTTGCAACAATATGCAGGGTGATTACGCCGCATTCGGCTGTGCAGTTGATTAATGGATTTCTGCCTCGCTCCATAATCGAGCCGAGCATCTTAGCTATATTAGATTCACCGGTCCCGAAGCATCTTAGCTTTCGGACAACTACAGCCTGTCCGCCGGCCAATCTTTTTAGCTCAGCAAAAACCGACTCTTCAAACATTCGTTTCATCTCCGCCGGCACGCCAGGCATAGCAATAAGCAGCTTGTTTTTTGTCTGCGCCATAATACCTGGTGCTGTACCAAAATTATTCACAAGTGCTTTTGTACCGGCTGGTATATACGCCTGCACCTTGCTATTAGTAGGCATCTGCAGCTCTCGCCGGATGAAAAAATCATGTATCTTTTGCAGAAGCTCGCTCTGAAATTGCAGCTCGACACCGAGAAATCTTGCAATCGCCTGGCGGGTCAAATCATCGTCCGTCGGACCCAGCCCGCCGGTTAGTAGTACAACATCCGCATCATCGCTCGCCAGATTCAATGTTCGCACAATTGAATCTACATCATCCC
>CP070728.1:251371-261040 GCA_020351025.1 Planctomycetota bacterium
TTCGACCAACCTTTTTATGTGTGTTTGTCTTAATCTATAGGGCCCGAAGAAATTCGACCAAATCCTTTTTTTCTTGCTCAGTTAGTTTGGCTCCAAGTATCAGGTTGTAGAACTCCACTGTATCTTCCAATGTAAGCAGTCGGCCATCGTGGTGGTAAGGCGGCGAGTCTTTTATCCCACGTAACGGGAAGGTCTTAATCGGGCCATCTGCTGCAGCATATCTTCCGTTTATCATTTGTGGTTTGTAGAACCGTTCGGTTTTCAGATTGTGCATCAGATTGTCGGTGTAGTAAGGAGCCGGATGGCATGTTGAGCAGGTGCCCTTTCCGAAAAATACGTCTTGGCCGCGAAGCTCGGCCTTCGTGGCTTTGCCTGGCTCGAGTTTGCCGAAAACATCCAACTTTGGGGCCGGTGGAAAGTCCAGAAGCGCCTCGAATTCAGCCATGAAGTGAACTTGACTGCCTCGTTCAAGGATGTTGACTCCCTTTTTGGTGGCGGTAACAGGATCTCCGTCAAAATAGGCTGCTCGTTGTTCGAACTCAGTAAAATCTTCCACACTTTTCAAGGCCCGTTGCGAGCCGAACAACCGTTGGATGTTGAGCCCCCGAAGTGTCGGCGTATCGAGTCGGTGGCGAAACTCTTGTGGCCGGATGTCGCCTACCAAATGTGTTGGCGCTGCCGTATGTCCGTTGGAATGGCAGTCAAAACAGGTTACCCCTCTGCTTGGACGTTCGCTGCGGCGGTCTTCGGTTTGATTGAACTGCTGCTGCGGGAAAGGTGTGACCAATAAACGAACCCCCTCAAGCTGCTTTGGGTTAAGTATGCCATTAAACAGCTCGTAGTAATTGTCCATAGTTACAACTTTCCCTTGGGAAACATCGCCGAGGTCGGGACGTGTGGTTAAATAAATAGCTGCCGGAAACTCAGGTAGAAAATGGTTGGGCAGGTCAAAATCAAGGTCGAAACGGGTCAAATCCCGCCCTTCCTGTTTTTTCACTTCATCTATCACAAATTGCGGAAATAGCATACCACCTTCCGGATGATTAGGAAAAGGCAAAGGCATTAATCCTTTGGGGAACCAACCTTTTTCGCGAATTTCATCCGGGGTCATTTCGGCCAGCTTTTGCCACGTCATTCCCAGAGGTAGTTTTACACGGACTCCATCTTGGATGGGTTTTCCACGAGACATAGTAACACCTTCGGCGGGTCTGTTGGATAGGTCATACCTTTCGTGGAGCAAATCCATTTGGCGGTTCATAACTTCTGGCTTGGCAGCTTTCATTTTGGCCATAATGGAATCGAAGTCCTCCGTGATGACAACGGGTGAATAGCTTGACCGTTTGGGATTGGGCGCTTTTGCGTAAGTTAAGGCGGCTGTGACAATTAAAGCGAACAGGAAAATTACTTGGGTGGCTTTGTGTTTTTTTGTCAATTTCATTTTCGTCTCCTTTCACTAATGGTTATTTTTGTGTTATTGTGAATACATAAAAGTATGGAAATCACCCAAGTGAGACCCTGCGCAAGCTCGAAAGGTAACCAAGGCCTCAACGGAGTACGTCTTAATGGTTATAACCCCCTTAGTTGTCCAGGGTTTCTTGAGTTCCGCCTATTTTGCTTTGTCATTAATCGCTTATAATTGCAAATTACCACGCAGGAAATACTCGTCAAGCTTTTTTTTTATAAAAATGCTAAATTGTTAATCTTGTGCATAGTCAGGCAATCAATGTCGGCTGCAGGTTCCCTGAGCCGACGGTGCTACTTCTTGTCTGTGGTCTAATGCCATTCTTCTCTCTGTTTTGCCGCGCCTGTACGAGCTGGTGCACATCATCTTTATAGGTAGGAAACGGTTTTTTGTTTGCAGTATTATGTCGCCGGCTGTGCGTAGCTTTGTATTGCCGCTTTTGCGGGAATGACAATATGGCGTTGTTCACCGAATATCATGTCTAAAATTTAAGCAATCCATCTACAATTATGAAGTGCACCCCATAGGAGCCTTTGAGGAAAAATCTGTTGCAAATACTCATTTTCGCATTATAATATTTTCGTTTGTATAATCAGGAAATAGAGGCTACGAATAAGGAGCTAAATCTTATGGAGCCGATTGCAGAATGTGAAATCGACTTGTTTGCTGATAAATTACCGTCTATGGATGAAATAGAAAAACTGTGTATGTTTGTCCATTGTAGTGAGTCAAGTCTGCTCGCTTTCGGTGAACAAGTTGGAGAAAATATGTCCAGGACCGGCCAGAAAGCTTCCCTCGCAACGGGCATCGGCCTTTTTATACTTGGAAGAGATGGTGAAGCAGTCCAAAAACTCCAAAAGGCAAAAGATTGCAAGGAAAAGTTTATCTACTTGGCATTTGCACTTCGGCGGCTGGGACAGTTCGACGAAGCAATCGAGAACCTGCAAAATAGTCTTAATTGCGAGGCCGACCCACTAAGCATCGCTTTGGAAAAAGCGGCAACATATCGGTGTGCATCGAACTTCGATGCCGCAGCAAAGGAAATCAAAAAATGCTCTAATTTTGAGAAGGTAAGTGCTGAATATCATTATCAACTCGCACGTCTTCAGGAGACACAAGGTCTTTATGAAGAAGCGATGGATAATTACGAGACGGCTTTGGAATTATCTCCGAACCATCAACAGGCCCTTTTCCACTTAGCCTATCGCTGTGATTTGTCGGGCGATGAAGATGCAGCTATTGACTATTATAAACAAATTGCTTCAAGCTCGAACGTTTATATAAGCGCACTGTTGAATTTGGCTGTGCTTTATGAAGATATAGGCGAGTTTGACAAAGCATCCCGATGTGTAGATAAAGTCTTGAAGTTCCATCCTAATCATCAAAGGGCGATTCTGTTCAAAAAGGATATTGAAAGCTCAAAAACGATGTTCTACGATGAGGAGAAGGAAAAGAAAAAAGACCGCAGGGTGCAAATTCTTGAAACGCCAATTTCTGATTTTGAGCTTTCGGTTCGCAGCAGAAACTGCCTGAGAAAAATGAATATTGTGACACTTGGCGATCTTTTGAACATCACCGAGGTGGAGTTGCTGTCTTATAAAAACTTTGGCGAGACCTCGCTTAGGGAAATCAAATTCATTCTCGAATCGAAAGGCTTACGTCTCGGTATAGCTCTGGAAGAGAAGCAACTCGGTTTAGAGGAGTCCTTTGACCGCGGTACTGCTGAAGGTGAAGATGGGCAGCTCTTGAGTAAGTCTATGGATGACCTTCAGTTATCGGTTCGGTCGCGCAAGTGCCTGCAAAACCTCAATATTCGCACGATTGGCGATCTGATACGTAGAACAGAAGCCGAACTTCTCGGAGTTAAAAACTTCGGCGTAACAAGCTTGAACGAAATTAAAAGAACACTTGGTAGCATTGGGCTGTCACTGAGAAGGTTGGATTGAAAAACAATAATTTTTGTGAAGCAGGATACAAAATACCGGATACGACAAGTGATATTAGCCGATGCTACCCAACCGACCGTTACCTCCGTTAAGCATCTATCTTACTTGAGCTTCTGTACCCCTGGTTTTGCTGGATACTGCAAAGTTGGGATTCTTTTATTTTGGGTGATAATCTTCAGCAGCTGTAGAGCGAGGCCTTTCGTTAGAATAACTCCTCAAATGGATATTGAACAACGGTTTTGGGTAAGAGTCCTGCTCCTTGATGATGTTCAATCGTGTAAGTTGTTCGCCCCTTCGGCCTTTCGTGTCATTAATTCCGAAACGCAAACTACTGTGGGTCACGTTGGTCGACTCAACAAGCCGCTAAACATAAATATATCTAATAGGAGGATTGTCGTCGCTGGCATGGCCTTGATGGGCCGGGAAACGATTATTTTGCCTGATGACCCTCATATCTTTGAAATAAACGACCAGGATTATCGTGGCAAATTAATGCTTATCGTCAATGACGACGGCAACTCTTTTGATGCCATAAACTTTGTCCCGCTTGAGCCGTATTTGGCTGGTGTTGTGGGCGCCGAGATGCCGGATTATTGGGAGCCGGCTGCGCTGCAAGCTCAGGCGGTAGCGGCAAGGACCTATTGTTTATATATCAAAAATCACTTTGGTTCTAAGCGAACCTGGGACGTTAAAAAAACTGAGGCAAATCAAGTTTATCTTGGCGTAAGCGCCGAATCAGCACGAGTTTGGGATGCTATTTACAGAACGTGGGGCCAGGTCTTGGTCTGTAAGCA
Organism: Planctomycetota bacterium; assembly: GCA_020351025.1. Taxonomy (GTDB): domain Bacteria; phylum Planctomycetota; class Phycisphaerae; order Sedimentisphaerales; family Anaerobacaceae. The sequence continues at coordinate 255,574 of CP070728.1, forward strand.
ATCCAACGATAGTGATGCCCTTTTTCCTGCTTACTACAGTTCAACCTGCGGTGGACACACCGAGAACAGCAAGCATGTATTCGGGGATTCTTTCGAGCCGCTTGTTGGCGTGCCCTGCCCTTATTGTAAGGAGGTAGCCAAACCGAGCTTTTTCTTCTGGCCTATGGTTCGATTCGATAAGAATACTGTTACAAATAAAATTTTGCAAAGCTACCCAAAACTGAAAAAACTTGGCAAGGTTACAGATATTATTCCCGCCAAACAAAGTAATTATGAGGGATTTTCCAGGTTGACTTTGGTTAAGCTGGTTGGCTCGACTGCTGAGAGTGCTTTTCTGCGAGCCGAAGACTTACGGCTGACAATCAACCCGACCGGCCGCGCGCTAAAAAGCACCATCTGCAAGATTGTTAGTATGGGTGATAAATGGGCTTTCCTTTCAGGCAGAGGTTATGGCCATGGCGTGGGAATGTGTCAATGTGGTGCCCAGGCCTTAGCAAGGAAAAGCAGAACAGTAAGAGATATTCTTTTCTATTACTATCCCGGTTCTGAGCTAAGTATTATTTATTAGAAATATGAGATGATGGGCAATTTTGAGGTTCTAACAACAGACCGCCGGACTGGTGCCAGGTTCGGCGTATTAACCACGAGCCACGGCAGTGTCGAAACACCGGCGTTTTGTCCGGTTGGCACCGCCGGTGCTGTAAAGGGGATTACGCCACCACAGCTAAAAGAGACTGGTTCGGTACTTGTTTTGGCCAACACGTATCATCTGTTGCTGCGTCCCGGAGTTGATATTGTTGAGAAGCTTGGCAGGTTGCACAAATTTATGTCCTGGGATTCTCCCATACTTACCGACAGTGGTGGCTATCAGGTATTTTCGCTAAGCTCTCTGACAAAAATTGATGACGATGGAGTTGAATTTGCCAGCCATGTGGACGGTGCAAAAGTATACATTAATGCTGAAATCGCGACAAAAATCCAAAATCGGCTCGGGGCCGATATAATAATGTGCTTCGACCAATGCACACCTTTTCCCTGTGATGATTCACAACTGGAAAAAGCTGTGGAAAGGACTATCCACTGGGCAAAGCGGGCCAAACAAGCCCACACCAACCTTATCCAGTTACTCTTTGCTGTTGTCCAGGGCGGCATAAATCCATCCCTTCGAACACATTGTGCTTCAGAATTGGTTAAATTGGACTTTGATGGCTATGCTATTGGTGGCTTAAGTGTAGGTGAGGGGCACGACAATATGGTCAAGACAGTTTCACTGTTGACGAAGTCTTTACCGCAGAATAAGCCCCGTTATCTGATGGGCGTTGGTACGCCTGCTGATATTATCGCCGCTGTAACCGCTGGTGTTGATATGTTTGACTGTGTTTTGCCCACCCGTAACGGGCGAAACGCCTGTGCTTTTACGGAAGATGGATATGTCCGGCTGAGGAACACCGCTCATATAGAAGACAGCCGGCCGGTCGAGCAAGGCTGCGACTGTTACTGTTGCAGAAATTTTAGACGAGGCACGCTCCGACATTTCTTCAATATTGGTGAAATGCTTGGCCCAATTTTGCTTTCGCTCCATAATCTAACATTTTACCAGAGATTGTTGGCCAGAATAAGACAGACGCTAAAAGAAGGTAAATTTGCCGATTGGGCCACAGAAACCTTAAAGAGGTACAAAAACTTTTATAGATAGTTCTGACAATAGAGGGATTTTCAATGTTCAATTCATAATTGACTTTTATTTCTATCCACTATACGCTATCCGATGTGCATTACGATTAATGAAAGGAAAGTAAAAATGAACAATATTTGGATATTAGCTCAGACGGCAGAACAAGAAGGAACTTCTCGCGTTACTTCAGAGCCGGTGACTTCGGAAGGTGAGGCGATAACGGTTGTACCTGACTCCAATGCACCCGCAGCGAAGGCTCCACCGGCAAGACCTTTCGGAGGCGGCACGTGGGTTTGGCTTGTCTTGATGCTTGTGTTTATGTACTTTATCCTTTTTAGAGGGCCTCGTAGAAAACAACAGCAGCTTAAACAAATGGTCGAATCGCTCAAGAAAAACGACAGGGTCAGAACAATCGGCGGCATTCTCGGAACTGTCGTGGATATCAAGGGCGATGAGATTACCCTCAAGGTGGATGAGTCGAATAATACGAAAATAAAAGTTGCCTCTTCAGCAATCGGTAAAAAGTTATCGAAGGATGAAAATTAGTAGCTTGAGTTATTTATGTTTTGTGGTCTATGAACGTTAGTAACTACGCGAAGCAAAATATGGTGAAAAGGTTATGGATAAGAATCTGGCGCCCAAAATTATTGTAATTATTGTTTTGGTGGTGGTTGCAGCCTGGACATTGTATCCGCCAGGCAAGACATTAAAGCCCGGAATAGATCTGGCAGGCGGTACAAGCCTGATTTATGAGATTGACACACAAGGTCTAAGAGAAGAGGAAAAGAGAGACCTTGCTCAGAGGATGATAACGGTTCTTCGAAGGCGAATAGACCCTGCGAACATCCAGAACCTTATATGGCGCCCACAGGGCAGTACCCGTTTTGAGATACAAATGCCCCTGGCCAGCGCAGAAACACGGACAGAGCGTCGGAACTTCGAAATTGCACTGAGCGAGTTGCTTGATGAAAATGTGAATCCCGCAGTAATTATGCGCAGTCTCCAGAAGCCGTTTGAGCAGCGTACAGAGGATTTCGAGAAGTTCGCCCAGGGTTCAACTGAGAGACTGGAGATTCTCTTGGAGCTTGCGGCTGTATACGATGAGCGCAAAGCTAAGCAAAACCAAAGAGATGACCTTGCTGACGAACTCAGAACGATGCAAGAGTGGTTCCCATCGGTCGGTCTTGACATCAACCAGGTAAAATTTCGTGTTAGCCGGTGGGCAAAGCTCGATGAGCAGCAACTGGCAGATTCGCTGAAGGAATTCCTCGGCTCTGATGATAATCTCGAGCTGCTTACAAGATATGTGGAAACTTACACCAACTGGGCTGAAGTTGTTGGTCAGTTGACTGATGCTGAAACAGGTATAAACGCCCAATATGAAGAGGCCAAAAAAGCCCTCGATATGTTAAATTTAACTGAAGACCAGATAAGTGTGTGTCTGGAAATGTCGCCCAAATCAACTAAAAAGGCCTTATCCATTGATGAGCTTAAACTCCAGTTTCCTGGCCGCGAGGGGCTAATTGACAATGTGATTGCAGCTTTTGATGAGTACCGTCCCTTCAGAGGCAGGCTCGACGACCCTAAGGACCTACAGCGGATGCTCAAGGGCGCTGGCGTTCTTGAGTTTAGAATCCTGCCGACAGTCGGACATCCTGAGGTCGACCCTGACAGAATGGCTCGTTATTTTGAACTGCTCAAGACAAAAGGACCCAAATATGCCTCAGACATCAGTTATATATGGTGTGAAATAGAAAATATTAATGAATGGCGAGTGGAAGGAACTGTAGTTGGGCAGTTCGGTGATAAATATTACGTTCTGGCAAGTAACAAAGCAGACGAAACGATGCTGCACAGCCCCAACCAAAAAGAGTGGAAGTTAGTAAAAGCTAAACCCGGCACAGAACCTCAAACGGGGCGAAGAGCTATTGATTTTGTTCTGGATGAAAGGGGCGGCAAACTATTCGCTAATGTTACAGGCAAGAATCTCGAAAGGCCGCTTTGTATACTTCTTGATGGCATAGCGATATCTGCCCCCACTATACGCTCAAGGATATTCGACAGGGGGCAAATCACAGGCAGCTTCACCCAAACCGACGTTGAGGATATGGTGAGCAAACTCAACGCCGGCTCGTTGCCTGCTCGACTGATAGAACAGCCCATCTCGGTAAAAACAATAGGCCCTTCAATCGGCGTAGACAACCGAGACCGTGGAATCAAAGCCGGTTTAATCGGACTTGCAATAGTGGTAATCTGTATGCTCGGCTACTATACGCTTGCTGGTTCAATTGCCGATGCGGCACTGCTTATGAATCTACTCTTTGTTCTGGCAATAATGGCCCTGAGCAACGCAACTTTCACGTTACCTGGCATTGCCGGTCTCATACTTACCATCGGTATGAGTGTTGATGCCAACGTCCTCATCTTTGAGAGAATTCGTGAAGAGCAACAGCGAGGCTCATCTTTGAGAATAGCAGTGAGGAACGGTTACCAGCGAGCATTTAGAACTATTTTAGATGCCAATATCACTACATTTATCACCGCAGCGATTCTCTACTGGGTGGCGTCTGAGGAGATAAAGGGCTTTGCTATTGTCATTATGCTCGGGATAGTATCGAGCATGTTCACTGCCTTGTTCGTAACTCGGGTCATTTTTGATATTCTTTTATCCAGGCGCATTATCAAAGACCATTTGGTTATGCTCCGCCTCATACACAAGCCGAATGTAAACTGGATGGCCGCCAGACCACTTTTCTTCTGCATATCGACTGCTCTTATAGCAGCAGGTCTGTTTGTCTTCTTCACAAGAGATGATGTAAAGAACAATAAATATGATATTGAGTTTACTGGCGGCACTTCTGTTCAAATCAATCTGAAGGATAGTGTCAGACTCACAAGACAGGATGTGGAGGATAGAGTCCGCAAGGTAGGTGCTGATTCAGAAAACCCCGCTCTTGAGACGGCTAATGTCTACGGCGTTGGCAAATCAGGTCGGCAATACGAGATTACCACTACGGAGACGAATAAAACAACCGTTACGGTCACTTTTCCGGAAACTGTCAATAAAACGACCGATGAGTTGTTCTCGGCAATCCAAAAAGCTCAGGCTCAATTTGGCAGGGGATTGAGCAATTTGCTGATAACAACAGGGAACAATCCCGTTTCATTCATCGTAAGTACAAGTCAGGCCAATAAAACACTGGTCAAAGAGATCCTCAGCACTGCCTTTCCAGATGCCGGCATCTCAGAACCACTGGTCGAGGAGATTGTCAATAACGCAGTACTGTCTGCTTTTGGTGATGAATTGGAGCTTCAGCGAAATCTTCTGCCCAAAATTATCTCGCAGGAAAAAGTAACCGAAGAGCTCATAGACGTTTACCCTGAGCTTGTTGATTTTGTGGGCGGTGTTAAAATCACTTGTGAAATCGAAAGGCCAGCCACTAAAGGGGAAATAGAAGGTAGATTTACAGATTTGCTGTTCAAGCCGGATATGCGGGACCTTAATCGTTATCCCTATAAAATTCTCAGCGAGGACTTAAGTACAATAGAGCCGGAACAGTTGTTAAATTCCTTTGTTTATATAACTGCAGAGCCGGAAGCAGGCTTGCGGGAGCTGACGGAGGATGAATGGGCACGGTTTGTTGAAAGCGAGAGGACAAAGGTTATAGCTGCAACCCAGCTGGAGACCTCACTACCCAGAGTGACCCAGATAGACCCTTCGGTCGGGAGAGAAGCAAAAACACGGGCGTTGATTGCTATCGTGCTGTCGTTGTTTGCCATCATTACTTATAT
>CP070728.1:261140-270357 GCA_020351025.1 Planctomycetota bacterium
CTATCGCAGCCGCTGTGTGGATTCCAAGCAGCATAAGATAGTCCAAATCACTCAGACTGTAGTGGTCGTCGCGAAATGTATTATTGGCATATAATACACCAAAGCAGCCGCCGCTGCTTACTATTGGTGCTATCACAATAGAGCGTACCTGGGTCTTTTTGTCCACGGACATGTCACGAGAAAAGATATACAGTAAGTACTGGTCTTTTTCAACCGACGCTGTAATCTTTTCATTGAATTTTATATCGCTTATCTCCATCGCCTTGCCATCGCGGTTTCGCCCCGCATGACAGGTCATCGGGCCGGTAGCTTGGTTTCTCAGCGCACACCAGGCATGATAAGTACCAAGCTGCTTTGACGTGATATCCAGCAACGCTAACAGCAATTCATCGAGGTTGCCGGCTTTGCCAATTGCCTCCGTAGCCTCCAAAAACTCCGCCGCCCGCTTGGCAGGTAATCTGATAGGAGGAGCATCCGGCGTAGTCAATTGCCTCTCTATCATCTGTGGGCCCCGAGCAGCTGCAGTCAGCGTATCTTCCAGCTCAATCGGTTTTTCCTTCTCTTCCTTAGGTGCCTCTTCAAGCTCTACTTCGATTGTATAATCGACTATACGAAGACGGTCACCATTTTTAATCTCAACCTTATGTATCGCCTCTTCATTCAGATAAGTCTTATTAGCCGAGTCCAAGTCCTCCACCGTCCATTTCCCGTCCTGTGTGCTATACAGCACCGCATGCTGCCTCGAAACTGCCGCATCAGGCAGGTAAACCTGGCTGTTTGATTGCCTGCCTATATAAATAGGACCCTTGGTGAATCTGAATTCGTCGACGCTGTCTCCGCCTTTTTTAACGACCAAACGCATTGGCTCCTCACTACCTTTGGCACTATTGCCCTAATTTTATTATCCAAAAATCGCCGTGCTTTGTCAAGTAAAGAATTGCTCGTTATTACAACGCAATAGGGCCTTTGTATTTGTTCTGTTGCTTTTAGCTACCAATTAGCATAAATTGTGCAGCAAACGAATATGGACTTTAAGAAAATAACGCCGATAAAATAGCAACACTGCAGCAGAAATTTGCTAATTTAATATGCAGCCCGAGTCCGAAAAACACAATAAAAAACCCTAACTGCCGGATTTCTCAGTTAATGGGTACAAACAAAACTTTTAAAAAAGAGCTAAGACGCACCATACTGGCCACTGCCCTCGTGTTGTTCATATTATTAATTTTTCTCTCTATCTTTGGGGCATTTCTCGGTCCCTATCAGGCAAAAAACTTTTTTAATTCACCACTATTGTCTGTTTACTGGTTAGTTCTCACGGCTCTTTTAATAGCGGCTTTCGCCGCGTTTGCCCGTCTGATTCGCCTCCCCAGCCTATTGATGATACACGCCGGTTGTATCATTGTCCTCGCAGGGGCGATATCGGGCTCCCCAGCCGCAAGTAAAATCCGAAAGCACCTCTTTGGTATTGACAAAATCCTAACAGGCGAAATGACAATCCTTGAAGGACACACCGAAAACCGCGTCACTCTCGAAAATACAGGCCTGACCAAACAACTGCCTTTCTCCATAAGACTGAAGGACTTCCGCGTAGAATTTTACAAGCCTGAATACCTCCTAATCCATACACCCAAAGCCGAGTATAAAATCCCCGTTGAAATCGGCACTATATTTTCCCCGGGTCCCGACTTGGGTTCAATTACGATTGTAAGGGTATTCGAGAATTTCAAAATAACAATTGATGGTGACAAAAGGATAATCATTGACGGCCCCCAGCCTGGTTACAATCCGGCCATCGAGGTCCAGATTCAAAAGCCTGACGGCAACATAACCACACAATACGTCTTTGAACGTTTCCCAGACCACTTCCAGACTAAAGATAAATTTCTCCTAACATATCGAAAAACTATCTCTGACTACATAAGTGACATCGAGCTAATTAAAGATGGAAAAGTAGTCGCCGAAAAAAGCATTGAGGTAAATCACCCTCTCCATTTTGGCGGATACCATTTTTACCAGAGCTCCTATGACGCCGACTCACACAAATATACTGTTTTATCTGTCGTTTCCGATACAGGCCTAAACCTTGTCTACGCCGGATATCTCATGCTTGGTATCGGTGTTTTCTGGCATTTTTGGCTAAGACATATATTTACCAAAAAAAATCAAAAAGCGAATAAATGGAAATTAAATACACAACCCAAGGTTTATTGATTTATTGTGCCATAGCCGCTTATCTTCTCGCCTTTCTGACGTCGCTGCTGCACTGCAAAAAAGCAGGTCACATCCTATACATATTCGGCTTTGCAATTGCAGCTGCCGCCTTTGCTTATCGCTGGTATCATGTCCGCCACGTACCATTTCAGAACCTCTTTGAGGTCTTTCTCGGTCTGGGCATGATGGTTTATCCTCTTTCTCTATTCTGCCGCCATATCCTCCGCATAGGCGGCTTCTCCGCCGATATGCTTATTGGTGTAGTAGTGCTTGCGCCTGCCGGTTTTGTCTTTAGTGCAGAACCCATGCAATTACCCCCGGCCCTGCAAAGCTGGCTCTTCGCTCCACATGTCGTCGTCTATATGCTGTCATACATCTTCATGGCAAAAGCCGCCTGCCAGGCCACCTTCCAGCTTACGCGTTCTACACCTGGCACAAACAAAAACCTACTGCCTCCTGAAGAAGCTACCTACTGCCTGATTCGCGTAGGATTTCCTTTATTGACGCTTGGCCTTCTCCTCGGAAGCGTCTGGGCCAAGCTTGCCTGGGGTGATTATTGGGGCTGGGACCCAAAAGAACTCTGGTCCCTCGCATCCTGGCTCGTTTACGTTGGATACCTCCACTTCCGTTATATGTATGGCAAATCCCGCCCCCGTACTAACAGCATCTGGGCTGTCACAGGCCTAGCCGTCATCATCATTACCATCCTCTGGGTAAATCTCTCCCGACTCTTCGCCGGCCTACACACCTACGCAACCTAACCAACGTATATTTGCAATAAACACGTGTATTCATCCAAAAATCGGAGTGAAAGAGAAAAATAAACCTGCCTTCACCGCAAATCGGCTATATCTATTACCTTGCCTGCGCCGACATTTATGTAATTTTCGCCGAAGTGCTTTTCAAACAATCTTCTCGCCTTATCACCGCTGCAGTGGCACGGCCCAACATAACGTACACCAGCATCCCTGAAAGCCGATATGACTTTCTCAACTTTCCCTCTCGTCGCCCATTCAAGATGAAAACCGCCCATCACCAAAAGAATATCATCTTTAAGAAAGTCTTTCGCCGCATTTACGATTTTCACAATTCCCGGGTGCGCACAGCCGGTTATTAGCACCAATCCCCTTTCTGTCCGGACAATTAAGGCCTGCTCCTTAATCAATCTTCCAAGCTGGCCGGTCGAATAAACATTCTCACAAATCTTCAGAGACTGTTCAACTTCAACTGTCTTTGCTCCGTATGCCTGCACGTTATCCTTAGACTTTGTCGGAAACGATTTTAGCAGATAGACAGTTATCTTAGAGTTCTTTTCAAGAAAGCCATCCAATCCGCCAGTATGGTCGCCGTGAACATGAGACAGAACCACCAAATCTACGCCCTGTGGGTCAATCGCCAATTTCTCCATATTGCCGAGCAGTATTGAGCCATCACCATCAGCATCGAACAGAATTGTTTTTTCGGCCCCAACTATAAATGCAGAAAATCCCCACGCCGTCTCTAATCCCTCCTTGCAAGGATTATTATCACAGACAACCGTAATGCTTATATCGCCGTTCATATCCAGCATCGATTATAATCGTAAAATAGCCGTGTCAGCAACATACAACAGAAAAAACAAAGCCGTCCAAAATCAAAAACCGAAGCCTTAACTTGCCTCCCTATATACCACGATATATTTTTTATTAGCAACGTCCCGTTTTTTCCGTATAATCAGGCGAAATTCAATAATATACATTACGCGCCTGGTTTGATAAGGAGCTTTTGTGAATAGAAGTAAGATTACAATCGTTGGCGCCGGCAATGTTGGTGCAACAACCGCCCACATTGCTGCAACAAAGCAGCTCGGCGATATAGTACTTCTTGATATTGTTAAGGGTCTGGCTGAGGGTAAGGCACTTGATATCGCACAAGCAGGTCACCTCCAGCTTTACGATTGTAACATCATCGGTACCACCGACTGGGAAAAAACCAGAGACAGCAATATCGTCATCATTACAAGCGGAATGCCTCGCAAACCCGGTATGAGCCGCGATGACCTCCTGGCAAAGAACCTGTCAATCATCAAGGACGTCAGCGAGAAAATAGTTAGATATTGCAAAAACAGCATCATTATTGTTGTATCAAACCCCCTTGATGCAATGGTCTATGCTGCTGCCAGGCTCACCGACTTCGCAAAAAATAAGGTTATAGGAATGGCGGGTGCCTTGGATTGCGCACGCTTCAGCTGCCTGCTTGCTTCCGAACTCGGCATAAGCGCAGAAGATATAAAATGCGTCTTAATGGGCGGCCACGGCGATGATATGGTACCTCTGCCCAGATTCACTACCGTCAGTGGAATTCCCATAACCGAGTTGCTCGATGAAAAAAAAATCAACACACTTATCGAGAGAACCCGAAAAGGCGGCATCGAAATAGTAAATCTTCTCGGCTCCAGTGCTTACTATGCACCAGCTGCAGGGCTTGTCAAGATGGCTGATGCAATCCTCAAAGACAACAAAAACGTATTGTCCTGCTGTGCCTATTGTGACAGCCAATACAATATAGGCGGCTATTTCATCGGTGTACCCGCCGTTCTCGGCAAAAATGGCACCGAACAGATTATAGAGCTTGATTTTAACAAGACCGAGCAGGCCCAGTTCGAAAAATCACTTGCTCACGTAAAACAACTTGTCGCAAAGGTTGACAAACTCCTATAAACAAAAGTTTCCTTTGGCTATCTATTGTCATTTGACAAATAAAAGTATAGTGTATCAGCCAATTGAATGGCAATTTTTGAATCCCGGACTCGCAAATGGAATTGATAAAGAAAATTAAACAAACTGAAGCCCAGGCCCAGGAAACTATCGAACAGGCCAAAGCCCACGCTGCCGAACTCGCCGAAAAAGGTCAGCAAAACCGCCTGCAAACCTTAGAAAAGGCTGAGCAGGAAAGGAAAAAAGAAATCGATGTTGCTGTCGCAGAAGCAGAGAAACAAGGACTCGCAGAAGTTAAAAAGCTCAAAGAAAAAAACAAAAAAAAGCATCAGGAACTTCGCAACAAAGTAGATAGCAAAATGGCCGCAGCACTAGCAAAAATAATGGATTACTTGAGAGGTTAGCTATGGCCATTGTCCAAATGGTAAAAGTAATGATTGTCAGCCACCGCTCGCAGGCCTCCGACCTCCTCGAGGCCTTGCAGCTCAAAGGTATCTGCCAGATATTAAACGCAGATGAGGCTATCGTCAGCAAAGATTTCCCCGAACTCGCCACAACAGCCCAGCGACCAAAAGACATCGAGCTCCTCCTGGGAAGGTTGGCAAAATGTATCGACTTTCTCAAAAATTATGCCGAAAACCAAAAGGGACTGGCGAGCATCTTTGCTCCTCGCACCGTTATCGATGAGAAATCTTACAACAACGTAGTTTCGGATGAACAAATCCTTGACATCATCGACCAATGCCATCAATGCCAGGCATCGATAGAAAAGCTCGACGCCGAATGTGAAAATCTCACCGCTGCTCTGGAAATGCTCGACCCCTGGTCAGCATTACAGACACCGGTCGAAGAAATTGGCCGGCTAAAACAGACAACATGCCTCGCAGGACTGCTCCCAAATCAGATGTTCGAGCAAATTCAGCAGCAGCTTTCTGCGCTTGATGCAGCAATGGAAATAATTGGAACATCCACAAACAAAAATGCCTGCATTATTGCTTGCCTGAATGAAAACCTATCTGACACACAAAAGCTCCTGCGCTCGGCAGAGTTTGAGCCCGTTAGTTTCCAGCCAATGACAGGAACCATAGCAGAGCTAATAAGCGAACATACTGAAAAGTTAAACGAAACACAAAAGCAATTGCAGGCTCAGTACGATAAAACAAAGCTTCTGAGCAAAAATCTCCTCAAGCTCCAAATCCTCAACGACCATTATGAAAATTTACTATACAGAGAGCAGACCAAAGACACTGCACCTGCTACCGAACAGACCATCATTATGGAAGGCTGGGTGAAAAAAAATGACTATCACCACATTGAGAAATTAGTCTCGAAGTTTCGCGCATCAAGTCTAAGCAGAATCGAACCTGCCGAGGACGAGGAAATACCAGTCGAAATAGAGAACAAAAACTACGTCCGCCCTTTCGAAGTCATAACTCGCCTCTACGGCATGCCTCAGCATTTCGAGGTCGACCCAACCGTATTTCTCGCCCCGTTCTTTGCCCTTTTCTTTGCATTATGTCTGACCGATGCTGGCTACGGCCTGGTCATTATTGCCCTGATGGTTTACCTCATAAAGAAAATGCAGGGCGACAAAAAACTGATGTGGATGTTAGGGATTTGCTCAGGCTTCACCGTTGTTGCTGGGGCACTAACCGGCGGCTGGTTCGGTGATGCAATACAGCAGTTCATACCAATATTAAAACCCGCCAGAGAGAAAATGATGTGGTTTGACCCATTCGAAGACCCCATGAAGTTTTTCTACTTGGCACTGGTACTCGGCTATGTCCAGATTATGGCAGGACTGGTGATTGCGTTTGTGCATAATCTTAGACGCAAGCAATATATAGCCGGACTGTGCGACCAATTGACCCTGTTGGTGATGCTCAATTCACTTGTCATATTTGCGGTGAGTAAGGCAGGGGTGGTTTCAGTTGAAATCGGGAAATTCTTTGGAATTCTGGCAATTATTCCAGCGGCTGTGATTCTCCTATTCAGCCAGCGTCAAGGCGGCTGGGGCGGCCGAATCGGCATGGGAATGTACAACTTGTTTAGCACAATATTCTATGCAGGGGATGTGCTGAGTTACATAAGATTGATGGCACTCGGTATGGTTACCGCTGGTCTGGCAGTGGCTATAAATGTTATGGCACAGCTTGCACTCAATATACCTTACGGAATAGGTATTCTGGCGATGGTATTGGTACTTATTGGTGGACACGGACTTAACATGGCTATAAACGCCTTAGGCGCTTTTGTTCATACCTTGAGATTGCAATACGCAGAGTTTTTCCCAAAGTTCTTTGTTGGCGGCGGTAAATTATTCGAGCCGTTGTCTAAGAAGTATAAACACATTTATATCGAAAAAGCCTAAAACGTAAAATGAAAAATGTAAAACCATAATGTAAAATTCAAAAGTTTTGAATTTTGAGCTATGGTTTGTAGCTTCTGGCTTTGAGTTTTTAGTTTTTAAGAAAGAGAGGTTTGGCAATGAATTATGGAATGACATTGGCTTTGGTTGGTGTCGGATTGGCGGCTTTATTGGCTGGTATCGGCTCGGCAATTGGAATCGGTATCGCCGGCAGAACTGCTACGGGCGTGTTGAGCGAAAAGCCGGAAAGGTATGGGCAGGTATTTATTATGGTTTTACTGCCTGGTACACAGGGTTTGTACGGCTTTTTGGCAGCTTTTATGGCTATGCGCGAACTAAACTTCTTCGGCGGAACCGGGGTTCCGGAACTAAGTTTCATACTTGGATTGCAAGTGTTGGTAGCTTGTTTGCCTATTGCTTTTGCCGGCCTGATAAGTGCAGTTCTGCAGGGCAGAGTCTGTGCGGGTGGCATAATGATGGCTGCCAAACAGCCCGAGCTGGCATTCAAGGCGGGCGTTATATACGCAGTTATGGTGGAACTTTACGCGATGCTTGGCCTGGTGGTAACATTGTTTATGCTGCTATTCGGTATTAACTGGCCGCAGGTGGTTGCCGCAGCCGTGTAAAAAAAATACAAAACAATACACGAAATACGAGATACCAAATCATGGAAGCTGAACAGGTCATAGAAAAAATACTTGCCAACGCAAAAGCTGAGGCAGATAAAATAAAAAGCAAGGCAGAAAAAATACAAGCCCAAGAACAGGCCAAACTCAAAGAAGAGCTCACCGAATACAAAAAACAATCTGAAATCCTCGCTCAAAAAGCTGCTAAAGATAAATATGCACATCTCCTGGCTGCTGCGAGAATGGACCTCGCAAAAAAATTTCTTGCAGAGAAAAGAAAAATCCTCGATGACCTCTTCAACCAGGCACGCCAGCAACTACAGAATCTTCCCGATGGCGAATATCGCAGCTTTATGACCAAACTAATGCTCGATGCAGTCGAAACCGGCGATGAAGAAGTCATCATCGACGGCGGGGAAAAGCGAATCGACCATGAGTTCATCAAGCAAATCAATCGCCAGCTTGGCCCGAGCTATAAACATAACCTAATACTTTCCAAGGAAAAGGTCAATCTCGGTGGAGGTTTTATTCTAAAGCGCGGAAAGATAAAAAATAATCTCTCGTTCAATGTACTATTGGCCCGCGCACGAAGAGAACTCGAAATTGTACTAGCGAAAGAGTTATTCGAGAACTAAATAAATGACCAAAGTTACTGAACAAGCTATCTTGGATTTTTATACATACCCACCCATCGGGGGTGACGACTGGAGATATACCTTCGAGACAGCGCAAATTCGAGCAATAGAAATGCAGTTGCTAAGCAGAACTGCTCTGCTCGATTTGGCAAATGCCGAAAGTTTCGATGCAGCCGCAGACTTACTATCGGCTACTGAATATGCCCTGCCCCCTGGCGCTGGAAGTCTCGTTGAAATAGACAAAATCCTCTTGCTTCGGAGGTCAGCTCTGCAGGAACTGTTTGAGCTTTTGTGTATTGATAAACCGATTGTAAAGCTTTTCAAAACTCGCTACGACTTCGCAAACCTTCGGCTGGCACTCAGACGCACACTGACAGAAAGAGCCATAGGAACCGATTATAGTAATGACGGCAATGTTCCTGCAGAACAGTTTGAAGAAGCCTTTAAAGAGGAAAATTCAAATCTCTTCCCCGACTACATGCAAAAAGCCGCAGAACGTGCTGTCCTGGCATACTACCAAAATAAAGACATCCGCAGGATTGATTATACAATCGACGCTGCCCAGGCCGAATACAACCTGACTGAAGCTCGCCGGCTCGAAAGCATCTTCCTCCTCGGACTTTTCAAAATTCTGATTGATTTAACGAACATACGCACGATGCTCCGGCTCAAATTCAC
>CP070728.1:270457-279565 GCA_020351025.1 Planctomycetota bacterium
AAAGAAAAATTCGCCCCCAAAAAAATGGTCGACACCATCGAAAGTGTATACCGCAAATTAATAGAGGGCCGGGAAAGATGGATGAAATAATTGGCTATTGTGGTTCGACTTGTCATAAATGCGCTATTTATTTAGCAACAAGAGAGCAGAACGAAGAAAAAAGATACAAAATGAGGGCCGATATCGCCGAGCAAATCAAAAAACTCTATGGCCAAGAATGTAAGCCGGAAGATGTCACCGACTGTGATGGATGCAAGACCGAGGATGACAGGCTATTCGCAGCAAGCAGGAATTGTCAGGTCAGAAAGTGCGGACGCCAGAAAGGTGTTGAGAATTGCGCACATTGTAATGAATATCCTTGCGAAGAATTTGAAAAGCTCTCCGCAAAGGAACCGGAAGTTAAAAAATGATTGGAAGAGATAAGAAATAAACTTTAATTTTATTTGAAAGCGGAGCAAAAGTATTTATGAAAACCTATAGAAAAGAGCTCTGGTTTAACACGCCGCAGCGGCGGGACTTTATCAATATCACGCCGGATGTTCAGCAGTGCCTGAAAGAAAGCGGCATAAAAGAAGGCTTTATACTCTGCAACGCCATGCACATCACCGCATCCGTCTTTATCAATGACGATGAATCAGGCCTGCATCACGACTTCGAAGTCTGGCTCGAAAAATTGGCTCCCGAAAAACCCTACTCACAATACCAACACAACAACGGCGAGGATAACGCCGACGCCCACTTGAAACGCACCGTTATGGGCCGAGAAGTCCTCGTCGCCGTAACCGATGGCCAGCTCGACTTCGGCCCATGGGAGCAAATCTTCTACGGCGAATTCGACGGAAAAAGAAAAAAAAGAGCCCTCCTAAAAATCATCGGTGAATAAACTATTAAATGCTGGTGAACTGATGAACTTGCCGCTTTTTCTAATTCAGGTACTGATAATATCCCTCTCCGGTGCAATGGCTCCAGGACCCGTAACCACCGCTGCTATCGCAATGGGTGCACGCTCCCGATACGCCGGTGCTTTTATTGCCCTCGGCCACGCCATCATTGAATTTCCCGTTATGTTACTAATTATCCTGGGAATGGCCAAAATACTCCAGTCACCCAAAACTCAAATAGCTATCGGCCTCGCAGGAGGAACCTTCCTCCTGCTAATGGCAATTCAAATGATAACCACCTTAAATGCCGCCAAAACACAACAAGATAAAACCGGCAAACAAAAACCCATCCTGACCGGCATAATATTATCAGCTGGAAATCCCTATTTCCTCATCTGGTGGGCTACTGTAGGTCTTACCCTCGCAACTACCGCAGGTAACTTAGGTATCTGGGCCTTCGCATTATTTGTTATCTTCCATTGGCTGACAGACCTTATTTGGCTACAGGCCTTATCCTGGGCAAGCTTCAAAGGTACAAAACTCCTCGGACAAAAATCTCAGCAAATCCTCTTAATCGCTTGCTCGATAGCGCTCCTCCTCTTCGGCCTGTTCTTTATCTATAATTCCGGCAGTAACTGGATTAAGCTATCATCGCCGGATTAATTCTAACCGCCTGACGCGTCACGCAGAATTTGTTTGACACTATAACCAGCCAAAGCGCTCCGCTGTGACTGCACTATCTCCTCAAGTACCACAGGTCGCTCCGCTTGCAACTGCGCAAAGCCCACCTTACCAACAGCTTCCGCTACATCAGACAGCATGATATGTCCCGGCTCCTTCGCAGGCAAAAAACCAACCTTCGGCTCAGAGGTCTTCGATATAAGCCCGCTGTTTACAAGGTGACTTAAAATCTTGTCCCCGAACTCCGCAGGAATACCCAATTTGCTGCATATAACCGCCGCTTCAATAGGAGCTTTACCCTGCTCAAAAGCAGCTGCTATCTCCCTTACAATATTAATTGCCGTAAGGTCGTTAGCTATAAAGTATTCCTCCCTCTTCTTAGCAGAGCCAATCTCCGCCGCATCAAGACTCTTCAAGTGCTGCGTAGTAAATGTCAGCTCAAGCCCGAACAGCACGATAAACCACGTGATAAATATCCAGAATACTCCCAACGGTATGAGTCCCAGAACACCATAAACCTGACTGTAAGGAATAAGCTTCGTAACATATAATCCAAAACCCCACTTCGCAAACGACCAGATTAAAGCCGCAGCCGCCGCTCCAAATATAGCCGCCTTCGCCTTAACCTTCGTGTTCGGCAAAATAAAGTAAAGCAAAAAAAATGCAACCGTCGCTACTATGTATGACAAAACAGCCGGACCAATATGTGCTAAAACCGTTCTTTGAAACCGACCAACTGCCGCGTATCGAGTCGTTATGTATATACCAAAACCTAAAAGCAATGGCCCAAGGGTCAAAAGGGCCCAGTAATTGATTATCCGGTGCAGAAAACTCCTGCCCCTGCCAACTCGCCAGATATTATTAAATGCACGCTCTATCGTCGATAAAAGGGCCAAAGCCGCCCAGATAATTATTACCGCACTAAAAAACGCTATCGTCCCTTCGCTCAATCCCGTAAAAACCCGCCCGATTATCTTATCAACGTGCTCCGTCAACCTTATACTACTATCAGCATTCGATGGGTCGGGATACTCTATAGTCGAAAGGTGAAGTTGCTCATAAACCAAGCCCTTAACCTTGTCACCAACATCCTGATAAGCCGGAAACGTCTGGAATACCAAAAGCATCACAACCGCCAAAGGTACAAGACCAAAAATCGTATGATACGAAAGCGCAGCCGCCTGCTGACCCGCTCGGTTCTTAATCAAAAGCCTCACACAGTGCCACCATAGTTTAATCTGAAAAACCAAAAAACGGCTCATCCTCCCGAGCTGCGCCGTCGGCGTCATTAAAAGTTCTTTAAACATCTTTATGCTCTCCCAACTCTAATCTGATATAATGGCATAAGCTTCCCGTGCATTTATGGCTTAAGCAGCTCATCAAACTCCTCCAGTAACTTCTCCATCAATTCATCCTCCAAACGCTCCTTCAATTCCTCACCCAAACGCCCCTTCAATTCCTCCTTTAATTGTTCCTCAAGCAGCTTGCCCGTGTCAAGCTCAGGATTATCGATAGTCCCTTTAAGGGGCAAAGATATTCTCACCCCTTCAATCTCTTCACCAATTCTCACCGTCTCGCCCCTCGTAGTATAAGGCAAAATAACTGCCATATCCAAACTCCTGTCCAGCCCGATTGTGCCTCTGAAGTTAATCGGATTGTTACCCAAAACCATTCGCATATCATCATAGCGAAGAAAGCCGTCTTGCAAAAAAAATCTCGTCGGTTCGATAACAATATCTTGACCTCTCTGGGCAACACCAACAAATGAAAGAATCTCGCCAAGCAAATCTGAAGCCTCCAGACGCAGCTGCCTTATCGTTACCGTCCCTATAACCTCAGCGTCATTCCGACTCCCTCCCACAAGCGGTATCGCAAGCCGCTCACAGCTAAAATCTATCTCACCGCTGATAGTAACAACATTTGCAAAAATCGGGTTCAAATACGACAGAAAACTCCTTGTCACCTCATCGGTGATTTGTATACCCTTTGCTATCTGCATCGGCCCCGTTTCCCTAAAGAGTGTCGGCTCCTCTCTAAAGTCCGCCTCACCACCAAAGTTAAATCGACCATTATTAACAATCGAAGAAAATGAGCCGATTTGCAGTAAGCTATCCTGCATCTGAATCTTTCCCGTAGTCGAGCCAAAATTCAACCCCATATACTGAGCCCGCTCAAAGCCAAACTCGGCCCATACCTCAAGATTCGCTAAAAGCTCCTCCCTACCTCCCGCTGGGTATTCACCCGAAAAGCTTACAGCCAACCTCGAGTTTATACCGGCTGCTTCAAAAGTTACAGCCGGCTCACCGGTCACTTTCAAACTGCCGCCCTTAACAACAAGCTCGATTTCTTCTATCGGTATAACAATCGAACCGCGTTCATTACTCTTCTGAACCTCTCCCCGAACACCTCCAGCGCCTTTTGGCTGTCGACCCTCAAAATTAATCTCTACTCTCGGCTCGTCTATTATCGTCTCGCCAAAAGATAAACTGCCCATTAAAATCGAGCCATAGTGGGGCTTTGTACTAATTTGTTCTGCCTCAACCAGTGCTTTGCCGGCACTATCCTTAAAAATAAAATCTGTAACCTTAATACCCTTCCACCAGCTCATTGAAAGCTCGGAAAAATATACCTCACCCTCAATCAAACCGTTGATTTGGTCCATTACAATCCTCCGACACCACTGCGACGACACAAAAACTGGCAAAAGAAACACTATTAACAAAACTAAAATGACTACAAGCCCCAATACTAACTTGAGTACTCGCCTCCACGTTTTCCTGTCTGGCCTGCTTTCAGAGCTCCCCTTAGCAACCATCGCTTAATCCCATAAGGAAAGGATTTTTTAAAATATTTAGCCCCTGATTTCATTGAGGGCTGTGACGTGTTTTAAAAAAACAGCAGCTTAACAAAAATCAGTCGAGCATTATCTCGTCCGATTTACTTCTGACTATCGAGTCAATCTTATCGCTGTAAGCCTTCGTTATATCATCAATTTGCTTCCTGCCTCGTTCCAGCTCATCTTCCGTGATAACTTTATCTTTTTGCTCCTTCTCAAGCTGTTTGTTCGACTCCCGTCGGATATTACGAATACTAACCTTGGTCTGCTCGCCCATCTGCTTGGCTTGCGCAACAAGCTGCCTTCGTCTCTCCTCACTCAACGGCGGAATACTCAGCCGTATCAGTTTCCCGTCCACTATCGGGGCAATGCTCAAATCACTGTTTCTGATTGCTTTTTCAATCTCTTTAATCGAACCGGGGTCAAACGGCTTAATCACTATCATGTCCGGGGCCGGAACCGATAGCGTCGCTAACGATTTCACCGGCGTCGGAGTCCCGTAATAATCAGCCTTAATATGCTCAAACAGCCCCGTCGTGGCCCTCCCCGTCCGAACCATCCTTAATTCATCATGCAGAACCTCTATCGCCTTTTTCATCTTTCCCTCGCTGTCCGCGATAATCTCTTGGGCTGGCATTCACAACCTCCCTATTTACCAAACTTAACAAAAACACATACTAAAAACTACGAACTAATTAACGTACCAACTCGCTCGCCGCAAATCGCCTTCGCTATATTCCCCTCTTTGAAAATATTCAAAACAATAATCGCAATATTATGGTCCCGGCAAAGGCTTATTGCCGAATGGTCCATCACTCTAAGGTCCTGTTTCAGAACGTCCGTATAGGATAACTTCTCAAACAACTTAGCATCAGGATTTTTTTCAGGGTCATCGCTGTAAACTCCGTCTACTTTCGTCGCCTTTATCACCAGCTCCACACTAAGCTCCAAAGCCCGCAATGCAGCACATGTATCTGTCGTAAAGAAAGGATTGCCCGTCCCGCCTGCCAATATCGCAACCCTGCCACGCTCAAGATGCCGAAGCGCACGCCTGCGAATAAACGGCTCGCATATCGCCGATACCTCAATCGCACTCAAAACCCGAGTCGCTTGACCCAGACTCTCAAGTGTCTCCTGCAACGCACACGCATTGATAATCGTCGCCAGCATCCCCATATAATCTGCCGTGTTTCTCGGTATCCCGCTCAGCTCGGAAAACCTCTCGCCTCTAAGAAAATTGCCCGCACCAACCACAACCGCAACCTCCGGACCAATCTTGCATATCTCCAATATCCTCGAAGCAAGAGAACCAAGCGCAGAGCCCTCTATCCCAAATTCACCCGCCCGGCAAAAACTTTCACCAGAAAGTTTCAGCAACACTCGCTTATATTTACTTTCTGCCATTAGTATTTAGTTGATACTATTTAGTATCCAAGCCTCAGTTATCGTAAAAAAAACAACATTGAAAAAATTAAAATATCAAAATGAAAATCCTCCCGCTTGCCTTTTGAATTTTTATTTGTCATTTTGCGTTCTGATTTTTAACTTTTGATTTTCCCCTTCGCTTTCTTCTGGCCGATACCCGCTAAACGCTATACGCCATCTCTTATCCCACTTCGAATCGCACAAACCTCTTTATCCTCGCCTCTCCACCAGCCTGCTTGCCAGCCTCAGTAAGAACCTGAGAAATCGTCTTGCTGTCATCTTTCACAAATCGCTGCTCCAACAAACAGTTCTCAGTATAAAACCTCTTCAGCTTGCCTTCCACAATCTTTTCAACGATATTCGCAGGCTTGCCTTTAACCTGCTCGGCAAAAATAGCTTTCTCACGCTCAATTATCTTCGGACTAACACCCTCCTTATCCAATGCAAGCGGCTTCGTCGCCGTAATGTGCATCGCTATATCCGCCGCCGTCTTTCTTATCTCATCCGCTGCCGCCGTCGCCTCATCACCCGTCTCAATCTCAACCATCGTGCCCACTTTTTTATTGAAGTGAATATAAACGCCGATAAGCCCGCTCCCTGCCAATTTATACTTCGCATAATCGCCAACTTCAATCTTCTCGCCGGTCCTGCTTATCGTCTCAGTCAGAACATCGCTGAACTTCTTGCCGCCAACCGCCGTCTCAAGAATATTCCCCGTCCCCTCATCTGCCGAACACGCCATTGCACAATCAGCCAATGCCGCCGACGCCAACACAAAATCTTCACTCCGAGCCACAAAATCCGTCTCGCAGCAAAGAGTCGCAAGAGCACCAACTTTACCATCGCCGCTCATCTCGCTGACAACCACACCCTCCGACGTCTCTCGCTCTGCACGCTTCGCTAATGTCGCAAGACCTTTCTTCCTGAGTATCCCTATGGCCTCCTCAATATCTCCATTCGCTTCCACCAGCGCCCTCTTGCAGTCCATCATACCTTGCCCGCTCATCTTCCGAAGTCTCATCACCATTGAAGCTGAAATTTCCGCCATCTTAAAAACTCCTAATTTGTATAAATCAGAAACAAATTCAAAATCCAAAATATCAAAGACTCGAAAAATCCCCTCTTTAATCTCGAATTTTTGTCATCCGTGTTTGTTTCGTATCTCGTGCTTCGGATTTCGAATTTTATCTTCTTCAGAATTGCTCAAACCTCTGTCATTCACTCCCGCCTTCTTGTGAGCCGGCCTCGCCTGCCTGTCCCTCTGCTTCTTCCACAGCAGAAGCAGCCTCGACTTTCCCCTCCTCCGCACGAGCCATCGCAGCCCTTCTCGCTCGCTCACGCTTAGGTCGCTGCCTCGGCTCACGCTTCGCCGAAACCATCGTCTTGCCTACCGCCACCGCATCTCCAAGCTCGTTCAGTATCAACTCTATCGCCCTGATCGAATCGTCATTCGCAGGTATCACTACATCCACCGCATCAGGGTCCGAATCCGTATCTATAATCCCAACAGTCGTTATCCCAAGCTTCTTCGCCTCTCGTAACGCAAGATGCTCCTTCTTCGCATCGACCACAACAACTACTCCGGGAAGACGAACCATCTTACGTATCCCTTCAAGATTAGCTCTTATCTTCCGCATCTCGCGCTTCAGTCTCGATGCCTGCTTCTTGCCCTCCTTCTCAAGCGCCCCGTCCTTTTGCATCGCCTCTAATTGCTCTAATCTCTGCAGCTGAGACCGTATCGTACGGAAGTTCGTAAGCATACCTCCAAGCCAACGCTCAGAAACATAGTGCATCCCGCACCTCTCCGCAACCTTCCCAACTACCTTTTGTGCCTGTCGCTTCGTGCCTACGAACACAACGTCCTTACCGGATGATACCACCTCTGCAAGCAATTTCTTCGCTACCAATATCCCTTCCAACGTCTGTTTCACGTCAATAATATGCGTGTTGCCGCGCTTCGAAAAAATAAATGGGGCCATCTTGGGATTCCACCTGCTCACACCATGCCCAAAATGAACCCCTGCATTGATTAACTCACGAGCTAACTCTTTAGCCACAAAAACCTCCAAATTACCTGCAATACCTAACGCCTGACCGCAACACGCAGACAAACTAAACAAAAAAACTAATCTAACTGGACAAATATGTCAAGATTTTTTGATAATTACAGAAATATTTAACCCCTCGATGAAAAAATAGGCAATTCCCTACCCACCCCGGATTTCATACTCCGATATCAACTGTTCGATTTCCGGTAGTACTGTCCGTCCTGCCTTTTCCCCTCTACGCTAAACGCTATACGATGCTCGCTAACCTTCCGAGCTGCGAATACCATCGGGAGTCCTCTCAACTGGCAGCATAGCACTTTTCAAACATCTTCTGCCAGGTTGCAAAATATGGAGGGAGGGAAGTCAGTTAAAATGAATATCCTAAATTCAGTCAATACCGACGTCTGCCGCCGCGACTATCACCAAAACCGCCTCGTCTGCCTCTGCCGCCTCCGCCGCCTCCGCGACGCTCGGTCCTCGGCCGGGCTTCGTTCACATTCAATGCCCGTCCCATCAGGTCCTTGCCGTTCATTTCTTCGATGGCTTTTTCTGCTTCCTGTTTAGACGGCATCTCAACAAATCCGAATCCTCTTGATTCGCCGCTATACTTGTCTTTTATAATGTTGACCGACTCTACCTGGCCAAATCCTTCAAAGGCCTGACGCAGGCTATCTTCGGTTGCCTCGCTCGGCAAATTACCTACATAAATGTTCATTATCTTTATTCCCTTTCTCTTTTAAAAAAACTACTGCCGGAACCACCGGCCGTCAATCAATATCATCTCTCCGAATCATCATAGTTGTTGATGTCGGCCTTGTCGAGTGTTTTTTTAAGAAATTTAAAAATTCGAATACACCACAACTTGCCCCTGTTTGTGTTTATCGGGCTCCCCGGATTTCTTAGGCACCGCAAAGACAGGCCACTGCGATGCCTGTGCCCGCGAAAGCGGGTAGCAGCGGCCGCCTGGCCGTGGCAATCTAAAACTAATGTTTAGCACCGCCATCTGTGGACGGGGGCATATAGTAAATTACAAAGCCCCCCAAACCACTTATCTTTGTCTGCCATTAACACATAAAAAACTTAATTTTTTAAAAAATTCCCCCAAAAAAACCGTAACAAATACCCGGTTTGGGTGCTCTTAGTAATAGATTAGGTTGCCGGACAGGGTATGCGTTCAGGAAGTGCAAAAACAGCCCTTTTTTCGCGTTCCTGTCCTTAAACCAAAGAAGCCCCTTTA
>CP070728.1:279665-288765 GCA_020351025.1 Planctomycetota bacterium
TAATGGTACTCGAACTGGTTGCAGGCCGACTGGTCGCCCGTCATCTCGGGTCATCTCTGTATACATGGACATCGGTAATAGGAGTAGTTTTATCAGGAATTACCATAGGCAATTACTTGGGCGGGCGTATTGCTGATCGCTTCCCCGCAAGAAAGGCGTTAGCTGTGCTTTTTGCAATTTCCTCGGCGGCGTGCGTTTTAACAGTATTATTCAACAATCTTGTTGGGGGGATGATGTGGCTATGGAATCTAAGCTGGCCTATGCGAGTGTTTAGCCATGTATTCATGGTTTTTCTGATACCATCTATACTGCTTGGAACGATAAGCCCAGTAGTTGCGAAGATGGCTCTTGACCGGGGATTGCCAACAGGCAGGACTGTTGGAGACATATACGCCTGGGGTGCTGCAGGCAGCATAATAGGTACGTTTCTTACAGGGTTCTACCTAATAGCGGCAATAGGTACCACAGCAATTATCTGGGGTGTTGGGTCTGCTTTATTGTTGATGGCCATTCTATACTGGGCCAAACTCTGGGTGCTTTATGTATGGGCAGCAATCTTCCTTGCTTTAATGACTATATCCGCAGGATAAACTTTTAATAACGACATTATTACAGAAGATATAAATGACCTCCCGTTTTCGCATGTCGTTATATTTGTAAATGCTACCATCTGGTTTTTCAAAAAGAAAAAGTTAAATTGGTATGCATATAAGCAGAGAAGGGTTTTTGAATGCCCGATAGGCGAACACATAGAGGGCCGCATCCATCAGATGCAAAATTGTTTGGCTCTGCTGCGATTGCCAGCTTGCGAACAGCCCTTGCTGATTTTTCGCTACTTCTGACAAAAGGTTATGCGGACAAAAGTTCCCTTAAATTAGTTGGCGACAGGTTCTCACTTACGGAAAGACAGAGATTGGCGATAATGCGAAGTGCCTGTTCCGACCAGCAGTTGACATCTCGAAGGAACCGCGAAGTCAAAATCGTTGACCTTGCCGGTCAGCCCATCATCATCGATGGTTACAACATATTAATAACCATTGAGGCGGCAATGAGCAGCGGGGTAATCTTCAAGGGACGTGACGGCTGCTTTCGGGACTTAGCGAGCATACATGGAACATACCGCAAGGTCACCGAAACGATACCGGCCGTGCTGCTTATAGGTAAATTTTTGAAAGAAATCAATGTAGCAAATTGTCTATTGCTACTGGATAGCCCTGTTTCCAATAGCGGCAGATTAAAAACACTGATAGCAGAACTTGCAGAGGAAAACAATTGGGATTGGGAGATTGAACTTTTACCCAGCCCCGATGCCAAACTCATAAAAACCGACCTAACCGTAGCCAGCAGTGACAGCGTTGTACTTGATGGATGCAAGAGCTGGGTCAATTTAGCACGCGCGATTATCGAAGAGAGACTACCAAAAGCCCCTTTGGTAAACTTATCATAACGTTGTTGGCAGATTAAATGTTGCAGGAGATTTGGTATGTGGCGTAAAAAAACACGATTTGGTAGGTGGGTAATTTGTATTTTGGTGTGTCTGCTGTGCTCATTTGGGGTTGCTGTTGCTGGGGAGTTTTGCAGTGACTGGCCGAAGGAAATCGAACGGACCTGGGTGGGGCCTGAATACTGGGCGAACCGGCTGCAGGATTGGCGAATTTCCGGAGGCTGGCTCGAATGTATTGAAGGCCGAGCCGAGAAGCCGATGCGAACAGTACATTTGTTGACAAGGCGATTAGGTGCCAAAGACGGCGAGTTTTTAATGCGCGTTCGCACCGGTCTTATTGGTGAAGCAGCGAAAGTATCGCCTGATTCAGCAGCAGGTTTTCTGATTGGTGCCGGCAGCGAAGTTGATTACCGTGCTGCAGCTTTGGTACACCACAGTTTTGGGTCTGGAGGAGGCATTATCGCTGTAATGGAAAGTACAGGCCGGGCAGTATTTCGCGATATGACTGTCGAAAACTATCCTGTACTTGCCGCCTCTGAGATCGTGCCGGAGTCACTACCCGAGGAAGTTGAGGTTCGCCTGATAGGTGAGCCGATTGGTCAATCATATAAACTAACCTTGACGGTTCATAATCCAAAAACAGATGAGGTCATTAGTCAAGCGACGATGGAGAACGTGGATTCGACCAAACTGGTGGGTAACGTGGCACTTATATCACATCCAGGCTCAGGCGAAATAACAGGGCGTTTCTGGTTCCGCAACTGGAAGGTTTCCGGAGACAGGTTTGATTTACACGATGACCATATTTTCGGGCCGATACTATGCGCGCAGTACACACTACATCGTAACATCCTCAAGATGACTGCTCAGATGATGCCTCTGGGGTCAGCGGATACACAGACCGTAACCCTGCAGATTCAACAAGATGAGCAATGGAAGACAGCAGCGACAACAAGGATTATCGTGCCAAGTTACACTGCACCATTTCGTGTGGAGGATTGGGATTCAAGTCAGGACACACCGTACCGCATAGTATATGAACTGAAGCAGGCTGATGGTTCGACTAAAAAATATATTTGGTCCGGCACGATACAACATAATCCGGTTGATAAGGACAGGATTGTAGTGGCTGCCTTTACGGGCAACTACAATGTGCGCCCCTGGGGTGTCGGTCAATGGGAATTTTCGTGGACATTAGAGGGGCTGTGGTTTCCGCACAATGAGATTGTAAATCATGTCGCACAACATAAACCTGATGTTCTGTTCTTCAGCGGCGACCAGGTTTATGAAGGCTATAGCCCTACAGCAGCGGAAACATCTCCGCTGGAGAAGGCTGAATTGGATTACCTGTATAAATGGTACCTGTGGTGCTGGGCATTCAGAGGGCTGGCAAGAGACGTACCGTGCATTTGCATTCCTGATGACCACGATGTTTATCACGGCAATATCTGGGGGTCGGGCGGCCGAGCAGCCAAGCAGCCGGACGATGGCGGTTACGTTATGCCAGCGTCGTTTGTCAATATGGTGCAGCGTACGCAGACCAGCCACCTGCCTGACCCATATGACCAGACACCTGTTGAGCAGGGTATCGGCGTCTACTACACGTCAATGAACTACGGCGGTGTAAGCTTTGCCATTATAGAGGACCGCAAGTGGAAGTCGTCGCCAACGGCTGTAATTCCCGAAGGCAAAGTCGTCAACGGTTTTTTTCAGAGCCCTGACTTCGACCCGGTGACACAAGCCGATGTGGCCGGAGCAAAGCTGCTCGGAGACAGACAGCTTGAATTCCTGCATAACTGGGCGGCGGACTGGAGGGATGGTGTTTGGATGAAGGCGGTGCTGTCGCAGACACTATTTTCCAATGTTGCAACACTGCCGAAAGAAGCAAACAATGACAGAGTGGTACCAAGATTGAAAATTTTTGCTCCTGATGAGTACCCGGAAGATGACAGGCCTGTTGCAGATGCCGATAGTGGTGGTTGGCCTCAAACAGGCCGCAATAAGGCGCTGCAGGAGATGCGACGCGGCTTTGCTATGCACATTTGCGGCGACCAGCACCTTGGCAGCACCATCCAATATGGCATCGATGACTGGAATGATGCGGGCTTCGCCCTGTGTGTACCATCAATTGGCAACTGTTGGCCGAGGCGATGGTTTCCACCGCAGCCCGGCGGCAACCACAAATCCTACATGCCGAGATATACCGGCGATTACAAAGATGGGTTCGGCAACCGAATGACCGTCCACGCAGTATCGAATCCTGTCGCCTCCGGGCATGAACCAGCAACACTGCACGACCGCGCACCAGGGTATGGTATCGTAAAGCTCGACAGAAACCAGCGGACGATAACAATCGGGGTCTGGCCACGATACGCTGAGCCAACAACGGGAAAGCAATACCCGGGCTGGCCAATCACAATCAACCAGACAGACAACTACGGACGTAAGGCGGTTGCATGGCTGCCAATGATTAGCGTAAGTGGTATGACCAACCCCGTCGTGCAAGTTATCGAGGAAAACAACGGCGAGATTATCTACACACTGCGCATCAAAGGAGCATCATTTCGCCCAAAGGTTTTTAAGGCTGGAACGTACACCGTCAAGGTTGGGGAACCGAATACCGATAAGATGCAAACCCTCAAGGGCATACAGTCGTTAACAATAGATAAGAGCAAGACTATAGAGGTGAAATTCTAAAGCTGAGGGTGGTAGGAAGGTGTCCGAATAATAAAAAGGCCGTGGGCCGTCAGGCCCACGGCCAACAAATGTTGCATATCCCCCCCCTTATGGCCTTAAATCGAATACCTTAGCAATTAAGAGCGTGCTACCAATAAAGGTAGTTTTTGCTTAGCTTTCGGGTTGATATCTACTGTCGAGTTTTTGCTTCAGAAAGTTGCCTGCACACTGAGCACTGTCTTTGACAAAGTCGATACATTTGTGCATTCCAGCATTAAAAGATTGGGCGCATTCGTCAGACTTCAATACTGAATATGCAAAGCCTTTTTTGGCAGGTTGACAGGCTTGATTTTCAGGTACAGGTGCCAAACAATAGATTGCAGTCGCAAAACCGGCAAAATAGACTACCAACAAGAATATGAGCTTACTTCTCCATCCTCCCATATAAGAATCTCCCCATTAAAAAGCGTTTTTTTATCGGCCATTCTCCCCCAGCCGGCCTTTCAAACAATCCTCTATAAATATTATAAGATAAAAACCAGCGCATGCCAAAGGCACTCACTGCAAAAACACGGCTTGTTCCCAATTTTCGCTTAAGGAGGCTGGTCAAGGGGAGGGCAGATTTTTATCCAGAATTTCTTTCAGTGTCCGGCAGACAATCTCTACCTTGTCGATGCTTAAATTATTGTAAAAAGGCAAAGCAATGGTACGTCCGGCCACAGACTCAGCGATAGGAAAATCGCCTTCGCTGTAGCCGAACTTCTCTGCCATAAACGGTTGAAGATGCACCGGTGAAAAGTAATTGCTAACCTGAATACCCTCATTTTTCATCTGTTTTAAAATAATGTTCCGCTGTTTCTGTGTAAATCCATCTGCAAGGCGGACAACAAAGACAAACCAATTCACATCGAACCCATCCGGCTCAGTTGGTATTATTAATCTTTCATCGTCTGCCAAGATTTCCTGATACCATTTTGCTACCTGTTTGCGCTTGGCTTGGATTTCGTCAATCCTTGAGAGCTGCACGATGCCGAGCGCACAATTGATATCGCTTATGCGGAAGTTATAACCTAATCTTTCGTGGTCAAGCCAGCCGCCGCTTTTACCCCTTCCCTGATTGCGAAGTGATACGCACATATCAGCTAAACGATCGTCATCAGTGAGAATCATCCCGCCTTCGCCGGTGGTTATCTGCTTATTGGGATAAAATGCAAATACACTCATCGTACCGAACGTCCCGACCTTTTTCCCATCCAATTCAGAACTCAGTGCTTCACAACTGTCTTCAATAACGAGCAGATTGTGCTTTTGAGCAATCTCGCAGACCTTATCTATACCAGCAGGGTTACCGAAAACCTCCACCGGCAAAATAGCTTTAGTATTGGGAGTGATTTGGGATTCTATTTTTGCAGGGTTAATATTCAAACTCACCGGGTCAATATCAACAAAGACAGGCTTGGCACCGGCCATCATAATAGAAGTCGCCGAGGCAATAAAAGTAAACGGTGTAGTAATGACCTCATCACCTGGCCCGATTCCGAGGGCCAACATACACAAAAACAAACCACTGGTTCCGCTATTGACGCCCACGGCACGCTTTCTGCCGATATAGTTGGCGAAATCCCGCTCAAACTCCGTTAGTTTCGGTCCAAGCGAAAGATTAGGGCTACGAAGCACCGCACAAACCGCTTCAACTTCTTTTTCGGTGATATCCGGACGAGACAAATATATCCGCATAGAAAATGCCCTCTACAAATAGTGGATAGTGACCCATATGCCGTCAATCGAACGAGTCCTGAACTTCAAGCATTGTACCGCCTAAAACCCATAAATCAAAAACATTTTCCTGCATTGATAGTGTCAGTTAAGATGAAAAAAGCCTTAAAACTACTTGCGGCTAAGTCGCAGCAACCATAGAATACGTTTTTTAAGTTCGAAAACAAGGTAAAGATATGTTGTCCAGACTATACAGCGTGACCTTAGTGGGAATTGAGGGTCTTGTTTGCGAGGTCGAGGTCGACGTCGCCCGCGGTGGATTTGAAAAGTCTCAGATAGTAGGCCTGCCGGACACTGCTGTAAAAGAGAGCATAGAACGGGTCAAAAGTGCCATCATCAACTGCGGTTACAAGTATCCCAAAACCCAGTCGATAATAAACCTTGCCCCCGCTGATGTTAAAAAGGTAGGTCCAGCCTTCGATTTGCCCATCGCTTTAGGTATGCTCGTCGGGCAAGGTACGCTGGTCAGCTCGAACCTTAAGGATTTTGTCATCATTGGTGAATTAGCTTTGGATGGGCGCGTTCGGCCAGTTAATGGTGTGTTGAGTATGACTATGACCGCCGCCGCAAATGGCTTCAGCCGATTAATCGTCTCACTGGAAAACGCCAAAGAAGCTGCTGTCGTTGCTGATGTAGAAGTATATGGCGTCGGCTCACTGACTCAAGCGGTCGGTTTTCTTTCCGGACAGTTACCGCTCGAAACAACCGTCGTTGATGTCGAACAGCTTTTTAACACAGCAGTAAACTATGAAGTTGATTTTGCAGATGTTAAAGGCCAGGAAAGCGTCAAACGAGCATTAACGGTAGCCGCCGCAGGTGGCCATAATATAATGATGATAGGACCTCCCGGAGCGGGAAAGACAATGCTATCCCAAAGATTGGCAACTATTTTGCCCGGTCTAAGCCAGGAAGAATCGCTTGAAACAACCCGTATCTATTCCTCAGTAGGACTGTTGGATAAAGGCCAAGCATTGTTGGCCACCCGTCCTGTCCGGATGCCCCACCACTCAGCCAGTGGTCCGGCCCTG
Source organism: Planctomycetota bacterium (assembly GCA_020351025.1). Classification (GTDB taxonomy): domain Bacteria; phylum Planctomycetota; class Phycisphaerae; order Sedimentisphaerales; family Anaerobacaceae. The sequence goes on from CP070728.1 coordinate 286,590, forward strand.
ATAGGCGGCGGGACAACCCCCCGGCCAGGCGAATTGTCACTGGCACACTTTGGAATACTGTTTCTCGATGAGTTTGCAGAATTTCCCAGACATATCCTTGAGATGATTCGCCAGCCTTTAGAGGATGGCTTTGTCACTGTCTCCAGAGCCAAAGGCACCATCCGCTTTCCGGCCCAATTTATGCTCGTTGCAGCAATGAACCCCTGTCCGTGTGGCTATTTTGGTACCGATGCGCGAAGGTGCAAGTGCACACCCGGCCAGATAGAACGATATCTGTCAAAGATATCGGGGCCATTGGTGGACCGAATCGACATCCACATCGATGTACCTGCAATAACATTCAGTAGATTACGCAGCAAATCAGGCCAACTGGACTCTACCACAATGAGAAGTGAAGTCGTCAACGCAAGAGAGATTCAGGCAAAGCGTTTCGGCAATGGTAAGATTATGACAAACGCCAGGATGAGCCATAAGCAAGTCGAGAAGTACTGCAAACTCAATTCGCCAAGTGAGCTTATGCTCAAGCAGGCAATGACTGAATTTGGATTAAGCGCCCGTGCCCACGATAAAATTTGCAAAGTTGCCCGGACAATAGCGGACCTAGCTGGGGCCGAGAACATCCAGCCCGAACATATCGCAGAAGCTATAAGTTACCGAAAGTTGGATAGAAAATTATAAAAAGCCAGGGAAAGGGATTCTTAAAAAACCAGTATCATACAATAGTCAAAAGATAACGATGTAAAGCCTAATACTGCAGACGGAGAGCTTTTGGCCAGCATTTACCCAAAAGGCAAGAGCTAAGCAAGCGATAATATGGACGCCGGCTTGAGCCTGATAGGTTCGGCACAGCAGCTGGTAGCAGGGGTTTTATACACTGAAAGCCTTCTCGGTAATTTTTACATAAACTGACGATAATTCTATGGATTTCTGCTTTTGACTGGTTATAATTGGTTTTTCCAGAAGTGGAGTAGAAAAAAGATATCCGTTTTATTTTCAAATCAAACCTTCGCAGAAGGATGAAGGCTGAACACTTAGTTAATTGTTAAATAAGGTACTATTAAATGGCCCTACAGGCGCTTTAAGAGGGAACTCGATGTACGTTCCAGCGTGGAGAGGAAAAGCGAAGCGGCTTGGGGCATTCACAAGTACTTATCAATATATTAGGCGGTGGGTCTTATGAGATTACAAAAAAGACAGCTTTCCGGCAGGGAAAAAGATGAAGCATCTATAAGGCTTCTTACACAACTCAGGGAGAAATTGTACTCCGACAATTCTTCAGTTGCTCGTCGAGCTGCTTTCAATCTATCCTGGATGCAGGAAGATGGTTTAGACATCCTAAAGGAAACCTTGTTCAGCAAAACAACAAGGAGGGCAAAAAGCGCGGCGGCGTACGGGCTAAGAAGAATGCACGGCAGGATGAAAAAGAGCGCGTTAGAGGTTTTTAAGGAAGGACTTAAACATACGAACAATGATACCAGAAACATATGCGAAAACGCTTTATCACAGTTAGCTGAGAAAGTAAAAGAAAAAACTCTTGCGTCAGGGGCGCCAGAAGTAGGAAATATCCGTATTAAAGAGATTCCACGTAAAACCAGGAAGAGGAAGAGAGCACCACAGAGGACCCTGCAGAGGAGCCCGCAGAGGGGCCGAAGAAGAACACCTAAAGACTTATAAAGACTTATCCGGCCGTTACACGTCAAATGCAGCAGCATTTTTTTTGCCTTTGAAATAGGTTCGACAAGCTCACTACAGGTTGGGTTTGATTGGGTTTGTTTTTCCATTTTCGAGTGGGGGAAATATTTTTATAATCCTTTGTTAAAGCTGGGGTTATGTTCATTTCGGCCTTTCGGAAATTGGGTTTGTTTCGTATAATAAGCCTTCGCTCGTCGCCCATCTCTCGTCGCTCGTCGCAGGTGGGTTGTCGGTTGGCGATGATACCTATGGCACAGGTTCGAGATGTTGTTGCCATAATGAACTCCTGATTATGGATACCCTGCTCTCAATTAAGGGCGGAGTACCTAAGGCATCCCTGGGGGGGGCAGGTGCGGACGAGGCGCACTTCATCCCCCCCAATATTGGACGGGAATGCGCGTTTGAGTCGAAAAACGCGGGTTTTTCGGATGGCATAAATTTGTAAATGATTGTGTGGAAAGAAGTAAAAAAATGTTAGTTTTTT
>CP070728.1:288865-297860 GCA_020351025.1 Planctomycetota bacterium
ACCTGCAATCCAGGGTCTATACCAAGTACCCTCATTTCCTCCTCCAGACAGTAACGCCACCCGGCTTATCTTCCAAAATAATACCAATTTCCTCAAGCTTGTCACGCAGGGCGTCAGCCGCTACAAAATCCTCCCTCTCTCGAGCGTTGCTCCTCTGCTCAACAAATACATTAACCAGTCTCTCCAGCATCTCAGCGTCAGCACCACTAACTTCCGGATACTCTTCTTTAACTAAGCCCAGTACATCTCCGCCCAACCGGCTAAACAAATCATCAATCGCATTTAAAGTCTCTTTAGCCGTCTCTTCTTCAAGAACTTTGTTTGTAAGGCGAACCAAATCAAATAAAACCGATAAGGCAATAGAAGTATTCAAATCATCGTTCATTGCTGCTTCAAATTTATCCTTCACTTCTTTCAATTGTTTTGTTATTCCCTCGTCGGCCTTACCTTCAACCGCCTGCCCCATTACCTTCCGCACCGCTTTAACCGTCTCGCTAATTTTCTCATAGCCGCTCTGCGCCGCAAACAGCGCCGCATCTGAAAAATCCAGCGGGCTCCTGTAATGGCTGTTCAAAATCAACTGCCTCACCGCAATAGGGTCATAGCTCCTTGTCAACCTCTCGTGTGCACCGGAAAAGGCCTGTTTCAACGTGATAAAATTATCCAGGCTCTTGCCCATCTTTTGCCCATCGACAGTAACCATATTATGGTGTATCCAATATCGAACGAACTGAACTCCGTTTGCCGCCTCCGACTGAGCAATTTCGCACTCGTGATGTGGAAACTGGTTTTCCAAACCGCCGCCGTGAATGTCTATTGTATTGCCTAAATATTTCATCGCCATCACGGAGCATTCTAAATGCCACCCCGGATAACCCGTTCCCCACGGACTCGGCCATTGCATAATATGGCGCGGCTCAGCTTTCTTCCATAACGCAAAGTCCACCGCACTTTTCTTGTCCGGCGATACCTCCACGCGCGCCCCAGCCAGCATATCATCAACTTTACGCCCGGAAAGCTTGCCGTACTCTTCAAACTTAGACACATCGAAATATACCGACCCATTCACCTCATAAGCACAGCCTTTTTCCAAAAGGGTCTTTACCAGCTCTATCTGCTCGATTATATGGCCGCTGGCTCGCGGACTAATATCAGGCCGAACACAGTTCAACCTGTCCATATCCTCAAAGTAGCTCCGCGTATAATACTCAGCAAGCGCCATCGGATGCTTCTTTTCTCTCTTTGCCGCCTCAACAACCTTATCTTCGCCTTCATCCGCATCGTCTGTCAAATGCCCCACATCGGTTATATTCTGCACATAGGTAACCTCATATCCCAAATAGCGAAGATATCGAACCAGAACATCGAAGCTTACATAGCTTTTCGCATGCCCTAAATGTGCATGTCCATAAACGGTCGGACCGCAGACATATATCCCAACCCTGCCCTTCTTCAACGGCTTGAAATCTTCCTTTGTCCTCGTCAGACTGTTATGTAGCTTCAATCCCATCCTATTTTTGCCTTTTTCCTTTTAACTTTTACCTTGTTATAGTGTCCTTCTAAACTTTTTCTTCAAAAGCGCTATCGCTGTCGCCGCTATCGCATCTCCGGCTCCAACATCGCCAAAACCCTCGTTTGTTTTTGCCTTGACGTTCACCGCCGTAAAATCAATCCCCAGAAGCCCCGCTACGTTTCTTTTCATTTGCCCTTTGAACGACACCAGGCTCGGCTCCTCAGCATGGATTATCAAATCAACGTTGGCTATCTCCCAGTCCTTCTCTTCCAGCATATCTTTTACTATGCTCAATAGCTCCTTACTGTCTGCATCTTTCCATTCCGGGGCCGTGTCCGGAAACATTGTCCCTATATCACCCAGCCCGCTGGCACCCAACAGAGCATCAATGACCGCATGTAAACCTACGTCACCGTCACTATACCCCGACAAACCCGCCTTATACGGCACTTCAATCCCACACAGCTTGAGTTTTCTGCCGCTAACCAATTCGTGGATATCGGTGCCTATACCACTTCGATATTCAGGCTTAGGACGCTCTATCACAATATCCCCTTCGTACTCGGCACATCCGTCCCAATAATCTTTACCGCTTCTCCAAGCGCCTGGCCAAGACCTTTGAATACCGCCTCAGCTATATGATGGCTGTTCGTGCCGTACGGAACGTTTATATGAAGATTAAATTTCCCGTTATTTGCAAAACTTCGCAGCATCTCTTCCAGACACTGAACATCAAAGTCTCCGATTTTATCCGTTCGATAATCAACGTTGTAAACACAATTACTTCTGCCGGATAAATCCACGGAAACATTCGCCAAAGCATCCTCCATAGGAACGGAACTATAACCGTATCTCGCAATCCCTTTTTTATCGCCAAGGGCCTTAATCAAACACTCACCTAAGCATATCGATATATCTTCAACCGTATGGTGCGCATCCGTTTCTAAATCGCCTTTGGCGCGGACCACCAAATCGATTTTGCCGTGCTTGCTCAGATGTGCAAACATATGGTCCAAAAAACCAATACCCGTATCAATCTCGTATTTGCCGACACCGTCAAGATTAAGCTCTAAGCTGATGTCCGTTTCTTTAGTCTCTCTGTGAACTTTAGCAATCCTCTGCTTCATAACATTATCCTTCTTTATGTCTTCTTTATACTCTCTGTCCTCGGTGACTATTCTTTCGACAAAATCTCCTTCAAAGCCGAAATAAGCTTATCATTTTGTTCTTCTGTACCAACCGTTATCCTCAGCTTATCACTAAGCTGAGGCAAGTTAAAGTACCTTACATAAATATTACGCTCAACTAACTTATTATAAATCTCACTCGCCCCGCGGTCTTTGCTCTCAGCAAGAACAAAATTTGCATAGCTTTTTGCCACCTTAAATTTCAAAGCCCGCAATTGCTCCGTCAATGACTCACGCGCCCTTTTAACCTTTTCAATATTTTCCTTGAAATATTCCTGGTCCTTTATTGCTGCCGTGGCCACCGTAATAGCAACCGTATCAACATTGTACGAATCCTTGACCTTCATCAACCCTTCTATCAAACCAGGCTGAGCAATTGCATACCCAAATCGCAGACCCGCAAGCGAATATCCTTTGCTCATCGACCGAAGTATGATTACATTATCAAAATCTTTAACCAGCGCCGCGCAATTGTCTTCCGCAAAATCCACATATGCCTCATCAATCAACAATACACCCCTTATCTCATCTGCCAACGAAGCTAATTCACCAACACCTACAAAGCTGCCGATGGGCGCATTTGGGTTGCAGACGACCGTCAAAGCTGCTCCAGCTGCCGCCAATTTCGCCGGCAAATTGAACTCGCCGTCGAATGGTATCTCAATTGCCTTGCAATTCTGCAATTTTGCCAGCACCGGATAAAGTGAATACGTCGGAACCGGATACCCAACAGCCCGCTTCTTATCACAAAAAGCCCGAAAAGCAATTGTCAAGAGCTCGTCTCCGCCGTTGCAGCACATAATATAATCAGCAGAAACACCATTAACCTCAGACGCTGCTTGCCGAAACGCCTCACCCGCAGGGTCAGGATACCGCCGAAGCTGCTCGCCGCCAATTCCCGCCAAAGCCTCTAATACCTTCGGTGAAGGCGGATAGGGGTTCTCATTGGTGTTCAGCTTCACCACATCTTTCTGTTGCGGCTGAAAACCCGGCTCATACCCCTCGCACTTATCAATATTCTCCCGAAAATATCCCATCGTTTACCCGTATTTCGTATTGCGTAATGCGTCCTGCGTAAAAAAACATCATTTTTAGCCCCGCAATTTATTGCGGGCTTACGGTTAAAGATTATACGGATTTCCGTTCAGAAACAAAAGAGAAGATTTTGCAGATTTCGTGATACCCGCTTAAGGCTTGCTCTCGAAGTGAAGCGAACTGAAAAGAAAAACGAAACACGAGTCACGAGCCACGAATTACCTCTGGCAGTAATCTATAAGCCGGGCTATCTCGCTGCGCAGGTCTTTGCGGTGCACAATCATATCCACAAAGCCGTGCTCGAGCATAAACTCAGCCGTCTGAAATCCCTCCGGCAGCTCCACCTTTATTGTCTCCGCTATCGTGCGGGGCCCGGCAAAACCAATAAGCGCACCCGGCTCTGCTATTAAGCAGTCCCCCAGCATCGCAAAGCTTGCCGTCACCCCGCCGGTCGTCGGGTCGGTCAAAACCGAAATGTAAAGCCCCCTTGCCTCATTAAATCTCCCCAAAGCCGCTGATGTCTTCGCCATCTGCCCAAGAGAAACTACACCTTCGTGCATCCTTGCCCCCCCTGAACAGCAAACCACCACCAATGGCAGCTTCTCCTCCATAGCCTTATCAACTGCTACGCATAGCTTCTCACCAACCACAAAACCCATAGACCCCATCAAAAAATTTGGCTCCATCACCCCTAACATTACGCCTCTACCCTTGATAAAGGCCTTGCCGATTCGCATGGCCTCCTTCGCGCCGCTCTTTTTCTCATCTGCCTTCAAACGCTGCTTATAACTGATTCCTCTGAACCTAAAATCCAACGGGTCACTGGTCGTTAAATCTCCCAAAACTTCCTGAAAAGAATCTTCATCAGCCAGATACTTAATTCTCGTCTCCGCCTCAATGCGAAAATGATAATTACATTCCGGGCACACATTAAGATTCTTCTCGACACTACTTTTGTACAGCATATGCTCGCACCCCGGACAACGCATCCAGAGACCCTCGGGCATCTCCTTACGAGGCTTCAATGAAAAACCGTTCCACTCACTTTTAGCTTCTTTGCCCATATCTGTCTTATTTAACCACGCGATTTATTCGTAGTCTTACCGCTCGATATAAAATACTCAGTTAGGGAATTTTACCAGAAATCCGCTGCTTCTACTACAAAAATTACTTCGCAGCCTCCTGAATCGCCTTTATCGCAGCAATACGGTCTGGTTTTGAAAACACCGCATTTCCCGCTACGAGCGTATCTGCACCATAGGAAACCACAAGTGGTACCCTTTGAGGGTCTATACCACCATCTACTTCCACCCGTATATCAGGGCCGACGACCTCCCTGACTTTCATAATCTTCTTCGCCGCCTCAGGTATGAACTTCTGAGCACCAAAGCCGGGCCGAACCGTCATCACCAAAACCATATCACAAAGTGACGCAATCTCCTTTATCGCCTCCACAGGCGTATCCGGATTCAGACATATCCCCGCCGTACAACCAAAACCATGCAATTTCCCAATAACCTCCTTCGGGTCACCCGCCGCTTCAATATGAAATGTTATGTGATTAGCTCCCGCTTCGACAAAGTGCTCGATATGTTTTAACGGCTCGCTTATCATTAAATGACAATCGAAAACCAAGTTGCTGTACTTGCGAAGCTTCGCAACCACCGGCGGACCTATCGTCATATTCGGTACAAAGTGACCATCCATAATATCCAGATGAACCATTCTTACACCAGCTGATTCAATCTGGGCTATCTCATCAGCTAACCTGGCAAAATCAGCACTCAATATTGATGGTGCAACCTCAATTGTACCCGCTTTAGGTAACCGCAAAATCGCCTTACCTTTCCCGCCTGGAACTGACATTATTTAACACGTACTTATCGTAAGGATTCTACTTTTCGTCAAGAATTGCAAGACTCAAAAACTTCTTGCCTTCCAGAAATTCAAGTGATGCACCGCCACCGGTTGATATATGACTTACCTTATCGGCAAGACCAAGCTTGGTTATCGCACTTGCACTGTCACCTCCACCGATTACACTCCGGGCACCTTTCGAAGTCGCCTCGGCAGCAGCCAATGCCACCGCCTTCGTCCCCTCATCAAAGGGTGGCTGCTCAAAAACGCCCATCGGCCCGTTCCAGACAATCGTCTTAACACCAGCAAGTTTCTCTGCAAACAGCTTTTGCGTCTGCGGCCCGATATCCAAACCGTGCCAGCCGGCTTCAATATTACCAGAGACCGTCTTTCTTTCTGCCCCGGCTGTACATTCTGTCGCAACCACAGTATCAACCGGCAAAATTATCTCGCAGCCTGCCTCTTTAGCCTGCTCGAGTAATTCCGTTGCCTTATCAACAAAATCATCCTCGCACAAACTGTCACCAATTTCCCTGCCCTGCGCCTTGAAAAATGTGTAGGCCATTGCTCCGCCAATAAGTATGCTGTCAACTTTATGCAGAAGATTTTCAATCACGCCTATCTTGTCGGAAACTTTTGCCCCCCCAAGTATGGCCACGAACGGCCTCTCGCCATCACTTACCACCTCACCAAGAAACCTAAGCTCCTTCTCCACCAAAAAACCAATAACCCTCGGCTTGCCCTCCATCATTGTCGGCACCGTATACATCGACGCGTTGTCCCTGTGCGCCGTGCCGAATGCATCATCAACGTACACATCCGCCAAATCAGCAAGCTGCCTTGCAAAATCGTCCTTTGCCTGACGAAGCTGCGCATCCTCTTTTGCAGCTTTATCCTTTATCGTCTCTTCCTTGTGGAAACGCAGATTCTCAAGCAGCATACATTCGCCAGCCTTAAGAACCTCCGCCTTTGCTTTTACCTCATCACCCACGCAATCATCAGCAAAAATAACCTCTTTACCTAACAGCTCCGATAGCTTCCTCGCCACAGGTGCCAAAGACATCTTTTCGTCTCTTTCTCCCTGAGGTCGGCCAAGATGGCTCATAAGTATCAAAGCCCCACCACCACTAAGTATATGTTTTATCGTCGGTAGTGCCTTAACTATCCGGTCGTCACTACTTATATTGCAATCATCATCTAACGGCACATTGAAATCACAACGCATCAAAACTCGCTTGCCGGCAACATCAATATCAGCAACTGTCTTCTTAGCCATTTCTTATCCCACCGTCTCTGTCGTATACTCTTTCCTATACGCTATCCGCTATTACATAGCTGCTAACCTCTCCATGATATCAACGGTGCGGTTAGAATAACCCCACTCATTGTCATACCAGCTCACGACCTTAACGCACTTGTCCTTCACCATCGTGCAAAGTGAATCAAATATGCTCGATGCCGGGTCATTAATAATATCGCTGCTGACTATCGGCTCATCGCAGTAGACCAAAATTCCCTTCAGCGGCCCCTCCGCCGCTGCCTTCATCGCCGAATTTACAGCTTCAACCGTAACGGCTTTCTTTACATTCACCACAAGGTCTACAACACTGCCAACCGGAACCGGCACCCGAATCGCAAAGCCATCGAGCTTACCGTCCAGCTCAGGGATTACTTTGCCAATCGCCTTTGCAGCACCCGTCGTCGTCGGTATAATGTTCATCGCCGCTGCTCGCGCTCGACGAAGGTCCTTATGTATCATATCTGCAACCTTCTGGTCGTTCGTATAGGCGTGAATTGTCGTCATAAGTCCTCGCTCAATACCAAAGGAATCATTAAGAACCTTCGACACCGGCGCAAGGCAGTTCGTCGTACAGCTCGCGTTGGATACACATTTCACATCCTTCGTCAATTTATCGTCATTAACCCCCAGAACGATTGTCGCATCGATATCGTCCTTTGCCGGAACAGTCAATACCACCTTCTCCGCACCAGCCTTGAGATGGTCGCCATAGCCGCCCTTCGGTGATTCTTTTGTGCGAAAAACCCCTGTCGATTCAACAACAATCTTTACCCCCATATCCTTCCACGGCAGCTCCGCAGGATTCTTAATCGCCAATACCTTGATGGCCTTGCCGTTAATCACAAGCTCGCTGTCCTTAACCTCCACCGTACCCTTCCACTTGCCCATCACTGTATCGTACTTGAACAGATGCGCAAGGCTCTTGGCGTCGGACAAATCGTTAATTGCCGCTACTTCCAAATCCGCACCTCTTTGCGTAATGATTCTTACTACTGCTCTGCCGATTCGGCCGAAACCGTTAATTGCAACTCTTGTTGCCATCTCTATTTCTCCTTTTTCAATATCATAAACGTGGTTTTTTACTCTTTTAATTGCATTCTAATAAAACGGAACAGCTACTTTATTGATAACCTCCCCCATTGTCAAGAATTTTCGCTTATAATCGCCTTAGTCGGGCGATTTGGCAAGCCCCATTACCTCCTCCGCAGATAACGCACTGTCGTAAACCCGCACATCATCTATCAACCCCTTAAAATACCTCGACGGAAAATCCGGCTTCTTATCATTACCAATGTGTGTCACTCCATTAAATTCTTCTATGCAATGATTCACATCGTTTGTTGCCGAAGTAAGTTTCCCATCACAGCACATATATAACGTCGCCTTCGTTGGCTCCACAACGACCGCAACAAATGCCCATTTCCCGTCGGGTATAATCAGCCCGGAATGAAACTGCCACGTATCCTCAGCATCATTCCACGAATAATACAGCTCCTGATTAGCCTCCCAATCAGGCTCTCCTGAACTTCCGCAACCAATACCAGCTATCGTATCACCATCCCTGCTGTACACTATACCTGCATAAGCACTCTGCTTGCCCTCTCGCTTAACCCACCCCGATATAGTAACACTATTTGAATTAAGATTTAGCGCAGGAACCGCTACATCATCATCACTTCCATTAAACCACAGACACTTACCTGCAATTCCACTAACCCAATCGCCATCATCCATATTATTAAGCACACCGTCACCACTGCAGCAGGCACTGCCGCTGTTCTTGGCTACTGTTCCCCTGCCTTCGTCAAACTTCCACCACCCAACGGGTGACCTTTTCACTGCTTTTTTGCAGAACTCGTGGGCACCTACGTCAATTTTCTCGCCACAGGGAATCTCTGTGCCGTAATAGTCGTGCTTACCGGCATCTATCCCAAAAAGCCCTTTTATATCCAAACCCCCATCGATGACCGGCGATGACTCCTTCAGCTGGTAAGCCTTAAGGCTCCCTAATTTCTGAACGTCGCCTATCGTCCCGCCGCCCCCAGCTTTGAATAATTGCGGGTCAATCTCAAAACCAACGTCTCTGCCGTCAATCTTCTCCTG
>CP070728.1:297960-306330 GCA_020351025.1 Planctomycetota bacterium
GTCTGGGTCAACAAAGACCCAAACTACGCCGTCGATGGTAACTCGATGCTGTTTGAATACTGGAATGACAAGAGTCCGGCCTATTCTGAAACCAGGAGAGATTATTCTCCCGCAAAGGATTGGAGTTATTCAGGAAATGGCGTTACGGCACTGGAGATAGACTTTTTCGGCGATATGAACAATGGTCCCGACCCGCCGATGTACGTGAAGCTGTCCGATGGCACGACTACCGCTCAGGTGAACCACACCGATTTTAACGATTTTCTTGAGGAAAATGTACATACATGGAACGTTCCTCTGAAAGACTTCTCCGGAGTGACCCTCTCTAATATCACAAGCATCACCCTTGGCATAGGCGACAAGGTAACAGAAACCGGAGGGCTGAAAGAGCAAGGTACCGTATACTTCGACGACATCAGGCTGCAGCCGCCCAGATGCTTACCTGAGTACGACTCTGCAGCCGATTTCACTGGCGATTGTGTCGTTGATAACTATGACCTCGACGTAATGGCAACCGACTGGCTCCTGGCCGATGGCGAAACCCTCACCGAGACGCGGGATGCTACTTTGACTGACTTTGCAGATGAAACTTCGCACTGGGTCACCGGCCGTATAGACAGTGGTGCGATAGCGGTTAATGAGCCTGGTAAAATCACAGTCACCGACCCTCGTCTCTTCGGCCTTACGTCTATGTCAATAACGGCCTGGGTAAAGCAAACCACTGTTAATGAGTGGGTAGGTATAGTGTGCAGCCGTGAATCACCGTGTGGCGGGACAGGTGAGGCTACTGAGCTTGGTATTTACGGTAGTGAGTGGGGAGGGCCGGGTGGCTTAGGCTACGACTGGAGCTGTCTCGAAGACGCCTGGCGGCACGATAGCGAGTTTGTTACTAATGTACCAACCGATGGTACCTGGACTTTCATCGCAATGTCGGTTGACCCAACCGGATGCACCCTGTATATTAAAGCCGACGGCGGGGAACTGCAGACGGGGACAAGGAACGAGGTAGAGCATCCAGCGCAGCAGAATTTTGCTGAGAGCTTCATAATTGGTCGTAGTTCCGAGGACGGCGGATATTTCAACGGCGTAATAGATGATGTCCGCATCTACGGTTATAATTTGTCGTTCGCCGATATTAACAACCTGGCTTATGAGACAGCAACAGAGCCTAATCCCCCGCCGGTGTACTGGTACAAGTTTGAAGAGGCATCGGGTTATACCGCTGCTGATTCCGGCACCCCGATACTAGTTTACGGCCCGGTGCAGTCGAAGGCCAATTTGACCGACCCAGAGCCAAAGCTCCAAAGGTTTGTCAACTTCAGAGACTATGCTATCTTTGCGAATGACTGGCTCGATGAGTTCAAGTGGCCTGAGCCGTAATCTTTAACATCTGAGTTTGCACCAAAATTCGGGGCCTATGCTGATTAATTCAGTGTGGGTCCCGATTCTTTTTGAGCTGAAATCACCCGCAAAATCGTCAGGAATATCGGACCTGCAAATTTCCCCAGACTCGTTATTTGCTTTGTCCTTTACGGTTAAGCTAATTAGTAAATTTGTCGATTAAACAAAAGCCTATTGGCGATTTTGTTACCGTATATTCGCACGGTTTTAAAACAGTTAAACAGGAGCAAAAATGCCCAAGGTTCGGAACTTTACCGTCTTACCTGCATTGCCGGAGCCTCTTAGAGATTTGGAGTTTATTGCGTACAATCTATTTTGGTCCTGGAACACAGAGGCTATGGACCTGTTTAAGCGCATCGACAGCGAATTATGGACAGCTTGTGGAAATAATCCTGTCAGATTTCTTGGAAAGGTCTCGCAACACAGATTGGAAGAATTGGCCCAAAATAAAGGCTTCTTGCGACAACTCCTGCAAACCGCTGAAAACCTAAAATCGTATCTCCAAGCGAAACCGACTTGGTTTGAAAAGGTCTGCGCAAACGCGGATAAGCCCGTTATCGCATACTTTAGTGCTGAATATGGAATTCATGAATGCTTACCAATTTATGCAGGTGGCTTGGGGCTTTTGGCTGCCGACCACCTAAAAAGTGCATCCGACCTTGGTATCCCGATAGTCGGCGTTGGCCTTTTGTATCAGAAGGGTTATTTTCGTCAATATCTTAACATCGATGGCTGGCAGCAAGAGCTGTATACAGAAAATGATTTCCATAATATGCCCCTCGAGCTTGTCCGCAAGGAAAGTGGCCGCCCCCTTACTATTAGCGTAGATTATCCAGGCCGATCCGTTCAAGCACAGCTTTGGTGTGCTACTATAGGAAGAGTAAAATTATATCTATTAGACACCAACATCCCTGCTAATTCTCCCGTCGACCGGATGACTACCGTTAGCCTCTATGGTGGTGACCGCGAGTTGAGAATTCGTCAGGAAATTATGTTGGGTATTGGCGGATTAAAGGCTTTGGCGGCTATGGATGTTAATCCAAACATCTGTCATATGAACGAGGGACACGCCGCCTTTATGGCACTCGAGCGAATCCGTGAATTGCGAAACGCCTCTAATATGACTTTTGATGAGGCCTTGGAAGTCACAAAAGCAAGCAACATTTTCACAATGCATACACTCGTAAAGGCCGGTCTCGATGAATTCTCCGTTGAACTGATGGACAAATATTTTGGCTCCTACTTCCCAAACCTCGGCATTAACAGACAACAGTTTCTTTCTTTGGGTAGAATTCTTCCTGACGACGATAATGAGCCGTTTAAAATGCCGGTCTTGGCTTTGCGCATGAGCAGCTTTGTTAATGGAGTGAGTAAGCTCCATGCACAGGTCTCACGCGAGATGTGGGCCAGCCTTTGGCCAGGCCTTCCTCCTGCTGAGGTCCCTATCATACACATTACCAACGGCGTACATCTCAAAAACTGGCTGTCCGATGAGATGAGCGCTTTGTATGACACTTATCTCGCCCCCGGTTGGGCCGATGAAGTACTTGATAATTCAGTGTGGAATGCTGTCGACCAAATTCCTGATGAAGAGATTTGGAGGGCGCATCAACGCTGCAAAGCTCAACTAATTAATTTTACCCGAAACCGCCTCAAGCTTCAAATGAAGCGTCGAGGCACCTATCACACCGAATTGAACTGGGCAGACGAGGTCCTCGACCTTGACGCACTGACTATTGGTTTTGCGAGAAGGTTTGTCAGTTATAAAAGGGGCAATCTCTTGCTTAAGGACCCGCAACGCCTCATAAAGCTGCTCAATGAAACCAAAAAACCTATTCAGATTATTTTCGCAGGAAAGGCACATCCTAAGGATACCGAAGGCAAGGAGATTATCCGTCAGATTATTCATTTTGCTAACAGATACGAGGTGAGACGACGTGTTGTATTCATTGAGGACTATGACATCAACGTTGCAAGGCTCCTTGTCCGGGGCGTTGATCTTTGGCTTAATAACCCTCGAAGACCAATGGAAGCCAGCGGCACCAGCGGTATGAAAGCCGCCGTTAACGCAGCGCTGTGTTTAAGCACCTTAGATGGCTGGTGGTGTGAGGGTTACACTCCAGAAGGAGGATGGGTCATAGGTGCGGGCGAAACCTATAAGGACACCGCCTACCAGGATGAGGTCGAGTCGCAGGCACTTTACAACATTCTCGAAAACGAAGTTATCCCGTTGTTTTACGCACGCTCCGCTGATAATATACCAAGACCTTGGATACAAGGGGTGAAAAATTCTATTAAGTGGATAGCTCCCAGGTTCAATACTCACAGAATGGTTGCTCAGTATACCAGAAGGTGTTACAATCCCGCCGCAGCAAAATGGAGATACTTTACTGACGAATCTATGTCACACGCCAAGACCCTCTCAAATTGGAAGGCCAACATTAGAAAAGCTTGGCCCGAATTCGCCATCAAAGACGTACAAGTCTACGTCAATAATGGCCAAGACACCGGCCCACTCAATCCAAAACAGCCGCAGCTAAAGGTCGGTTCCGAGCTTAGCGTCACGGCATTGGTTAGACTCGGCAAAGTCAACCCAAAAGACGTTGCAGTTGAGCTATATCACGGGCCCGTTGACGCTTGGGGAGATATTAAAAACGGCTCTGCCCTCAGAATGGCTTATAAGCAAGCCTCAGAACAAGAGGGTGAGTACATCTTCAACGGCTCTTTGACCTGTAGAAACACAGGCCAGCAAGGTCTCGCCGTCAGAATCTTACCCAGACACGCAGACCTCAGCCCCTACGAACTTGGCCTGATTCTCTGGGAAACAACTACTTAAAAAAAACGCAAAGTAAATCATAAATCTTATAAGCTGAATTACGCCCCCCAGACAGCCCCTTTTACTCACTCTCTTTCTTGCTAAGAAGCTCGTAAGCCGCCTTAGCAGAACTCGCTCCCGCAAGTTTTGTTCTAAACTCCTCATCGAGCATCAGTCTGCTTATCCTGGCAAGTGCCTGAATATGAGGTCCCGTCTGGTCTGCTGGAGATACAAGCAGTATAACGATTGTTACCGGCCTACCGTCCACGCTTTCAAAATCAATCCCTTCATTGCTTATCCCTATCGCAATTACAAGTTCCTCAACAGCATTGCATTTGCCGTGTGGAACAGCAATCCCGCTGCCAATGCCCGTGCTGCGGGTCTGCTCTCGTAGCATCACCGCTTCCAGAACCACATCTCGGTCTATTAGCTGCCCGTTGCCGTCGAGTAAATCGACCAGTTCCCTTATTACAGATTGCTTGTCTTTACCCTCCAGCGGAACTTTTATACACGTCGGTTCAAGTATTTGCGTTAGCGTCATATCAGATAAAACCAAATATACATACTCCTCATTTCATTTATATGTAAAACCAACATTGTATCTCATCGCAACACTTATTGCAAGAACTTTAACAAAAATTTTAGGGCTGCTGCCGTTTGTTATTCGAAATTCCTTGTTCCATATTCCCTGAGCCCTATCCGCGATTCCATTTTTTTCCCCTTTACTTGTCTTTACTACACAGCTAAAATGGCCTGCAGGTAATATACGAAACCCAAACCGTGATTCACGAGCGACGAATAATGGAAACAATAACGCTTTACGATACAACTCTTCGCGATGGTATGCAGGCTGAGGGTGTCAGCTTCTCCCTCGAGGATAAATTAGCAATCGCGAAATGCCTTGACCGGCTCGGCCTCGAATACATCGAAGGAGGCTACGCAGCTTCCAATCCTAAGGAGGCAGAATTCTTTGCCGAAGCTGCAAAACTCACTTGGAAAAACTCCAAAATCGTCGCCTTCGGCAGCACCCGACGAGCAGATTCAAAAGTCGATGATGATGCCTCCATAAACGCCATCCTCGCCTGCAAAACGCCCACTGCCACACTCGTCGGCAAAGCCTGGGATATGCACGTAACCACCGTCCTCGGATGCTCACTCGATGATAACTTCGACATCTGCGCAGACTCTGTTGGCTTTTTAAAAAAACACAACGTTGAGACCATCTTCGACGCTGAGCATTTCTATGATGGCTATAGGGCAAACCCCGAGTATACTATGAAGGTCATTGCCGCTGCCGCCGAAGCCGGCGCAGACATCCTCGTCCTTTGTGATACTAACGGCGGAGCCTTGCCAGACCAGATTTACGAAATTACTAAAAAAGTCTGCGAAAGCTTCCCATCAACAATCATCGGTATCCACACACACAACGACAGTGATTGTGCCACTGCCAACGCTATCGCTGCTGTTCGTGCCGGCGCACGGCACGTCCAGGGTACAATCAATGGCCTCGGTGAGCGATGTGGAAACGCTAATCTCTGCACTGTCATCCCAAACCTCGCACTTAAAATGGGTTTTGACCTCCTAACACCCGAGAAAATCAAAACCCTAACAGAGGTCTCGCGATTCGTCTTTGAAATCGGTAACTTAACGCCTGTAATGAATATGCCCTATGTTGGCGAAAGTGCCTTCGCACACAAAGCCGGACTGCACGTAGATGCCCTTAGAAAAGACAAACGAACATACGAGCACATCGACCCCGCAATCATCGGAAACGAGCGGCGGTTCCTAATCTCCGAGTTAAGCGGAAAGTCAAACGTCCTCGCTGAGCTTGAAAAGGCAAAAATCGCTCAGGACAAAATACTTGCCAGAAAAATCCTCGCCCGCGTCCAGCAGATGGAGAACGAAGGTTACCAGTTCGAAGCTGCAAATGCCTCCTTTGACCTGCTGGTAAAGAAGATTATGGGTACGTATAAGCCCTCGTTCGAGCTTATTAAGTATTACGTAACCGTGGAGAAAAGCCCCTCCGGCCGGATGGTAAACGAAGCCACCGTCAAGTTAAAGGTCGCAGACAGAGTTCACCACGTTGTCGGTGAAGGTGATGGCCCCGTAAACGCCCTCGACGCCGCTCTGCGTAAAGCCCTGAAGAACAGCTACCCCTCTATCAAGGATGTTCACTTGATTGATTATAAGGTTCGTGTTGTAAATGCCCGAGCCGGCACCGCAGCTCGTGTCCGTGTAATCATCGAATCTCGCGATAAGCATTCTATCTGGGGTACTGTCGGTGTCTCGGAGAACATCATCGAAGCCTCCTGGCTCGCTCTCGTCGACTCCGTCGAATACAAACTTCAAAAAGAGGCTGAATAATATTTAACTCGCCGAGCCGTCGGGGCTCCGTCCCCGCCACCAGCCAACATCCTGTGGCTCTGACCGTTCCCTAATTAAAAACTTAAAATTTAAAACCGTCGAGTCGCTTCTGCCAATAGAAGAGCAGGGCCGGCATGCGGAAGAAAAAGGGGAGGAGAGAGGTCCAGCCCTGCTATTGGCTTGATTTATACCTGCCCGTGTTCGCGTCAATCTGAGCCACTCCTAAGTAGTATATACTACGGACTACCCAGAGCCTTGTCAAGCAAAAAAAGAAAAACCCCCAAAACCGGCCCGGTGCCTCTGAGCATAGAAAAGCAGGGCCAGCTTGCGGAGGAAGGTGAAGGAGAAGGAAAGAGGTCCAGCCCTGCTATTGACTTTATTTATAGATGCTCGTATTATTAGAAGTCTGATGAACCAATTAAGACCAGCAAGTATATCATAATAACTCCTATGTAGGATATACTATACATAACCACGGCCCCTGTCAAGAAAAAACCAGAAAAAAACCTTAAAATTAGCACTCCTCTGGCTCGTCTTTTTTGCATTTTACTTGGGAATTCTTCATTTTTGCTTGTTAATTTTTTATTTTTGTCTTGAGTTGCTTGACTAAACCCCCAGCAAAGTACTATAATGTATTTCAATAAATACGAGGCAATCTCTGTTTAACCTACCTCCCTTTATCCTCCGACAAGCAGAGGTTGCCTCACCTTATTGTAAAGCTTTTTCATCCTGCTTGTCTATCGTGGAAACTACGGGATTTTGACCCTTTTTTAATTTTTTACCCCCATTTTTGGCTCAAAAACGCACTTGCCTGAATTTTTTTAAATTTTCCCATTTTTCTGCTTGTGGACCTGGTTCCCCGCTGAAATTAAATAATCACCGTTCACCTGTGAGATTAAGGCCTACTTCCGTTACTCCTCTTTTACTATGGCATGTACACTATTGTCCGTCTCTCTCTTTCACCAGGCAGGTATTCTTCGATTTTCCATTCTCGAACCGCGATTCTAAAATATTTTCACCAGCCTCTTGACTTAACCTCCACAGCAGGGTATATTGTAAATGGCTGAAAAGTAGGCAGCCCCTGCTAATTTCCCTCCCTTATCCTCCGACAAGCAGGGGTTGCTTTTTTTCATTGGAAAGTGCGGTGGCCGGCCCTCTGTATCGTGGAAACCATGGCTTTTTACTTTTTTTGTGTTTTTTTTAAAAAAAACCGTAACATTTCGCCCCAATATGTATCTTTATTTATGAACTGTTGCTTGGGCCTCTCCAGCCAAAACCTCCTCTCTCCTCCAGGGCTGGAGAGGCTTTCTCCACTAATCCTTCATCCATCACCCTATAGTTGTCCTCACCAGCCGACCAATCCCCGCCATCCAAAAGCCGGTACTTTCCACCCCAGACAATACCTTTTGCCGGTTCTTGTAATTACCTTGATTATTGAAAGCTGAATTGTTGGAACAAAGTGGTGCTTGGAGCACGAAAAGCCATCCCCAAATTAACTTTCCACCCCTCTTGCTGGCGACAGGACCGCAGGAACCTAACTCACTGCCCTTTCGTGTTGCGCTCTCCTGTTCTTTCTCTATATCTGTGCCGGTGCTGCCGTTGGTCATGGGGAACAGTTACAGTTGCGCTGTCAACTGCAACATTGTTCGAATCATCGACCGCCTGATAGCTTATTGTATAAATCCTCCCAATACCGGTCCCGGTGCGTTCCGCCCGCAGATATATTGAGCCGTCATTTGGGTCTACCAGAATATCGCCGGTTGTATCACCATCTCTTGTTGCATTGTCCT
>CP070728.1:306430-314799 GCA_020351025.1 Planctomycetota bacterium
AAACTGCAGGAAAAAGTCCCAGGTGCGGTAAAAAACGGGAAAATTTGTAATGACTCCGCCGCCGTGATAAATAAGACGCGGGTCTATTTTGAGCCAGAGGTACAGGTAGAATAGAATAAAGAAGATAAGATTTTTAATCGGTTCGCTCAGGTTTGCACTTGTTGATTTTCGGGACAAATTAAACATTGTTTTCCCTGTCTATATCGTGAACACCACATGGGAGCAGGTACTCAGCATAGAAAAAAATTAAGCTTGTCAGAAATTTTGTATAGTAAATGTACCAAACATCAAACCTATTAGGATATATTATATCGCGCCTTTGTGGGAAAAGCACATCTTTTCAGACAATGATATAGATTAGCTTGGGTATGCAGGAAAGAGCCTTTGGAGGGATTATCAAGTTGTTGTCACTGATTGTTTACAGTTGGGGCTGTCTGATTAGGCTGACGATGATAGTTGCTTTGCTGTGTTTATCGCATCTGCGAGATTAAGGGTGCCTTCATATAAAGCTCTGCCGATTATTCCTGCTTCAACACCTAATTCGGCCAGCTTTTTAATATCATCAATTTTGCTTATGCCGCCCGAAGCAATAACAGGGATTTGGACCGCCTCGCCGAGTGCTTTCGTTCTTTCGAAGTTTGGCCCTGCCATCATACCATCTTTTGTGATGTCGGTATATATTATTGCTGCGAGGGGCAATTTGGCCGCTTTATTTGCAAACTCGAGGATTTGTTGGGGGTTGTCTTTTATCCAGCCATGTGTGGCTACGTTAGCACCTCGCGCATCAAGGCCAAGTGCGATTTTGCCTTTGAATTTTTCAGCGATTTCACAGAACCACTCGAAGTCACTTAGAGCCTTTGTTCCGATTATTACCCTTTGGACGCGCATATCAAGAAGCTCTTTTACAGCGGTTTCATCGCGCAGGCCGCCGCCGACCTGGAGCTTAAGCTGACCAAGGGCTGCTATTTCTGATATTGTGTGGGTATTTATTGGCCTGCCGACCTTTGCCCCATCGAGGTCGACGATGTGCAGCCACTGAGCCCCTGCTTCGATGAATTGCTTTGCCTGCTCGAGGGGGTCATTCTTGTAGGTTATCTGGCGGTGGTACTGGCCCTGGATAAGTCTGACGCATTTGCCGTCCCGCAGGTCGATTGCCGGTATGATATACATTGTTCAGCCTTTATAATTTTTGATAGTAGTTCATTGGATTTTAGACAAATCGTTTCATTGTTTCAACAGATTTCGGCGGGATTAAAGTACGTTTTTTAGTAAAATTATGCCTGAAACGAATGGTTGACATTGGGAGATTCACGGTTTATATTTACACATCGTTATCTAAAACTCATCGGACTGGGTTTTTATTTAGCCTGAATTTTTGGGCTGATGTGTTTTCTGCAGGAGGCAGTTTTTTCTCGAGCAAATTACGTTTATAAGTGTTTATGTAAATTGGTATTGTGTATTATCAAATTCTTTATTGAAAGGTGGCAGATATGAAGCTCAACCGAAAGTTAAGGATGGGAATGGTAGGCGGGGGACCGGGAGCGTTCATTGGTGAAGTACACCGCAAGGCGGCTCGTATGGACGGCGGTATCGAGTTAGTAGCAGGGGCGTTCGATATCAACCCACGTAAGTCAAAGCAAATGGGTCGGGAGTTGGGACTTAATCCCAAGCGGGTATACCGTAATTACAAGGAGATGATAGAGCGGGAGCTTAAATTGCCTGAGAGTGATAGGATTGACTTTGTCTCTGTTACCACGCCGAACAACTGGCACTTTCCGATTGCACGAGACTTTTTGAATGCGGGCTTTCATGTAATGTGTGAAAAGCCGATGACGTTCAATGTTAAAGAAGCGAAGGCATTGCAAAAGATTGTGAAGAGGTCCCGTAAGGTGTTCGGACTTTTGCATAATTACACGGGTTATCCAATGGTTAAGCTGGCGCGGGATATGGTTCGGGGGGGTGATTTGGGTAAGATTCGCAAGATTGTGGTTCAGTATCCGCAAGGGTGGCTGTCTACGCCATTAGAGAGAACAGGGCATATGCAGGCTTCATGGCGGACAGACCCAAAGCAAAGTGGTGCTGCCGGCTGTATGGGCGATATAGGCACACATGCCGAGAACCTGTCGGAGTATATAACCGGGCTGAAGATTACCAATATCTGCGCGGACCTGACGACCTTTGTCAAGGGCAGGAGATTAGATGATGACGGCAATTGTCTGCTTCGGTTCAACAACGGAGCCAGAGGAATCCTTCACGCGAGCCAGGTTTCGATTGGTGAGGAAAACGGTCTGGCTATCTGGGTTTACGGCGAAGCAAAATCACTAGAATGGCATCAGGAACATCCTAATTATCTTTATGTTAAAGAACCAAATGGACCTGTGCAGGTGTGGAGTCGAGGGAATGAGTATGTGGCTGCGAGAAGCCCTGCGGCTGCACGAGCTACGCGTCTGCCGTTTGGTCACCCTGAGGCCTTTTTTGAAGCCTTTGCCAATATTTACTGTAACTTCGCCGATACGCTGCGAGCAAGATTAGCAAGAACAAAGCCAGACAAGCTGGCACTGGATTTCCCGAATGTGGATGACGGTGTTCGAGGTATGCTCTTTATAGATTCAGTTCTGGCCAGCACCAAAAGTAAACAAAAATGGACTAAAATGAAAAAATAATTAAAAAGCTTATTTAATTAGCAGGTATTGTATATTTAGTACGAAGGAGAAAAACGATGGGTAGACCCGTAACACTTTTTACCGGTCAATGGGCGGATTTGCCGCTGGAAGAATTGGCCAAGAAGGCATCAAGCTGGGGGTATGACGGATTGGAGTTAGCCAGCTGGGGCGACCACTTTGAGGTGGACAAGGCCCTGGCAGATGACGGCTATTGCAAGGCCAAGCGTGCCTTGCTGGATAAACACGGACTTAAGGTATTTGCTATATCGAACCATCTTGTAGGCCAGGCAATATGTGATAACATCGATGAGCGTCATAAAGCAATTCTTCCTGAGGATGTCTGGGGCGATGGTGAGCCGGAGGGCGTTCGCAAGCGGGCGGCCAAGAAGATGATTGAGACCACAAAGGCCGTCAAGAAATTCGGCGTAGACTTGATTACCGGTTTTAGCGGCAGTTCTATCTGGCACTTACTCTATTCTTTCCCGCCTGTATCACCGGATGCAATCCAAGCCGGTTATGACGACTTTGCCAAGCGCTGGACGCCCATTCTCGATGCCTTCAAGGCCGAGGGTGTGAAGTTTGCCTTAGAGGTACACCCGACGGAAATCGCATTCGATATTGCTTCAGCACAGAGGGCTGTTGAAGCCGTCAAGGGCCATAAGGCTTTTGGTTTTAACTACGACCCGAGCCATTTTGGGTATCAGGGGGTTGATTATGTCAAGTTCATCCGAACCTTTCCGGACCGTATCTTCCACGCCCATATGAAGGATGCGTGGTGGGGCCATGGTGACGGCACGGTTGGTGTGTTCGGCGGCCATACGGAGTTTGCCGACCCGCGTCGCTACTGGGATTTCCGCTCGATAGGTCATGGTGATATAAACTTCGAGGAAATCATCGTGGCGCTTAATGATATCGGCTATCAAGGCCCACTTTCGATTGAGTGGGAAGACAGCCGAATGGACCGCGAACATGGAGCTAAAGAAGCCTGCGAATATATCAAAAAGGCAGATTTTAAATCATCAGGAGTTGCATTTGATGCTGCCTTTGAGAAATAGCAGGGCAAGGAGATCAGCGTTTACAGGATATTTTAATGCCACAAAAGAAAGCTATTAATCGACGCCAGTTTCTTACAAAGGCAGCAGGTATTACTGTTGGGACAATAAGTTTTCCATATGTTGTTCCCTCGTTTGTTTTGGGCAAGGGTGGAAGCACAGCACCGAGCAATCGGATTGTAATGGGCTGCATTGGTCTTGGCGGCCAGGGCACACATAATATGAAGATGTTCATGCGCAGCCCTGAGGTTCAGATGGTCGCTGTCTGTGACGTTGAAACACAAAGCAGTAACTATCATCAAGGTAGTAGTGCGGGGCGAGAACCAGCACGTATGATTGCAGAAGGTCATTACGCAAAGCAAAAGCCGGCAGGGGCATATAAAGGCTGCGATAGTTACAATGATTTTAGAGAATTGCTGTCACGTGATGACATTGACGCGGTGACGGTTTGTACACCTGACCATTGGCATGGTCTGATATCTGTAGCGGCGGCCAAGGCAGGTAAAGATATCTACTGCGAAAAGCCACTGGCAAATAGTATTGCCGAGGGCCGGGCGATATGTGAGGCGGTACGTCGCTATGGGCGTGTGCTGCAGACAGGCAGCCATGAGCGCTCAAACGACAAAGCGCGTTATGCGTGTGAGCTTGTTCTTAATGGTCGTATCGGTAAGCTGCATACTATTCGGGTTAATATGCCGAATAGTGACCCACATCACGAAGTAGTCCGTAAGAATATTTTTCCGCAGCCGATTATGCCGGTTCCGGATGGCTTTGATTACGATATGTGGCTCGGTCATACATCGTGGGCCCCGTACACGAAGATGCGATGTCACTTCTGGTGGCGGTTTATATTGAACTATGGCGGCGGAGAAATGACCGACCGGGGTGCACACATTATCGACCTGGCACAACTTGGTAACGGCACTGATGACACCGGGCCGGTTGAAATATTTGGCCAGGGCCGGGCGCCGGATGATGGCTTATTTAATACCTTTTTGGAATACCAGTTTGAGTGCAGATATGCCAACGGAGTTCGGTTGATTGGTGAAAGCAAGGAGCCCCGAGGCCTGAAGTTTGAAGGGACCGACGGTTGGATTTTCATCCATATTCATGGCGGGCATCTTGAAGCGCAACCGCCATCCTTGCTGCAGGAGTCCATTAGCCCTGGTGAGATACACTTAGGTCGTAGTCCGGGTCACCACCAGGATTTTCTTGATGCTGTTAAAGCGTGGCAGCAGCCGATGGCACCAGCTGAAGTTGGTCATCGCACAGCCACCATCTGCCATTTGGTTAACATTGCCATGTTGACCGGACGAACACTTAAATGGGACCCTCAACAGGAGCAAATTATTGATGATAGCGAAGCCAACCGTTTACTGTCGCGGCCCATGCGCAGTCCCTGGCACTTTTAAAGTACAAGCAGATGCAGCCTTAGCAGGGTAAAAGTTTAGGAGAATTACGGATTATGAAGGGCCAGACCATTAATCGACGCCAGTTTCTCACAAAAGCGACAAGTATTGCTGTGGGGGCAGTAAGTTTTCCGTACATTGTCCCCTCGTCAGCATTGGGCAAAGCTGGTGCCGTTGCACCGAGTAATCGAATTACGCTTGGCTGTATTGGAATGGGTGGGCAGGGGACATACGATATGTGTGGGTTCCTTCAACACTCAGATGTTCAGGTTGTTGCCGTTTGTGATGTCAACAAAGAAAGTAATGATTATGATACACTTTATCAGTTTGAAGGTACTACCGCGGGTCGTGAACCCGCCCGGCGGAGGGTTGAGAGCTATTACGCCAGGCAAAAGCCGGCAGGTTCATATAAGGGCTGCGATGCCTACACCGATTTTCGTAAAGTGCTGAACCGGGACGACATTGATGCAATATTAATAGCGGTACCTGACCAATGGCATGCTATCCCAGCAATTATGGCAGCTCGAGCCGGAAAGGACGTGTATGCTGAAAAGCCGCTGGCCTATACCATTGCTGAAGGGCGGGCTATTTGTGATGCCGTCAGAAAGTATGGCATAGTATGGCAAACCGGCAGCCAGCAGCGTTCAGATTGGAGATTTCGCAGGGCGTGCGAGCTGGTGCGCAATGGCCGGATAGGCAAAATTCATACTGTTGCAGTTGGCCTGCCTTACCAAAGTAGTATAAGTAGTATCAATGGTAAGTTAACTAAACCTCAAGCGGTGCCTGAAGGTTTTGACTATGATATGTGGCTGGGTCCGGCGCCGTGGGAGCCTTATTGTCCGGGCAGATGTCACTGGAACTGGCGGTGGATAAGCGATTACTCCGGTGGACAAATCACAGACTGGGCAGGCCACCATATCGATATTGCCCACTGGGGCATGGGAACCGACTATAGCGCACCAGTCGAGATAGAGGGAGTTGGCGACATTCCGAAAGATATAAACGGTCTATATGATACAGCAGAGAGTTATCGTTTTGCATGCAAGTATGCTGAAGGCTTTACAATGGTTGTGGCGGATGACAATCAATTTCCGAGAGGTGTGCGTTTCGAGGGGAGTGACGGCTGGATTTTTATAAGCCGAGAAAAATTAGAGGCTGAGCCGAAATCGGTTTTGGATTCGGTAATTCGGCCAAATGAAATACATCTTTGTGAGAGCAACGACCACATCGGCAATTTCATAGATTGCGTTAAGAGCCGGTCGCAAACGATTGCGCCAGCGGAGGTTGCTCACCATTCAATAATGGTTGGCCTCCTGGGCGTAATTGCCATTAAAATTGGATGTAAACTCTGTTGGGACCCAAAAAAAGAACGTTTTATAAACGACCCCGAAGCAGACCGTTTACTGTCAAGACCGATGCGCAGCCCTTGGCACTTGTAAGGGAAAGAGTATCAAATACATTAGCAAATTAAAAAATCAGGAAAGGAAATGTTATGAATCGCTGGCTTAAAGTTATAGTCGCTTGGTTAATTATGGTTTTGTACTTTTGTCCGGCTGCGGGGGTATTGTCGGCATCAACAGATACATTGCCCCTTAGAGCCCTTATTGTAA
Organism: Planctomycetota bacterium; assembly: GCA_020351025.1. GTDB lineage: Bacteria > Planctomycetota > Phycisphaerae > Sedimentisphaerales > Anaerobacaceae. The sequence goes on from CP070728.1 coordinate 313,165, forward strand.
CAGGCCAAAGCGGGCAGTATCACAACTGGCAGGTGAGTAGTCCTATTTTGCAGCGATTACTCGAGCAGACAGGTTTATTTGAGGTCAATGTTGTTAAAGGTCCCGGTCGTGGTGGTGATATGGCGAATTTCAAGCCCAACTTTGTCGACTATGACGTGGTCGTGGTTGACTACGAAGGAGATAGTTGGTCTGAGCAAACAAAAGCAGCATTTGTTGAATATGTTAATTCCGGAGGTGGTGTTGTTGTCTATCACTCATCAAATAACGCTTTTCCGAAATGGAAGGAATACAACGAGATAATCGGCTTGGGAGGATGGGGTGGTCGAGATGAGACGTGGGGCCCTATGGTTCGTTTCCGGGATGGAAAAATTGTATTCGATGATAGCGCTGGTAGTGCCGGCTCTCATCCGCCGAAACATGATTTTCAGGTGGTTGTTCGAGATATAAAACATCCCGTCACTTCAGCTCTGCCTGAAAAGTGGATGCAGGCTTCGGATGAACTGTATGGTGAATTGCGTGGCCCGGCTAAAAATCTAACGGTTCTGGCAACAGCCTATTCAGACCCAGCAAAAAAAGGCGGCACAGGTGAGCATGAGCCGATTTTATTTACCATTGATTATGGTGAGGGAAGGGTTTTCCATACGGTTCTCGGCCATGTGGGGGCTAAAGACAGTCCGCCGATTCCTGCAATGGACTCCGTCGGTTTTATCGTAACGTTTCAGCGAGGTGCTGAGTGGGCGGCGACCGGTAAGGTTACCCAGAAGGTCCCTGAGGATTTTCCAACCGCGACTGAAATTAGCGTGCGAAAGAGCTCTAAGGCTGCAAAGTCACTTGATGAATTACTTAGAGAGGTAGCCAGCTATGAATTTGGCCAGAGCCGTGAGAGTCTTACTGAACTGGCGGATATTATCCGTAAATCCTACGACTCAGAGCAGCAGAGAAAAGATATAGAAAAGCGGCTGCTGGAGTTTCTGCAGTCTGATGCGACTTTGGCCAGCAAGCAGTTTGTCTGTAGACAGTTGAGTATTATTGGTACCGAAGAAGCAGTGCCAACCCTCGCTGCCATGCTCGCTGAAGCGGATAGCGCAGATATGGCCCGTTATGCTTTGGAGCGAATACCCGGTGCGGCAGTTGATGAAGCACTGCGGGAGGCCTTACTGAAGACGACCGGCAAAACAAGGATTGGTATAATTAACACGTTGGGCTTGCGTGAGGATTCCAAATCAGTTCCAACGTTAGGGAGCTTGATTTACGATTCCGATTCAGAAACATCCGCTGCTGCTGTTGGTGCTCTGGGCCAAATCGCCAATCCCCAGGCTACCAGTGCATTAGCCCAGGCTAAGGATAGGACCAGAGGCAAATTGCGAGTGCAGGTTTTGGATGCTTATCTGAGTTGTGCCAATGAGTTAGCTGCCCAAGGCAAACGAGAACAAGCTTTAAATATTTATAACGAATTGTATAAACCGGACGAGCCGGTGCCGATTCGCACAGCGAGCCTTCGTGGTATGGCTACAGCTGTTCCGCAAGATGCGGATGAAATCATTATCGACGTCCTTGAGGGTAAAGATGAGACGATGCAGACAGCGGCTATTGGGCTTGTCAGGGAAATACCTGAGATAGATGTTGGTGCTGTAT
>CP070728.1:314899-323049 GCA_020351025.1 Planctomycetota bacterium
CGGTTTGTGACCGTCTCCTCGACGCCGCCGAGCAGCTTTTCGCCCAAAAGGGCTTTAACGGAACCAGCATCCGCCATATCACCACAAAAGCCAGCACCAACATCGCCGCCGTAAACTACCATTTCGGCGGAAAAGAAAAGCTCTATATCGAGGTTTTTCAACGCCGTATGGGTGAAATGAGGAATATACGGACAGCCAGAATTGAAAAGGTGATGGCTCAAACCGACCCTGAACCTACCTTAGAAAAGCTGCTTCGCGAATTCGCTACCGCCTTTATCGAGCCGCTTATCGACAATACTGGCGGAAGTCTATTTATGAAACTAATGATTCATGAAATGTCTGACCCTCATCTACCAAGGAGAATGTTTATTGACGAACTGGCTGCGCCCACCCTCAGCGCTCTCGGAAAGGGCATAGCGAGGGTTTGCCCGGGGCTGGAGCAGGACAAAATCGTGTTCTCGATAATTTCGATAATAGGTCAATTAGTGCATATCATTCACCTCAACAAGCTATTTGATTTGGGTGACTTTGTTGAGTCGCCGACACCTGCGTTAGCTGAGATGGTTGACCATATAGTTGAATTTTCCGCTGCTGGAATCAGAGCAGCAGCTAAAAGGACTGATTAAATGTCAAACAAATTAATAAGTCGAGCTACATATGTGGTTTACATTTTCTTTGTGATGCTCTCCGGCTGTATGGTTGGCCCGGATTACAAAAGGCCGCAGACCATAGCCGACACAGCTGAAAGATATGTTTATGCCGACAATCATTTGCAAGATATTAACGATTCTAATAACATTGGGCAGTGGTGGGAGCGATTCGGAGACCCGACAACCACCAAACTCGTCCAACAAGCCCTGACCTACAATCATGACATTCAGGCCGCCGCCGCCAGAGCCTTACAGGCTCAGGCACTGCTTGCTGAAATTCGCGGCCAGCAGTTACCAGATGTATCGTATAATTTCGGTCGCAGCAGAGGCAAGAACTCATTTAAATTCTCAGATACGCGTTTCAGCATCATTACAACGACCTTTTCGCAGGATATTTCCGTAAATTATATAGTGGACTTATTTGGAAAGTTAAAACGACAGCAGCGTGCCGCCTGGGCGGAGCTTCTGGCTGCAGAAGCAAGTAAGCGGGCTATAGTCAATGCGGTTATCAGCAACGTCGTTAAAGCCAGAGCAGATATTGCAACAATACAACGAGCGTTAGCCATCGCAAATGACAATACGACAAACTGGCATAAAAATCTTCAGATTATAGAACGGCGGTATAGTCGAGGTTTGGTCGGGGCCCTGGACGTGCGCCTCGCACGAGAGAACCTCGAGGCCTCAAAAGCAGCAGAAATCGTTATAGAACTGGCACTGGCAAAAGCCCAAAATGCTTTGGATGTTCTTGTAGGTCGCCAGCCAGGTACAGGCAAAGAACTTCCGCAAACGCTTCCTGAGTTACCTGATCTGGCCGCTGCGCCGATTGGCATGCCAGCATTGCTTTTGGACCGTCGGCCGGATGTTATGGCCGCTGAGCTGGCTTTGGAAGCCTCCAACGAACAAATTGGTGTAAGCATCGCACAGTTGTATCCGGATTTGACTCTAACGGGCAGGTATGGCTTCACCGCAGATACTTTCGATGACATCTTCGTTGACGAAACGGAAGTTTACTCGGCTGTTTTCCGCCTTATTCAGCCGATTTTTAAGGGCGGTCAATTACGAGCCCGAATTGATGCTACCAAAGCAAGATACGAGGAATTAGCTGCTGTTTATGCAAAGACAGTCCTGACAGCTGTGCGAGAAGTTGAAGATGCGCTGGTCAGAGAACAATTGCTGCAGCAAAGGCTTAAGGCGCTACAGCTTCGGCTCGATGAAGCTGTAGCAGCAGAGAAACTTGCCAGAGAGCGATATCTTCGAGGGATAGAGCGTCTGATTATAGTACTTGAGACAGAACGAAGACGGCGAATTGCCGAGAACGCACTCAATAACATCAAGGGTGAACTTTGGGTCGGGCGTGTTGACCTATTCCTGGCACTGGGAGGCGACTGGGTAGTTGATTCATAAAAAGGCAAATGCAGGAATCTTTTATGATTAGTAAAATGACAAATGGACTTTTAAGTTTGGTTAAAGTATTGAGCAAGTCTGCATACAAACTGGCCACGGTTGTACGGACAATGCCAAAATGGAAATTACAAATATTGCTGGTGTTAGCAATCTTAGTCAGTGCGTTTGCCATCGCAGAAATGTTTATTCTCACACGTAAAGCTCCAGCCAAAGAGGAGAAGAAGTTCGTTATACCTCTGGTTAGAGTGCAAAGTATTTATCATCAAGACATTCAAATGGTAGTGCAAGGGTACGGAACTGTCCAGCCAAAGGTTCAGGCTGAGGTAGTTCCGCAAGTTTCCGGCAAGGTGGTGGCAATCAATCCTGATTTTAAGGACGGCGGTTTTGTAAAAGCAGGCGAAGCTTTGATAAGTATCGACCCGCGAGATTATGAGCTTTCGGTTCAGCGAGCACAAGCTGACGTCGCAAGAGCAGAGGTGGAACTGGACATTGAAAGGGCCGAAGCCGAAGTCTCGCGCCAGGAGTGGGAACAGTTAAACCCAGGAACCGAGCCACCTTCACCATTGATTGTTCGCGAGCCGCAAATTCGTCAAGCCCAGACGAGGCTTGAAGCTGCAAAAGCCGCCCTAGCAACTGTTGAGTTAAATCTTGAGCGGACAAAGGTAACGCTGCCTTTCGACGGCAGAGTTGTGAGCGAGACGGTGGACCTTGGCCAGTATGTCAATACCGGACAATTAATCGGCAAGGTCTACAGTGTAGAGGCAGTAGAAATCGAGGTCCCGCTGGAAGACCGGGAACTTGCATGGTTCGATGTGCCTGCAAGTCCTGTTTCCATCAACGTCAGCGACATTGCAAAAACAGGCTCAATCGTTGAAGTTATTGCCCATTTCGCAGGTGGCACCCACATATGGCAAGGCAGGGTAGTCAGAACCACAGGGCAAGTCGATAAGACCTCACGTCTTGTTACAGTAGTTGTGGAAGTGGCCGAGCCATTTAAAGGAGCCAACGGTCGGCCTCCGCTTGTACCGGGAATGTTTGTTGAGGTGCTCATAAAAGGCAAGACCCTTGAGAATGCAATCCCGGTGCCGCGGGATGCGATACGCCAGGGCAATAAAGTTTGGGTAGTTGAGAGCGGGCGCTTGCATATTCAGCAACTCGAGATTGCCCGTTCCGACCAGAATTTCGTCTATACTACTTCCGGTCTTGATGATGGCGCAGTGATTGTCTTAAGCTCTCTGGATGCAGCTACAGAAGGGATAAAGGTTCGAACTCAGCTTGAAACGTCATCAGAAACAGAAAAGTTTAATCGAGACAGTAATGAGCCAGAGTCAGTGGAGGCACAGTAGGTGGAAGATACAAGTGCAAAAAGGGGTATTCTCAGATGGTTCGCTTCCAATCATGTAGCTGCGAATCTTCTGATGATTCTAATCATCGCAGCAGGTTTGCTGACAATATTCACCATGAAGGTTGAGTTTTTTCCGGAGTTTGCTCTGGACCTGATTACTGTAACGGTACCTTACCTTGGTGCATCACCGACTGATGTCGAAGATGGAGTTGTAACACGTGTTGAGGAGGCAGTAGCTGCTGTCGATGGAATAAAACGAATGACAGCCACAGCAGCTGAGGGTGCGGGAATGATATTTGTCGAAGTCGAGGAATATGCCGACTCGAAAGAGGTGCTCGACAATATCAAGGCAGAGGTTGACAGAATCATAACCTTTCCTGAAGAAACCGAGAAACCAATAATAACAGAAATTACCAGCCGCTACGAAGTCATCACGATTGTACTGTATGGTGATGTCTCTGAAAAAACGCTAAAGAAACTCGCAGACCGAGTCCGGGACGACCTTACAGCGATGGAAAACATAAGCCAGGTTGACGTGGCAGGGGTGAGGCCTTATGAGATTTCAATCGAGGTCTCGGAAAAGACGCTGCGTCGATACAGGTTAAGCTTTGACGAGGTCGCCAGGGCTGTCAGGGAATCCTCGCTTGATATTCCTGCAGGTTCTGTGAAAACCACAGGAGGAGAAATCCTTGTCAGAACGGAAGGTCAGAAATATTACGGTCCCGAATTTGAAAAAATAATTGTCCTTAGCCGAAACGACGGTACCAAGATAAGACTGGCTGACATCGCAATGGTCAAGGACGAGTTTGAAGACATCGACCTTTACAGCCGATTTAACGGCAAAAGAGCAGCTTTAGTCAAGGTCTTTCGCGTAGGCGAGCAGGGTGCACTGGATATAGCCGATACCGTCAATAGATATGTGCAGGAGAAAAAAGGCGCGTTGCCAGAAGGAGTTTCGATGGCAACATGGCAGGACACATCGGTTGTTCTTCGCGGAAGAATGGACCTTCTTACCAGGAATGCATGTCTTGGACTTATACTTGTGTTTGTGTGTCTGACGCTGTTTTTGAATATCCGTTTAGCTTTCTGGACCACGATGGGGATTCCAATATCGTTTCTTGGGGCTTTCTGGCTGCTTCCGAAGTTTGACGTTTCGCTGAACATGATATCTCTTTTTGCATTTATAATGTCGCTTGGTCTTGTAGTCGATGATGCAATCGTAGTTGGTGAAAATATTTTCGCCTACAGGCGTCGGGGTATGAGCAGAATTGAGGCTGCAACAAAAGGTGTCAGGGAGATGGCGGCACCTGTGACGATGGCGGTGCTAACCACCATCTTTGCATTTCTTCCCCTGCTATTTATTCTGGGTGTTATGGGAAAAATTATGCGTGTGATACCGATAGTCGTGATAAGCGTTTTGTCAATCAGCCTTGTCGAAGCGCTGTTAATCCTGCCGGCGCATCTTTCCGGAAGGACTTTTTCGAAGAGAACGAAATTATTTAATAAGATTGACAAGATTCAAAACTGGACAGAGCGAAGGCTTGAGTCATTTATCAACGGTCCATTCGCTGATTTTGTGATAAAGACAGTAAGATGGCGTTATGTTACATTAGCTACGGGCTTGGCGGTCTTTATCATTACCATAGGCTGGATTGCCGGCGGTTACATAAAGGTTGTCTTTTTCGACCCGGTTGAAGCCGATTTTGTTATTGCTACTGTAAAAATGCCGCAGGGCACGCCTGTAAGAAAGACACAGCAGGTTATAGACAAACTCGAGAGAGCTTTTGAACAGGTCCGGGGTGAATTCGATTCCAGACGCGATGGCCAAGCCTCCATCGTCAAGCACATGGCAACAACAATAGGCGCCCAGCCAGCTTCCAGGGGCGGCGGACCTGTACGCGGAATCGGAGCAGGAGGCGGCGCGCATCTGGGCGAAGTACACGTCGAATTTATTGGCAGCGAGGAGCGTGATTCGAAAACCGAGTCAGCCACGAAAATTGAAAAACGCTGGAGAGAAATAGTAGGGGAGATACCCGGTGTCTCATCTCTTACTTTCATGTCGGAAATCGTCAGTACAGGCGAGGCGATAAATGTGGAACTGTCCCACGAGAACTTTGATGTACTGCTTGAAGCAGTCGAGAAATTAAAAACCATTGTAAGTGAATATGCCGGTGTCAGCGATATTGACGACAGCTTTGAAGAAGGAAAGGCAGAATTGAAATTAGAGCTTAAGGACACCGGGCGCACGCTCGGCCTAAGGCTTTCCGATTTAGCAAGGCAGGTCAGACAGGGCTTTTACGGTGAAGAAGCTCAGCGGATTCAGCGCGGGCGCGATGATATCCGTGTTATGGTCCGCTACCCTGAAGAGGAACGAAAGAGCCTGGCCGATGTGGAAAATATGAGAATCCGGCTGGCTGATGGCACAGAAATCCCCTTCAAGACCGTAGCCGACGTTAAATACGGAAGAGGTTATGCAACAATTCGCCGTGCCGACCGCAGACGTGTTGTCAATGTCACTGCCGACGTTGATGAAACGGTTGCCAACGCCAGAGAAATCAACATAGACCTGGACAAAAATCTGCTTCCTGAACTAAAGCAGGGATACCCCGGACTGCAATACAGATTTGCCGGTGAAGAACGGGAACGAAATGAATCGCTTGGTAGTTTGTTAGTTACATTTCCGCTGGCTTTGTTGGCAATTTATGGCTTGCTCGCGGTTCAGTTCCGCAGTTACATTCAACCGGCAATCGTTATGTCTGCAATTCCATTCGGCATCATCGGGGCTGTCATAGGTCACATCCTGATGGGATTTGTATTTATGACTAAATTCAATCTCGGCATACTTTCAATGTTTGGTATTGTGGCATTATCGGGTGTGGTTGTAAATGACTCACTTATTCTGATAGACCTTATCAACCGTGAAAGAAAAAGCGGCATCGAGCTCAGTCAGGTGATCCGGGACTGTGCAACTCGAAGATTTCGGCCTATCATGCTGACAACTCTGACAACCTTTTTCGGCCTGGTCCCAATGATGCTCGAGAGAAGCCTGCAGGCAAGGTTTCTTATTCCAATGGCCATAAGTCTGGCGTTTGGGGTGATGTTCGCTACTTTAATAACCCTGTTTCTGGTTCCATCACTATATATGATTCTGGAAGATATAAAAAGCAGACTTTTAACAACTCAATAAGCCTAACGGCCGACCTTATCAAATCCGAGAGAAATCAGGCATATCAATCCTGCTGTTAGGTCATGACAATACCGAGATTTAACGAACAAAATAATTTTTTTTATTTCTGAAAAATTTTCTGGCTAAATATCTTCCAAAGTTGGATAATAATCCTGGCGCATAAGTGCAATGAAAGGGGGATACAAGGATGGTAACTGCTGCCAAATATAAACCGAACGTGGAAGTTGTTTTCGACACTGAGAAACTCGCTCAGCGGGGTCTTGAGATTTTTATAGCAGATGCTGAAAAAGCTATAAAAGCGAAAGATGCTTTCTATGTGGCGATATCCGGAGGGCACACACCCAAGCGTTTCTTCGAACTGCTCGGTAGTACGCCGGAAGCAAAAGCTTTACCTTGGGATAAAATACACCTATTCTGGGTCGACGAGCGGTATGTGCCGCCTGATTCACAGTGGAGTAATTATAAGCTCGCCGCTGATACCTTCCTAAATAAAGTCCCGATACAGGAAGAAAACATACATGGGATTCCGACCGGGTACAGTGATTTTAAGGTCGCAGCTCAGCACTACGAAGAAACCCTCCGAATCGTCTTTGATTTGAAAGAAAATCAAATCCCGGAATTCGACCTGATAGTCCTCGGTATGGGGGTTGAGGGACATACCGGTTCACTGTTCCCTAACAGCTTCGCCCCATTCGACACGGAAAACTTGGTGTGTGTCGTTTATGTTTTAGACGAGAAGCTAAACCGCATAACTCTAACACATCCGGTTTTATGTGCTGCGTCTCATCTGGCTGTATTGGTTTCCGGAGAAGAAAAGGCAGATATCTTGAAAAAAGTTCTGACGAACGAACCAGATGAGGTTAGGTATCCAATTCATGCTCTTTGGCCCATTCTCAATAAGATTATCTGGCTCGTTGACAGCGATGCAGCAAAACTGCTGTAATCAAGGTGATTCCTCGGTAAAAGCCTGATGACATTTCAATTTTTCCTGGTTTTTGAGCTCACTCAGTGAAAGGGGTGTTTCATGGCCGGCCGGGGCTTGTTTGCATCTTCGACTATACCGCAGTTGGCAATTTTGCTATTTGTTATTTTCCTTCCTGGTTTTGCTACCAAGCAACAACAACGGCGCAGCTATCGCGATGGATGAATACGTACCTACAATAATGCCAAAACCAATTGCAAATGTAAATCCCCTCAGGCCCTGGCCGCCAAAGATGTACATTATCAGCACAACTATAAATGTCGTAAAAGACGTTAGAATAGTTCGTGAAATAGTCTGGTTAATACTGTTAGTAATTATTTGTGGATTGAGGCTGGCCTTTCGGCGATTTTCTCGAATACGGTCAAAAACAACAATTGTATCATTAAGAGAGTACCCGATGAGTGTCAGAAAAGCAGCTATTATTGCCAGGTTAATTTTGAAATCCCCAACCAGAAGCTTTTGCCCGATTGGGGTTGCTGCAAGATACGTGCATGCAGTAACAGCTCCGAGGGTGATACATACATCGTGCACCAGTGCTACAATCGCAGCAAGGCCGTAACGGGCATTTCCAAATCGAACCCA
>CP070728.1:323149-331159 GCA_020351025.1 Planctomycetota bacterium
ACCAATTTCTCTGCGAGATTAACTACATATTCGTTATTCACAAGAGTTATGATGAATTGCGCTGGCTGATCTACGTATCGGCACTTTGCTCTCTGTGCAGTTTCCTCTCCGTCAAGCTCGAGTAATTGCTTCCAAAGTCCTTCATTTGCCATCTTGTTAGTACCTTCTTTGTTTTGGTAACCATAATATACAAAATTCTAACTATTGACAAAGTTGAGTATGATAAAAGCTCAAATATGTTAAAAGATAACAAAAAAATACTATGCAATTGATATAAATATCGGTTATAATTCCTATTTCTTACTATTAAATCGGCTTAGAAGGCACTGCTGGCTGTAGTAGTATCGTAGTGGATATTTTCGTCCTCGGTCATTCATAGTTGTTGATGCCTTTTGTTGCAACAGCACCATCTGCTGCTGAATCCTAACAAGTGTTAAATTAAGGGCTTATTGACGATGTTGTTAAAATACAGATTTAGAACTTGTTCACGCAGGCAATCGTATAAAAAGATGAAGTGTAATTGTATTAATATCCTAAAAACCACTTTCGGAGTTCAAAATGGGTAAAACCATAATCGTAAATATTGAAAAATGCTTGGCATGCAAAAGCTGTGAAATAGCCTGTGCCCTGGCACATTCGAGGTCCAAAGTTCTGCATGAGGCTTTGGGGGAGTTACCACAGCCACAGCGGAGGGTTTCAGTACAGCCGGCAGGTGAATTTGCGGTGCCGCTTCAGTGCAGGCACTGTGAAAATGCACCGTGTATTACTGTTTGTCCGACTAATGCCATACATAGACCACAAGCTGACGGCCCCGTTCTGGTTGACCAGGATAAGTGTATCGGCTGCAAGTTTTGCGTTGTGGTTTGTCCGTTTGGTGTTATCAATATCTCTATTGACGGCACAGCCGTCCTAAAGTGTGACCTTTGCATAGAAAGGACCGGAATGGGGGAAGAACCGGCTTGCGTTGAGGCATGTCCAACGAGGGCATTGAAATTAGCAGATGAAGAAGAGTTAGCTGCTGACAAGAAAAGGCTCGCCGCCTGGGAACTTGTCTTGTTAACACACAAAAAAGATAATAACAAGCAAAAGCAGAAAGAGAACACTAAATGATAACCGTAACCGTATGTGTCGGAAGTTCCTGTCATATTAAAGGCGCGCGGGACTTAATAGCTCGTTTTAATGACTTTTTGACACAGGAGGCTATCGAGGATAAGGTTGAATTGAAGGGCTCATTTTGCATGGAGCGCTGTGGCGAAGGAATCAATTGGAAAATCGATGATGAGGTTGTAAGCAGCCCAAGCGTTGAAAAGGGAGTTAAGATGTTCCAAAGAAAGATTCGCCAAGCCTTGAAAAATCAGAAATCAAAGCGACCTCGTAAACGAACAGGTAAGAAGAAAGCTTAATATGAAACTGCCAAAAAGTCAAGTAGCTGCACATACCAGCGCAATACTCGAGCATACACCGAACGGTGTCCTTTTGGTGGACAAAAAAACCCGAATCCGGTTCGTTAATCCCGCATTCCGAACTATGTTTAAATGCGAAGGTGACGAGCTTTTGGGACGATTAGCTAAAGAATTCGTTCACTCCGATTGTTTCGAGCGTGCCATTGTCGCAGGCGGCTCCCTCATGGTAAAAGAGAGTATTCCGGAACATGGTGTCAGTTTCCGCGTCGGAATTTTTCCAATCGAGGGTGAAAACCTCTACTGTGGCATCTTCATTGATATCTCAGAGGAGGAAAAAGCCAGAAAAGATTTTCTTGACCTGCAGGCGCAGACCCTAAAGCGTGCCCAGGAAGTTATCTCGAGGCAAATGCAGACAGCGCAAGAAATAGCAAGTCTGCTCGGGGAAACAACAGCTGAAACGAAAGTTCTTTTGATGAAACTTATGTCCCTCTATCAGAAGGAAGGTCAGTAATGAAGTTATTCTATGAGTGGGGCACAAAGCAGCTGCAAAAACATGGTGAAGAACTTTGCGGTGACAACGTAGCTATTGCTCGTCATGCAGATTATGTTACCCTTGCTCTTTCTGACGGCCTCGGAAGTGGCGTCAAGGCCAATATTCTGTCTATCCTCACTACGCGAATTGCTATGCATCTTATGGAAAATGAGCTGTCCCTTGGCGAAGTAGTCGAGACCTTGGGTAAGACACTGCCTGTGTGTGACATTCGGAAGCTGGCTTATAGCACATTTGCAATCGGGCAGTTTTTCCGCGATGGGCACGCAAGGGTGGTGGAGTTTGACACGCCGTCGCTTATTCTATTACGGCGGCGAAAGTCTCTACCTGTCATATATGAGGAGCGAGAAATTGGAGGAAAGAACATTCACGAGTCGGAATTGCAACTGAAAATCGGGGATTGGATTGTCTTTGTCTCCGATGGTGTGGTAAATGCCGGGATTGGGGGACTCTATCCTCTTGGATGGGGCTTGGACCAGGTCGTGAGGTTCCTCGAACAGCACTGTCATCCGGACCTTTCTGCCCAGGAACTCGCCGATAAACTTGGCCAAGCTGTCTGGGACCTCTACTGCAATAGGCCCGGCGATGATGTCAGTGTGGCCGTAATCAAGGCACGGCGCAAACTTACAGCTACGGTGTTAACCGGCCCACCAGTGGATAGAAATGCCGACAAGACTTTAGTCAGCAGATTCGCTCAGCGTCGGGGATTTCTGGCGGTTTGTGGTGGTACCACGGCTAAAATTGTTGCTCGTCATTTGGGTGGTAAGGCCTTGGAAGTTGATTTGGCCACGATGAAACCTGACGTGCCTCCTTCGGCTCGAATCGAAGGTGTTGATCTTACAACCGAGGGAATTCTGACACTGACGCAGGCTAATAACCTGCTTAATTCCGGTGCGAATAAAGAAACAGTTAAGTTTCAAACCGATGGAGCCTCGGCTTTAGTCCGCTTGTGTCTCGAAGTCGACCACGTCCATTTTATCGTGGGTATGGGCGTTAACCCCGCACATCAAAATCCTGACCTTCCCGGTCAACTCGGTATTAAACTGGCTGTGGTCCGAGAAATTGCTGAGAAGCTGAGAAAAAGAGGTAAAGAGGTAACTATCGAAACCGTTTAGACAACCAGCAATTGGCAAATAGAAGTTATTTTGACCAAGCTGTTCATTGACAATTGATGTTTTTTAAGATAAAAGTGCAGATTTCTTTATTTATTGACCGCGAGAAATAATAATCATGAGCGATGACAAGCAGTTGATTGAGCAGATAGTCGACCGCTATGACCACGAGGTCGGCATGCTTATACCAATGATGCAGGACCTCCAGGCCGAATGTGGGTATTTACCCTCTGAACAACTACACTGCCTTGCAAAAAAGATTAATGTTCCGCTGAGCCGGTTGTATGCTGTAGCAACTTTCTATTCGTCATTTCGACTCGCACCCAAGGGTGCACATGAGGTCACATTGTGTATGGGCACCGTTTGCTATCTCAAGGGAGCTTCGAACATCTCCGAAGCCATCTGTAAAGAATTTCGTGTCGAGCCGGGTGGTACTACTCGTGACCGCCTCTTTAGCTTCCAAGCCGTAAATTGCGTCGGCGCCTGTGCCCTTGCGCCGGTAATGATTGTCGATGGAAAGTATTATGACGCAGTCACTCCGCAAGCTGCGCTCGAAATTCTTAATGAGCTTAGTCCGGCAGGGCAGACCGTTGATACCACTGAGAAGGAGGCTGCAACGTGATCGCTGCTAACACAAAGTTCACCAGTCCTGCCGACCTCGAAAGCTTCGTAAAGACGTTACACAGCAGCGAGGACAAGACATCCAGGTCGGTGAGGGTATGTATTGGTACCGGTTGCGCAGCTAAAGGCTCGCGAAGGCTCTATGAGCTTTTTGTAGAGGCGGTTAAGCAGTCAGGCCAGGACATTCGCATTGAAGCAAAACATGTTGGCTGCCACGGATTCTGTGAGCGGGGCCCTATAGTTGTCATCCAGCCGGGGGACATCTTCTACCAGTCAGTTGAAGAGCCTGACGTGCCTGAAATCTTCCGTGAAACCGTACTTGGCGGTCGAGTTATTAAAAGACTGTTGTATGAAGACCCATCAACAGGGAAAAAGGCAAAAAGGGCAGACCAGATACCTTTCTATAACGTTCAGCAGCGTATCGTCCTGGCAAACAACGGTATTATCGACCCGACAGAAATCTCCGACTACATTGCAAAAGGCGGCTATGCCGGTCTTGCTAAGGTTCTTGCCTCCATGACAGCAGACGAGGTCATAGATGAAATCACAAGGTCGGGCTTACGTGGGCGGGGTGGTGGCGGATTCCCAACCGGCCTGAAGTGGCGGGCGGCAAAAGATGCAGAGGAAAGCCCGAAGTACGTCGTAGCTAACGGTGATGAGGGCGACCCGGGAGCATTCATGGACCGCTCTCTCATGGAGGGTTCACCAAGTTCCGTAATCGAGGGCTTGACTATAGCAGCCTACGCTATAGGTTCGTCCCAGGGATACATATATGTCAGAAATGAGTACCCGTTTGCCGTCAAGCATCTTTCAATGGCAATCGACGCTGCACGCGACGTTGGACTCTTGGGTCAAGATATCCTATCTAGTGGTTTCAGCTTTGACGTCAGAATAAACCGTGGCGCAGGTGCGTTCGTCTGTGGTGAGGAAACCGGACTCATGGCCTCACTCGAAGGCTTCACCGGCGAGCCGCGGCCAAAGTACATCCTGCCCGTGGAAAAGGGACTCTGGGGAAAACCATCTGTTATCAATAATGTCGAGACCTTAGCGAACGTGCCCGCCATCATCGTAAAAGGTGCAAACTGGTTTGCATCCCTCGGTACCGAAAAGAGCAAGGGTACGAAGATCTTTTCATTAGTTGGAAAGGTCAAAAACACAGGCCTTGTCGAGGTTCCTATGGGCATCTCGCTGAGGCGAATCGTAGATGAAATTGGTGGTGGAGTACCTGATGGAAAGCAGTTCAAAGCCGTCCAGACAGGCGGTCCTTCTGGTGGATGTATCCCTGCCGAACATCTCGATGCCCGCGTTGACTTCGACGAGCTGACAAAGCTCGGCTCTATGATGGGCTCAGGCGGTATGATTGTTATGGATGAGGACACCTGCATGGTCAGAGTTGCAAAATACTTCACGAACTTTCTCCAGAAAGAATCCTGTGGCAAATGCACGCCTTGCAGGGAAGGCTTGGCCCAGATGCTTTACATTCTTGACCGCATAACCGATGGAGAAGGCCAAGTCGGCGATGTGGAAAGGCTCGGGGTCTTGGCTGAACTCTTGGAAGATACTCCTTTGTGTGCGCTCGGTAGAACCGCCGCAAACCCGGTTTTGTCCACCATGCGTTATTTCCGCGATGAATACGACGCTCACATTTTGCAGAGGCGCTGCCCAGCCAAGGAATGTCGCGGCCTGTTCCGTTATGAAATTGACGCAGAGGCCTGTAAGGCCTGTGGTATTTGTCTGAAAGAATGTCCTGTTGACGCAATTACCGGCGAGAAAAAAGTCCCACACGTAATTGACCAGGACAAATGCACGCTCTGTGGAACTTGTTGGGATAAATGTCCGTTCACAGCAGTGAAAAAGGTATAAGGAAAGTAAACAATGCCGACTGTGACCATAGATGGATGTAAGGTCGAGGTTGACAGGGACGCTACGGTTCTCGATGCTGCAAAAAAGGCCGGAGTCTGGATTCCGACACTTTGCTATCATTCGTCTGTCTCGATAACCGGCGCATGTCGGATATGTATGGTGGAGCTTGACCGTGGCGACTGGAGGCAACTCATTACCGCCTGCAATTATCCGGTGAGGCAAGATATTGTCGTTTATGTCTCCAGCGAAAGAGCACGAAAGGCACGCTGCGGTATAATGGAATTACTGCTTGCCAGGTCGCCCGAAAGTGAGGAACTCAAAGCGTTAGCCGAACAAATGGGCGTTAAAGGAACACCTTACCCAACAGTTACCGAGAGCCAGCGAAATTGCATTCTCTGTGGCTTGTGCGTACAGGTCTGCGAGGAGATAATCGGCCAAGCTGCTATCAGCTTCGCTGGAAGGGGCGTCGATAAAACTGTTGCTTCGCCATTTCGCCAGGCTTCTGAGGATTGCATCGGCTGCGGTGCCTGTGCTGCCGTCTGCCCTGTCGGGACCATAAAAGTCAGAGTGCACAAAGATGAGCGGGAGGTGGAAATATCTCCCTTCAAGTCACGGGCAAAGTTACTTGTTTGTAAGAACTGTGGAGCACCCACCGTCAGTATTGAGGTAGCCGAACAAGCCTTAAGTAGGCTCGATATTGATATTGAAGAATTCCGTCAGCTCATGCAATTTTGCCCAAAATGTAGAAGGTCGCAGGCTGCTGCGTGTCTCAAATCCGCTGTTTTTGATAAGAAGAAGAATGAATGTGCGGCAGGTTAAATGATGTCTCCAAAGCAGCAGCTCTGCTTGATAATTTAATTAAAACTTTAATAATATGTTAAAGACCGAGATTATCGGTGTTGAACAATCAATAAGGAGTTCTTATGGAGCCGAAAAAGCGTAGCTCTGACAAAGCGGCACAGCAAATGATAGAACATATGGCCCAGGCTGGGCTGGAAAATGCTTGGGATAGACTTGACCAGCAGCAGCCGCAGTGTGGTTTTGGCAGGCTCGGCATCTGTTGTCGAATATGCTCAATGGGCCCGTGCCGAATCGACCCCTTCGGAGATGGTCCACAGCTCGGGGTTTGTGGCGCCGACGCTGATACAATCGTGGCCCGAAACTTTCTCAGAGCAGTAGCAGGGGGCGTAAGTGCCCACAGCGACCATGGTCGGGCAGTAGCAGAAGTATTTCTGGCAGCAGCTCAAGGCCAAGCTCCTGACTATAGTTTCAAAGACCCTGTAAAACTGCGTAAGCTCGCCCGGGAGTTGGGTGTTGAGGGTAAAGAGCGCGCCGATAACGAAATCGCCGCCGAAATTGCCCAAATCGCTCTTAATGAATTTGGCAAGGGACAGGGTAATCAACTAATGTCTCGCAGAGCCCCGCTGCCTCGCCAGGAAATCTGGAAAAAACTCAGCATTACTCCCCGCGCAATCGACCGTGAAGTCGTTGAAGCTCTTCACCGAAGTACTATGGGCGTAGACCAGGATTATAAGAGCTTGATTATGCACGCCTCAAGAACGGCTCTGGCCGATGGCTGGGGTGGCTCAATGCTGGCCACAGAACTACAGGATATCCTCTTTGGTACGCCATTTCCGGGTAGAGGTGAGATTAATCTTGGCGTTTTGAAGAAAGACCAGGTAAATATCATTGTCCACGGTCATGAACCTATTCTCTCGGAAATGATAGTGGCCGCAGCTCAGGATGAAAAACTGCAGGCTAGAGCCAAAAAGGTAGGAGCGAAGGGAATCAATGTAGCAGGAATTTGCTGTACCGCCAATGAGCTTTTAATGCGTCATGGCGTCCCTATAGCCGGTAATTTCCTCTGTCAGGAACTTGCCATCGGTACCGGAGCGGTCGAAATGATGGCCGTCGATGTCCAGTGCGTGATGCAAGGACTCATCCAAGTGGCTTCATGTTTCCATACGAAGTTAATTACTACCGCGGATAAAGCAAAAATGCCGGGCGTCGAGCATGTTCCTATGGATGAAAATACCGCTTTGAAAACAGCTAAAGAATTGGTTGTGCAGGCGATTGAAAACTATAAAAACCGTGGCGAGGTCTACATACCCTCAGAAAAACAGCCTGCAGTGATAGGGTTCAGTCATGAGGCAATTAACTATATGCTTGGAGGAAGGTTCCGCGCAAGTTACCGGCCATTGAATGACAATATTATCAATGGCAGGATACGAGGTATAGGAGCGATTGTGGGCTGTACAAACCCCAAATTTCAGCTTGACTATACCCATATAACCTTGGCCAAAGAGCTAATCAAAAAGGATGTGTTGGTGGTAACCACCGGGTGTGCCACTATTGCCTGTGGCAAGCAGGCTCTATTAAGTCCGAAAGAAGCGCTCGAGCTGGCCGGTCCGGGCTTGAGAGAGGTTTGTGAGACTGTTGGAATCCCGCCCGTATTGGCATG
>CP070728.1:331259-339162 GCA_020351025.1 Planctomycetota bacterium
TACAATCTTATCGACCAATACCAGGTAATGAAGAAATTCAACAAAGGCTTCAGCTATAATTTAGCTTATGTTGGTCCTGGTTGGATGGGTAAGGGTGGACGCTGGGAAGCTCCATACCGTATTCTTAAAAAAAGTTATGAAGATTTTCTGGCTTATTACGGCAAATTAAAAAAAGAGAATAAAATAGTTAATATGACTATGTCAGAATTTGCAGATTGGTTCAGAAAAAACCAGCCACGCAGCGGCCCTATATGTTGCTTGTGGAAGGACATTCTCTACGGCACCAAAAATCAGGTGTTTTGGTACGTGGATTCAAAGTTCCGTATACAAATCGATTTAAAACAAGGTGGTGCTATTACTGATATTCGTCCATATGCATCAAAGTTGGAAAAACCATGTGGCGCAGGTACCAAAGCAAACCAGGATGCATCTTATCCTTACATCGTCCAATCTCGTTATCGTGCCGGTGCTTTTGTTCATTACGCTGGTGAAGGAGCAATAAAGAGCTGTAAAATACGATATAAGGATGAGGAAGTTGATTTAAGCTCATGCCGCACGAAAGGAAAATATCGTGAAGAACCTGGTGCGCGAATTTTAGATGTTGCACCTGTCGAAGTTGAGTTTAAAAACCTTACTGTTAAAACAGCAACAAGTTATCGATTCAAGGAAAATACCGGTGAAATAGAAATAACCAGAAAGTTCATTGAATCTTCCGACCCGGATGCAGTCATTGAAATTGATGAATTCCTGACTTCCTGTTGGGGGACAACAGAGTATCCTGAAGATCTTACCGGTTGTATATTATCAGTAGAAGACGAAAAAGGCACCCGGACAGAGTTAAGCTACGATTACCGCTCCAGAACAGACGTAATTCAGAATGCAAAAATTGCTGCTGCCGTGATCCCGTATGTACAGACAAAGATTAGTCTGATTGCAAAGCAAAGTAGTTGCACCGGATATTTCGAGGAGGGTTATTCTTTCGCTCCTAATTTAAAAATTGGATTATACAAAACTGTTAAACTTAATGAGGAGTTACTAACATGTCTCAAGGTCGAACAGGCAAAATAAACTATCGATGCCCCAACTGTATGTTTCGTGATATAGATTATGATTTACTCTATGACAAAGAAGCGGATGAATTTTATTGTCGGCGTTGTAACTGGCAGGGGAGCGAACATGAGATACTGCAGCTCTATTCAGACTATAAGAAAAAGTATAAAGCCATGCTTAAACGTTTTACTGTGGAAGATATATTAAAGGATGATTAACCCTTTTAATTAAACAAGAAATATATTCGGGGTTATATGAATCAAACTACCAGAAATAATGACGCAGAACTCAAAGATCACGTTCCTTTCAAATCAAAGATGGCAATTGGAGTCGGTGGTCTTACCCAGTTTTTTGGCAATACTTTTCTGAATAATTTTGCATTTCCGGTTTACAATATGACATTAGGTCTTAATCCCGGCTTGCTTGGTCTCGCTATGTTTATTCCCCGCCTTTGGGATGCATTTACAGACCCCTTAATGGGGCGTATTTCCGACAATACGCACAGTAAATATGGTCGCCGCCGGCCATATATCGTCGGTGGTGCTATTTTCGCAGGAATTATGTTTGGATTGGTATGGATGGTACCTCAGCATTGGAGTGAAAACGCAATGGTAACCTGGTTGATTGTTACTTCATTGCTTTACTATACGGGCGTCACTATCTATTGTGTTCCGTTAAACAGCCTTACATATGAGATGACACCGGACTACAACGAACGAACCAGGGTAATGGGTTTTTTTACCTTTTTCTGGAAAGTTGGAGAATCGATAAACCACTACATATTTCCATTAGGATTAGCATTAGGAAAAATTGCTCTTTTCTCCTCAGTAATGATAGGTATTCGTTGTGTTGGATGGGGCGTTGGATTATTTATATTTGCTCTTATCGGTATGATACCGGGTTTGTTTGTCAAAGAGCGTTATTATAAAAAAGCCTCAGAACAGGACAGAGTTAAAATTTTCCCAAGCATAAAAGATTCCCTTAAAAACCGTGCATTTTTAATTCTCATTATTTTAAATGTAATGCAATCGATTTGTGCTATTTTTGCCTCAAGCCTGGACCAATACTTAATAGTATATGATATGTTTGAAGGTGATACTCAAATAGGGATGTTATGGAAAGCGTATTTAAGCACGGGTTATGCAGTCATGGGATTTATTTCAATTCCATTGTTAACAGCCTTTTCATCTCGCTATAGTAAGCGTAAAGCATTAACGCTTGTTTATACTCTTTTCGCGTTGAGTGGCATTGTGAAATGGTTTGTTTTCACGCCGGGTTCTCCAATAAAAATCCTGTTAGACCCCCTGATTGGAGCTCCAATATGGATCGGTATTGCCATGATTTTACCGTCAATGATGGCTGATGTTTGTGATGAAGACGAACTTCGGCATTATAAACGCCGGGAAGGCATGTTCGGCGCTATGTATAGCTGGGTACAAAAGATGGGATTCTCACTTGCTTTTTTAGGCGCGGGTGTCGCGTTAAATATCGTAGGCTTTGATGAGCAATTAGGCGGTAACCAATCCCCCGGAACAATCCTGGGTATTCGCATCATTTTTGTCGGTGGTGTTATTTTGACAGCGCTACTTGCTCTTTTGGTACTGCAATTTTATCCTATTTCACCGGAACGTGCACTTGAAACTCGCAAAGAATTGGAAGCACGACGGGGAAAGGTTTAGCATCTACCGCAACGAAATACCCCCACAACGCTTTCAATCAAGTCTTTGGAAAGTATGTTTGATTTGCTCATAACAATTTATTTTGACTGAGATAGCATTTTACATTATCTTAAAAAATACCGTAAAATTCTCAAACTTGCCGCCTTTTAGGAAAAAGTAAAATGACAGATGAAGATCAGAAAATCAACGAGTGGGACCTGACAAGCACAAATCTCCACCATATATCACAGCGAAGGCACGAGGTAGCCGTCGTGCCGGTGGGCGCCATCGAGGCACACAATAAACACCTGCCGGAAGGACAGGATTTCCTGCACACCACACACATCGCCCGGCGCTGCTGTGAGATGGCCTGGAAAAAATGCCAGTCCGTTATATGCCTGCCGACCCTGCCTTACGGCGTCGACTGCAACCTGATGGCATATCCATTAACAATACACGTCTCACAAACTGCGCTCGATACGATGGTGCGCGAAATTATCCTTTCCCTGCGTACGCACGGTATTCGCAAAATCGTTATCCTCAACGGCCACGGCGGAAACGACTTCAAACCCCTCATCCGACAAATCCAAACCGATACCGATGTGTTCGTCTTCCTCTGCGATTGGTGGAAGGTCGGCGCAGACCGCTACAACCAAATATTCACAAAGGCGGACGACCACGCGGGACAGATGGAAACCTCTGTTGCTATGGCACTATATCCGCATCTGATAGAGCCGAACGTAGCTGGCAATGGCAAGATAAGACCATTCAGGTTCAAGGCCCTCCAGAAAGGCTGGGTCGAAACCAGCAGGGATTTCGCCAAGCTAAACGACCATTGTGCAATCGGCGACCCATCCGGTGCCTCTGCCGAAAGAGGCTCCCGCTACATCGACCTTGTATGTAAACGAATTAGCCAATTCCTCACAGAACTCGCAAACTCTACCATCGATGACCACTTCCCCCATAAGTAATAAAACCTCAAGAATAAAAACATGGCGGCCTCAATGACCGCCA
This sequence comes from Planctomycetota bacterium, assembly GCA_020351025.1. Classification (GTDB taxonomy): domain Bacteria; phylum Planctomycetota; class Phycisphaerae; order Sedimentisphaerales; family Anaerobacaceae. Next base: position 334,982 of record CP070728.1, read on the forward strand.
TGCCTAAACTTTTGCAAACCTATACGGCAGTTATTTAGTAGCTGTCGCAGGTCTCGATATTATCGTTGGGGTCATAACTCAATGTTGCATGACTAACATCATCCACACAGAAGGTAAACGACGGCCTCCTAGCCTGCGACGTGGTTACAAAGACAGCATCACCATTAGGATCCGTGGCCACATCATAGAACGTCTCACTGAAGTCACCACTGAAGGTGCCATCAACCAGAGCATTGGCAACAGGGTCGCCGCAGTTGTCGTTAATGGTCACTGTCGCCTGGCCGTAATCCATGCCCTGCGTGCCTCCAACAGTGCTGCATACAATCGACTGAACGTGCATATCGACGACGGTGCAGGGCGGCACGCCCCATTCGCCGGTCGCCGTGTCAATCGTCCATTCATCATAACAGTCCATCGTTAGAGTCGTCCCGTTGAGTGTCAGCGGCTGCCAGATATATGTCGAGTCACCGAAGTTCCATTCGTCCCACCGGTCGCCAAGATACACAAAAGTTGTTGTAGAACTGCCTTGTATCGGCTGAACATAAGTCGTCTGTGAGTTGCAGGTATCAGGGCTGTTCGGAGTAAAATCGGCCGTCTTGCCCCATTGCTTTGCGCCTAACGACGTCGTCGTATAATAGTAATTGTCATTTGATGTCCACCACGTCGAACCCGAGAGCAAAAGATAATACACTCCGCCCGTCTTGAACATCGCGGGTGCTTCTCCGCCGTCGCGTACTCTCGTGGTCTGACTGCTGACGCCCAGGTAATCGCTGGTCAATTCGTAAATGTTTACACCGGCGGTTATCAAATAGGCCTTACCGTCATCATCCTTGAACAGGGTCATATCAAAGACTGTGTCGCCGAGCGGGTTAAAACTGCCAAGATACGTGTAGTTGCCGTTCACTGTCGAGCACGTTGCAACACCAACCTTCCCTTCTCTTTGCGTCAGAAGGACACACGGGTCGTCAATATTCATATACATTACATACTGTTCGGTCGTGTCGTTGTAAATGACCTTCGGTCTGCCCACCCATCGGTAGTGGCCGAGGTCTCCGCTTGGCTGCTCGGTCAGCAGCATATTCTCGAATGTCCAGTTCGCAAAATCCGTCGATGAGTAGCAAGTAATGCCTACAAACAGTGGGCAGCCATGACCGCCTGAAACCTCCAACCAGTTATTCGGGTCGTTGTCCGTATACATACCAATTAGGTAGTAAGTATCGCCGACCTTTATTACCCCTGCGCCTTGAGCGGCGATGGGGTTGCTTGAAGTGTCGTACCACTCGGTGCCCGGCGTTATCGTCGCCGGCGCAGCATAAGTGACACCGCTTAAGCACAGCAGTAAAATAAAAATCGCTAAATATAGCACTCTCTTACGCATAATAAACCTCCCTAAACACTATTAAATTCCATTTAAAACACACAATTTGAGTACTGACTTTTACAAATAACTTTTCCTCCTTAATTTCCCGCCCCTTTTATAGCCCACCTCCTTTCCGGGAGAAATCAAACACCTCAAAAACCAACAATCCTAAATCAAAGGCGTGGCGGCCATAAAGACCGCCACGCACACAGTCCTTTATAAACTTTCCAAAAATCAGCTGTCCTGTCTACCAGTTAAACGAAAAAAAGATTTTGCAGGTCTCGACGTTGTCGCCTGAATCGTACGGCAATGTCCCTATGACATCATCAATGCAGATTTCGAAAGAAGGTTTCCGAGCCTCCTCTGTGGTGATTAGTACCGCCACACCGTCGTCACCGGTCGTCTCGACTACAGTTTCATTTAAATCTCCCGCGAACGTGCCGGTTACCTCGACTCCCACAAGAGGGTTGGCGCAGTTGTCCTTGATGGTTACTGCGGCCCGGCCGTAGGACAGGGCGCCCTTCGAGCCGGGAACAAGGCTGCACATAATCGACTGAACGTGCATATCTTCGATATCGGTACAGGTTGGTATACTCCATTCGCCGGTTGCCGTGTCAATCGCCCAAAAATCATGCCAGTCCATTGTCAAAGTTGTGCCGTTGACAGTTAACGGCAGCCAGATATATCTCGAGTTGCCGAATGACCATTCGGACCACCGGTCGCCAAGATATACGTAACTTGTTGTAGAGCTACCCTGTATCGGCTGAACGTAAGTCGTCTGTGAATCAAACGTATTGTCGCTGTTCGGCGTAAAATCGGCCGGCTCCTTGCTCCAGGGTCCCGCTATCGAGGTCGCCGTATAATAATAATTGTCATTTGAGGTCCACCAGGTAGAATCCGAGACCAAAAGATAATACACTCCGTCGGCCTTGAACATCGCAGGCGCTTCTGCATTCCTGTCGCGTATTGTCCCGGCCAGATTGCTGACGTCTAAGTAATCGCTGGTCAGCTCGTAAATATGCATAAACGATGCCCTGGCTATTAAATAGGCCTTGCCGTCATCATCCTTGAAAAGCGTCATATCGCCCATTCCGTAGTCGAGCGGTGCATAACTGCCAAGATAAGTGTAGTTGCCGTTAACCGTTGGGCAGGTCGCAACGCCGGCGCCTTTTCCGGCATTGACATACATTACATATTGTCCGGTCGTGTCGTTGTAAATGACCTTCGGTCTGCCCACCCAATTATCGCGGTCGAGGTCTCCGCCTTGCGTCGGGGTCAGAATGTAATTCTCGAATGTCCAGTTCGCAAAATCCGTGGATGAGTAGCATGTAATGCCTACGAACAGGGGCATAGTATGACCGCCGGGAAGTTGTATCACGTTATTCGGGTCGTTGTCCATATACATACCTATCAGGTAGTAAGTATCGCCGACCTTTATAACGCCCGCCCCGTGAGCGCTGAGGATGTTGTCTGAGGTATCATACCACATAACGCCCGGCACTATCGTCTCCGGCGACGCATAACCGACACCACCTACGACCAAAAACAAAATTAAAATCGTTAAATACACCAGTCTCCTGCACATAACAAACCTCCTTCAAAAAATTGGTATCTTCTTTCATTCCCAAATCTTCTTCCGTTCACCTCCTTTCCGGATTAGGACTAAATCATTACAAAATCCATAATTTAACTTCTATTCCTAACATTTACTATGCGCACAAATCTCACATAGTCTTCAACATCAATACCCTGTCTCCAACCTGAATATCAATTTTGTATAGACTTTCCCCGCGTAAAGATTGCAAATCTGCTTAAAAATTGCTCAAAACTCCTCTGTTTTGGCATCCGGCACGCTTCCTCACGAACCTACCTCTTGAAGAGACTGTCCTCTTACAGCTCAAGGCTTCTATATCACGGTTGGGGAACGTATATAAAGCCCATTCAGGCTGCAACGTCAAGGAAAATCCGCCTGAATTTGGAGATATTTTTTAAACGGGACAGCTCAAAACTCCTATCTCATTAATCTCAAAACCTTTACAAGTCCCCTTCGGAGAAAAATTCATCCCAAACTCCTATACCGATTTTTTAACTTAAAATTGCTTGAATAAAACAAAAAAATACGCATAATGCATTGCCTGTGGTGAAAAATAAAATATTTTCTGCAAAAAAACACTAATTAACGTAGCACATTTAGTATGAGGAGAAAAAAAATGAAAAATAGTAAAACAATCCATCTATCAAATATCATTATCGTCATATTGCTCATCAGCCTGATTTGCCCCAATAATCTGGCAAATGCAAAATCAAAGTGTTCACTGCACCAGATGCAGGATGTCAATCCACCGGACAGAGATATACTGATTGGTGCCGACTACTACCCCGAACATTGGCCCAAAGAAAGGTGGGAAACCGACGCTAAGCTTATGAAAGAAGCCGGGTTCAATGTCGTCCGCCTCGCTGAGTTTGCCTGGATTTGGATGGAGCCCGCCGAAGGCAAATACGAGTTCGCCTGGCTCGATGATGTACTTAACCTACTCGCTCGATACGACATCCACGCTATCATCTGCACACCTACCGCCGTTATGCCAGCCTGGGTGCCGAGAAAGTACCCCGATGTCATGGCTATGAAGGCCGATGGCACAAGAGTCATCTGGGGCGGAAGAAAAAACAACTGCTTCTCAAATGGAACATATCGACTACTCTCCGAGCGCATCACACGGGAAATGGCAGAGCACTTCGCCGACAACCCCACCGTAATCGGCTGGCAGACAGACAACGAATTCGGAGGCACAGACTGTCGATGCAACATATGCCGAGCCGA
>CP070728.1:339262-346105 GCA_020351025.1 Planctomycetota bacterium
AGCTCGGTATCGATATTCGGCTCATTTTCCCAAACATCCAAAGCCGTAGCTTTCAACTTGTTTGAACGAATAGTTTCTTTCAGAGTGTTTGTATCAACTACACCGCCTCGCGAAGTATTTATAAATACGCAGCCGGTTTTTAGTGATTTGAAAAATTTCTCATCAGCCAAATGAAACGTCTTATCAATCCCACCAAAAGTCAACGGCGTATGCAGCGTTATAAAATCACAATCGTAAAGCTCCTCCAACGGCAGGTACTTTGCATCGCCTGTTTGCCGCTGCAGGGGCGGGTCGTTCAGATATGCTCTCATTCCCAGCGACTCAGTTTTTTGGGCTACTCTACTGCCTACGTTGCCGACGCCTATAACACCAATCGATTTACCTTCTAATGTTATGTTGTGTTTCTGCCCAATTTCAAGCAGAGCGGCAATTACATACTCAGCTGCAGAATTGGCATTCGAACCCGGTGCCGAAGCAAAACCAATATTATTTTTTTTTAAGTAGTCAACATCTATATGGTCAAAACCGATAGTCGCTGTTCCAACAAAACGAACCCTACTACCTGTCAATAAATCAGAATTTACCTGCGTTATACTGCGAACCAATAAGCATTCCGCTTCAGCTATCAAAGAGAGGCTAATCTTCCTGCCGGATACAACCTTGACCTCGCCAATAGATGAAAAACAATCCTTCACAGAGGGAATATTTGCATCTGCAACTATCTTCATCGCAAATTAAAGTTCAAAGCCGGCAATTTTTGTGCCACAATCCGGGCAACAGGAATTTTTAATATGATTGGCTGCTATATGGTAGCCGAAGCGCTCAATAAGCACCCTGCCGCAATTATAACAGAAAGTGCTCTCGGACTTCGAACCCGGCACATTGCCGAGATAAACGTAATGCAGCCCTGCAGCCTTGCCTATCTGCTCAGCACGTTCGAGACTGCTGATAGGAGTTGAAACCGAATCCAGATACTTGTACTGTGGATGAAACCGACTTATATGCCAGGGAACATCAGGGCCGGCTTCGTTGACAATAAAATCAGCAAGTTTCTTTAGCTCCTCATCGGAATCATTCTCACCAGGAACAAGTAAGGTAGTAATCTCAAGCCAGATGTTTGTTTGCCTGGCAATATAACGAATCGTATCAAGCACCGGTCCCAATCGTGCCTTACACAGTCTTTTGTAATAATCCTCACTAAAAGCTTTCAGGTCGACATTTATGCCGTCGAGCCATTTGCCGGCAAAATCAATCGCCTCTTTTGTCTGGTAACCATTACTTACGAAGACATTCGACAGGCCGTGCTTTTTGGCCAAACACCCGCAATCGGCACACAGCTCCATAAAAATAGTCGGCTCAGTATAAGTATAGGCAATGCTTTTACAGCCGCTGCGAACTGCCGCTGTGACAATCTGCTCAGGACTTATGGCCTGGCCATCAATTCGCCCATCTTCGATAGCAGCCTGGCTTATCTGCCAGTTCTGACAAAACCCGCAGCGAAAATTACAGCCCATTGTTGCGATAGAAAAGCTCGGCGAGCCCGGCTGAAAATGAAATAACGGCTTTTTCTCAATCGGGTCGGGATTAGCTGAGCAGACCTTAGCGTAAGTCAGAGAATACAACACACCGTCCATATTCTTACGCACGCAGCATCTGCCTAATTTGCCGTCACCTATTATACAACGATGAGCGCACAGCTTACACTGAACCTTCTTATCTTCACCTGAGGCCTCCCATAACACGGCCTTTTTGAGATTTTCTCTCTCAAATTCCACGACAATATCTCTTACACCTATCTGCTGCGTTAGTGTACCATTTCTCTTAACAATCTCAAAATAATAATCTTCAATGAAAATCTACCCTTTATAATCAAAAAAAACTGTTGCCAAATTGTTCAAAAAGTATTAAAATACCACAAAACAAATCTACATAAAAATCTGGACATTGCCTATACTGCATCAATAAAGCAAGTTGCCAAAATGTTCAAAAAAACTTTAGCATTATATTCAGCTATTTTCCCGGTTTGTATATTTTTCACAGCCTGCTCAAAGCCCCCCCCTCCCAACAGGACTGTATCCGAAACGCTTATCGACGCAATTGATTTTTCAACTTTTGCAAAGAAGACCTTCAGAATAAGCCCCGACAGCAAACACATAGCCTATGTCGGCGTGAAAGGCAGGAAATGTTTTGTGGTTATCGATGGAACAAGGCAAGGAGACTACGATAATATCTATGGCGGCCCTGTTTTCAGTCCAGACAGCAAGCGCACAGCTTATGCGGCGAGATTAAAAGATAAAAGGTTCATAGTTCTCGACGGTGAACAGCAAAAACATTACGATAAAATCGGGTATCGGAGCTTCACTTTCAGCCCAGATAGCAGACGTTTCGCTTATGCAGCCAAAGAAGGCAATAAGTGGTTTATAGTTATCGATGGAAAAGAGGAGAATCCATACAGCCTTTTTAAAGGCACTATATTTTTCAGCCCGGACTCTAAGCATGTGGCTTATGCCGCTAAACAGAGCGACAAATGGTTCTGGGTCCTTGATGGAAAAGAGCAAAAGCAATATGACGCTCTCGGGTTAAGGAACTTTCATTTTAGCCCGGACAGCAAGAATCTGGTTTATTCGGCTAAACTTGGCGAAAAGTGGTTAGTGGTTGTTGGAGAAAAAGAACAAAAACAATATGATGCTATTCGAGCGAAGAGTGTTACATTTAGTCCAGACGCAACGGACTTGGCTTACACAGCCTGGACAGAAGGTAAACTTGTCGCCGTCATCAACGGACAAGAGCACAACAAATACGATAAGGTTAAATCACGCAACCTTGTTTTTAGCCCCGACAGTAATCAGATAGCTTACATAGCTGCGGTAGGCAAAAAGTCCCAAGTCGTTGTAAATGGCCAAGAACACAACCAATACGATGGCATCATAAACGGTCCTGTCTTCAGTCCGGACAGTAAATGCATCGCGTATACAGCCATGCTTGACAACAAGCAGTTCGTCGTCATAGACGGAAATGAGCAAAAACGATATGATGACATTCCTCATCAGCCGGTCTTCAGCCCGGACAGCCAGCGCGTCGCATATAAGGCCTCACATCAGAAAGACTGGCTTGTGGTTGTAGATGGTCAAGAAAGCAAAAAATACGATAGGATTTTCAAAGGCCCTTTCTTCACTCCAGACGGTAAATGCTCGGTGTATGCGGCTCGTTTAAGAAACAAGCGATTCCTGGTCATCGATGGAAAAGAGGAAAGAAAATTCGACAGTATATTCAAAAAGCCCGCCTTTAGCCCGGGTGGCAAGCACCTCGCCTATGTGGCAACACTGGGAGCCAAAAAGTCTGTTGTTGTAAACGGAGTAAAGGGCAAAGATTATGATAACATCTTTGTTAGGGGGCAAACAGGTATCATCTTCGACTCATCTGACAGTCTTTATTACCTCGCAGCAAAAGCTAACAAAGTCTATTTAGTGGAGGAAAGAATGAACTAAAACAGGTCCCAAAGAGCACAAACTTGCTCTCGGCCTATTAACTTACAACCCGCTATACCTTAATCACGGATGCCTGCTTTAGATTTTCTTTTCTCAATGTCATCACTAATTCCAGCTTAAATTAACTTTATTTTTTTTAACTTTAAGTATAGAATACCCTAAGTAAAAACAATTTTACAAGTTATGTAAATCAGCATGAACCTTCATAAACATATTAAATGAGGTCTCTGGAGATAAGCTGTTATGAGCATATTATCAGCTATCGGGAATACGCCACTTGTGGAACTGACTAATTTGAATAACAAAAAACCGGAGGTGAGAATTTTCGGAAAACTTGAGGGAGTTAACCCCAGTGGCTCTATAAAGGACCGCCCTTCTTATTGGATGATAAAAAAGGCCGAGGAAGCCGGCCAGCTCACCAAAGGCAAAATTATTCTTGAACCAACATCCGGAAATACGGGCATCGCCTTAGCGATGATTGGAGCTGCAAAGGGATATCCGGTCAAACTCTGTATGCCTGAATGTGTCAGCACCGAGAGACAGCATATCCTCCAAGCCCTTAGCGCCGAGGTTGTTCTCACGCCTGCAAAAGAAGGTACCGACGGCGCCATCAGAAAGGCGAATCAGCTACTCGATGCCGAGCCGGATAAGTATTATATGCCCAATCAATTCGTGAATGAGAATAATGTTCTCGCCCATTACGAAACAACCGGGCCCGAAATCTTCTGCCAAACTAATGGAGAAATTGATGTATTCGTAGCTGGTATGGGTACAACGGGAACACTGATGGGCGTAAAAAGATACTTTGCTGAAAAAAAACCGGAGGTGCGAATTGTCGGGGTTGAGCCACCGGAAGGACACACAATACAAGGCCTTAAGAATATGACAGAATCTATCGTACCTAAGATTTATAATCCACAGATGCTGGATGAAAAGATAACCATCGAAGATGGAGAAGCCTTTGAAGCAACAAGGGCCCTGGCCGCAAAGGAAGGGATTTTTGTCGGAATGTCCAGCGGCGCAGCCGTAGCAGGAGCTTTACGTATCGCAAAGCAAATGTCATCCGGCACAATTGTCGTGATTCTACCTGACCGAGGCGACCGCTACCTGAGTACTACCCTCTTTCGCTCAATCTGCGCAAAATGCCCACCCTAAGCCTTGTTGCTCTTTTCCCACTAATGTGCCAAACGCTATCTGCTAATCACGCCCATAGGCTTGTGTAAGCAATTTAACAGGGTGCAAAACCGTCGAGTCACTTATATGCTCTATCTGCATTTTGCAGGCGGCGCACTCTGTCAACACGTACTTGGTCGGTGATTTCTCCAGAGCCTCTGTTAATCTCGCACCTATCTGTGAGGAAAGTTCATAATTTTTCTTTTGCATACCGAACGTCCCCGCCAAGCCGCAACAGCCGGCTTTCAGGTCGGTAGCTTTTATCCCGTAAAGCTTCTCTAAAAGCTCAATACTCGCCTGGCTGCCTCCTATAGCCAGCATATGACAGGGCCTGTGATAGACAAACTCCCGCGGTATAGAATTCGCAGGAGGCTTTAATCTCCCCGCCTTAAACAAATCCAAAAGATAGCTCATCAGTTCATACGTGTTCTCCGAGACAAGTTTTGCATCTTTTCCGACAACGAAATGCCTTAACTCCTGCTTCAAACACAACGCGGCGCTTGGCTCTGAGCAAACTATCTTATAGCCGTCGCGGACGGCTTTAGCCAAGTGTTTGACAGTGTACGATAAATCTCTGCGTGCAGTATTGACATCGCCATAGCAAATAGCCGGCAGCGGTGCCGGCCGCTGCCTCGGCAAAATCACCTCGATGTCATTGTGCCGCAGAACTCCGAGCACCGCAAATCCCAGTTCGTGGTCGTTATAATTTGCATATGTATCTACAAAATAAGCAACTTTATCGATTGGGGCTTCTATCGGCTGACAAGCCACCAAGTATTTTTGTCCTGCTTTAAGAAATGACGAGCGTGCAAAAGCAGGCATAGCTCTTCGTTTATCAAGGCCGACCATTTTTTCAAGGAACCATTTGGTAATCCCCAGAGACATTACAAAATTTGAAATAGGGGCAAAGACGCTTCCAAGCATACTTAGATAACGATTGCGGCTCAATGCCACCTCTGTTCGCCGCAATCCTTTGTGTTTAAGATACTCAGCCCGTGCCGCGACGATCAGCTTTGAAACATCCACCCCCGACGGGCATTCAACTGAGCAGGCCTTACAGTTAACACATAAATCAAGAAACTTTCTAAACTCCGCCGACTCAAAGTCCTCTTCTTGTAATCGGCCGGTTGCCCAGAAACGCAGAATATTTGTCTTGGCCCGCGAGCTACCCAGCTCCTGACCAACCGCACGGAACACCGGACACATCCGCAAATCGGATTCCCTGCTCAGACACACTCCACAACCGCTGCATTGCTCAAGCTCGAGAGCTAACTCGTCCTCCTCAAAAAGAAAATCTGTTTTAAGATGCTCCGGCAGCAATTTATGCTCCGCCCGTAAATTCTTAACCATAACATTATCGTCATCGCTGATGATTTTACCGGGATTCATCACACCCTCAGGGTCGAATATATTCTTAATCTTACGCAGCAACTGGTAAAACTCATCGCCGTATTGCTGCCTGATAAAGGCTGCTCTTACCAGCCCATCTGCGTGTTCACCACTAATTGTCCCTCCCAGCGACCACGCGAGTGTGAAAACCTCCTTCGCCACCGCCTGCATCTTCTCTACCTCAGCCGGGTTGCTCAAATCCAGGTACGGCCGTATATGCAGTTCCCCGTCGCCGGCATGACCATAAAAAGAGACCGCAAGGTCGTATCGCTTCCCTATTTCCTCCAGTTTTGAAATGTATTCACCAAGTCGCTCATTTCCTACGGAAACATCCTCAATAAATGGTACTGGGTGTTTTCTGCCTTTTTTCCTATCGAGCACAGGCACGGCGTCCTTGCGAGACTTCCACAAACGCTGCTGCTGCCGAGGCTCGAAAACAATCCTTCTACCACTTGCTATTTTCCCAACCGCCGAGTCCATATTTTTTATCTTTTCTTTTACCTGCTCTTCCGTCTCGCCGGTATGCTCAACCAAAAGAACTGCTGTTGCATCAGCCGGCAAAATGTCCCGATATTCCGGAAAAGCCTCAATTGCCATACCAATCAAGGTCTTATCCATTAATTCGCACGCTGAGGCACCGCCATCAACAATAATCGGCACTGCCCGTACCATCTGTTCGATGGATTCAAACTCCAGCTGCAACAACGCCTTTGCCACCGGCACAGGGACAGTTTTAAGGGTAATTTTTGTAAAAATCGCGAGCGTCCCTTCCGAACCTGCCAACAGCATTGCC
>CP070728.1:346205-352780 GCA_020351025.1 Planctomycetota bacterium
CTTGAACATAGCCGGTGCTTCAGCTTTTGGCCTGTCCATCGTCAGAACCAAATTATTGACGTCTAAATAGTCGTCAGTCAAGCGATAGATGTTAATACTGCCGCTTATCAGATATGCTTTTCCATCGTCGTCCTTAAAGAGCGTCATATCCTTGCTGTCATTACCAAGCGGCTGGAAACTACCCTGATATGTGTAGTTACCACTTACCGTCGAGCAAGTTGCAACCCCCACCTTCCTTTCTCCATACCTTTGATTGTCAATGTGCATATACATGACGTACTGGGCGGTCGAATCATTGTAGATAACCTTCGGTCTTTCAACTACCCGACCTGGTCCCAGGTCTCCTTCTGCCTGTTGAGTCAGCACATTATTGACAAAGGTCCAGTTCGCAAAATCGGTGGATGAATAACAGGTATGCGCAACAAACTGGTGTGTGACGTGTCCCCCAAAAGCCCTCAATATATTATTTGGGTCGCAGTCCTTATACTCACCGAACCAGTAGTAAGTGCTGCCTTGCTTTAGAATGCCTCCCCCATGCGCGCTAATAAGATTACTTGAGCTATCATACCACAAAACAGCCGGCTCTATCGTCTGTGGCGACGCATAAGTAACAGCGCTTAGGGCCAGCAGTAAAATAAAAATTGCTAAATATACTAAATTCTTACACATAATGCGCCTCCTTAAAGCTTACTGTTGAAATCTCCGCAATGCTCTGTTATTCCCCAACCTCTTTTTTTTACCTCCTTTCGCGGGTGGGATTAAATTAAGACAAAATCAATAATTCAGCCCTAATATTTTTTTTATCACACTCGATGTGTACAAATTCAGCATCTGCACTTTTTATTTCCAATGAGAATCTCTGCAGTACGGACTACACCCACGGACGAATATCACTTTTCTAAGAAATGTTTTTGCCCTCCAAAAATATCCTTTACAAACCTGGTGAGTTTAGCACGCTATATATTTTCGTCTTAAACTCACTGGTTCTAATTAAATTTAGTGTAAGTGTATCAGACTTGGCCGGTGATATCCAGGAAAACTCCGGAAGGATTTCAAACTTTGACGGCAAAATCATGAAAAACGCGTAACTTGGGTATTTACAACTTCTTACAATGTTCTGTGGAGTGAAATTCAGCCGATAGCCCTGTAGCAACTTCTTCGGAACTGTACCTAATTAGAAGGGACATCTGAGATAGAATTTGATTAGAGCGACAAAGTTTCTGAATAAACAACCTCAGTTTTTAAGGGTGAACTCGGCTGAGAGTCGTTTGCCGGTTGGACACAGGGATGTCACCTGCAATATATAGCTTTGGTTTCTTTGGGGAACAAAGTCCAAATTGAATTGGTAAGCTCTTAAAAAATCTCTCCAATACTGGTTGTTTGCGGCGGCTTGTGTTAAATCGACATCAGGCCAAATGGCAATTCTCCTTCCCTTCGGCTCAGCAGAGGGTTGAACATACTCGTATAACTCGAACCGAAATACCACCGGCGCTTTTATCTGACAATCAAATTCATCCAACAAGCTCACATATGCTTTTATTCCTGACATTTCTCCACCATCGCCAGGACGAGTAAATTCGGTCAATGGCATAATATGAACTTTGACCGGCATATATGAGGCACGTACCGAATGTTGATAGAAGACATTATCAGTCTCAGACGGCAATTCAAGAGGCTCCTGCACGGATTCACACCCAGGCTGGAGTAAAAGAAACAGGCAGACACATAACGGCAATATTCGACGCATGAAACTCATTCTAACTTTTAACCTTCTTAATTACAAATCCTCTTCGATGATATGCCCGAGGCGGTACTTCTTAGCCCGCAGGTAGTCGAGATTATGCTTTGTAGGTTCAGCCATCAGTGGTATCTGCTTAACAATCTTTATGCCATAAACCTCAAGCCGACTTATCTTCTTGGGATTATTGGTCAGTATCCGTATATTTTTGAGGCCTAAATCACGGCAGATTTGTGCACCAATTCCATAGTCTCGCCTGTCAGGTCTCAAACCGAGCTTTAGATTTGCATCAACCGTATCAAGGCCGTGCTCCTGAAGTTTATAAGCCCGGAGTTTATTTGTCAAACCGATGCCTCTGCCTTCCTGCCTGAGATAAATCAGCGCCCCCTTGCCGGTCTCTTGAATCATTTTCATCGCTGTTATCAACTGATAGCCACATTCACACCTTTGCGAATGAAACAAATCGCCCGTCATACATTCGGAATGGACCCTGACCAAAACCGGTTCATCGTGTTCGAGAGGTTCGCCGTTTTTATCAAGCTCACCAACACCACCCTTACACAGTGCCAGATGTGGTTCAGAAGAAGTTATACTTTCATAACCAATCAGCTTAAACTCGCCATAGTCGGTAGGCAAATTCACATACTCTATGCGTTTAATCTGACTCTCGCGCTGTAGGCGGTATTCTACAAGTTTGGCAATTGAGACAATTTCGAGATTGTGCTTTTCGCAAAATTTCAAGAGCTGGGGCACGCGTGCCATTGAGCCGTCCTCATTCATAATTTCACATATAACACCGGCCGGCTTTAATCCCGCCAACCGCATCAAATCAATTGCCCCTTCGGTTTGCCCCGCCCGAATCAAGACACCTCCTTCGCGGGCGCGCAGCGGAAAGACATGCCCCGGCCTAACAAGATCGCCGGCTTTTGCGCCATCTGCAATTGCAACCTGAATTGTCTTCGCTCTATCGGCAGCACTGATACCAGTGGTTATCCCCTCAGCAGCGTCAATACTTACTGTAAATGCCGTTCCAAAGCGGGCTTTGTTATCAACTGTCTGAGGATACAAACCAAGTGAATCACACTTTTCAGCGGTTAAGGGCAGACAAACAAGGCCGCGGCCGTATTTGACCATAAAGTTAATAATTTCCGGTGTTACTTTTTCAGCGGCGCAAACGAGGTCGCCCTCGTTCTCACGGTCTTCGGCATCGACAAGGACAATCATCCTGCCCTGACGCAGCTCATGCAAAACTTTCGGTATTTCGCAAAACTTAACTAGCATATTTTTGCTTCGTCGCTAAGGCCCTGTGCTTAGGGTCAAGAGACACGAGATACATTTTCCTGTTCATACTGTTCAATATAGCGACTTCCGTTGCGAATGTAAATAAGAGTCGCGAGCACAGCTGTTGCAGCTGCTGACCACCAGAGGAACCGCAAGAACCAAATCCAGCCTGGGAAAATGACAGAAATCTCAGGAGCGAGCAGAATTGCCGCCACCATTGACGATTGCAACCCTACAAGAATCTTGCCGATTAATACTGGAGCGATGTAAAGACGTGAAGTGATAAAATAGACAATGACAAAGCCAATTAGTAAAAGCACGTCTTTACCGATGATTAAAACAACTACGGTAGGCGGGAGCAGAAAACCCTCAACGCCTGCACGCCGTGAGGCAAGCAACAAACACGCACAGGTTACAAGTAACTTATCCGCAGTCGGGTCAAGAAAAGACCCGAGTCTGGTGGTTTGGCCCTTGTTGCGAGCCAGGTAACCATCAAGTACATCGCTGCCCGCCATAACGAGAAAGATAACGGTTGAAATATACCGCATCATGTTGCGTACGCCGTCACTAAGTGCAGGCTCATTTGTCTTTAACATACAACTGACGAACGGCACTATCAGCAGTATTCTCAGGATTGTGATTCGATTGGCCCAATTCAGTTTCATAACTGCATCCTTAGACTGTTACTTATCCAGATTTATAACCGGAGAAGTGCTGTTTAGCAAGAAATAGATTTGCCAAGGATTCATCGTATAAGCTGGGTAATGATCGTTTTAGTCGGCTTCGATGAGGACGTTGGCGCCGTTGGGGACGTCCCAGAGCTGCGACAAGTCGCCTTTAACTTTGCCGATGATGTTCACATCTGAGGCAGCCCGGATTTCATCGCCAACGGAAGCGGGAGTCGGCCCAAAGAATATGCAAAAGGCATTACCGGTCGGCCAATATCCCAATTCCCCTTTTTCGAGGACATCGCGGGAGCCATCTTCGAGCTCGGCCTGTACAGGAATTGAAAAATAGATTTCACCTCCCCATCGCTGGCCCCGAGCTTTAATCGGGAGGGCCTCGACTATTGACTTCGCCGTTGGCCCATCATTGAGCTCGGCTTCTATCTGAACGCCGCCTGCTGTAATTTTTATTGCTTTCGACATTTTGGCAACCTACCATATTCTATGATTATTAATCTTCGACCAACGGCTAACATTTTACAATCTAATTTTCTTGATGTAAATGAGCGCAGATATATAATTGCTGAAGAAATCGAGGGCTTACTAATGGCAGTACTAAATGTGAACATTGACCACGTTGCGACCGTGCGTCAGGCCAGAGTAACGGATGAACCGGACCCGGTCTGGGCAGCTACAGAGTGTGAATTAGCTGGTGCAAATGGAATCACCGTTCACTTGCGTCAGGACAGACGCCATATCAACGACCGCGATGTCAGGCTGTTAAAAGAGACCGTCGCCTGCAAGCTGAACCTCGAGATGTGCATGGCTGAGCCGATAGTAAAAATCGCCGAGCAAATTAAGCCCGACCAGGTGACACTTGTACCCGAGAAAAGGGCAGAGCTGACGACCGAAGGCGGTCTCGATTGTGTCCGGCATAAGAAACGCCTTGCACAAGTTGTCAAAAGAATGCACAAGAAAAGAATACTGGTAAGCACCTTTATCGCGCCGGCCAAAGCACAAATAACCGCTTCGGCAGAAACCGGCTGTGATGCAGTCGAACTGCATACAGGGATGTATGCCAACGCCAAAAGCCAAAGAGCAATTGAAAAAAGATTAAGGGAATTAAAAGAAGCTAAAGATTTAGCTATGGAAAGTAACCTAATCGTACATGCAGGTCACGGTTTAACATACCGCAACATCGCCGGCGTGGCACAGATTAAAGGTCTTTGTGAATTTAACATCGGTCACAGCATCATAGCAAGGGCAGTATTTGTAGGTATAAGGCAGGCAACTGCTGAAATGATAAGATTGATAGACAAATTTTCGTGACTCGTCCGAGGTACGAGACATTGGCCACGGGCCACTAAGTAAGGAGGCTAAGATGTTTACTGGAGCAATGGTGGCGTTAGTAACGCCTTTTCAGGACGGCGAAGTCGATTTTCAAACGCTCGATGAGCTGATTGACTTTCAGTTGGAGAACGGGATAGACGCAATAGTGCCGGTGGGTACGACAGGAGAATCGCCCACACTAAGTCATGAAGAGCACAAAAAAGTCATCGAGAGAGTCGTAAAGAGCGTTGGCGGCAAAGTGCCTGTTATAGCAGGTGCAGGTTCAAACTCAACAGCAGAGGCAATCGACCTGACCAGCTTTGCAAAAAAAGTGGGCGCCGACGCCACGCTGCAGGTATGCCCTTACTATAACAAACCGACGCAGGAAGGTTTCTATGAGCATTTCAAAGCAATAGCCGAAGAGGTTGACCTGCCGATAGTTCTTTACAACATACCTGGTCGATGCGGAGGCACGGGTCTTGCTCCTGAAACGGTCGCTCGCCTAGCTGAGATTGAAAACATCGTCGCAATAAAAGAGGCAAGCGGTAAGTTAGATATGGCCAGTGAAATCGCAACCCGCTGTGATATAACGATAGTCTCGGGTGATGATTCGCTGACGCTGCCAATTGCTTCGGTTGGCGGCAAGGGCGTCATCAGTGTAGTAGCGAACATCGTACCGGCAGATGTAAAAGCAATGACCGATTTGATTTTAGAAGGCGACTTTACATCGGCCCTTAAATGGCACAAAAAGCTTTTTGCCCTGAGCAAGAATCTGCTCGGCCTAGCAACGAACCCAATACCGATTAAAGCAGCGATGTCGATACTGAATATGGCTCCGGAAGAACTGCGCCTGCCGATGATACCATTGGAAGAGAGTAAGAAAGCAATCCTCAAAAAGACTCTGAGAGATTATGGCCTGTTGTAGGCAACAGAGGTTTAACCACAAAAGACATTGCTGCCGGTAAACCTATCTGCACAAAACCGCAAGTTAAAAACAATGAAAGGAAAAACATAATGAGAAGATTATCGATTTGCCTGATGTTGCCCTCTGTTTTTGCAGTAATGCTGCAAGGGTGCGGCAAGGTTCAGCGAACTCATTATGCTTATGAGCCGGAACTGGCGAAATACAAACCTGCCGGACAGGCCTGCAAAAGCCCGAGACTTTTTGGAAGCGTCGGTTATCTGGATGTTCTTTACCAGCCGGACAAAAAACCACAGCAGCCACACTCGACAAACTGGACAGCAACTGCGTGGAAGGCAGAACGCATCAACGGCAAATTTGTAATCTGGTCCGACACCGAAACGAAACATACCCGTTTGTCTGTGACCGATATGGTCGGCAAAGACGGACATCGCATCGCTTCCTCACACATCAGACCACATTTCCAGCGATATGTCCTGGCTGACGGCAAACCGTTTGCCGACATCATCGACACAGCCACCCACATAGACATCCCGGAGCGAACCATCCGCCCGATATGGCTGATGGTCGATGTCCCTGCCGATGCTGCTGCAGGTGTTTATCAGGGCAAGTTGACGGCTCAAGCCAACGAAGGCAAAGA
>CP070728.1:352880-359398 GCA_020351025.1 Planctomycetota bacterium
CCAAACGCACAGCTTGCGAGTCAAGCCAGTTCCTCGGGGGCCTTTTCTGACCTCTTTTCCAATTCCAGTTGTAGTGGGAGAATTCCCAGTAGAGATATTTATGTTGCCTTTGTTTTTTGCCTAACAGCGTTGGAAGGTAAGATATACCATCGATGCCATTCGGCGGCTTAAGAGTCGCAATCTCACAGGCGGTTGGCAGGAAATCCCAGAAAGCTGAGACATGGTCGCTGACCGAGCCTGGTCCAATTTTCCCAGGCCAGCGTACTATCATTGGTACGCGGATACCGCCTTCGTAAAGGTCACGCTTAAGGCCACGGAGCGGCCCGGTACTTTCAAAAAACCATGGGTCGGTGCCGCCTTCTTTGGCAGAGCCGTTATCGCTACTGAAGAAAACAATGGTATTTTCATCTATCCCTGATTTTCTTAACTTAGCAAAGAGTCGTCCAACGTCACGGTCCATCCTGCTGACCATCGCAGCAAATGCAGCACGAGGTGTCTTTTGGGCACGGTAGTTCCCGCCCTCGAACGGTTTTTCAGGGAATTTACCTTCGTACTGTTTTAGTGAATCATCCGGCACTGCTAATTCTGCGTGTGGAATTGTATAAGCGAGGTACAAAAAGAACGGTTTTTTCTTGTTACGCTCCACGAACTGCATAGCCTCTTCCGTAATCAGGTCATGAGAATATGTACCTTGTCGACCACCGCGGTTTCCTTCGAGCTTAACTTTTTCCTCGTTTCTCCAGAGATAGCTCGGATAGTAACTATGAGCGCGTATCTGGTCGAGATAACCGAAGAAATAATCGAAGCCCTGCTTGTTCGGGATACCCCTTGTTACGCGTCCACCCAGACCCCATTTGCCGACGATAGCAGTCGTGTAGCCTGCTTCTTTGAGGATTCTGCCTACAGTAAGACTATCGAGAGGAATCGGCAGGTCGCCCTCAAATAAGTCGTGGTCTAAAAGGTAGTTGCCGCGAACAAAAGCGTGGCCCGTGTGCAGGCCGGTCATTAAGGCACAGCGTGATGGTGCGCAGACGGTGCTGCCTGCATAATGCTGTGTGAAGCGCATTCCTTCAGCAGCCATCCGGTCCAGGTTCGGTGTCTGAATCTTTTGCTGGCCATAACAACCGAGGTCACCGTAGCCCAAATCATCAGCGAGAATAAAGATAATGTTCGGCTGTTGTTTTTTAACGTTCGTTGGCTGGTCCATACTAACGCAGCTCTGCAACAGGGAAAATGCACCTGCTGACACAGCTGCAAGAGAAGTGCTGCTAAGAAATTCTCTTCTTGTTTGCTTGTCCATATTGTCTTCTCCTTGTCCTTACTTTCTGCGGTAACTTTAAATTAATCCTCCAGGAACGCCCTTGTCAATTCATCTGAGTCACCATACTGTCTTCGCAGGCGGTTGAGCTCATCTTTGAGTTGCCTGAGAACGCTTTTATATGCTGGATTATCGTAGACATTGTTGAGTTCATTCGGGTCTTTGTGCAGGTCGTACAGCTCCCAAGCATCAATGTCATAGTAGAAATGTATAAGCTTGTAACGGTTTGTCCGTACACCATAGTGTCGCTTGACAGCATGCCAGCCGGGGTATTCATAGTAGTGATA
Organism: Planctomycetota bacterium; assembly: GCA_020351025.1. Classification (GTDB taxonomy): domain Bacteria; phylum Planctomycetota; class Phycisphaerae; order Sedimentisphaerales; family Anaerobacaceae. The sequence continues at coordinate 354,486 of CP070728.1, forward strand.
GTACATTGAAGTCCGCCAATTCTCTGGCGTGCTGCCCTGCAGCAACTTACGGAAGCTCCGGCCCTGCATATCAGCAGAGTTGGCAACGCTGGCAAAATCCAGCAGCGTTGGGGCAAAATCTAAATTGAGCACAATATCTCCGTTGACTGAGCCGGCCTTGATTTCTCGCGGGTAGCGCACCAGAAGCGGCATCCGCAGTGATTCTTCGTACATAAAGCGCTTATCGAACCAGCCGTGCTCACCCAAGTAGAAACCCTGGTCGGAGGTGTATATCACAATGGTACTTTCGGTAAGCCCGGCTTGGTCAAGATAATCCAGCAGGCGCCCGACATTGTCATCAATCGAGGCAATGCACCGCAGGTAGTCTTTGATATATTGCTGATATTTCCATTTCTTCAGCGGTTGGCCCCACAGATTTACAGACGGGCTCCAGTACTCTCCGTGTATACCCTTCTTATCCCAGTCCCTGCGTTCCTCACCTGGTAGCTCCTCCGGCGGTTTTACTTTCAAATCGCTCGGGGTCAGGTGATGCTCAATAGTCATCTCCTGCTGGCGCGCGGCGTCGCTGCGAGTTTCATAATCATCGTTGAAAGTGGTCGGCTCAGGGATATCAATTCCGTCGTACATCTTAGCATGCCTCTCGTCCGGCTCCCATGCTCGATGCGGTGCTTTGTGCTGATACATCAGGCAAAACGGCTTATCACTCTTTTGTTTTTTCAGCCACTCCAAGCATTTATCGGTAATAATATCGGTAACGTAGCCTGTGGTCCTTCGCTCTTGGCCGTTGATGCTGAACAATGGGTCAAAGTATTCACCTTGTCCCCACGAGCCGATAAGTATGTCATAATGGTCAAATCCGGTTGGCTCGCTCCTTAGGTGCCACTTGCCGATTACGGCGGTCTGGTAACCGGCTTTTTGCAGCAGCTTAGGGAAGGTCTGCTGAGTGCCATCGAAGGTTAATTTGTTGTTGATGACGCCGTTGATATGACTGTATTTGCCGGTAAGAATTACAGCACGGCTGGGAGCACAGATACTATTGGTACAAAAGCAGTTTTCGAAAAGCATACCCTGTTTGGCGAGCCGGTCGAGGTTCGGGGTTCTGTTTATCTTACTGCCATAGCAACTCATAGCCTGCGCAGCGTGGTCGTCTGCCATTATAAAGATGATGTTCGGCCGCTTTGCTATATCTCCGCTGCGGACAAGCTCAGTATCACAACCGCTGGAAGATATCATCGCTGCAGCACCACCAGCTACAAGATTAAGGAACTCACGTCGATTCAGGTTTACCATTTTTCCCCTACTCATTCCTTGTTATTGCGTCTCAATAAATCCGGGCGGTGTTTTTTTGTTCGTTCGAGGGCCTGCTGGCGTCTCCACTGAGCTATTTTGCCGTGGTCGCCACTTAGAAGAACATCAGGGACCTTCATATCACGAAAAACCTCAGGCCTGGTATATTGCGGATACTCCAAGAGACCGTTGCTGAAAGAATCATCTTTCGGCGAGTCTTCATCACCAAGTGCACCTGCTAATAACCTAACTACAGCGTCTACGATTATCATTGCTGCTAATTCGCCACCGCTTAAGACATAATCGCCGACTGAAATTTGCTCAGCGTCAAGGCCGATGCGAATCCGCTCATCAAAGCCTTCGTATCTGCCGGCGATTAGAATGAGGCGTTTTTCTTTGCTCAACTCGGCTGCTTTTCCCTGGTTGAATTTTTGTCCCTGGGGGGTAAGGAGGATAAGCCTCCCTTTTTCTGGCGCCAACTTTTGGACGTGCTCAAAACAGCCAAAGACAGGGACAGGCATCATAACCATACCGGGCCCACCGCCATAAGGCTTGTCATCCACCTTCTGGTAGCTATCCGTGGCGAAATCTCTTATGTTAGTAAGAACTATTTCAACTATGCTTGCCTCTTTTGCCCTTTTTAATATTGAGCAACTTAGAGGCGACTCAAACATCTCCGGAAAAAGTGTAAGAATATCAATTCTCATCACCCTTGTCCGTCTTCTTTTTTCGAACCGGTTTTTTCTTTGGCTCTTTTTTCTCTTTGGCTTCCGGCTTAGCTTCTGCTTTGACCTTGGTTTTTGTTTTGGCTTTAGCCTTCGCTTCTTTAACTACTTCTTCTTTTTCTTCAGCTTTTGGCTTAACTTTGGCTTTTTTCTCTGCTTTTTTAACCTGTTTTTCAGCTACTTTCTTTTTGACTTCAACCGGCTCAGTCTTTGTTTCGACTTTAGCTTCCTCGGTTTTAGGTTCGGCTTGGGCTGCGACTTTCTCTTCAACTACCTCGGGTACTTCCTCCTCCAGCTTGGTCTTGACTTCGGCTTTTTCTTCGACTGCTTGAGGTGCCTCCTCCTTGGCCTTAGCTTTTTCTTCGGCTTTTTCTTTGGCTTCTGCCCTGGCTTTTTCCTCTTTTGCTTTAGCTTCAGATAGGAGTTTTTCGTCAGCTTCGGCCTTTGCTTTCGCCTCTGCCTGGGCTTTGGCCTCGGCTTTAGCCTCGGCTTTAGCCTTGTCTTCAATAGCTTTGGCAGCTTTTTCGGCAGCTATTCTTTCAGCCTTTGTAAAGAGCTTGCCTTTTGCGCGGGCTAAGGCCCTGGCGCGCCCCCGCCGCGCGGCTTTTTCTTCTGCATATTTATGTTTAATCCCCTGCCGAAGCAGGATTTGCGAAACTGTATCAGAAGGTATTGCTCCTTTATCGAGCCAATACTTTATTCGTTCAAGATTGAGTACCAGCTGCTTGGACTTATCTTTCTCAATCGGGTCATAGTGTCCCAGTTTTTCAAGGACTTTTCCATCACGGGGAGTACGCGATTCGACTGCATTGATTCTAAAGAACGGCCTGTGCCGCCTTCCTATTCTCGTCATTCTTAACTTCACTGACATAATTGTCTCCTAAACTTGTCGTTTATAATCAATTTCCGCGATTTGCTCAACGCAAATTACGAAACACGTTTACAATGTAGAGCGTAACCATTTACAAAAATTGCTAAATTTGCCGGGTCAACACGCGCATCAGCAGCGATTTTTTGTATTTGCTCATCAGTCAAGCTACCTGCGCTCTGCTTCTCATTTGATGTCATTATGGCTACTGCCTTCTTTAGTTGCTCCAATTCTTCTTTGCTCGGAGCTGCCAGCATTGCCAGTTCACTTCCGCCTTTTAGGTCTTTGAACTGGTCTCTAACCATTTTACCATATTCGCTGCCGGCGAACTTGGCTACCTTTTCAAGGTATTGCTCAACCGAAATTTTCTGCTTTACCCTCGTCTTATTTTCCCCTTTCGCCTTATGACTTTCTTTCGTTTTGAGCGCTGCTTTATTTTCCTTCCGCTACCTACAGCTGCGCTCAGCGCATTCATATTAAAACCACCGGAGAATAAACTCTTAAGCCCGCCAAAGCCACCGGCACTTACCGCTTTCATCATATCTCTGCTGCGCTTGAAGGTCTTGACCAGGCCGGAGACATCGTTGGGTTGGACACCGGCTCCCGCGGCGATACGTCTTCGCCGGGACGAATCTACCACCTCCGGCTGGCGCCTTTCAGCAAGCGTCATCGAATGCACAATCCCCTCCATTCGCCGCAGGTCTCCATCGTCAAAGTCCAAATCACCAAGCTGGTTACCCATACCGGGTATCATCTTGAGCATATCTTTCATGCCACCCATCTTTTTGACGGCCTGCATTTGCTTTAGAAAATCATCAAAGCCGAAGGTGCCCTTTGCCATCTTCTTTTGCAATTTCTCTGCCTCATCAGCTTCGAATTGTTCCTGGGCTTTTTCTACAAGCGTTACAACGTCCCCCATGCCCAGGATTCTGCTGGCCATTCGGTCAGGGTGAAATTCTTCAAGATTGTCGAGCTTTTCACCGACGCCGACGAACTTGATGGGTTTTCCGGTCACGGCCTTTACACTCAGCGCAGCACCCCCGCGTGCATCACCGTCTAATTTAGTAAGGATAACACCATCAAGCTCCAGCCGTTCGTTGAACTCTTTGGCTGAATTGACAGCATCCTGGCCGGTCATCGCATCACAAACTAAGTAAATCTGGTGGGGGTTAATCGCCTTGGCCACATTTGCCACTTCAGCCATCATCTCTTCATCAATATGGAGTCGACCTGCGGTATCAAGTATTACGACTTCGTGGCCTTCTTTATGGGCGTGCTTTAGAGAATTTTTTGCAACCTTTACAGAATTTTTGCTCTGCTCGCTATAGACATCAATATTTAGCTGCCGGCCGAGAATAACTAACTGGTCTATAGCAGCTGGTCTTCGCAGGTCGTTAGCGACTAAAAGCGGCCTTTTACCACGTTCAAACAGATACTTACCGAGTTTTGCCGCGGTGGTGGTTTTGCCTCCACCCTGTAGCCCTGCTAACATAATGACGGTAGGCCCAGGCGAGACAAAATAGATACGACTATCGACCGGGCCCATTAATTTTGTAAGCTCATCGCTGACGATTTTTATTAGAACCTGGCTTGGATGAAGGCTTTTTATTACCTCAGCTCCGATAGCCGCCTGCGTTACGTCCTTACAGAACTTTTTCACAACATTGTAGTTGACATCGGCTTCAAGAAGGGCCTTGCGAACATCGCGCATAGCGTCTGAAATGTTGGCTTCGGTGATTCTGCCTCGTCCCGACAGCGACCGGAAAACTGAGTTGAATTTTTCAGTCAACGACTCAAACACGATTTTTTCCTAAATAGTACGGGCATTGTCAGGATAATTCGGTGTAGACAATTACCACCATAAACGCTGAATTGTAAAGCAGCTAAGGCGATTTTGCAAGACCAAAATTCATCTGGCAGACGGGGAAATAAAAAAAAATTGTGTTGATACGACAGGCGGGACAATTCATAATTAATAACCACAACAGTAAAGGGTATATCTCCTGTAGCAGAACGGCTTGAAAGAGCACGTT
>CP070728.1:359498-365753 GCA_020351025.1 Planctomycetota bacterium
AAATCCGAAATCCAAAGCACGAAATTCCAAACAAATCCGAAGGACAAAAATACAAAATTCAAAATGAAATAGATAAGCCACCGGTTTCACAGAGAAACTTCGTATCTCGAGAAGCGTGAAGCGTAGCCCGATGGAACTGAAAACTTAAAGCTGAAAACGCAAAACCAAAATGTAAAATTCAAAATTACAAATAATCATAATGAAAAAAAAGCATAAGTACACAAGGCATAAGTAGAATGACGAGTAGCGAAGATGGATCCCCCGCTTGGTGGACAAGGCAGGAGCAGCCGTGGATGACGGGCTAAATACAGGGGAAGGAAAAAGGGAAAGAAATTAATAGTTTTTCTCTTGACATTACCCAACAAAGAACCTATAATAAAGTAACATCTAATTTCTTACACATAGCCCTTGCCTCCATTTCCATCACCTTCGAATATCGGCAAGGGCTTTTTATATTGCGTGATGCGGGGTATGTGTTCGAAGGTCTGAGCTCCAGGTAAAACCGAGGGCTAAATAATTTTCGAGCCCCCGCTGCAGGGCAAGGTCAGTAGCTTCTCAAGGATGAACTTGCGGAGGAGGTGAACATTTCGTAATATCTTTTGATGGTCGAGAAATAGGAGAACCATATGCATCGATTTTTTGTTCGGCCTGAGGCCATAGGGGGTGATGAGGTAGTTCTACAGAAACAGGCGCACCAGATACGGGATGTGCTAAGATTAAAGGCAGGTGAACATATTGTCGTGCTGGATGATGAAGGCTTTGAATATGAGACAGACCTGACGGCGGTCAGTCGAGGCGAGGTTAAAGGCAAGATTGTCGAGAAGCGAGAAGCAAGTGGTGAGCCGGATGTGCAGATTACACTGTACCAGAGTATGCTCGCGCGGGAGAAGTTTGAATGGGTGCTGCAGAAGTGTACGGAGGTTGGTGTAACAAGGTTTGTGCCGGTTATAAGCACCCGGACGCTAATGCGGAGCTGCGGCATAAAGGCTAACAAGTTAGCCCGGTGGCGACGGATAATCCAAGAGGCGGCGGAGCAATCGCACCGAGGAAAATTGCCGGACCTTAGCCCCCCTACCGCATTTGACAAAGCAATAGATGATATCGAAGGTTCTAAGCGGTCACTTATAGCATCGCCTGAGGCTGGTGGTGAAAATTTGCGGGATTGTCTTAAGGGATATGATGGTAGCAGAGGCGTTGCTTTATTTGTTGGGCCGGAAGGAGGTTTTACGAAAGAGGAGGTACAAAGGTGTGCTGAGAGAGGTGCTGTTGCGTTTAGTCTGGGTAAGCGGATACTCAGGACGGAGACGGCGGCGGTGATGGCGAGTGGACTTATTCTTTATGAACTGGGAGAGCTCGAGGGATAATTATGCTATATTTGGTTGCGACGCCGATTGGGAATCTGGTTGACATAAGTCAGCGAGCGATTAATACACTGAGAAGTGTGGATTATGTTGCGAGCGAGGATACGCGTAAGACGGGGAGGCTGCTAAAGCACTTTGAGATAAAGAGACCACAGATTTCCTTCCACGAGCATAACGAGCGGCAGGTCTGTCGCAAGATAATTGGTCTTTTGAAGCAAGGAAAGAGTGTAGCTCTTGTTACGAATGCGGGTACTCCCGGGATATCTGACCCGGGATTTACGCTTGTGCGAAGTGCTATTGGTGCGGGGGTTGAGGTGACAATGATACCGGGGGCAGCGGCATTTGTTATGGCGGTTGTTCTGTCTGGACTTGCGGTTTATAGTTTTACGTTCCGTGGGTATCCACCTCGGAGTAAAGGAAAGCGACGCAGGTTTTTAGCTGGTGACAAGGATTCACCTTATACACTTATCTACTATGAGAGTCCGCATCGGCTGCGCAGCTTTCTTGAAGATGCGCTGGAGGTAGTTGGAAACCGCCCCGCTGCTATTGCGAAGGAACTGACGAAGATGTTTGAAACGGTTAGGCGAGGGCGATTAAGTGAGCTATTGGAGGAACTTGAGGAAAAGCCAAAGGGAGAATACGTTGTTGTAATTGGAGGCAGCGAAGAAAAGCAAAAATAACGAAATTTAAACAGATACTTCCTGGAGGTCTGGAATTTTGATGAACCTTTCATAGCACTCGGAGCATAGCCAATCTTGGCCATTGGTATAGGCCATCGAGGTTTGGGGGTCATCACTTTCGCAGATTTTCCAGAAACAAATTCTACAGTTGTCGTATCTCCAAGACTCATCTACGACTTCAAATTGGTCGTGGTCATAGTCTTCGTCTTTGTAGCGTGTTACAATCTCCAAGAAGGCGGTTCTTTTTCTAACCAACCCTCGTCTTGGTTGCCAGGTTTGTTTTTGCCAGTTTTGTGGCCGGAAGCGTTCGACAGCTTTTCTGATGTGGTTGCAGCTAACGAAATTGTCGTGAACAAGTGTACAATTTGGGGCGGTGTAGTCCTCACTTCTGAAGAGCGCTCGCACAAGCAAGTATGCAGCGGCAAAGAAACAGATTCCGGAGGAGAAAAGGAAAGGGCCGATTATCAGCCAGAGATTTGGGTGTTTGTTTTTATATACGGAAGCTAACAGAAGTATAATTATCCATCCGATGAAGGTTATAATTATACCTGAGGTGAAAAATGTACACGAAGATTCGAATAGCTGTTCACGAGTCATATATCTGACGTCGGTTCTCGGACCGAAAGAAGTATATAGGAGTTGAGCCCAAGGTTTGTGTAGGTTTCTGACGGCATAACGATTAAAAAAATAAAGGCCGATAAAGATGGCGAGCACAATTAGGAAACCGCAGTGTGAAGTCAACATAAAATTATATCCTCCAAAACCATAATATTAATTAAAATTATCGGCCATATAGGGGGGGCAGATAAGAAAAACATAAAGAAAATCGTCTAGACCAATGTGTAGGACTTCAAGATTTTTGAAGGTAAAAAAGGTTGCGCTTTTCGTCAAAGCAGATAGGCCGGCCCTTGGCTATATGCTTTGCATTTACACTGATTAGCCTGAGTGGATTATAAAATCCCATAGCAATGAGCTCATCGGCAGTTACGAGGTTAAGCGAGGCGAGGTAGTTCATACACTTTATGATTGTGGCAGATGAGCCGACGAGATAGCCTGCGTCAGGATTGTAGAGTCGGCCGGATTTTTCGAGTATGACGTTTTGTCCCATCATTTGATAACGGCCTGGTTTGGCACCGGCTAATGGTGCACAATCACTTACGACAATGCAGCATTCAGGGCTTTTTGTCCTGATAATAGTCTTCAACACTTCTGGCGGTAGATGATGGCCATCCGTGACGAACATAGCGGTGAGGCTGTCGTTGGCAAGGGCAGCCCATAGGGGATTTTTGTGTCGTTTTATGAACTCAGGTAGGGCATTTCCGAGATGGGTGAGGCTCGTTGCACCAGCATTGACGAGGCGGTCCAAATCCTCGGTGCCAGCCATCTGGTGGCCAAGTGAAACAACAATGCCACGCTCTAGTGCATATTGTGCGAGCTGCTCTGCGCCTTTGGCCTCTGCCGCTACTGTAATAAGCTTTATCGTTCCATTGGCCCAGTCAATGAGCTGCTGGAGAAAAGCGATATCCGGCTGCTTGACATATTCGCACATGTGCGCGCCACGAGCGCCATCTTGCGAGCTGATAAAAGGTCCCTCAAGGTGGATACCGAGCAGGTGGCCGTGGAACTCCTCAGCCTTGCAGACTTGTGCAATTATCGGCAGGTTGTGCTCGTAAACGCTTTTGGGGGAGCTTATGAGCGTAGGCAGAAAGGCTGTCGTGCCAGATTCAATGATTTGACGACACGCACGGACAAAATCATCTTCGGTTAAATCTTGGCTGGAGAAATTGACCCCTTTGTAACCATTTACCTGCAAATCAATCAAACCCGGTACTTCCACAGTTCAAGACTCCTTCTGGCATTTAACTAAGCAACGAAGCTGCGTTTTCATCTAAGAATATTTTACAGTTTTGATGCTGCTGGAGTATAGACGCAGGGCACATATTTGTTACTGGTCCCTCGAGGGCGGCCTTTGCTGCCTCAGCTTTTCGTTTATCGGGAAGTGTAATAATAAGTAAATCGCTTTTCATAATCTGGCGGATAGACATTGATATTGCCTTCTTAGGTACATCCTCGAGAGTTTTGAACCAGCCTTCACCGAGCTGCTGCTTTCGGCATTTTTGGTCGAGGTTTACAATAATGTAAGGGTCTTCTACGTCGAAGTCGGCGGGCGGGTCGTTGAAGGCAAGGTGACCGTTTTCCCCTATTCCCGCCAATGTCAGGTCAATTGGGTGCTGGGTAATAATCTGAGATAAGCGCTGGCATTCCTTTTGGCAGTCAGCGATATCACCATCTATAAAATGCACGGTCTTTAAACTCCCAACCTTATCGATGAAACGCTGCTTTAGATACTTTCTGAAACTTGCAGGATGTTCGATGCCAAGACCGATATATTCGTCGAGATGAAACATTACGACCTTCGACCAGCCAATTGATTCCTGCTTAACAAGGTTTTCAAGTACTTCGAACTGGCTTGTCCCAGTTGCCAGAACGATATTGGCGTGGTCTTTTTCTTTAATCGCTTTTTGAATCTGCTTTGCCGCTTGGGCAGCGGCGGCAGCGGCCATTTGCTGTTTAGTTTTATAAATGAACTTCTCCATGATTTGAATTTAGTTTAAGGCTTTTTCCACGATGGTAAACCTTTTTAATCAGGTAGCTGCTATTAAATAGACGGAATAAATAATTAGAGCGACACAGACCCAGCCAATAAGAAAGCCGATGACCGAGGTTCGTGAAGGGAGCATTATTTCGAGGCTGGTGTTTGGGAAGATATTTCGCTTTTTGGGGACGATGGCACCAGCGGGTAGTATACAGGGCGCAGTGACTTTTTCACCCGACTTTATGGGGGTTCGTATGAGAGCATAGAAATTGTCAAGCTTTTCGAGGTCAACGGGCTTTGTGAAAAGACTCACAACAATGCCTGCGAGGGAACCAGCCACCAAGTAGAAGACCATTTGCCAGGGCAAATAAATTTCTGGGCCTGTACTTTTTTGGATTACAAATCGAAGGGCCTCCGCTGCCGGGAAATTGCTCATAAATGAGATAAAGAAAGACTGTGTAGTAAGCCACCAGAGGCCGAAGGCGCTTATGGTTGCTGCCCAGGCGCCTGCTGTTGTAGTTCGTCTCCAAAACAGGCCCAGCCAGAATGCGATACCCATCATAGAAGCGATTTTCCAGAAGATTTCGAGCCCCGCTACAACACCGGGCAGCCAATAAGCGAAACCAACGCCGCCGGCTACCACAGCAACAGAAGTAATGCGACCAACTGTGATGTAATGTTGTTTTCCTTTATTGGTGATAAGGGGTTTGTAAACATTTTCAGTAAAAAGGGCTGAGGATGAAATCATAAAGGCGTCGCAAGAACTCATAACAGAAGCCAGAATAGCAGCGAGAAAAACACCGAGGATGCCAGGCAAGATACGAGGTAGGAAGTCGCCTGCTACAGCACCAAAGACTTTATCTGGTTCGATATCTTTGCCTGCAAAATAAACGACAGCGGCCAAGCCTGTGAGGCACCACGGGATGGTGCACAGACGTTTTATGAGGGGCCCACACATAAATCCGACACGACCTTCTATTTCTGTTTTACCGGCGGCACAGTTACCCATAGTGTGCGGCTGTACGACGATGCCAACGAGGCCGTTGAAAGCGATGACCAAGATATAGAACAGTCCTATTTCAGCAGGAGCAACCAGGGAAAGCATCTGCGGGTTCTGGATAGCTTGTCGTATGCCATCGATGCCCCCTACTGCATTTAGGATGAGTGGAAGCAGGAGGAAGGAAAAGATAATGGTTAAGATACCCTGGATGAAGTCGGTAATAATGGCAGCGGCGAGGCCGCCGGCGACGCCGTAAATGACAAAAATCACAGTCATAACAGCGATGGCAAGATTGGCAGAGAGAAAGCCACGAGTACTTGCAGAAATGACCTCGCCTGAACCTTTTAGCATTATGCCGGTGGTAACCATAAGGATGAAAACCCCGACTACTGCATATAACATTGCAACGCTTCGATTGAAACGGGCCTCAAAAACATCTGCGGTGGTTATAGCGCGAAATCGTCTAAAAACAGAAGCGATGAGCCAGTAGAAAGGGGTAACGGGCAGCCAGAGCCACTGATACCAGATGCCGGACAGGCCGTTTGTGAAGCTTTTTGAAGCGACACTTACAGCCTGGTCGGAGTGGGTGCCGGCACCGAAGGAGAACATTACCATCAT
>CP070728.1:365853-371753 GCA_020351025.1 Planctomycetota bacterium
TCTTTTCTACACAATTGCCCGCCTAACCAACGAGGTCCACTAACTGATAACAAAAAAAATGGGACCTGCTAAAGCAGGCCCCATTACTAATATAAACTCCAAACTACAAAGCAGCTTTACGGCTTCGTAATGCTGTCGCAGGTCTTATGGTTGTCTCCGGAGCGGATGGATAGCCTGACTTCGTCAGGTCGTCCACGCAGCATGTAAACGTCCCGTCTTGCTGGCTCACCAGCAAATTGAACGCAACCTGCCAATCGCCGCCCGTTGTACCTGAATGCGTGGCGGTCCAAAAGACCACCACGCCTGATAAATCACTATCTATTAGCTAAAACTAAACTGACATTACGCCCTTACTGAGATGTACCAGCAACTTCAACATCATCAATACGCACCCACTCCTCATTCGGGTTGCTCGATACAACACGGAACCTTATTTTGAATGATGAGTTGTTCCCGGCACCAGCGGGGCATTTCATATCCTTGAAAGTCCAGTCGCGGGCTTCTATCACCCCGAATTCATTCCAGCTGCTTCCATCCCACCATTCAACATACAGGTACTCCCCAGAATCTAGCCCCTTGGTCCTGCATACAAACTTCAGATGGATGTGTGAGTATCCAACAGTGTTGATAGCCTTTTCTATCCAGGCAGCTATTTGAAGTTCTGCACCATATTCGCCGGTATAAGCTGCGCTTCTCAAAACCTCTGCGGTGCCGTCCGTAGTCCAGCCACTTGCAACAAAATCACCGCTTTCAAATCCATCAGCGAATAACGTCGTGCTGGACATCGTCGTTGCTGATTCCGTTGTGGACCAACCCGTCGCATTTTGATTCGGGCTTTTGTCCTGGGCCTGTACCCTATAGCTGTATTGCGTACTTGGCTCCAGGCCGACATCTTCATAAACTGTGCTGTCTTGCCAGCCGCTGTCATGGCCACCACCCGAGACACATTCGAAATAGTACTCCACTCCACTGACGTCCGTGGCCGCAGTAGCGGTCATGGTTATCGAATCGCTGCCCGTTTCATAAGGCACAATCGCCCATGTCATCGGGTCAGGGCTCGGTGGCGTCAAATCAGGCGGGTCAGTCGTCCCTGATTCCGTTGTCGACCAGCCGACGGCGTTTTGGTTGGCGCTCTTGTCACGTGCCTGCACCCTGTAGCTGTACTGCGTACTTGGTGTCAGCCCTGTGTCCTCATAAGTAGGACTGTCCTGCCACCCACTGTCGTCGCCACCACCCAAGGCACACTCAAAGTAGTATTCGATACCGCTGACATCCAAACCGGTGGTAGCAGTCATAGAGATTGAGTACGCGCCGGTTGCATGGGGCAGAACCATCCACGTCATCGGGTCAGGCTGTGGAGCTATATAATCGGGCGGTGTATCCGCATCATACTCATGAGCCCCTATCTCGTACCCGCTGCCATCCGGAATGGCACTTCCATAAAAATCACGTGTCCCAACATCCGTGCCAAACAGCGCAGTAAGGTCCAGACCCTGGTCGATAATCGGCGATGCACCCCCCAGCTTATACGCCTCAAGAGTATCAAGCTGACAGGGGTCACCTATCGTACCCCCGCTGCCTGCATATATCAGCTTCGGGTCAACCTGGAAACCAATGGGCGCCCCATCGAGCATCTCCTGACCGGTTGCTAAACGCCATTCATCCAGGCTGTAGTACGTCCTGCACCTGCCCCACTTGATTATGAAATCGTCACCACTTGACCAATAGCAGTTACCCTGGAAAGTAACCTTGTCGGTAGCTCTGCCCATCACTTCAACCATGGTCAGGCCGCCGGTGGTGACAATTATGTTGTTGCGGATATACAGCCCGTCGATGTCCTCACTCATAACAAATATACCCTTGCCGATTGAATTGGGGCCCAGGTACAGTGTATTATTGTAAACATGCGTATTTTGCAGACCCGGTGGGTTCTTTGCTGACCAGAAATGAATCGCTCCCATCGGGCTTCTTGAGCCTGTGCAGTCATTCTCGCCGATGTTATAACGGCAAACGTTGTTCTTGAATTGCGTTGCGCTACCAAAATGGCAAATCAAATAGCTGCAGCCCTCGTTGTCATGTGAATAGTTATACTGCATAACCGAATTGATGCATCCACCGTCAAGGTCAAAACCACCTCCGTCACCGCCGGAGGTCTTGTTGTGATGAGACTCGCAGAATTGGATAACAAGGTCATTCGCCTCCCATCCCCAGATACCAAGAGGGCCACCCCCCGGGGCATCACACAGCTCACCATTGTTATACGCCTCACAGTACTCAATCACTGCCCCGTCGACACCTGAGAGAACAATACCATTGCCCGAGTGCGGCTCCCTGCCCGGAATACCTAAGATGTTATAGACCTCGCAGTCGCTGATGTAGATATCTTCGTGTGCCCAGCCGGTAACAGGCCACCAGCCACCGGAATTTATCCCAATGTTACCTCCGTCATGGATCTTTGTATTGGTAATCCGGACATCTTTGAATCCGCTGTTGCTGGCGCTGTTACCAAGTATATAAATCCCTCTCTCAAAATAGTTGCTTATCTCCACGTTATTAATGTAGATGTACTCGAGCTTGATGTTGTTGTTCAGGTCATTGATAAAGTAAATACCGTGGTTGCCGTTCGGGTCGGCCCCGCCCGAACCTACAAAATTCAGGTTCGTTATCTCAAAGCCCGCACAGTTATGCCCACAAAGACCGTTGGCATCTGCAGAATCGATGGTCGCTCTTGCTGTACCGTACGAACTTATCGTCAGCGGATTAGTCGCCGTCCCACCGTCACTTGCATCGAACTGCATGCTTCCATAAAATGTCTCGCCGCCTTCGAATAATACGCTGTCCCCAGCCACAAAAACACCTTGGTTCACTTTATCAATCGTCGCCCACGCTTGTTCCGGCGAGGTGCCGGGGTTAGAGTCGCTGCCTGACGGACTCACATAATAGTCGGTCCCCTGGACCGAACCATTCAGTGCAAGTGCCAAAATAGAAAAAATCAAAAGCAACAACCTTCTACACATAATGCACCTCCTCAAAATTTACTATTTAAATCCCCACAATACTCTTTTCTGCCCCACCTCTTCTTTTCTCACCTCCTTTCCTGAGAACAGGAAAGCCCCCAACAAAACCAATTATTTCGATATTGCTCCTCGCAACTTTATTGCCAGCTGGGTGTGTCGTATTCCTTCTCAACCCGCGGGACTTACGATTTGCGAGCTGCCGCAGCAACAATGTATATCAAGACCCACCACAAAGCAACAAAACTTTGCCAAAAATTGCGTATTTTCCTTAGTCCAGTTCACTATTAAAGTTATGGATGAAGGTGACCTGTGAAACTTAAGCCCCAATCCCCAAATAAACAAGGAAAAACCCCCAAAAACCATCCTTCCGTTCCTGGCAAATAACACCGCAATTGCTATTCTCAACTTCTGTCAATTCGTATAAAATACTCGATATTAATATCGAAGTTCTACACCAGGCGAAACTAAATACTGACTACCAATGAAATCTGATTTCCAATATTCAAAATTGGCTTTTCTTTTCCTTGCTTGCCGGCCGAAGTTCCTTTCTGCAAGCGCAGCACCGGTTTTAGTTGGTTCGACTTTGGGCTATGCCGTCACCGGCACTTTTCAGCCGGTTCTCTTCGCTTTGGCTCTGCTGGCAATAATGGCCATCCACGCCGGAGCTAATATCGCCAACGATTACTTCGACCATCTTTCCGGAAACGACTGGGTCAACCGAAATCCTACACCTTTCTCCGGAGGAAGCCGTTACATACAGCAAGGCATAATCCCACCAAAATTAATGTTGCTTGCAGCATTAGTTTTTTTGACTATCGGTTCAGCAATCGGAGTTGTAATTGTCCTATTAACAAAAAGTATTTTCATTTTCACCGTTGGTCTTATCGGCCTGCTCGGCGGCTTCTTCTACACAGCCCCGCCTGTTCGGTTCGGCTATCGCTCAGTAGGCGAGCTAATCATTGCCCTATTATTTGGTCTGCTTCCGGTATATGCCTCATATTATCTGCAGGCCTTTGTCTTCGATACCACTCCGCTGTTGCCATCTTGTATAGTTGGTATACTGATTTTCTTAGTGATTTTAGTTAATGAATTTCCAGACCTCGTCGCCGATGCTGCTGTGAACAAAAAAACACTTGTGGTTCACTTTGGCATTACTGCTGGAATCTGGATTTACCGAATCGCGCTTATTACAAGCTATATCATCGCGATAGCAGCAACGCTTGCCTATAGCTGGTTTCGCTTCGCAGGGCCGTTCTACCTGCTCACTCTACCGATAGCGGCTGTTGCAATAAAGTTTGCAAACAAAAAAGATTTAGCTGTGCCCGGCCAATACCGCGCCAGCCAAGTCACGGTTCTCTTACACGCAACGGGCACCTTAGCCCTTACCGCCGGTTTTATTATCTCCGGCCTTCGAATTCTGACAATTTAAGTATCAGCAGACAATACACAGCTGAGCTAAACGCCAATTTCCGATTGACCTACTTGCCTCTGCCGCTTAAACTTAATACGATGGATAAGCGAATCATAATAAACGCGGATGATTTCGGCCTATCCGACACCATAAACGAAGCCGTCAAACAAGCTCATACCAATGGTGTACTAACCAGCACAACGATTATGACCAATATGCCAGCCGCCAAAGACGCCGTAAAAATCGCTAAAAAACTGCCTGCCCTCGGCGTCGGTGTCCATCTTAATCTCTCAATAGGCACACCCTTATCAAATAACAGCTCTGCTAATTGCCTATTAAATAAAAACGGCGAACTTGGCCTGCCGCCAGCCAGGCTGGCGATTCTATCCACACTAAGCCATAAATTTAGAACCGCCATACGAACCGAACTGGCGTCCCAAATCCAATGGGTAATTGACAATGGCCTTGCCCCGACACATCTGGACTCACATAAACATATTCACAGCTTCCCTCCAATCTTCCCAATAGTATGCGAGCTGGCTTGGAAATTTAATATCCCTGCCATACGCTTTACATACGAGCCAAAACAACTCTCGCACTCACCCTGGCCGCTGCCCAGCGAAGGCGGAAGAAAAAGAGCAGGAAAAATCCGGACCATGGCAAAAATAAACCGTTTGCAAAATGCAGACTTCCTAAAAACCGACGCCCTACTCGGCATAGTACACATAGGCAAAATAAATGTAACCTTCTTCAGGGCTGTTACCTTATATAATCCAGTTGCAACCGCTGAAATCATGACTCACCCTGCTGTTTCTGATAGCAGCGAGCCGGATAAAGGAACAATGCTACATCAACAAACGACCGAATTAGAAGCACTCTGCAGCGAAAGGACAAAAGAGTACTTCAAAAACGCGAAAATAAAATTGGTTCATTTCGGCCAACTTTAAACAGCCAAGCACCTTACGCCCCCAAAAAATAATATGCAACGACTTATGCTACTTTATTAGCTTGATTATTTCATCGAGGTCGTTCGGTGCTTCTACAGGTGGATTGCTGAACTTTCCCTCGTTTTCTTTGTGATAGTTTACCGTCACATTAGGGTCTTTAAGTGCATGCCCCGTCAGCACGCAGGCAACCCGCTCGTCTCGGCCGACGATGCCCTCAGCCCTAAGGTGCTTTAAGCCTGCAATCGACGCTGCCGAGGCCGGCTCACAGCCTAATCCATATCTGCCTATTATCGCCTTTGCATCGCAAATCTCTTCGTCAGTTACCGCACGGACAACCCCATTGCATATATCAATCGTGCGAAGACATTTTTTCAGATTAACCGGTCGTGAAATCTCTATCGCCGATGCACAGGTATGCGGTGAAAAATTACGAGCTGTCAAATCAGCATAATAATCGTCAATGATACTCTGATTAACTTTACCATCATTCCAAGTGAGCTTTTTGTTGTTGACCAAATTGTTCAG
>CP070728.1:371853-377567 GCA_020351025.1 Planctomycetota bacterium
GTATCTTCACACGGCGAGTCATTTTCCTGAGCCGGGGACATGGAACATGAATCTCCAGCATGACCAAGATCCCAGCCTGTACCTGCATGGTATTATTGAAGCGCCGATAATCCCGGCACCGAGTGCTATTGTTCTTGGCGGTATCGGCGTAGTGCTTGTCGGCTGGGTTCGCCGGCGTTCGGCACTGTAAAACCAGTTGAGTTTATCATTTTAACATAGTCTGCTGTGTACTGGGGTAATAGTACGGTTGTAGTAACAGTTTATTGCTGCTAAGGGGTGAAAGTCTTTTTTTATTGCGATATTGGGGGGATTGAGTGTGCGTAGGCTGCGTTCAGGCTATTTAGTTTTTTTCTGCTTGTAGAGTTTAAGTTGGTTGCGGAGGTGGCTGACCAAGTCGTTGTTTTGCTGTTCGTAAGCGCATTTAAGTGCCAACTGAGCAGTTGTAATAGCCATATCAAATTTTCCTGCTTCAGCGTAACTTTTTGCGTTTAGGTTGTAAAGTCGCGCATCAAGTTTAATCATTGACAAGAATTACTCAATAATCAATAATTATCAATCGATTTTAAGCCGAAGTGGCGGAATTGGCAGACGCGCGGGATTCAAAATCCCGTCCTGGCAACAGGGTGAGGGTTCGAGTCCCTCCTTCGGCATTGTCAGATAGATGACAAAGGAGTAGCAGTTTTGTCTATTCCCGGGAGCAATTTCAATGTAAGGAGTTTATTTAGGGGACATTTACTATGGTAGATAGAAGAAGAACATTGAGGATTTTATTTTTTGCGGTAATTTTGCTGGTTTTGATTGGGTGCATGGATGAGAGTGTCTGGATTAAGCGGCAATCCGGTGCAGCCGGTGAAGAGGTAGTAGTCGGTAAAGAGGGCTTCTGGCGGCTGATGCGAGATACCAATGGAGTGTGGTGGTTTCTGTCGCCTGAAGGCAAGCTCGAGTTTTTAAATACGGTTACGACGGTTCAGCCTCATCAGAAAGGGCAGGACGAGAATGGGCCTCATTATATAAGTAAAGACTGGAAAGGCGGGCTGGAACGTAAGTGGTGGGGGAATGAGTTTGAGATGTACAATGGAGAGTTCGACTACTGGGCGGAGAGGACAATCAAGCGGGTCAAGGATGCCGGCTTTAAGGCGCTGGGAGGCTGGTGTAACAGGGTTTTCCACAGGCACGATGTGACAATCACGCAGTTTCTGGGCATTTGGAGATGGGCGGGCAATGGGACACTATTTTATTCTCCCGAATGGGCGGACAAAGCGAGAGAGGCGATTGAGAAGAAGGTACCTTTACTTTGTGATAACAGGAATTTGGTCGGTTATTATCTGGATAACGAGTTAGGCTGGGCGGAGAATTTTTCTTCGGCTGAGCGCTATTTCAACGGTCTGGAGACTGATAATCCCAACCGGCGTGAGGTTGTAAAGGTGATTCGGTCGGTATGGGCAGGGATTGAGGAATTTAACGAGGACTGGGAGTGTGACCTGCAAGATTGGAGCGAGCTTGATAATTTAGCCAAGCTGCCGAGGGAGCCGGCGAGTGCCAGGAGGAAGCTTCAGGAGGCGTGGCTTTATCATTTGGCGCGGGATTATTTTGAGTTTGCGACGAAGCTGATTCGTAAGTATGACAAGAACCATCTTATTATGGGAGTGCGGTTCAAGGGCAGGGCGCCGCGTGAGGTTTGCCGTGCATCGCGAGGATTGACAGATGCACAATCAACAAATATGTATCATTCCGATGCGAAGCTTGGTGCGGAGATGTTCGATGGTATTTACGAGGAGTCGGGGCAGCCTGTTATTATTACGGAATATGGTTTTCATTCCACAGATGGAAGAAGCGGTAATAAAAATCGCTGCGGTTTTATATGGGGACACGTAATTGACCAGGAGGCGAAGGCGGATGGGTACAGGCTTTTAACGACGCGTTTTGCACGGGTGCCTTATATAATAGGAGCGGACTGGTTTCAATGGAATGATGAGCCACCTTCGGGGCGAGGGGATGGGGAGGATGTGAATTTTGGTATTGTCGATATCCACGATGAGCCTTATGAACATATGGTGGAAGTTATTCGCGAGACGACGCCGCAGCTTAATTATCTGCATGCAAGGAGCTTCGGTGATGAGGGGGAGGATATCTGGCAGAAGGTCCCGGCGGAGCGGGCAGTGTTTAAGATGCCGTATTTAGACGAGCCGGTGGTGGTTGATGGTGAGCTTTGCGAATGGACGGTGGAGGCCAAGCTGGCGGATTTACAGTATTTAGAGGCAGTCGGTATTGAAAGGGCTGATGAGCTTGTTATGCCTGCGGTTTATCTTGGGTGGAGAGATGACGGCATATATCTCGGCCTGGAGGTATTCGACAAAAATGTTGATGGATATGTTTTGAATGAAGAGACAATGAAGCATATGTGGAGGAGCAGGAGCTTTGATTGTGTTGAGGTGTGGTTATCTACGCGGCCGGTAGAGGAAGACCGTAACCTGTATGACCAATACTGTCACGATTTTATGCTTATACCTGAGGGAGATGGAACTGTTATGCAATGGCATCACAGCGGGGATATGCTCGAGGAGAACTTAGTTCCGCATCCTGATGTAAAATGTACATTTAAGAGTCTTTCAGATAGGTACGTAGTTGAGATGTTCATACCTTCCAAGGCGCTGAATGGATTTGAGCCGCAAGCTTATCCGGTAATAGCGGGGAATATATTTATTCGGAACTGGCAGCCGAGGATTGACTGGTACTGGGCGTGTAATGAGTTCGGTGCGCCGGGTGAATGGGGAAGGATGAAACTTAGCGAATAGCGAGTAGCGTATAGAAAAATTAAAAATTAGAAAGCAAAATTACAAATTAAAAAGTAAAAGTAGTTTAGAGATTGCTTTGCTCGCAATGACGGAGAAGATAGCGAATAGGGGATAGATTTTAGTATTTCGTCGTGTGTATTGCATTTTTGTATTTCTTGAAGCGTGTCTCGTATTTCCAGCTGCTTTTTAGGATTTA
Source organism: Planctomycetota bacterium (assembly GCA_020351025.1). GTDB lineage: Bacteria > Planctomycetota > Phycisphaerae > Sedimentisphaerales > Anaerobacaceae. The sequence goes on from CP070728.1 coordinate 374,845, forward strand.
TCTATCCCTTTTCTACGAATGGAGAGAGTTTTCGGAGTTTTTTTACGATTTGAGGCATTTTTTCGATTGTGTAGTCAACTTCTTTTTCTGTGTTGTAGCGGCTTAGGCTGAAACGAATTGAGCCGTGGGCGGCGGTGAAGGGCACGCCCATCGCGCGCAATACGTGAGAAGGCTCAAGTGAGCCGGAGGTGCAGGCGGAGCCCGAGCTGGCGCAGATGCCGTATTTATCGAGCATGAGGAGAATGGCTTCTCCCTCGATATATTTGAAGCTGATGTTGGCAGTATTCGGGAGGCGATTTTTTTTGTCGCCATTTAGGATACAATCCGGACATTTCCGGAGTATTGCGTTTTCGAGTTTGTCGCGGAGGTATTTGACTCTTTCATTTTCTTCTTTTATGTTCTTAGCGGCGAGTTGGCAGGCTTTACCGAGTCCGACGATGCCGGGGACGTTTTCCGTACCTGCTCTTTTGCCAGCTTCCTGATGGCCTCCCACCATAAAAGGGTGAAGGCGTGTTCCTTTTCTGACGTAGAGGGCGCCTACGCCCTTTGGGGCGTGGAGTTTATGGCCTGAGAGACTTAGTAAATCGATATTACTTTTCGATAAGTTCAAAGGGATTTTTCCGACGGCCTGTACGGCATCGGTGTGGAAGATAGTGCCTTTACTTTTCACAAGCTCTGCGATTTTCTCAACAGGGAATATAACGCCGGTCTCGTTATTTGCGTACATTATCGTAACAAGGGCGGTGTCATCATCTATTTGCTCTTCAAGCTGGTCTAAATCGAGGTTGCCTTTTTTGTCTACTCCGAGCTCGATAACAGTATAGCCGTGATTTTCGAGGTCTCGGCAGACGGACAGGACGGCAGGGTGTTCGACTCTTGTAGTTATGACTTTTCGTTTTTTTGGTGCTGCGGCTAATGTGCCCTTTATGGCGGCGTTGTCGGATTCTGTGCCACAGCTTGTAAATATGATTTCTGCTGGGTCGCAGCTGAGAAGGTTTGCAACCTGCTCGCGAGCGTTACGAATTTTGCGAGAGATTTGCCCGCCGAAGGTGTGCATGCTCGAAGGGTTGCCGTAAAGGTCACAGAAGAAGGGCTTCATCTCTTTGAGGACTTCTTCAGCAACTTTTGTAGTGGCGTTGTTGTCGAAATATATGGTTTTCATTGGTTAAGCTCTGTGATTGTGCGGCTGTTGGGCGGAGTCTTCATCCTCTTCGACAGAAATCTCATCAGAGACGAATTCTCTTAGTTTGGCTTCAACGACATCTTTCATAGTGAATTCTGCGAGCATGCATTGGGCGCACATGCCTCTGAAGGCGACGATTACTTTATCTCCTTCGACGTCGATGAGTTCGATATTGCCGCCGTGCGCCCGCAATGCTGGGCGAATCTGTTCGTTTATGGTCTGCTGGATTAGTTGTATCTTTTGGATGTTTGTTAGCCTACCGGCCCATCGAGGTGCTGTTTCAAGGACCTTTCCAGCTTTATCGCCCTGGATTTTTTCGAGGATTTTTTCGATTTCGCCCTGGCAGCCGCCACAGCCGCCGCCTGCTTTGCAATAGTTGGTTACCTGTTCGACGGTTGTTAGATTGTTTTCGCGAATTACTCTTTCGATTTCGTTTTCTGTGACGCCGAAACAGGTACAGACGACCGTGCCTTCGAGTTCGCGTTTTTTCCTGCCGCCGCTTCTGTAATTTTCGATTGCAGCTTCGAGTGCTTCTCTACCCATAACTGAACAGTGCATTTTTTGCTCGGGCAGGCCGCCAAGATAATCGGCGATATCTTTATTGGTTATTTTGGCGGCTTCGTCGATGGTCAGGCCCTTGAGCATGTCGGTCAGGACGGAGGAAGTAGCAATTGCACTTGCGCAGCCGAAGGTTTTGAACTTGGCGTCTTTTATTTTGCCGTTCTCATCGAGTTTGAAGGTCAGTCTGAGGGCATCGCCGCAGGCCAATGAGCCGACCTCGCCGACACCATCCGGGTGTTCTATTTCACCTACATTGTGCGGGTTGAAGAAATGCTCTTTAACTTTGTCCGTATATTCCCACATTATTAGTTTTTAGTCCTTAGTTTTTAGTTAATTTTTATATCTCTTACCTCTGACTTTCTTTTAGAGCCATTTTGACATCGGCTATTATATCATCAATGTGTTCTGTGCCTACAGAGATGCGGATGTAATCATCGGTTACACCGGCGGCGAGCTGTTCGGCTTGGCTTAGTTGCTGATGTGTTGTGCTGGCTGGGTGGATTACCAGGGTTTTGCTGTCACCGATATTTGCGAGGTGACTGGCGAGTTTGACGGAGTTGATAAACTTGATGCCGGCACCTTTTCCGCCTTTTATGCCGAAGCCGACTATTGCGCCCTGGCCATAAGGTAGATACTTTTTAGCCAATTTGTAATCGGGATGGCAGCCACTTGGGATTTGCTTGATTGGCAGGGTTATTATTGATGGTATCAGTGTATCCAAAGAAAAAACTTGACTCCAGATTTAGTACGTTATCTGAACGAATATATTCCGGAATGCCCCACTTTATAAAGAGTTTATACAACTGATCCAAGACATCCTGAGACCTAAGCCTGCGCTTAACCAATAGGGACAAACACTCTCTGGTGTATTCATCGATAATTACCAATATGCGTACTGACCTCCCATCTGTAGTCCTGATCATTGCAAAATCATAGCTCCATACATGGTCTTTTTTCTCAGGACGAAGCCGGATGCACG
>CP070728.1:377667-383241 GCA_020351025.1 Planctomycetota bacterium
CGCTACTGGGGCGAGCCATTCCCTATTTTACATACAAAAGATAATAGCATCGTCGGCCTGTCGGAAAATGACCTGCCCCTGAAGCTGCCGGTCGTCGAAAACTATAAACCACCCGGCACGGGCGAGTCGCCGTTAGCCAACATCGACGAGTGGGTCAATATCACATTGCCCGATGGCTCCAAGGTGAAGCGCGAAACAAACACAATGCCTCAATGGGCTGGAAGCTGCTGGTATTATCTGCGCTATATCGACCCGAATAATAACGAACGAAGCTGGGACGCCGGGAAGGAAAAATACTGGATGCCTGTTGATTTATATATCGGTGGCGCTGAACACGCCGTCCTCCACCTTCTCTATTCACGCTTCTGGCACAAATTGCTTTACGACCTTGGTTATGTCAGCACGAAAGAACCATTCAAAAAGCTCGTCAATCAGGGAATGATTCTTGGCGAAGATGGCCAGAAAATGAGTAAGTCTCGCGGTAATGTAATCAATCCTGATAAGGTTGTTGCCGATTACGGCGCCGATTCGATGCGCCTTTACGAAATGTTTATGGGGCCGCTCGAATCCATAAAACCCTGGAGTATGCAGGGCGTCGAAGGTGTGCACCGCTTTTTGCACAAGGCCTGGAGAATGCTCGTTGACGCCGATACCGGCGAACTTGCTGAAGAAATAAAAGATGCTGACGCCGATGAGACAACCCTTAGATTATTGCACCAGACTATAAAAAAAGTTGGCGATGATATCGAAACCTTCGGCTTCAATACCGCTATTAGCCAGATGATGATTTTCGTAAATCACCTAAGCAAACAGCTGGTAAGACCCAAATTAATCATTGAAAAATTCATCCTTATTCTTGCTCCGTTTGCCCCTCATATTACTGAGGAGCTCTGGCAAAAGTTGGGCCATGCCGATAGCCTCGCCTATGAATCCTGGCCCGAATACGATAAGAAGCTTATTAAGGAAAAGGAAATTGAATTAGCAGTACAGGTCAACGGCAAAATAAAAGACAGAATAGTTGTTGATGCTGATGCAAATGAGGATGAGATTGAGCAAAAAGCGCTCAGATGTGAAAAAGTAATCAAAGCTATGGCTGACAAACCGGCCAAAAAAGTCATTGTTGTTAAACCAAGAATTGTAAGCATAATCACCTGATGTTATTAAATATATGTTGATATGAGTGTCGAAATTGAAGCAAAACTAAAGGTTGATTCGTTACAGCAGATAAAGAATAGGCTAACCGAACCCGGCGCCAAATTCTTGGAAGAACAATTACAAACGGATTCTTACTTCGATGATGCCTCCGATACCTTAAAAAATAGCGACAGGGCGCTTCGCTTGAGGCGACTGTCGGTCGAAGGTGTGGAAAAAGTATTTTTGACTTATAAAGGTGCCAAAGAAAAAGACAATCTTAAAAAAAGACAGGAGTTGGAAATCGAAATCAATGATGCCGAATCTGCTGAAAAATTGCTCGCTGCCCTCGGTTTTGACAAGGCATTGGTTCTTCAGAAAAAGCGCCAGCTCTGGCTGCTTGGCAAGTGCAGGGTTGCTCTGGACCATTTACCTCTACTTGGTGATTTTGTGGAAATAGAAGGACCTGACAACGAAAAAATCGCCGATGTGCAGAGAAGTTTACAACTGGAAAATGTGCCGCACATTCCGCAAAGCTATGCATCCTTAATAGAAGAAAAACTATGTCAGCTCGGCCAAAACAAAAAAGAAGTCTTGTTATAAAGGCTTAGCCTATGAAACCGGACGATGGTTATATTGCCTATATCGTAAACCCAAAATCAGGTGCCACCAGCACTAAATTGTCTGGCCAGATGTTTGAGCAATACCTTGTCACAAAAGGCTTCGATGTCAGGGTAAAGCTCACTACTTCCTTGGATGATGCCTGCGAAGCCGCCACTGATTCAGCCGTTGATTACCATTGTGCAATGGTCATCGTTGTCGGTGGCGATGGTACCATAAGAGAAGTTGCCCACGGCTTGGAAGGCAGCGACAAACCTTTGCTCATAGTGCCATGCGGTACAGAGAACTTACTTGCAAATGAATTAGGTTTTGATGAGAAAGTAAAAACAATTATAAAAACCTTTGAGGCAGGATATATTCGGCCATTGGACCTCGGAAGTGCTAACGGAAAGTGCTTTACCTGTATCGCAGGTTTTGGTTTTGATGGCCAGGTAGTCAGACGCGTTAGCTGGCAAAGGGCCGGACATATTGATTATTTCGATTACTTCTGGCCCATCTGGCGAACTTTCTGGGATTATAAATTCCATCAGATGAAGGTCATAGTAGATGGCGAGGAGATTTTTCAAGGCCGGGGCTTGGTTTTTGTCGGAAATATCTCAAGATACGCAATGGGCCTTCAGATTCTCCACTACGCTGATTACGGCGATGGCCTGCTCGATGTCTGCATTTATAAATGTGCTTCCCGAATACATTTGATAAAGCACTCCCTTATGACGGTACTGAAACACCACGCTGACAGCCGTGACGTCGTTTATCGACAGGGAAAGGAAATCTCTGTAAGTTCGATCTCTGCCGACATCAAGACCGAAATTGACGGTGACCCGGGACCGGCTCTGCCCGTCGAAATTAAAGTCATACCACGGGCAGTTAATTGTGTCGTCCCTGAAGGCGCTAAACCCGCAGGGATAAGAACAAGAATTATAAGGGCAATAGGATAAGTACGTCAGTTAAAACTTACACATTTACGCATTAGGAGAGTTACAAGGTGAATTTCAAAATTGGTGTAGGTGACGCAAAAGCAGGACTGTCTTCTGTAGCTAATCCTGTCGAAGTAGGATTGGATACGCCACTATTTGTAATGGCCGGCCCTTGCGTTATCGAAAGTTGTGTTCTCTGTATTGATATTGCAAAAAAACTGGTCGATATTGCTCGCAATACTGGCGTTGGAATTATTTTCAAAGCCAGTTTTGATAAGGCTAATCGCTCCAGCATAAACAGCTTTCGTGGACCAGGCCTTGAAAAAGGATTAGACATTCTCGCAGCAGTCCGCCAGAAGACAAACCTGCCTGTTATGACAGATGTCCATGAACCCTCTCAGGCTGATGCTGCTGGCAAAGTCGTCGATTGTCTTCAGGTCCCTGCATTCCTGTGCAGGCAGACCGATTTGCTTTGTGCCTGCGCTAAAACCAGCTGCCCTGTCAATATAAAGAAAGGGCAGTTCCTCTCACCGGAACAGATGAAAAATGCTGTCGAAAAAGTTCGTTCCTGCAAAAATGAAAAAATAATACTCACCGAGCGTGGAACATTCTTTGGCTACAATCGCCTCGTAAACGATATGACGGCCATCGAGACGATGAAAAAGCTCGGCTATCCGGTCGTCTTCGATGCAACACACAGTACTCAACAGCCCGGCGGACGTGGAATCGAAAGTGGAGGACTTCGCGAAATGGCTCCAATTCTCGCAAAGGCTGCTGTTGCCGCCGGGGCAAATGGAATTTTTATTGAGGTACACAACAAACCTGATGAGGCAAAATCAGACGCCGCATCCATTATGCCCATCGATTGGCTCCAAGACCTGTTAACTGTCTGCAAACAAATATTCCAGATTATACGGAGGTAGAAGCATAGCAAAACGCCAATGCTATTTGTATGGCCCCGTCCCCTCGCGACGCCTCAGCCAAAGTCTTGGTATTGATATCGTACCTTTTAAGGTATGTACGCTCGACTGCATCTATTGCCAGCTCGGCAGAACTTCTGAAAAGACCGTTGAACGGAAGGAATATGCGCCTATTAACGATGTTTTGGCTGAACTAAAGGATAGACTCGAAACAGGCCTCCACCCTGATTTCATAACTATTAGTGGTTCCGGCGAGCCAACGCTGCATTCCCGCCTCGCCGACCTCATCACCGGCATAAAAAATATTACCGATATTCCCGTCGCCGTAATAACAAACGGCACGCTACTGTTCAGGCAGGATGTCCGGGCTGACTGTGCAAAAGCTGATGTCGTCTTGCCTTCTCTCGATGCCCCCGATCAACAGACCTTTCAGAGAATAAATCGTCCACATAAGGATATCAGCATTGAAAACGTAATTTCCGGATTAGCTGCTTTCAGAAATGAATTTGCCGGCCAAATATGGCTTGAGCTGTTTCTCATCGCCGGCGTTAATACCAATCCTGGTCAAATTGCTAAGTTCAAAGATGTCGTAAAGCACATTCGTCCCGATAAAATTCATCTTAATACTGCAGTCCGCCCCACAGCAGAACCGGGACTCCAAAAGCTAAATCAAGAAAAGCTCCGGGACATCGCTAAACAGCTCGGAAAAAACTGCGAGGTTGTTGCTGATTTCTCGCCCAGACCCTGCGGCAAACATAACGAAACTAAGCCGGAATATCTATTATCAATGCTGAAACGAAGACCTTGCTCACTTAATGATATCTGCGAAGCGCTCGCTATCAGCACAGGTGATGCGCTAAAATCCATCACCCAGCTGCAGCTCCGCGGCTTAATATCCTCCACCGAAAAAGATGGCCTGACCTTCTATCACGCAAACCCGCGCTAAATCGCCCCCTAACACTCTGTCCAGATAAATTCTTCGAAATTTGCAAACCATTGCATCCAATTTGTAAAGACTCAACCCGTATTGACCGATAAAACTAATGTAGTTTTTTCTAAATGCGGACTTTGGTACTTTTTCCGGATAAAATTAGAATTTTAACTTTAGTGGACGCATTTTAGACCGATAAAGAATACAGGGCTTTATACCGGCCCCCTAATTTAGAGCGACTTTAACAATTTGACGCCGTTTCTCTCGCGAGCCGAGGCAACAGCATAATGCTCAAAAAGAAACAACAACTGGTTCTAAACAAAGGTACTGAAAAGTTTATCTTCCGCTACGAAAGCGGTTTTGAAGATAAACTGCTCGATGCCCTTGTTGAACAGGCAAAGGACAAAAGAACTACATTCGATTGGTTCGACGCTGCCGTCCTCAGTTTCAAACTGACCCAGTCACTTATCAGCCAGGCGGACCAGCTATTGTACAAAAAAGGGCCCGTGCTCCAGAGTGACATAAAAACACAATGAAAGGTGCGCAAAGCTCCGAAGGCTTCTGCTAAATGCGGGCCTTTAAGTTCTGACTAAGACGATGACAATAAATTCATTACTTTAGGTAGGTACGATTATGGAAGATACAATGATTGTCCAGGAGTTTCTAAATTACCTCAAATTTGAGAAGAGGTTTTCAAGCCATACTGCAAAGTGTTATGGTGCCGACTTGTCCCAATTCAGTCAGTTCCTAAGCTCTCGTCAGCAGGGCGACCAGCCGGCTGCAGAAATAATCTCGCCCATCACCCAGCAGCAAGGCCACGCTACTGCTGTGGCTACTCAAACAAAACCCAAGCTTAACCAATTGCTTCTCGCCGTAGATAGCAATGCCGTCAGGGCTTACCTCGCCTTCCTCAATGAAAATCAATACTCGAAGGCAACAATTGCACGCAAGCTCGCTACATTAAGAAGTTTCTACAAGTTCCTCGTTAAAAGAAGGCAGCTGCCCGCAAATCCCGTTATTGCTGTTAGAACTCCCAAGCAGGACAAAAGGCTAC
>CP070728.1:383341-388784 GCA_020351025.1 Planctomycetota bacterium
CTTTCTGCTGATACACTGTACTACTATCGACTGCGCTTCCGAGCAACGAGTGAGAGCCCGTGGACTCCAGGAGATGAGTATTCATTTCATACTCAGAGGCCACCGAACAGCACATTTACGTTCACGATAACAAGCGATTCACATGTTAACATCCTGATGGGCATCCCTTCCGTGTGGACACAAACATTGAATAATGTTGCCGCTGACAACCCTGAATTTCATATAGACCTTGGTGATACAGTTGCGATGCGTAGTGTAAGTCCAGGTGATGTAGCGGGAGCCGAGGCCGCATATGAATATCAGCGTCCATTTTTTGATATTATCAGTAGGTCGGCTCCAATCTTCCTGGCGCCAGGAAACCACGAGCAACAAGAAGGCTGGCACCTGTTAAGCCCTCTTGAGACCAGTCTGCCAGTTATAGGTACAAACGCCGAGAAGAAATACTTCCTAAATCCTGTTCCGGATGCCTTTTACTCTGGCGATGCAAACACGTATTCCTACCTTGACGGCGACCACCTTCGTGAGGATTACTACTCCTGGACGTGGGGTGATGCACTATTCGTCGTGATCGATCCCTACTGGTTCTCGACCACCAGACCGTACGTAACGGATCCAGGAGGCGGTGAAACTGATACGACGGGATCCGGTGACTGCTGGGACTGGACCTTAGGACAGGAACAATATAACTGGTTAAAGACGACCCTTGAAACCAGTAATACCAGATACAAGTTTATCTTTTCCCATCAAATGACCGCAGATGCGAGTCTCTTTGGTCAGGAGGATTACGGCCATGGTGGCGCCAATCACTCACACTTCACTGAGTGGGGTGGATATAATGAAGACGGCACCACGTGGGGGTGGGATACTGAACGTCCCGGATGGGGGAGTCAACCGATCCACCAGATGATGGTAGCGAACGGTGTTAGCGCCTTCTTCCACGGCCATGACCACCAGTATGCCTATGAGAAGCGGGATGGCGTCGTCTATCAGTCAATCCCCGCGGGCGGCTGGGGCGATGGTCAGAATGGATTCAACATGTATACTACGGGTGATGGGTATACCATCCAAGCTTTACCCAACGCGGGCCACCTTCGCATTACGGTTGAACCATCCCAGGCAACCGTTGATTACGTCGCGAACTCCACCGGGACGGTTAATTACTCTTACACTATCGAGGCCGAGCCCATCCCTGAGTTGGTAATTTCCGGCTACATTTTGGATGTTAATGGTATACCGGTTGAAGGAGTGGATGTTGATGCAAATAATAACGGCACTTATGATATAACCGACGTCAACGGCTACTACGAAGTTGAAGTCCCCAACGATTGGTCTGGCACGGTTACGCCGACAAAACCCGACTATACATTTGACCCTACCAGCAGTTCATACACTAATGTTACCACCGACATAGCGGATCAAAACTACACCGGCACCTACACACCGGATACCACTCCACCGGAGCCGGACCCGATGACCTGGGCGACCGTGCCGGCCATGACCGAAAGGTGGTCGATTGCGATGATAGCAACGACAGCTACCGACGATAGTCTACCTGTGGAGTATTACTTCGAATGTACCAACTACGGCGACGCCAATAGTAATTGGCAAACAGACACGACCTATGTAGCTACGGACCTGGCCCCGAGCACCCAGTATACGTTCAGGGTTAAGGCTCGCGATAGCGCTGCTGCCCAGAACGAGACCGCCTGGTCGAGTTCCGCCTCAGTAGTTGTCTTGCTTGACGATGGTTTTGAAGGGACTGTCTGGGACGCCAATTGGGTTTCGCCTCATAATTGGCTCGAAGACACCGGCACTTACGCTTCTGGTACAGCTTCGGCCCATGCGGATACAAGCAACTGCGGTGACTTTATCTGTCTCGGTTTGGACGTCGGTGATGCTACCGCCATCCACGTAGATTTCTGGTTTATGAAGAGCAATACAGGTGTGGGAAATTTCGAACTCTATTATTATGATGGAACCAGCTATAACCTTATCACTGACCTTGATGCCCTCGGCTCCGATGACATCTGGCTGCATTACACCGATGTCATAACAGACAGCAACTATTTCATACCCGATTTCCAGATAAGGTTCAATGCTGCTCTCAGTGGAGTTGGTCCGCCCAAGGATGTGTGGGTTGATGACGTTTTAATCACAAAGGGAACAGTAGAAGTAACACCTTGTGATTTAGCAAATCTTGATGGCGTCGGCATCGTTAACTTTAAGGATTTTGCAATACTTGCAGATGATTGGTGGCTTACCGGCCTTGGCCTTGCTGGAGATATTACTGGAGACGAATTTGTCAATTTTGAGGATTTAGCCGAGATAGCTCAATACTGGCTGGATGACTGCAACCAGCCATAGATTTACTTTGCTACGGCGAAGTCGTAAGGTGCCAATTGGAATTTAGGCCCTTTTAGTGCGGGCTGTTTATTCTTGACCGGTCGATTCTATCTTTTTCAGTTTTTCAGTTAACCAATTGTACAGCCAGGCGAATATCAGCCCGCCTATCAAGCCATCTACAAACGCCTCTACCAGACCAATCAGACTGCCGAGAGGTGTTATCGAGTATCCTCGATATACTCTGCCGATGAACGTAGCTTCTTTTGTGGCACCCTCAAAGGCCATTATCCACCAAGTCAGCACAAAAATCGCTGCCCCCCATACGAGGGCGCAGGTCAAGCCGAATGCCTTGACATTCAGTCTCATTTTCTTCTCTCCTTTCCCAATTACCATTTATCTATAATCTGTAATCTACTGAATTACCTGTGGTCAACTGTTTCCTATAATCTACCCCATAAGCGTTATCGCGATATTTTAAATTATATTTTACTTCAAGCCATGAAAATTCCACTTTTCTTAATCTCAGTTACCTTTTTTCGAGCATGAGCTTGTATTATCATTTGTGCTTGAAGTATTGTTGATTTTATTGGATAATTGCTGCGAGATTATTTTTATTGCGAGGTTACAGCTGTGAAAATAGCCTATTTTGATTGTTTCGCCGGTGCCGGCGGCGACATGATTGTCGCTGCGATGCTTGATGCCGGCCTCGACGCTGAATTTCTAAAGTCTCAGCTCGCAACACTCGATGTGAAGAACCTTGACATAAAGTTAACTCAGACGAAGCGCTGCGGCTTAAGAGCCTTGGCTTTTCTGCCGGTTGTCCCGGAGCAGCACAAGCATCGAAACCTTGATGATATAACTAAGATTATCAACCAAAGTAGGATAAGCGAGCAGCCCAAAAAAACGGCAATTACCATATTTAATAAACTGGCTCATGCGGAGGGGGTTGTTCACAGTAAAGACACTGGCGAGGTCCGTTTTCACGAAGTAGGCGCCCTCGATTCAATTATCGATATCGTCTCAGCATCAGTTGGTTTGGAGGCTTTGGGTATTGAGAAGGTGTATTGCTCGGCTTTGAGTGTGGGTGGCGGCGCCATTAAGTGTGCTCACAGCCTGCTTCCGGTTCCGGCGCCTGCAACGGCTGAGCTGCTAAAAGGAATTCCGATTACTGCAGGGCCGGGACAGACTGAGTTGCTGACTCCGACCGCAGCTGCAATCCTGGCAACGGTAGTTGACGAATTTTGCCCTCTTCCGCCAATGAAAATCGAGGCTGTAGGATACGGAGCGGGGTCATTAGAATCTGACAAGTTTCCCAATGTTCTGCGGCTGATTTTAGGCCAAAGCGCGGAAGAAACGCACGCTAATGCCGATTCTGTATACCTGCTTGAGACTAATATCGACGATGTAAATGCTGAATTAGTTGGTTCGGTAACAGAAAAGTTATTTGAGCATGGTGCTTTGGATGTTTTTAGCGCGCCAATTTATATGAAGCAGAACCGCCCTGCTGTTCAAATATCTGTTATTTGTAAAGTCAGCGATGTTCAGCGATTAGAGGAAGTTCTTTTCAAAGAAGGACTTACGTTAGGCATTAGGCGCCAGATTTTGCAACGAAGCAAGCTTGTCAGGGAGTTTGTTACTGTTCAAACTGAGTTTGGGCAAGTTAGAATAAAGACCGGTACGTTGGACGGGCAAGTTGTTAATGCGAAGGCGGAGTTTTCCGACTGCGTTTGTGCAGCACGAAAGCATAAAGTAGCTGTAAAAACTGTGTTAGAAGCTGCGATAGCGGCCTATAAAAAGCTATAAGTATAGTTTTGAGAGGAGGTTAGGGGGCGTATTTCATTTATTAATTTCGATTTAGTATTTACTATCGAGTTTAGGAGAGGAACTTTTGGGTCTGGAATTTGGGGGTTATGGGTAAAATAGAGAAGCGTTGTTGAGCCGACATCGTAAACTTGATGACTATTTATTCACCCAAAATTGTGGTTTTCAGGGTGAAATGGGGGTTCTTTTGGGAAAAGTAGCCAAAAGTAGCCAAATGTTGTAAAACATTGCAAAAGTGGCGCAAAATGTTGCAAAATATGCGCAAAACTTTGCATTTTTTATACCAAACGTTTCAAAATATCGCCAAAAAATTCAATTTTTTACGAGTGTCCCTGCGTGAATTGTCCCTGGGTACACTTCTTACATTGTCGGCCAAAACCTGCGACTAATTTTTTTTTGTAGTGATGAGCATTTCAGGTATAATGATTTTTATCCTCGAGACAGGATGTTTCTGAGGTACCCCAAAGAGGAAGGTAACAGGATAGGAGCCGTCGTTGAATGCCTACAAAGTCTTGGTGCGGAAGGTTTATATATTTATTGCAGCGTTAACAGAGTTTTTAGATGGAATCCGTGTATTTATAGGTAGTGCAGAGAGAGGCGCAAGGAGAGTTCCACAGTTGGTGTGTGATGAGCATACAAGGCAACAGAATTATCGATTTTGGGAACATTTAAGGTTTCTGAGAGTAAGGATGTGGAACTAAAGAAGTGAGATTTGCATTTTTAGTTTTTAGTTGAGGAATCGCTTTGCGAGATAGTTTGAAAAGAAAAATGGCTGGTGAGCCCAAGCGGCTAGGCAGGCACTCACCAGCCGGGCCCGAGACGGGCGGTAAGGTTTGCGTGCCCGAATCAAGGGTCTTTTAATGATATCGCGAACCGGAAAATAAGGCAAATAGGGAGGCAGGTGCCTATGAGAAAATATTGCGGTAACCGAAGGAACTTAATTTTAGTTAACGGATTAATGGGAATGTTGTTTGGGAAGAAATGATAACTTTTATTGGAAGGGAAGAACGATGAAGAATTTAATGTTAATTTTGATGATGGCTGTGTTGCTGTGTCTTTGCGGCAGCGCCGGTGCGGCGACATTGAATGTGCCTGGCGATTCTAACACGATTCAGGCCGCGATTGATGCCGCCTCGTATGGCGATACGGTAGCGGTTGCGACTGGGACGTATGAGGAGAACATCATACTGAAAAGCGGTGTTGAGGTTATCGGCGCCGGCGCATCGGCCACAACGATAGACGGCGGCGGGGCCGGTTCGGTGGTGACAGCTATCGGCTG
>CP070728.1:388884-394070 GCA_020351025.1 Planctomycetota bacterium
CCGAGCAAAACACATCCGGTTTCACAAGGCAGGCTTTGTGTCAAAGGTGTTACCTGCTGGGAGAGCGTGACGGGTGGTGACAGGATAAAAGAGCCTTTGGTTAAAAAGAACGGCAAGTTTGTAGAGGCCAGCTGGAACGAAGCACTTGATTTGGTGGCAAAGAGATTTAGTGAACTAAAAGAAAAATATGGACCTGACAGTCTCGGAGTCTGGGGGTCGGCACGGTGTACGAACGAATTAAATTACCTTGCACAGAAGTTGTCACGGGCAGTGTTCGGCACGAATAACGTTGACCATTGTGCACGGACGTGTCACTCCCCTACCGTGGCGGGACTGGTACGCTCCTTTGGCTCGGGGGCAATGACAAATTCGATTGATGAAATTAAAGATGCAGCGTGTATATTTGCGATTGGCTCAAATACGCCTGAGGCACATCCTCTAATCGGGTGGCGGGTTCGCACAGCAAAAGATAAGGGGGCCAAGCTGATTGTCTGCGACCCGAGGAAAATAGATACATCTAAATATGCAGACGTTCACATTCAACATTATCCGGGGACGGATATTGCGCTACTTAACTGTATGATGAATGTGATTATCTCGGAGGGGCTTGAGGACAAAGAGTATGTAAAAGAACGTACAGAAGGCTTTGAAGAGTTAAAGACAACGATAGAAAAATATACGCCTAAATATACATCGCCGATAGTCGGCGTGGATGCTGAGATGATTGTTAAAGCTGCTAAACTTTACGCAAGTTGCAAGCCTGCTTCAGTTTTATATACGCTTGGTATTACGGAACATACGGTGGGGACAGAGAACGTAATGAGCGTGGCGAACCTGGCGATGCTGACCGGCAACGTTGGGCTTGAGTCAGGAGGAGTGAATCCACTGAGGGGGCAGAACAATGTTCAAGGTGCGTGTGATATGGCGGCGCTGCCGAATTTTTACGTAGGTTATCAAAAGGTAGACAATCCTGACATTCAGGAGAAATTTGAGAAGGCCTGGGGCGTAAAACTAAGTCCCAAACCGGGCCTGACCACTACAGACCAGGTTATACAGGCCAAAGCAGGCAATATAAAAGGCCTTTATATCGTTGGTGAAGACCCGCTTACCAGTGACCCTAATATTACCGAGGTGCGCACCTCTCTGGAGAAGCTGGAATTTCTTGTCGTTCACGAGATATATATGTCACCGACGTCGGAGATGGCAGACGTTGTTTTGCCCGGTGCAAGTTTTGCAGAAAAGACCGGAACCTTTACCAATTCGGAGCGCAGGGTTCAACTTATAAATAAAGCGATTGAGCCGATAGGAAACAGCTGGCCCGACTGGCAGATAATTTGTGACATGGCAACGAGGATGGGCTATCCGTTTAACTATAAAAGTACCGCCGAGGTAATGGATGAGATAGCGAGCTTAGCACCAATTTACGGCGGTATCAGTCACGAGAGGTGCCGCAAGGTCGGCCTGCAATGGCCTTGCCCCGATAAGAGCCATCCCGGGACAAAGTATCTGCACAAAGGCAAATTCACACGAGGGCTGGGTAAATTTCACGGTATTGAAGACAGGCCCCCTGCCGAGGTGCCGGATGACGAATACCCATTTATATTGAGTACGGGCAGGATGCGGTTTCACTATAACGACGGGACCATGACCAGAAGGACACATCTGCTGGACCGTGAGTTCCCGTTTATGTTTGTGGAAGTCAATGATAAAGACGCCCAAAAACTCGGGCTAAGAGATATGGACGACTGTATGGTTTCAACTCGAAGGGGTAAGTTAACTGTAAAAGCAAGGGTCTCCGACAGGGTTAAAGAGAAAGTTTTGTGGATGCCGTTCCACTATACCGAAGCGCCTGCCAATCTACTAACGAACGATGCTTTTTGTCCTATTGCGCGGACGGGAGAATACAAGGCCTGTGCGGCGAAGTTGGAAAAGATAAGTTAGCTATAAAAAGGAAAAAACAATGGCTGTGGTGTCAAAAATAAAGATAAAAAACGCCTCGATTACAAAAGATAACCTGCTAAAGCTGCTAAAAGAGATAGTCAAAGAAAAGACCTTAATAGCGCCGGTTCAAAACGAGCTTGATGATGTAAACTTTCTTCCGGTCGGTGACGCTAAAGAGATCTGCTTTGAATATGAGAACACTGCGACTTCGCCGAAGGAGTTTTTTTACCCGCAGTATGAATGTATGTTCAGCTTTTCGGGAGCTGCCAACGACAACATTGAAATTAAAGACAACAATGAAGAAATAGTTTTGTTCGGCGTTCGCTCGTGTGATGTCAAGGGGATTGAACTATTGGATAAATTCTACGAGCGAAGCTTCGAGGATGATTATTACCTTTCTAAAAGAAGAAATTCGGTGGTAATCTCAGTTGCGTGCTCAGAGTTAAACGAGCAGTGCTTTTGTGCATCGACGGGTACCGGGCCTATACTGGAAGAGGGTTTTGACATCCAGTTGCTAAGCAATGGGGATGGTTATGCGGTTCAGGTTGGTTCTGAAAAAGGTTTAGAGTTATTTGAGAAGTATCAAAACTTTTTTGGTCCTGAAGTCAAGGTTGATACAAAAAAACAAAAGCCACAATTTGACCTTCAGAAAGTATATAACAATCTGAAAGAAGAGAAGGTCGATGAGGATTTCTGGGAAGATATGGGGCAGCGTTGCCAAAGCTGTGGGCTGTGTCTGTTTTTGTGCCCGACATGCTCGTGCTACAGTGTCACCGATAAGGATACGCCGCTTGGTGAAAGCAGACGAAGCAGGCAATGGGATGCTTGCTACTTTAGAGGTTTTACACGAATGGCAGGCGGCAATGACCCGGTCAGAAACAGTGCAGAGATGATGAAGCGCAAGTACCAGCACAAATTGTGCCAGCAGATAGATGAATTTGAGATGAGTGGCTGTGTGGGCTGTGGGCGATGCAGCCTTGCATGCGTAGGTAACGTCAATTGGCTTGAGAATATTATCAAAATCGAAAGGGCTAATTAAGTGTTTAATAGTAAGTTATATATCCCCAGGGCAGCGATAGTAGAAAACGTAAAAGAGCTAACATACGACACCAGGCTGTACAGGTTAAAATTTAAGTATAACTGCAAGTGCAAGAGCAGCAGTGTAAATGATTTCAAGTGCGGACAGTTCGTACAGGCCTCAGTACTCGGCGCAGGTGAGGCGCCAATCTCGATTTGCTCAAGCCCTACAGCGCAAGAATATCTTGAACTGTGTGTTCGCGATGTCGGTCGTGTGACAAGGGCACTGCACAAGCTGGGAAAAGCTGATGAGTTAGGTATAAGAGGGCCTTACGGGAACTGGTTTGCAATCGAAGAACTGAAAGGACATGACCTTGTATTTATAGGCGGCGGCATAGGGCTGGCGCCACTTAGGTCGGTAATAAAATTTGTTTTAGATAAACGAGACGATTATGGCAAAGTGATAATTCTCTATGGTGCCAGGACGAAAGAAGATATTGTCTTTGCAGATGAGATAGAGAATTGGGGCAAACAGGAAAACGTTTCGGTCTTTACGACGATAGACAAGCCACAGAAGGGCTGGACAGGACACGTTGGTGTTGTAACGACGCTGCTCGATAAGATTAAGCATGCATTTAAATACAAAGCCTTCGTTTGCGGCCCGTCGATTATGATTCACTTTACGATTAAAGGACTATTAGACCTCGGCTGGGCCGAGGAGGATATAATCACAACGCTCGAGCGACATATGAAGTGCGGCGTGGGTAAATGCGGGCACTGCTATATAGGCGACAAATATGTATGCACCGATGGGCCGGTCTTTACCTATGCGCAAATAAATGAAATGGCCGTCGAAGTATGATTCTTTGAAAATTGCACATGACTGACGTGCGGTCTTTTTCGTATCATTTCTTAGAAAAAATTAGGAGGAAAAGAGGTAAAAACTATGGCAACAAATCAATCCGCCACAAAACTTACATTGATTAGTTTGGCTTTCACATTTGCTTGTGCCCATAGTACAAATGCTGAAAGTCAAGTGGTCGATGGCTCTTATTTGGTTAACAGGCTTTATGAGGAGCATCCACGTTTAATATTGAAGAATAAGGACTTAAAAACATTAAAGCAAAAGTGTTTGGAAGATGAAATCCTTAGAAGATGCGTCAAGCAGGTATTAAAAAGCGCAGATGGCTATCTTGAAACGCCGTTTCTGAAGTATGAAAAAAGAGGACCGAGGCTGCTTCATGTCAGTAGAGAATGTCTACGTCGAATTTACACACTTGGAACAGCCTGGAGATGGACCGGTGATGAAAAATACGCAAAGAGAGCTTTAGATGAACTACTTGCGGTTTGTTCTTTTAAGGACTGGAATCCACCACACTTTCTTGACACGGCTGAGATGTCACACGCCGTAGGAATAGGTTATGACTGGTTTTATCACTATCTGGATGAGCACAGACGCAATGAAATAAGAGAAAGCCTAATAAGGAACGGCTTGAGGTCGGGTATTGATAGCTATTTGCAAGAAGCCTGGTGGGCGAGGTCTTCGTTCAACTGGAACCAGGTTTGTAATAGTGGGCTTTTGATTGGGGCAATTGCAATTGCAGAAACAGACCCTGAGTATTTAGAGCAGATTGGGCCATCAGCAATAGCTAATCTACCTATTGCACTAAAGGAATACGGTCCTGATGGTGTCTGGCCTGAAGGTATCAGCTACTGGATTTATGCGACAAATTATACCGCTTATGGTCTTTCGGCGATGCAAAGTGCCTTTGGGGCCGATTTTGGATTATTAGATGTTAAGGGCCTATCGAAGACAGGGTATTTTCCTATTTATGGGGCTGGACCAACAGGATTGTTTTTTAATTTTGCCGATAGCGGCGATTATCAAACTGCCAAATCCCTACCGGTTATGTTTTGGCTTGGCCGAACGTACGAAAATTACATATTCTCCGATTTTGCACACGCTTTACTGGCCAAATATGGTTCGACCTACGAACATCTAATCTGGTATAAACCGAGCTCAGGCAAGGGAATTTCATTTCCGGATTTGGACTGCTGTTTCGATGGCTCGGTACCGGTGGCTGTATTTCGCAGTTCTTGGGGTGACCCAAATGCGCTGTTCCTTGCTGTCAAAGGTGGATATAACCAGGTCAATCACGGGCATCTTGATTTGGGTAACTTTGAAATAGATGCTCTCGGTGTGCGCTGGGTAAGAGATTTAGGCAGAG
>CP070728.1:394170-399342 GCA_020351025.1 Planctomycetota bacterium
GTGTCACCATTTACGAGCCACAAACCACGATTCACAAACATTGTTATCGCCCCCATAGTGACTGCTCACTCTGACTAAGCAACGGTAAAATCAACATCAAATAGCTAAATAGTAAAGAAAAATCTTGCTGTTTTCCTAATCACATTTGCTAAAAATTGCCGAAAAATACAGTAAAGTGGATTTTATGGGTCAACAATATCGATAGCCTGCGCAGAACGCCTCATTCTCTCTGGTATATTGCAGGGGAAAGTAAAATAATGTTGAACCATAGTTCACTCAAACGCAACTTGTTTCTAACAAAAATATAAATTGCGACAATAAACAGTTTTTTAGGAGTTTCAAAATGTGGAACTTGTTTGAAAGAATCATCAACGCCTTAAAGCCCCCACAGCAGCCTGACCAGCCGTCTCAGGATTCCCCCCGGCCGCCTGACCACTTGGAGGCCTGGAACCAAGACGCTCCTGAACAGCAGCAGGCCCCGGAGCAGACCGTCGCTGCCAATCAGCAGGACATTTGAGTTTGGAATAATTCTACGCTTTGACCCGCAATCTTGATTTGTCTTCGAAATACGAATTTCCCTCTCCGCCAACATGGGGGCAATTGTTGATGGTGTACAGTTTTTGCTTGTGTACCCGTTTAGGATGCATGCTCATGCTATCCATGGACGTTTACGATTATTTATCTCCGCAATCGTCTTCTGCGTAAGTTCAGCTGCCCAGCTGCTTCGCTGAACCTTATCTCTGATAAAATAACAAAAATCCCTCAAAAACTCAACCGCTTCCAAACTAACTTCATAAGTCAACATTGTTTGTTCGATATTCCTATTCCCCCAACCCCTCACACCTAACCTCTATCTTGTAACTTGTGTCTTTCTCTATGTTCAGCCCTCGGTCCCCCGCCCCGGGGCTCACTGCGAGCCCGACAGGCCGCGGCAATCTCTACACTATACACTGCACGCCAAATAACATCCGCTAACTCTTAACCCCGCTCTTGCGTCTTATGCCTTGATGTTTACTCGCCGACTACCTTGAGAACCTTGTCCCCGGTCCGCACCTTGTCAGGGACTTTTATGCCGATGCTGTCACCTGCCTTGGCTTCTGAGACCGACTCGTGCTCTATCTGCATAGACTCAACCTCAATCTGAAAGTCTGTTGTGTGTCCCTTAAAGTGAAGTGTATCGCCTACTTTTACTGCGTCCGTTACCTCTACCGCTGCGACCGATATATGACCAAAATAGTGCGATACATACCCAATCTCTTTTTCTTCCATATCAACTTCTCCTTTACCTTATTCTTTTACCTCAGCCTTGCAAACTGCGACCTGCACACCTCTTTCTAATCACGCTCTGCTGCTGCCGCTCTCTGCTGATTTTCGCGACATCAAAATACCCAAAACCTCCATCCCCGTCAACCGTTAAAATTACCCACTCTTGTTCAGCTCAAAACCCTCTCCTGAACACTGCCGAGGAATCTATTTAAACTCCGTCGCGCAGCGACACCACAATTTTGCACTTTTAGCTTTACGCTTTTCACTTCTTTCTATCCGCCCCCTTCTATCTTCCCCCCTTACCACCCACACTCCGTCATTGCGAGCCCGACAGGCCGATGCAATCGAAACTTCATAATTCGACATTCCTTGTTCGACATTCGATATTCCTGCCCCCTCATCCCCGAGTGCTGCTTACTTTGACTCACCTACACCTGACCCTCTCTTTCACACATTCACTCATCAACTCATTCTCGCACCCACTATCCACAATCCCTTGACTTCTCCACCCTGTTACCCAGGTAACCTGGTATCCATCTCCTGCTGCCCTGGTAATCCGATGCCCATGTCCCTTCACCACCAACCACCTCACCACCCACAAACACCATCTAAATAATCAACTAACAACCTCGCTAAAGCGGTGCAGTGTTTTCTTTAACGAAAACAAATTGCTGATTTATATATCTCTATCAAAGAAAATACTACAAAGATAGCGCAAATATGTTTGGTCTTCCGCCGCGTTGTCTATGTAGTCAACTTTGCTCGATTCAGCTAACATTAAGGAACATCATGGTCTAAGTCATATTCGTTATCTCCGAGCTTGTTCTGTTGATAATGGCCTTCTTTATCAAGGTCTATAACTGAAACAGGGTTGATGTCCCAACCCACTTCTACTGGAGATTCGATACCTGCTTCATCAAGTAAACGTCTTTGGGCTTCATATGTTAAGTCTTCAAACATTATTGTTATTCGCAGCTTGCTCATATTATTGCTCCATACATCTTATTTTCCTCTAAATATCTGCTGAAAAGAACACCGTCTAATGCAGCGCTGTTGAATCACAAAAAAAAGACTGAATAAAAATAATATTTTTATCCAAAAAGTCAATTTTTTTCTTGACTTTTTAGTCAAAATTGAGGAAGCAGTCAAAATTATGCCTGTTAAAACAAAAAAACCAAAGAAAACCAGGGCACAGAAAAGAGCCAAAAGAACACGTAAAAAACTAAAAAAAGCAGCTTTGGATGTATTTAGCCAGAAAAGCTTTGATGCAACGACTGTCGAAGATATTACAGAAAAAGCCGATTTAGGAAAAGGAACACTTTACCAACACTTTGCCGACAAGGAGGAAATTGTTGTTACGCTCGTAGAAGAAGCCGTCGACCACCTGATTGAGCGCATTCACTTATATGATGTGCCGCCGGAAACATTGGAGGCAATGTTGGAACATTTATTAAATGCCCATTATCAGTTTTCTATGGATTCCAAGGAAGAGTTCCTTCTGCTTTTCCAGGGCAAACTCCTGCTAAAGCTCCAGTCCGACACACTGGATGAACTTGAGGAACCTTATTTGCGTTATCTGGAAGAAATCGAGCTTCAGGTTTCAAAATACCTTTCACCCAAGATAAACGCTCTCAAGGTGCGGCGTTTGGCCTGTGCCGTAGCAGGATTTGTGTTCGGCTTCTTCTCATTTGCTATGATTGGAATGACATCTAAGGAGATTGACACTAGTATCAAGCCATTGAGGCGGGTATTTGTAAAAAGCTTGTGTACCTTCCTTGGGCGATGAGCGTCTGTGCCGGAGTTATCTTTTATAATATGATTACTTATATAAACACAACTAATTTGCATATGTAAAAATCGTTATGAAAAAAGATAGAAAAAACAAAGCTTATTTAACGCCAGCGGAAATCCGAAAATTCAAAACTATATTGCTGGCTAAAAGAAGCGATATTTTGCATGACGTAACTTGTATGGAGATTGAAGCTCTTCACAGGCAAAGAAGCGATTTGTCGAATCTGCCAATCCATATGGCTGATATAGGTACCGATAACTTTGAGATAGAAAACACATTAGGACTAATGAATAGCGAAAGAAAGCTTATCGCAGAAATCGATGATGCCCTTGAACGCATCGAGGACGGAACCTATGGAATTTGTCAGGGAAGTGGAAATCCAATTCCAAAAGCTCGATTACAGGCTATTCCATGGGCAAAATATTGTGTTGAGTATGCAACCCTATTAGAGAAAGGTACCATCAGGCAGGAAGCTCCCGTTAGTAGTACAGATTATGACTTTCCACTTGACGACCGGCAGGACGAAGAACCCGCAAGTTCTTATCGAAGTGCTCTCATAAGCTATGATGAAAATAAATAAAGGATTTATACTTCCAAGTGCTGCTTTAACTATCAAACGCAGCCTGATTAAGTTTTATAAGCTTTCGGACAAACCTCCGGAGATAGGAGATGTTGTTTATGGCCAAATTCAACGAATTGGACAACACTCATCACTCGAAAATGCCTCCGGCAGAATCCATATGATACACGATGGAACTAAAGCTGCCTTCGTCTTTGGAAATAGATACGCACCCGATTTCTACGAAGGCCTGATTCCAGACCAAATGACCGATAAGCTCGATTTGCTTGCACGCTCCGGAATGATTGGTAGCGTTAAAACCAAAAACTCCTTAATAAAAGACCCAACAAAAGTAAAAATTTTGGGATATGTTTGTGATAAATCGGGAAACATACTCAATACCCGAAACTTCCCGCTTATAACACCCCGCAATAAGCTTAAAAAACAGCCTCGGGCAAAAATGATTTTGGTTTGTGGCACTTCGATGAACTCAGGTAAAAGCATGGCCGCCGCCGCTTGCTGCTGGGCACTAACATCTTTGGGATATAAAGTTAGAGCTTCCAAAATCACAGGTACCGCCAGCCTTAAAGACATCCTTCTTATGAATGATGCCGGTGCTAATCCCTACGCCGATTTCTCATACCTCGGTTATCCGTCAACATACCTTTTGCCGGAGGATGAGCTTCTCGGCATCTTTAATCTCCTCGACCTCAAATACGCTAACAACCCTAAAAATTTCTGGGTCGTAGAGCTTGCTGATGGCGTTATCCAGAGAGAAACCGAATTGTTACTGAATTCCACGCAGGTAAGAGCAAGAATTTATAAGCTCATCTTCTGCGCTAACGATGCCTTTGGTGCAATCGGCGGCTTAAACATCCTCAAAAAATATGGCCTAAAACCGAATGCACTCTCAGGACTTTGCTCCAGTTCTCCGCTTCATATAAGAGAGCTCGCAGATTTCACCAATATCCCCGTATTCAATAGTGCCGAACCGGATAAAAAAGGACTGGCTGAAATCTTATTCCTTCGTGATAAGGCCTTGAAAATGCACAAAGTTACTGTTTAGGATTTCTTTTATGTAAAAAAGTTAAAATTATAAACGTTTAATTCGGCAAGTATCCGGATGTTAGCTTGCTAAATAATAATTTATTTTCAAGGAGGTCTTAAAAATGGCAAAAAAGAAACGAAAGAAAAAGGCAGTCGAAGAAAAAGCTCCAAAAAAGAAAAAGAAAAAGTAACAGCTTAAGATTTTGTGCTGCCAAAATAAGCCATCACTGCTTATCAAGTGATGGCTTCTTTATTTATTCCTCCACCTTGTTACTTGTAACTTCATTCGAACCTCACTAACCCAACAGGTCCCCTTGCTTGTCCCTGCCCACATTAGGCAGGGGCCCAGCCCCACCAAACACCTCACCAGCCGCTTACTCCCGCCAATTGCATAAAAAATCCGGTAGTTTCCACGATAGACAATATTTTTATAATTAGCTTGATTATTTAAAGCTGAATTGTTAAAATAAAGTGGTTTTTGGAGGATAAAAAGCCATGCGAAAATTAG
>CP070728.1:399442-404454 GCA_020351025.1 Planctomycetota bacterium
GCCCACTTGCCTTTAAATGGCTCATCCCTGCGATTTATCAGAAGCAGCTTAGCCTTATTTTTGAAAAAGCCGAAGACAGCGGCATCAACGCTGACCATAGGCCTTGGCCAATCGTATATATATTTGCCTTTTTTAACCATAGTCTCTTGCCCTTTACTATTAATATTTGATAATTTAATTGTTTAGTACGTGCGATTCAATAATCAATTGCTCAAAGTCCTTCTATTGCTTACAATTACTTCAGGATGTCCGAGAATTTTAAAAACATTTTGTTAATTAAGCCCAGCTCTCTGGGTGATGTAGTTTTGGCCTTGCCAGCCCTTTCGGCTCTGCACAGAAGTTTTCCCGATGCAAAAATTAGTTGGCTAATCCGGTCGGAGTTCGCACCGCTTCTGGAAAATCACCCTTATTTAAACGAAGTCATTCTTTTTGACCGCAAGTTGCTTGGCAAAGCATGGTTCCATCCTCGCGCACTTGCTTCTCTACTGTCACTTATTCGCCGACTGCGATCCAGCAAATTTGATGCTGTAATAGACCTGCAGGGCCTTTTTAGAACCGCTTCCTTATCCTGGCTGTCCGGCTGCAAAAAACGTTTCGGAATGGCAAATGCCAGAGAATTCGGCCACATCTTTTATACTCGTAAAGTTGCACAGGACGAAAATTGCATTCATCTTGTTGATTTCTACCTGAAGATAGTTCAGGCTACAGGTGCAAGTGATATCAGTGTGGAGTTTGTTTTTGGCGAAAATCACAAAGCAGTCGAGTCGGTAAATATATTGTTTAAAAATCATGGTATACAGTCAAAAAAGTATATCGTTTTTATACCAGGTTCGGCGCACAGCGACAAATGCTGGCCGGTTGAGCGTTTCGCTGAGCTCGCTGATAGAATTTCATCGCAATTTGCGCTGCCTATATTGGCAGTCGGGACAAGCTCAGAAAAAAATACAGTGGAGGAAATAAAAAGTATTAGTAATGCTTCGATAACTGATTTTACAGGCTTGACTAATCTTAAGGAATTGGTGGTTTTGCTAAAAAGTGCCAGATTAGTCGTGAGCAATGATACCGGCCCGGGCCATATAGCAGCAGCTTTGGGTGCTCCGTTGGTTATGATGTTTAGCTGGTCGAATCCAGCCCGCATAGCACCTTATGGGAAAAGCGAGTGTATGGTAGCCAGCGAACCTTACAGCAGGGGACTTGGCATAAAAAGTACAGACCCAAAACACAGCGTCAAGACAATAACAGTTGACCAGGTCTACCAAAAAGTTTGCGAACAAATGAGCAAGTAGGGCGATTGAACAAGCCGGCACCCTTTAATTGTTCAACCCTCTCACGACCTCAACACATCGCTTACACAGGTCGGGATACTCACTATTGCCCCCGACGCTTGGCCAGTAGTTCCAGCACCGCTGACATTTCTTATTTTTGCTCTTAATAGCGACACATAGAGGTGGTATAACATCAATTCCTGTTAGTTTCTTCGTCTCTTCATTTTCTTTGCGCATGTCATCCGGATAATTTTGCAGCCTCACCTCACTAACGATGCAAAGTGCTGCGAAAGCCTCTATTCCAAAATCATTTACAACTGAAATCAATTCATCGTCGTCGCTGTAGATCAGTACTGCAGCTTCTTGATTGCTTGCAATTTTTTTGTCGCGTCGCAGGTCTTCTAATACTCGCAGTACCTCGTCTCGCAGGTTCATTATCTTAGCCCATTTGCCTTCTTCACTGCGCCAATCAATTGAATCATCAACTTCTGGCATATCAGCCAAATGCACGCTATCAAAGGCTTGTGCCTTAAATGGCATCATCTCCCACGCCTCCTCTGCAGTGTGCACTAAAATAGGTGCCAGCAGCCGAACAAGACTATCTAATATCCTATGCATAGCTGTTTGTCCGCTTCGACGTGACAAGCTACCAGCGAGCTCGCAGTACATTCTGTCCTTGAGCACATCCATATAAATACTGCTCATCTCGACCGTGCAGAAGTTGTAGATAAGCGAGAAAACTCTATGAAAGATAAAGTTCTCATAGGTTTGAATTATATTTGTAATCAGCTTTTGCAGCTGCTGCATCGCCCACTTGTCAATCTCAAGCATATCATCGTAGGTTACCGCTTGCTCGTTCGGGTTAAAGTCGGCAGTGTTGCCAAGTAAATATCGCAGCGTATTCCTTATTTTCCTGTAAGCATCCTGCGTCCGTCCTATCAATCCATCGTTACATCGTATATCTTCCTGATAGTTCACGCTTGCCACCCACAGCCGCAGAATATCCGAGCCATATTTTGCTACCTCTTCCTGTGCATTGACATAGTTGCCCAGCGATTTTGATTGCTTCATTCCTTTCTCATCAACGGTAAAACCGTGCGTTAGAACGTTTTTGAACGGTTCTTTCTCGATTTTCCCAAGCGCCGATAAAAGTGATAGTTGAAACCAACCGCGATGCTGGTCTGACCCCTCTAAATATAAATCAACAGGTACAGGCCAATCCGTTTGTTTTACACAAACACTGTACCAGCTGCAGCCCGATTCGAACCACACATCGAAGATATTTTCCTCCTTCTGCAGGTCATCAAAATCAAACCCCTGCGGTAGTTCAAAGTCCTCACCCAAAATCTGGCGCGGCGAATCGGTAAACCAGCTATCTGAGCCGTGCTCGCCGATGTACTTAGCAACAGCCAATACAGACTCTTTCGTCATAAAACTTTGCCCATTGGAATTTATAAATGCGGGTATTGGCAGCCCCCAGCTCCTTTGTCTGCTGATACACCAGTCAGGCCGGGATTCCAGCATCCCCTCAATCCGCTTTTGTCCCCACCCCGGTATCCATCGTACGTTTTTGATTGCCTTCAACGCTAGGTTCCGTAGCGTATAGCCTGGTTTCCATCCTCCCTGTCCCGGTTTTGGTGAGGCAAAGTCCTTGTCCACACGAATGAACCACTGTTCGGTGGCCCTGAATATCACCGGCATCTTGCTGCGCCAGCAGTGCGGATAACTGTGCAGCATCTTCTCTTCGGCGACAAGGAATCCATTGTCGCGCAGGTAGGTGTTGACCTCTGTGTCAACTTCGAGGACGTTTTTTCCGCGGAGCCAATCCGGAACGGTGTCATCATAGCAGCCATCGTTCTTGACGGGTGAATAAGTCGCCAGTTCATAATCTTGGCCGGTGATATAGTCTTCAACACCGTGTCCTGGTGCAATATGCACAACTCCCGTGCCGTCTTCGGTGGTAACATATTGCGCACAGACGACCATATAGGCGTCCTTGTCGGTAGGGTTTTTCTCGACGAACGGGTGTTTGTATCGAAGACCTTCAAGCTGATTGCCGTAGACTTTGACGTTGCTAACCGAGAAGTTCCCCTCACTTAGTCCTGCGGCGGCGGTGACGGCGCCGAGCCGGTTAGCTCCGACGATTGAAACAACGGAGCGGCCGTCTTTATTGTAGCGTACGGCTACGTAGTCAAGAACCGGGTGGACTGCAATAGCGAGATTGGCTGCCAGTGTCCAGGGCGTAGTCGTCCATATCATAAAGCAAATCTTCGCATCTTTAGCCTCATCTTCCTTAACCAGGCCAAGCTCGGTCAGCCGCCCGATGCTTTCTTTAGCCACCGGGAAATTCACAAAGGTACTTGGCGATGATACATCTTTATATTCTAATTCGGCCTCCGCCAGAGCTGTCTCGCACCCGACCGACCAGTGAATCGGCTTTAGTTGCTTATTGACCAGTCCCTTGTCAACTAACTCGGCGAATACCTCTAAAATCCCTGCCTCATATTGTGGCTTAAACGTCAGATACGGATTGTCAAAATCGCCGAATATCCCAAGCTCCTGGAACTGCTTGCTTTGTACTTTGACGTATTTGCTCGCATATTTGTAACAGTCCTTGCGGATAGCAAGTCGGGACTTCCCTCGCATCTTATTGCCGAGTTCCCCCACAACCTTTGATTCAATGGGAAGCCCATGACAATCCCAACCCGGCACAAACGGTGCGTCGAATCCCCTCATCGTCTTGTACTTGACAACAAAGTCTTTCAGCACCTTGTTTATAACATGTCCCATATGGATATCACCGTTAGCATAGGGCGGCCCATCATGAAGTATATATAATGGAGAACCATTTCGGGCCTTTCTGATTTTGGTATAGATATCCATCTTCGCCCATTCTTTGCGAAGTTGCGGCTCTCGCTGCACAAGATTAGCTTTCATTGAAAAGCTCGTCTTAGGTAGATTCAGCGTATCTCTGTAACCTTTGTTTTTCTTATCCGACATAACTGTATTCCTCAAGTTTTTTAAAAACTGAACTATGAATAATAAGTGCCTTGACTGATACTGTCAACTGAGCTTTACACATATTTCACATTAGTGTCCTTCTTATTTTTCAAAGCAAAAAAGCCTTCCGGAGTTAACTACCCCGGAAGGCTTTTAATAAGCTAAATATACCTTGCTCAGGGCAGCTTCCTTTTCTCCCCTATAATGATAATAATGTTACCTATGACCGATTCTGTGGGTAAAGACGATATGCGCCAAAGAGAACCTGTCGCTGTGCTTCGGATATCTTTTTTTGCCATATACATAAAACTAAACCACTAAAAATTCGATAATACTTAACTCTTGTTACTAAAATAGTCGGTCAATGTCAACCCTTGGTTTAAAAAAAGTGTAATTTGTCCAATTTTTTCTAAACTATGATGAATAACCAACCAAAACAACAAAAGCTTTTCCTTTTTGGCCAAAAAAGGGTTATACTATTACACAAAATACCGATATGTTTACAGGCAAGAAAAGATATCTTCGGGATTTGGGCGTTATATGCCCTTCTTTTACGAAGGATAATGAGAGTAAATGACCGAAAGACAAATCTCCCAAAGCTCATCTGATAGAATAATGCTTCTGGTTCTGGTATGTTTTTTCTTTTCCGGTCTAACCGGCCTTGTGTACGAAATCCTCTGGACTAGGATGCTCGTTAAGATTATTGGCGGAGCCCCATTTGCCATCAGCATTGTTCTTACCGTCTTT
>CP070728.1:404554-409290 GCA_020351025.1 Planctomycetota bacterium
GTTTCATAAGATGGATACAGTTCAACCACATCGCCGCGAACGCGAAATGTCCCTCGTGCAAAGTCAACATCGTTTCTTTTATACTGCAAATCTGCAAATCTGCCCAGCAGCTCATTTCTCTCTATACAATCGCCTGTACGCACTGCTACTACCGAAGCCTTATAATCTTCCGGCGAGCCAAGCCCGAATATACAAGATACTGAAGCAACAATAATAACATCATCTCTTGTCGATAGACTCGTAGTTGTAGAAAGTCTTAGCCTATCGAGGTCCGCATTTTTCGAGGCATCTTTTTCTATATATATATCCCGCTGTGGTATATAAGCCTCCGGCTGATAGTAATCGTAATAGCTCACGAAATACTCTACCGCATTCTCAGGAAATAGCTCCTTGAATTCCTCGTAAAGCTGCGCTGCTAACGTCTTGTTGTGTGAGATGACCAGTACCGGCAGGTCAAATTCAGCTAAGACATTAGCCATTGTAAACGTCTTGCCGCTGCCCGTTACCCCCATCAGAGTCTGAAACTTTTTACCCTCGCTCAATCCCTCCACCAGCCGCTTTATCGCCTCCGGCTGGTCTCCAGACGGCCTGAACGAACTATTTAACTTAAACTTCGACATCTCTCACCGTTTATTAAGTCTCAAAAAACATATGTTACGCTATAAAACGCCAAAATTCAAGGAGGGAAGGTAACAGTATTTCGCTTTGATGATTTGTATTCAGAAATGTTTTTTGTATTCGCAGTCTTTTTGTTATTGAGACTTAGTGTCTTCTTCTTAAAACCACTGCACCAAGGCCAAGCAGAAAAATCGTAGCTGGTTCGGGAACAATCGTCAAAACGCCGCTTGAGCATTCTGGCAGCGGCCCCCATACTGCCGGTAAGTAGATTGAACTGCCCTGGGCCAGGCTAACTACAACTGTTCCGCTTCCATAAGTGATTTCAACATAACCTACAGGACCGGGAAGATGGCCGCCGAGCGTTTCAGCCCCTATTTCAACACTATCTAGTCCATATATGGGATTTATCCAGTTGCCGAAAACAACCGGCCACCCATAATCCATTGAATCAGCACTGCTCATCGCACCGGTTATAGCAGCATCGCCGGTAAAGCTTACAATGGCATCAAATTTGAAAAGTAGCTCATCGGCCAGAAGTTCAATAACCATAGCCTCGCCGGCACTTGCTGTTATGGTACTTCCCTCATTCTCCAGTGATATCATTACACTCTGAGCTGTGCTGCATATACCTAAAACAACGAATATTATTAATAGCCACCTCATTTTCTTTTTCGTCCTAAGACTAAACGATTAAAGCTCCACTAACAGGTACATATCAAAAAAGCACGTTATAATACTGCAAAAGAAGTGAGTTTTCTTTATCCACCGCAAATCAAACCGTATCCTAACATTTTTCCTCCAATTTGTCAAGGGAAAAAAGAGTGTTACAGGTCAATTTATACTTAATTACAGCCGGTATAGCCCTGCTCGCAACCGGTTCTCAGAAATCTTGACATAGTTGCTTCGAACTGGGACAATCGCTTATGATTATGAAAAGGTATCAAACAGACAGTTTGTTTGTATCAGAAAAAGCCGAAAAGGCATTTGGTCATCATATTATTCGCGTGGCTTTTGCCTCGGCAGTCGACACAGAATTCGATTACCTTGTGCCCGATAGCCTTTGGCCAATTGAAATAGGCCAGCGAGTTGAAGTTCCCTTTGGTAGAACTGATAAGCACGAAATCGGCTTGTGTACCCAGTCAGATATTCCGCCTGAGGACTCTTTCGCCGCTCGCGGCAGGGAACGAAAGCTCAAAATAGTCTCCAACATCATCGATAAAGAGCCTCTGGTAGATGCTAACCTTATGGAACTGGCCCGCTGGATTAGCCAGTACTATGTTTGTCCACTCGGCCAGGTCTTGGCAGCAATGGTGCCAGGTGCAGTCAAAAAAGCTGCAGGAGTAAAAACGCAAAGACAAGTCTACCTTCTGCAAGGTCGTGAAGAAGCTATCAAGAAGCTGCGTGGCAGAAGGCAAATGCAAATCATCAAAATACTAAAAAGCCGTAAATCCTTCGATTTGGAAAATGCCGTTGAGTTGCAGAGCTTGTTAGGCCAGGTCGGCTGTACCAATGCACCGGTAACCAGATTAGCTGAAAAACAAATCGTAAAAATAGCGAGTAAAACCGTAATGAAAGCACTGCCCGCCATCCCAGGGGGAATGTCCATCAAAACTGACAAGGTCATTCTCAATGAAGACCAGAAGAAGGCACTTGCTCATATTAAAAGCCGCTTGGATTCGGATAAATTCAGCGTCACCGTCCTCCACGGAGTCACCGATAGCGGAAAAACCGAGCTTTACATAAGAGCTATCGAAGTTTGTCGGCAAAACACAAAAGCCGCTATTGTTCTTCTCCCTGAAATCGCACTCACCGCTCAAACTGTCCAGCGTTTTAGTGACAGGTTCAAGAGAATAGCTGTGATGCACTCAGGACTGACCGCTCCACAGCGCAACGTCCAGTGGCAGAAGATAAAAGCCGGCCAGGCAGATGTCGTTATCGGCGCCCGCTCAGCAGTATTTGCGCCGCTGCCAAACCTCGGCCTTATCGTCGTTGATGAAGAACACGAGCCCACATATAAACAGGACACCACCCCACGCTATAATGCACGGGACGTAGCTATAAAACGTGCACAGCTCTCACAAGCACATTGCATTTTAGGTAGTGCCACTCCCTCTTTGGAGACACTTTTTAACAGCCGCAGTAAAAAACATTTTGCCCTCGTGCAGCTACCAAAAAGAGTAATGAACTTAGAAATGCCACAGATGAAGCTCGTCGATGTCCGAGAAGGCTTTTACACCTCCCAAGGAATAAGTTTAATTTCCGAGCCGCTTGCCGAACATTTACGAAAAACCTTGGCCAAAGGCGAGCAGGCGATTTTACTCTTAAACAGGCGCGGGTATAGCAATTTCGTATTTTGCCCCTCCTGCAGGTATATGCTGCACTGCAGGAATTGCGATGTAACGCTAACCTTCCACAAATCCAAAATCCCCCGACACCGTCCGTCCCAAACCATCATGGGTAAATATATGACCTATGGTTACGCACTATGCCATTACTGTGGTGCCCGCACACTCGTACCTGAAAAATGCCCTCTGTGTGGTAAAGGCATTGCGATGATAGGAATCGGAACTCAGCGGCTCGAGGAGGAATTAGCCGGAAGATTCCCTAACGCCCGAGTCTCAAGGGTCGATAGCGATTCTATGGCAGGGCGGGACTATTACCGGGTCTTGAAGGATTTTAGTGACGGCCGA
Source organism: Planctomycetota bacterium (assembly GCA_020351025.1). GTDB lineage: Bacteria > Planctomycetota > Phycisphaerae > Sedimentisphaerales > Anaerobacaceae. The sequence continues at coordinate 407,863 of CP070728.1, forward strand.
ATTGATATACTCGCTGGCACACAAATGCTCGCGAAGGGGCTCCATTTCCCGAACGTTACACTCGTCGGCATTATTAGTGCTGATACCTGCCTTTATCTGCCTGACTTCCGCGCAAATGAACGGACATTCCAATTGATTTCACACGTCTCTGGCCGGGCAGGCCGCTCAGCCAAAAAGGGCACAGTCTTCGTTCAAACATTCTTGCCGGACCAGCCCGTTATGCAATTTGCTCTTAAAAACGATTTTGCTGCCTTCATTAAAGAGGAGTTAAAGCATCGAAAGGCTTGCAACCTGCCCCCTTATTGGAGATTGGCTGCTGTCATTTTCCGCGACAGAAACTTTGATAAGCTCCAGAATGCCTCTAACAAAACGCGGGAAAAAATCGATAATATTATAAAGCGCCATAATCTGAAAGTTAACGTCAGAGGGCCAATGCCGGCAGTAATAACTCGAATACAACGGCTGCATAGAATGCAGTTAATTATCCAGACACCGGATGCCGAAACTATGCACCGATTATTTGCAGGATTGCGCGAAGAAAAACCCATTCGACCAGCAGTAAAGTTCGTTATTGACATTGACCCCGTCAATTTATTGTAACTTGCAATTAAAGAGCTTATATGCTATATTTTGACACCTGATATTGACCGGGGAGTAGCTCAGTTTGGCTAGAGCGCTGCGTTCGGGACGCAGAGGTCGCAGGTTCAAATCCTGTCTCCCCGATTTTTACTTGGATATAAAAATGCCGATTTTCGAATACAAATGTGCAAAATGTGGTAACGTAGCAGAATTCCTGCAAAGCAAGGCACGCAAAGCGAAAATAAAATGTCCGCAATGCGGCACCGAAGAACTGGAAAAGCTCGTTTCTGTATTCGCGCCAGGTGTCAAACAGGGAGACTCGAAACAATGCCGAACCTGTAATGACCGGACCTGTCCACATTCGCAGTAGTTAAATGTAGAGCCGACCTCCAGGGAGTATAAGGTAGATGAGCCATAAACCAGGGGTATATAATTTTAACGAAATAGAGAAAAAATGGCAGCAGTTCTGGCAACAAAACAAAACCTTCAAAGCAAAAGACTGCGACAACACAAGGCCAAAGTATTATGTCCTTGATATGTTTCCATACCCAAGTGCCGAAGGGCTGCATGTTGGCCATCCCGAAGGATATACCGCCAGCGATATTGTCGCTCGATATAAACGAATGAAGGGCTTTAACGTCCTGCACCCTATGGGCTACGATGCATTCGGCCTGCCGGCGGAACAGTATGCAATACAGACCGGCACGGACCCGAAGACAACAACACAGAGCAACGTTGATAACATTCGGAAGCAAATCAAGTCGCTGGGCTTTAGCTATGACTGGGACCGCGAGGTCAATACGACCGACCCGAATTACTATAAGTGGACGCAGTGGATATTCCTGAAGC
>CP070728.1:409390-414105 GCA_020351025.1 Planctomycetota bacterium
TAGGGCAACCAGCAAACGAAAAACCACTGCTATTGCTGCTACCGCTGAGTCAATGGCTGCAAAGCAACGGGCTATAAGTATTAGCGAATTTTTCGCCAAGAATAGACACCTCCTCGGTTTTGACAATCCTCGTAAAGCTCTGTTAACTGCTGTCAAGGAAGCCGTTGATAACTCGCTCGACGCCTGCGAAGAGGCTCATATCCTGCCGGATTTGCTAATCAGTATAAAACCTGTTGCTGACAACAGGTTCGTTTTGACTGTCAGAGATAATGGCCCGGGGATAGTAAAGCAGCAGATTCCAAACATCTTCGCCCGTCTATTGTATGGCAGCAAGTTCCATAGTCTAAAAATGAGTCGGGGTCAGCAGGGCATTGGTATATCCGCTGCAGGTATGTATGGGCTCTTAACTACCGGCGAGCCGGTACAGATTATCTCCCGAACAAATCCCAAGAAAAAAGCCCATCACTATCACGTCCAGATTGACACAGCCAAGAACCGGCCTGAAGTTATCATAGACCAAGAGTGCGATTTTGACCTGCCCACCGGTACAAATGTTACCATAACATTGGAAGGAAAATACCAAAGGGGACGCCAATCAGTTGATGAATACATTAACCAGACGGCTATGGCTAATCCACACGCCAGCATTTATTACGATGCTCCCGACAGGGGTGTTTACGAATATCGAAGGCAGACTAAAGAATTGCCGTTTGCTCCCAGGGAAATAAAGCCGCATCCATATGGTGTTGAGCTTGGATTGCTGTTAAAGATGGCTCGTAATAGTGCTTCAAAGCAGCTATCTGCTTTTTTACAGGATGGGTTTTCAAGAGTAAGTGCCAGAGTGGCTCAACGGATTTGTGAAAAAGCAAAACTTCGTAAAACCCTTAAACCTTCACGAATTACCCTAAAGCAGGCAGAAAAACTTCACGCAGCAATAAATCAAACCAAAATTATGGCGCCTGCCACTGATTGTATCGGTCCTATTGGAGTTGAGCAATTGGAACAGGGGCTACGAGCAGTTGTAAAGGCGGATTTTTATACCGCCTCCTCACGAAGCCCAGCTGTTTATCGTGGCAACCCTTTCCTTATTGAGGCTGCCCTTGCATACGGGGCGAAAAACAGCACTAACAACGACCCGGAGAAGGAACCTCTGATGCGTCTTATACGTATCGCCAATCGTGTCCCTTTGTTATACCAGCAGTCAGCCTGTGCTATTTATAAATCAGTCTTGGATATCAACTGGCGAAATTATGCTCTGAGCCAGAGCAAAGGAGCCTTGCCTACCGGCTCTGTGGTGTTGATGGTCCATATCGCTTCGGTATGGGTACCGTTTACTTCAGAAAGCAAAGAAGCTATCGCTCATTATCCCGAAATTATAAAAGAGATACAATTAGCGGTACAGGACTGTGGAAGAAAGCTTGGAATATATCTGCGAAAGAAAAAAAGAATCCAACAGGAATTGGACAAGCGTCGTTACATTGAAACATATTTGCCATATATCGGCGAAGCTCTGCAGGAGATTCTGGCATTGAAAGGAAAACAGGTTGATACTGTCGTTACCAAACTCAGAAGGGTTTTGGAAAAATCCAGGAAGTTGTGAGGTATGGTATGGCCGAGCAATTGATAATAAGTATTAGTGGGATGAGAGGCATCGTTGGTGAAAACCTCACTGATTCTATTGCCGCCGATTATGGCAGTGCCTTTGGAACATTTCTAAAAAAAACACACGCCGATAAAAAAGAAAAACTATCGGTTTGTATTGGCCGGGATTCTCGGTCCAGCGGCCAAATGCTGAAATCGGCTGTAATAGCAGGATTATCCGCCGTCGGAATTAACGTGATTGATTTAGAAATGGTAACTACGCCTGGTGTCGGTATTATGGTAAGAGAACTGCATTGCAGCGGTGGTGTCTCCATTACCGCATCGCATAACCCGATTCAATACAATGGTATAAAACTGTTGCTCAGCAATGGTGTTGCTCCGCCGCTCGATGTAGCTGAGAGGATTAAGCAATTTTTTTTCGATAAAAATTTTGCTTTCGTGGATTCACCCCACTGTGGCCAAGTAACTTCTAATAAGCAAACTGACGTCACCCACATCGCCAGGGTCTTGGCCATCGTTAATAAAGAGGCAATCGCAGCAAAGAAATTCAGCGTTGTTTTGGACAGCGTTAATGGAGCAGGGGGGCCGGTTACTAAAAAAATCCTCGCTGAACTTGGGTGCAAAGTTGTTGCAATAAACGATGAACCGACTGGTATTTTCTCCCATAGACCTGAACCAACCGCTAAAAACTTAACCGGGCTTTGTGAAGTGGTAAAAATAGAAGCGGCTGATATTGGTTTTGCACAGGACCCCGATGCTGATAGATTAGCAATTGTTGACGAAGCCGGAGACTACATCGGTGAAGAATATACTCTTGCTTTGGCGGCCAAGTGCGTTTTTAGAAAAAAAACCGGCAAAGCGGCGACAAATCTTTCAACCTCCAGAATGCTCGATGATATTGCGGAAAAGGCTGGAAGTCAGGTTGTCCGAACCGCTGTTGGCGAGGCGAATGTCGCCGCAGCTATGCTCGAACACAATTGCATCATCGGGGGAGAAGGTAACGGTGGCGTAATTGACTTGCGAGTCGGCCCAATCCGCGATAGCCTCGTGGCTATTGCGTTCGTACTGCAACTAATGGCTGAAACTTCAAAGACCGTAAGTCAGCTGGTCGGTGAAATTGGCGGCTACTATATGAGAAAAGATAAGTTCGTTGCTGATGAATCACAGGCCGGACAAATCTTAAATTTAGCGAAAAAGACCTTTACCGTTGCAAGACTCAACACCATAGACGGCTGCCGATTTGATTTTGACGATGGTTGGGTGCACCTGCGAGCCAGCAATACTGAACCTGTAATGAGGGTCATAGTTGAGGTAAAGGACAAACTTACAATGCGAAAGTATATCGATGCAGTTTCGAATATACGCAAAGAAATAATCAGATAAGTAAATGCACAATCACAATATCGAAAGCGACAATAAGCAAATAAGATTTGTCACGAAGCTGGGCATTCTTGGCAATTTTGTTCTTTCTGCTGTGAAGGTGGTTGTTGGCATTTTAGCCGGCTCGATTGCTCTGATAGCCGATGGAATTCATTCCCTTTCCGACATGGCCACAGACTTTGCTGTTTTGCTCGGTGTTTATTTTGGCTCGAAGCAGCCCGATAAGAATCATCCGTATGGTCATGGCCGAATTGAAACTTTTGCTTCTGTTTTTATCGCCCTGGTTTTGGTTCTTGGCGGTATGGCGATGATTTACTACGCTGCTGTAGACATAACCAAAGGACATATTAAAACGGCTCACACGGCAGTTCTCGTTGTCGCGGTAATTTCTATTATATCCAAGGAATTCCTTTATAGAGTCACAAAAAAAGTAGCCATTAAAACCCATAGTTCGGCTCTTTACGCCAATGCCTGGCATCATCGCAGTGACGCATTAAGCTCGGTAGCTGTCGTAATAGGTTTCGTATCCCTCAAGGCCGGTTTCGGTTATGGTGACCAGATTGCTGCTATTGCTGTCGGCCTGATGATTATCCTGGTTGGTGTTAGAGTATTGGGCGATTGTCTGCGAGAGCTGACGGAAAGTGCTATTGATTCGCACACAGTTGAGCGTATAGAAAATATAATCAACGCCAACTCTTCGATACGCCAGTGGCACAAGCTTAGAACCCGCACGGTCGGCAGAGAGGTTTTTCTCGACCTGCATATCCTTGTTGAGCCGGAACTGGATGTAGCCGCCGCCCATGAAATAGCAGAGAGCCTGGAAAGTGCCCTGCATGAACAGATAACCCGCCCTGTTAATGTTACCGTTCATATCGAGCCGGATATGCCCGAACTTAGAAAATAATAGCAGTGAAATCTACAGGTGGCAATTATTAAAGCTTTTAAGAATTCCAGTGGAGGAAAGGGGTATGAATGATAAAAAAAGTAAGAATTTAATCTCAAGAAGGTCCACGCTCAAAGGTATAGGAGCGCTTGGCGCTCTTACTTTTCTAAGTTCAAAAACAGCCGTTGGTGAGGAAAAAACTCTAACAGAATCTAACTTACCTGCTCATTTGAGCGATGTCCGAAAGAAAATATTTCAGAAGGTTTTCCAGACACCGTTAATAGACACTCATGAGCACCTGATAGATGAAAAAGAACGGCTTGGAGGCACCTCACATCCTTTTGTGAAATGTGATGACTGGGCGGAAGTTTTCAGTAATTACCTTGCATCCGATATGCAGGCAGCAGGCATGTCCGAGAAAACTATCGAAAAGTTCTTGTCGCCGAAAGTCGACCCGCTAAATAAATGGGGCCTGCTTAAACCTTATTGGCCGGCCATAAAGAACACAGGCTACGGTTTGGCGGTTCGTATAGCAGTGAAGCAGCTGTACGGCATCGATGAGATTTCGGATAAGACTATAAAAAAGTTGCAGTCAGGATACGAAACAATCCGCCGACCGGGTTTCTATAAGCACATTCTAACCGACCTGGCCAAAATAGAATCTTGCCAGGTAAACTACATTGATAATCCCTTCAAGGAGTCCTCCATGCCGACACTGCTTATGCAGGACCTGTGTATCTGGAAGATGCTTGAGGGCCCTGATTTTGAGCAATGTGGCCAGCGGCCGGGCATCAAGGTCTCATCTCTTTCTGACTGGCACAAAGTCATAGACTGGTGGTTTAATAAATAT
>CP070728.1:414205-418809 GCA_020351025.1 Planctomycetota bacterium
TGGTAGCGGAAATATTTGGTTTGGTCCTCCGCTTTGTTTTTCGTGAGGATTTTGCTTTTTTTTCACTCTTTTTTTTAGCTTTTGCCATAGTTTTTCAGCCGGTGAATTTTTCAAACGCAAATCTCAACCGCCCTGCCGAACTATCTTTCCTTGTTGCCACACACAGAGAAAACTCCTCCCAGGCCTATGTCATCCGCGTGCTGTATCGCGGGAGCAGAAAAACAAATTATGCAATGCGATAATTAGTCAAGCTTGCAGACATAAATTTCATTTACGAAATCAAGTTTACGGAGTTCTTGAATAACCTCTGTATCCGGATCCTTGTCAAGACTAACTGCAAGAACAGCTTTTTGTTCGATTGGTTTTTGCCCGACGCCCATCGTGCAGATATTTATGTGATGCCTACCGCAGACGGTCCCGACAGCCCCGATGACGCCGGGTTTGTCATCATTGAAAATTATCAACACCGCACCCTTTGGTGTCATTTCTATATTGAAACCATCGATTTCGATGATACGCAGCAGGGCCTCACCAAAGACCGAGCCCCTCACCGTGCGGGTAACGTTATCGGTAACAACCTTGGCACTGAAACTCGCAGCCACATCTTTGGACTCAGTGTTTTTTGTCTCGTCAATGCTTATACCACGTTCCTTCGCTAAGACGGGGGTATTAACCATATTCAACGGCATATCGAAGTGCTTTTGTAACAAACCAATTACAAAGTTAATGGTAATCTGTTCGACGGCCGCTGTAGCTATTGTGCCACGGTATTGTACCTCGACGTTCTTAATCTGCCCCGGCGCAATGGTACTGACCAGGGAACCTATTCGCCGAGCAAGATCGGCATACTGATTGACAATCCGCGGTGCAGCTGCAGCAGCAGAAGGGGCATTAAGAGCATTTCTTATAGGTCCTTCCCTGATAGCATCAAGAAGGATTTGAGCAGCTTCAACTGCAACTTCTATCTGTGCTTCCTCGGTGCTGGCACCTAAATGGGGTGTAACGAGGCAACTCTCAAACTCTGCAAAACGTGTATTTTCCGGAGGCTCTTTAGGAAAAACATCCAAAGCAGCACCAGCAATACGTTTTTCCGCAAGGGCATTGTAGAGCGCATCTTCATTAATAATTCCACCTCTTGCAGAGTTGATTAAACGAGCTGTAGGCTTCATCATTTTTATCTGCTCGGCGTCAATCATATTTAACGTTTGCTCATTTCTCGGTACATGGACGCTGATATAATCGGCTTCTTTAAAAATTCTTTCTAAACTATCTGTTACCTCGACACCAAATTCTTCTGTCTCAGGAGGCGCAGCAAATGGGTCGTAGCCAAGGATTTTCATATTAAAGCCTTTTGCCATTCTCGCCACAGCCATACCTATTCTGCCGAGGCCTATAAGACCAAGGACCTTAGCGTTGAGCTGATTTCCCATATATTTTTTTCTATCCCAAGCACCGGATTTTAGACTATTGCACGCTGGAACAACTTTTCGACTCATTGAAAGCATTAGAGCCATAGTGTGCTCAGCGGCACTAAGTGTGTTGCCGCCAGGCGTATTCATAACGAGTATTCCCTTCCTTGTGGCTTCCGGAATATCTATGTTATCCACACCCACACCCGCCCGGGCGATAGCCTTCAGTTTGCCAGGATTAGCCAAGACTTTGGCAGTTACCTTTGTGCCGCTTCGAATAATCAAACCATCATATTCACCGATAATCTTGGCGAGTTCGTCTTCACCAATCCTGGTTTTAACAACAACCTCAACACCATCTATCGACTTAAGAAAGTCAATTCCTTCCTGTGCAAGTTTGTCTGTAATCAGAACCTTTATCATTGTTATCCTCCAAAGAACTGTTTACCTTCCCCATTTTTTCCAAGCAATAGTACTTCTGTCTTCAGCGATTGTAAATTTCTTTTTTGGACAGTTATAGAGATACCTTGTAGTACAAAAAGCACAAGCAGATGCCAGCCGACCAACAGCGACTTCTTGGCCGCGGGACTCGACCTCAAAGCCAACTTCAATACTTTTACTTTTTGCTAATTGGGGCCAGAGTTTTTCTTCTTTAGCCGTGTCAAGAAGAACAGCTTGGACACCTAAGAAGCCTTTATAATAATTAGTTTCGGCCATTTCATTAAGCTCATAATCTTCAACCATTACTAACAATACCATATTAGCATCAAAAGCTGCCCCGATTTCGGCAGGAGAAAGCAACGAAAAATCAGATTGATTAGAGCGAAATTCGGATAATTCACTATAGCTAACAAGAGAGTCGCCCGGAATTTCTATTCTTCTGACAAGATCCATATTTATTGCTTGAGTGAGATAATAACGCAGGTTCAGTTGAGCATCGAGCCAGCCAGGCTGGTCAACAAGCACCAGTACCTTTTGGTCCGTATGTTCGGTGAGATTATACTCTGCAGGAACTGTTCTTTCATGGTAGCTCTCAGTGCCGAAAAGACCTATAAAAGGAGCGTATTTACAACCAAGATGGGAAAAAACTACAACCAATGTGATAATAAAAACACTCAGTTTTTTCAGTTCGCATACCATAGTTTTCCTACCTTACTTACTTAGCCCTGACTGTTTGCCACGAGTGCCCGGATTAATGTTACGGCCCAGGCGGCTGCCATAACCACCATCATAGCCAGGATTATATGTCTTATGTTAACTTCCGTAAAAAAACGATTTAAAAAAACAAAATATACTCCAAAAGCAGCTATAATAAAAGCCAAAAACGCAACGACCGCCAGCAGACAGCAAAATAAGGCAGCAGCAGGCTGGCTATAAAATGCTTTAAAGATTTCGCACCGAGCGAAGGCAAGTGCCGAAGCGGTCATTCCGCAAGTTGGACACGGCAGGTTATATTTTTGCTTAAAGCCGCAGGGGCCAAACCACCAGCCGATATCAATCTTAGCGTGTGCCGCCAACACAAGCAAGCCGAATGAAGCTGCCAACACCAGGAAAACAAGTCCTGCTCTTAAGCGTTGCTGAGAAGACGCCCGGCAGAAAACTTTCAGCTCATTTAGTTGTTGGCTTGTTCGCATAGCTACGTTAAAATAAGATAAAGCAGTAACTCTGTCAAGGTCATAGATAAACGGGCAATAAGATATGGTATTAGAACAAAAAGATTTAAGCAAGATGTTAGAGACAGCTATTGTAGCGGCACGGCTTGCCGGCCAGAGAGCGATGGAAGAAATAAATTTTATCAAGGTTTCGATAAAAAACGGTAGGGAATTGGTAACCCAGGCCGATGCTCGATGCCAGCAGATAATTATCAATCGAATTAAAGAGACGCATCCAGATCATGGCTTTATTGCCGAGGAAAGCTGCGAAGGCAAGATATTGAAACAGCCACCCCGAGGGGGTGAGCAGGTCTGGTGGGTCATTGACCCAATAGACGGAACCAATAATTTTGCACACAGGCTGCTATTTTTTGCTGTCAGTATTGCGATAATATATGATGGCAAACCGATCGTGGGTGTGGTTTTTGAGCCGGCTACGGACTCGATGTTCACAGCCGTCAAAGGCAGTGAGGCACAATTAAACGGCAGGCGAGTTACCGCCAGTGAAGAAACAATGAATGGTTTTTCGAGCATCGGTCTGGATAGCCATTTCGATAAGGGTGTTCCAGGCTGGGCTTGCGAAATTATGCAGCAGACAAAATATCGGAATTGGGGCTCAACTGCACTGCAGCTGGCATACGTAGCAAAGGGCAGCCTTATTGCCACAATAGCCTCCTGTCCAAAGTTGTGGGATATAGCAGCTGGCGTGCTGATTGCTGAGAACTCCGGTTCCATTGTAAGCGATTGGCAAGGCAAAAAAATCTTCCCTATTAATTTGGACAGGTACGAAGGACAGGAGTTCCAAGTATTAGCAGCTAACAAGAAAGTGCATGCACAAATTTTGGCACTTCTGCAGTCCCGTTAACCAAGTGTCCATTTCTAATTACTGAAATAATTTGGCATTTCTCCGTATTTTTGCGTTTTTTTCGCTGGCTTCCAAGATGCTCTTGTGGTATAATTTAGGTAAGATTCATATAAGGTGTGACGGGTGAATTTAGGAAGACATTATTGTGCCAAAAAAATCTTCCTTGCTGAAATATCTTTGCCTCGCGTTCATGATACAGACAGGCGTAATAGCTGGTACAGCTAAAGCTGCTGTCATAGTCGTACCGGCAGATTACAACAACATCCAAGCGGCCATTGATGCTGCCGTCACGAACGATATTATCGAGGTCAATGACGGTACTTACACGGGTTCGGGCAACTATAACATTGACACACAAGGCAAGGAAATAACAGTAAAATCCAACAACGGGGCCGCTAACTGCATTATAGATTGTCAAAGCAATGGGCGGGCCTTTATCTTTCAAAGCGGCGAAGATGGCAACACCATCCTTGATGGTTTCACTATCAAAAATGGTTTTGCCCCAGACCCAACGCCACCTTTTGACCCAAACGATGACCCTGCCGGCTATGGAGGCGCAATTTACTGCACAGGCAGCAGCCCGATGATTAAGAATTGCACTATAACAGACAATGAAGCCGATTATGGAGGCGGTGCGATATTCTGCGATGCGAGCAGCGACCCATGCATAACCGGCTG
>CP070728.1:418909-423161 GCA_020351025.1 Planctomycetota bacterium
GCCGGTATGTTGTAAGCGTAGGCACGCTCGGCTATATCAGTGATATTACTTGCCCGAACAGTCCCTTCAATCGACGAACCTGAAAACGGAATGCTCATTCCGTAAAGGTTGTTCTCCACTATCGCAATCAACGGCACATGCAATGCGGAAGCCAAATTCATCGATTCATGAAAACTGCCGCAATTGGTAGAGCCATCGCCGAAGAATGAAATCACAACCCTGTGTGATTTTTTGTATTTCTCTGCTAAAGCGGCCCCAACTGCCGGTGCCTGATTTCCACCAACGATACCGGTCGAGCCGAGATTATTGCATTTATCAACATCGGCTATGTGCATAGAGCCGCCTCTTCCCTTGCAGTATCCGGTCTCTTTACCCATTAACTCTGCCATCATTTGGTTCCAGTGCTTCTGGCGGTCTTCCTGGGTGTCTGCGTATTTATTCCCAATAGCACCACAGTGGCCATGGCCCCGATGGGTCGAGCCAATTACGTCACCGCGTTCGATGGCAGCAACAGCACCAACGGCTACAGCTTCTTCGCCTGCGTAAAGATGCGAGGCACCCTTGATAATATTTTGGCCTAAAAGTTCAAAAACCTTCTCTTCAAAAAAGCGTATCTCATAAATAGTTCGTAGCCAGTCGGTTACGTGCTCGAGAGTAATAAGCCCGTCCTTTATGAGTTCTTTCAACTTCGGTATTGGTTTCTTTCTCGTATCCTCAATGCAAAAATCCATACTTACAACCTTATCCAATTACACAAAAAACCTATCTAACCATTACCTGTCCGGAGTCAGGAACAATCACCTGTCCGGTAATGGTACGAGCCTTATCGGAGCACAGAAACACTACAGCATCGGCGACATCCTGTCCTTTTATTTCGCGATTTAGGGCGGTCTTGCTCACGTAGTAGGGGATAACTTCATCCGGTTTTATGCCGTACTTTTTTGCACATACTTTTAAGTATTCGGGATTCCAAATCTTTGAACCTTCAAATACATTACCGGGACAGATGGAGTTTACGCGTATTTGGTATTGTCCAAGTTCCAATGCCCAGCCACGGGCCATATGAATTTCGCCGGCCTTGGTTGCATTATATGCGGTATTGTCTTTGCTTGCCTGAAGGCCTGACTTAGAGCTTATGTTTATAATATTTCCGCCTATATTTTGCCGAAGCATGATTTTTGCAGCGGCCCTTGCCATAAGAAAATATCCGGTGAGATTCACTTCCAAGGCAAAACGCCACTTGCCTACAGGTATATCGATAAGCGGCCCTGCCGGAGCTATGCCAGCGGCATTGACCAGGATATCGAGACCGCCCCACCTTTTCAGCAAAGCTTTGAATGCCTTATCGACGTCGGTTTCTCTGGTGACATCGCAGCGAAGTACGATTGTTTGAGCCTGCGGTAATCCTTTTTTTATAATGGTTTGAGTTTCTTGGGCGGATTTTTTATTAATATCCAGAAGCCCAACCATTGCACCAGCCCGCGTAAGACCAATCGCAATACTTTTTCCTAAACCGCTACCGGCACCGCTAACGACGGCGATTCGGTTCTGCAGAACACCTTCACTCAAACCGCTCGCCAATTTTTTTCGAAAGGCTTCCGCTTCCCATTTGTTAATAAAGTTCTGCTCAGCTTTATTTAAACTGTGGATCCCACCTAAGCGAAACGCATTAGTGCGAATGAAAAACGAACTCTGGACAATGTCCCTGATTGCAGGAGTGATTTTTTCCGTTCCGGCAATAAAAAGTCCAACACCTTTGCTTAGAAAAGCCACGGACGGCTTTTTCGCTTTTTCGATTTGTGAGCTCAACCTGCCTGCGATTTTCTTCGAATCACAGTCATCCACCCACATTGGGGGGCCGTTGGCGTAAAGCAATTCATCAGGCGTCAAGGCCCCCGGTAAGAGCATCTTCTCTGCATCTTTTTGGCGCCCAAACGCTGCAATGGCATCATCACAAAAATAGCTTATCACAGCATATCGACCGGTCGCCTCATAAAACGCTCTGCGAATATCAAGCTTTGCATCGGCAACAATTTCCTGATTTACTTTTTTGATTTTGCCGGCTTTTAGTTGTTTTAGTTTACCGGCGCAACGATTTATGACCTTTCGCAAAAGCCGCAAAGCGGCGTCCGGACTCTTTGCTGAAACCAAAAGCCCGTGCCTCTGAAGGAAAAGAATGGCAGGTTTTTCAGCAAATCGGTTTTGGTAACCATCTATCAGCTTAGCGATTTTTTTCGCGAGCGTAAATCCAGGGTCGGTATAAGGTACCCAGAGTGGAGGAGGCTTCTGGTCTTCGAAAAGTTTTTCAAGCTCTTGCCTGCCGTTTTTAGCACAGGCATATGCGAGTACCACAGCGGGATGCAGATGAATTACGCACTCGTCAAGAAAAGCATGCAGGTGTGTTTCAATCGATGGTCTGGCCTCGCCGGTAATTTTATCATCGCATGCAAGAAGCAGCTGATTGACGACCTCATTTTCTCTAGCATAGGTATCAAGCTTTGATATTGACTTATCTTTTATAATCGACAGAACCGAATGGAGTCGCAGCCGCCGCCAGCCACTCTGCTCGTTCATATTTTTCAAAGCTGTGCCGCTAGCCTTGATATACATATACTTACCATCCATAGTTTTTACCGACGTATTACCACCTCCCCCCTGAACAAGTGTAGAATCTTTCCCTGTAACATTCGATATTCTTATCAAATCCGCTAAGGCCTTATTCATTGTCTCACATTCCTGTTTTTTTACAGTAATTTTGGCTTATCTATTTTGACAGCCCATATAGTTCCAGCAACAAAATAAATCAAAGTCGGGCATATGAGTATATTTCTGAATGTAGCAAAGTTTTGGTCGTAGCTACTTCCAGCAGTAATGTACACCCAAACCGGTAAAATAAGGCACGCAAGCAGCGATGCCACCACAATGATTCCGGAAATCCATAATACAGCATCCTTGCCACTTTTGCTTGTGTGCCTTGCCTGAATTTCTATAAGAGTTTCAGCAGGTACTGTGTCACAAATTCCATTCTCGTGCGTTTTCTCCCGATCCTGCCGGGTGAACTTTTCACGAGCACCAGCCACCAAGGAAAAAACCAGGTACAACACAGCGGTCAAGAAACAGACGGGCACGAACAAAAAGAAGAGATGCAGCGTTGCAGTCCGCTCAAGGGCCAATGCAGCCGCGATTGCAATACCCCAGCTAAGCAAGGCCGGCCAGCTTACAAACAGCTTTTTTCGGGAGACCCAGAATTGAGTCAGACCGAGTAGTGGGAAAATCCAGTGCTCAACGAGAACGATAGCACCGACGGGCGAAAGTAAAAGTCCATAAAGTGCGACGAAATCCAATAGTTTCGTAAACACGAATGGGAAACAGGCGACAGTTGTGGTGACGGCACCGGCCACGAGTGTTACCAGCCATCTTGGCCATCCGGGCGTAACTGCCTGAAAAGCCAGTCCCGCCCGGTACAGGGTGGGATTGGAAGTTGTCCAGCCTGCAATAACGACTGCAATAATTCCGGAAATCCCAAGCGCCTGCCAGGCAACACCACCAGCATCGAGCTGGTTCATACTTTCGCCTAAGATAAGAGCTGTAGCTGCGCCCATGATACCGGCACATATCCAGGCCAGATAATGGCCGAGGAACATTCCGAAGGCAGAATACAGGCCATAAGATGCCTTCCGTGCGTAACGGAAAAGAGCCATATCCGACAGCCCGGCGTGCATGGCCAGATTACATATCCAGGCAAACGCAGCCACCTGCCAGAAACCTATCGGTTCTCCACCGCCGGGCACGTTGCCTGTCCATATTCCCTTGTTTGCGATAGTCCAGAAATCCCGGAAAGTGCCAATTTGTTGTCCGTCAAGCGTCTTGGCAGCCAGAGCTGGCAGCATAGCAAGGGCCCCTGCGATGAACATCAAAAACATCCACGGCGAGCAAACCACGGCAAAGCGGGCAAGTGTTTTGAAACCGAGAATGGCTAAGGTGACAACGACAGAGCCAACGGCGATTACGACCAGCACAAAACGAATATCCTGCGGGTACCACAGTGTTTGGGCCGGGATGCCAAATGGGATGCGAACCGCTGAGGCCGAAACTGTAATCATACAGCCGGCAAGAATGCAGAACAAGACAGCATTCAGGATGTTGTAAACAGTTGTAGTAACAGGCCCTGCAATTTTGCGGAGATACCAATAGAGCGTCAGTCGCGTCCGGACAGCAATAGGAGCGCAAACAAACGTCCAGGTCAAGACGG
>CP070728.1:423261-427396 GCA_020351025.1 Planctomycetota bacterium
AATTTAGTCAACCGGAAATAAAAAGCGACATTCCCGCAGCAAATACAATACATATAAAAGCTAAATCCGTCAACCAAATATTAACGACTAAACGGCAACTCTTCCTTCGCCAAGGCTGAGGGTAAAGTCACTTGGGAGGCAGCGATGCAGGGAGGCGCAGAGTTTGTTAAGTTCTGGAGAAATTTCTTGACGACGGCCGGTAAGGCAGCTATAATTTCGATAGTGTGGTGTGTCTCTGTCAGGTCAAGATGCGGATTTCGGAGGAAATGGCAGGGAAAGGAGGAAAAGTGGAGCGCAGCATCGAGGGTGGAGTTGGGTGTCGCTACGTTAAATTGTTCATCTTAATAAACCTTTTTTCTTTAGCTTTGCCGGTCCTGTGGCCTGCGAAGGTTTGGGCGATGGCAATTGGAACCCGGTATGCGACATCTCGGAGCCGAATGATAATGTTATCGACGAGCAGGACCTTGCTGTTTTCAGCGAAAACTGGCTCACCGGCGTTGAGTAACTGTTCCAAAAAATTCAGGCAGGAACCGTTAGGTACTTATATTATATTCCTTGGTTTTCGGTAAAGAGTTCTTTCGCTGGGGCCTTCCTGCTCAGAATTCACCGGAACGCTTCGGGTCACCGAAAAGCACCGGGCAATTGTTTATTCTTCTTTTCCTTTTTTAATTTTCGTTTTTCCTTTGGATTAAGCAGGGCCTTTTTCTGTCGTTCTCTTTTTCCTTTATCTCTTTTGCCCTTATCGCCCATATCAGTATCTCCTTGCTTGAAAATGACTTGTATTTCTTAACCTGTTCTGGTCCCTAAGGGGCAGGCGAGGCACCGCACGCCTAAATTTTGTATTCTTTGATTTTTCTGTAGAGTGTTCTTTCACCGATGCCGAGGATTTTTGCTGCTTTTTCCCGGTTGTTTCCAGTTTTTGTAAGTGTGTCGATGATGGCCTGTTTTTCAAGTTCGTTGAGCGAGACGTCCCCTAAATTCGCTGCCGGCCGGCGGCCAGCGGCCAACTGTCTGACCTGACGTATTTCGGGCGGGATGTCCCGGACATCGAGCATGTCGGCATCGCACATAACAACCATAGTCCTGATACAGTTTCGAAGCTGGCGGATATTACCGGGCCAGTTATAGCTCATAAGAACGGCCATAGCAGCATCTGTTATACCGGTAACGGGTGAGCCGGTCTCCGTAACGGCTTCTTTGAGAAAATATTCCGACAACGCGGGCATATCTTCCGCCCGGTCACGGAGTGCCGGAAGTGTTATGCTTACGCCTTTGATTCTAAAGTATAAATCCTGTCTGAATTTTTTTTCTTCTATCAGCTTTATTAAATCCTGGTTTGTTGCACTAATCACCCGAACATCGACGACCGTTGGTTTATGAGAACCGACCGGTATAACAATTCCGTCTTCGAGAAATCTCAGGAGCTTCGCCTGCATCTTTAAGGGCATATCACCAATCTCGTCGAGAAGGAGCGTTCCCTTATCAGCTATCTCGAGCAGTCCCTTTCTGTCGGCGGCGGCACCGGTGAAGGCACCCTTAACGTGCCCGAACAGTTCGCTCTCTAATAAAGTCTCTGTCAGACCGGCACAGTTTACCGGTTTAAACGGCTGAGCTCTGCGCGGCGAATTATTGTGGATTGCCCTTGCCAACAGCTCCTTGCCCGTTCCCGATTGGCCTTCAATTAACACTGATATATTTGCAGGAGCCACGCGACGCAAGACGTCAAATATACCCTGCATTGCAGGGTTTTGGCCCCGCACACCTTCAAATAAGAACTTCTCCTCGCCCGGTTCAGGGCCTTTTGTTCGACGCTCAAGTGCAGTGTGAGCTTTCCTGGCGGCCTGGTCCACGAGCGTTCGCAGCTGGTCAATATCGATTGGCTTGACAAGATAATCATAGGCACCCTGCCTTATTGCTTTCTTGCACGTATCAATGGTGGCATAGGCGGTTATTAAAATAACTTCGCTGAGGGGGTTATGCTTCTTTGCTTCTTCGAGTATGACAAGACCATCGATATCATTCTCCAATTTCAGGTCGGTAACAACAACATCGACTCTTTCGTTTCGCAAAATCTCCAACGCATCCTTGCTGCTATACACGGCAATTGCCTTCGTGCGCTTTGTATGCAATTTCTCAAGCGCTTCGGCTATACCGTCCGCATGGTTGCGCTCGTCGTCAACGACCAAAATTACTGCATTTTTGCTCATCAAACTGTCGAGTTACTAAACACGTACCGATAACAAAGGCCCAAGACGCAATTAAGCACCTTCTTGAGTCTCAAGCAGCGGTAATCTTATCGTAAATGATGTACCTTTGCCGAGCTCACTGTCAACACTTATCGTGCCGTTATGTGATTCCACTATTTTTTTTGCGGTGGGCAGCCCCAATCCGCTTCCCTGCGGCCTTGAAGAATAATAAGCATCAAATATATTCGGCAATTTATCCGGCGAGATGCCGCTTCCGGTATCGCTAATTTGAATAACAGCCTTTTGTTTTTGCCGGCTTGTTTTTATCATCAGCTCGCCACCTTCGGTCATGGCCTGCTGGGCGTTGATAAAAAGGTTTAGTATTAATTGTTTTATCATATCTGCATCGACTTTGCAAATAAGCGGCTCATTGTGCAATCCCTGCCGTATTGTTATTGAGTGACTGTGGGCCTGCGGCGAATAAAAATCAACCATGTCGCTGACCAGTTCGTTGATGTCGGTACCTGCCAATTGTAACTGCGTCCGGTCAATGTAACGCAGAAAACCATCGAGGATTTGCTCAAGTCTGTCCGCCTCTTTCTGAATCACCCCTATCTTCCGCAAGGCCCTTGCAAATCTCAGGTCCTCTTTTGTAAGAGTGGTTTTACCGGTCTGGCTGGCGTCAAGGCGCTGCAATTGCTCAGCAGCCAGTTTCAAATTAATCTTGATAGTAGAAAGAGGATTTTTAATCTCGTGGGCAAGCTCGCCGGTCAACTTGCCTAATTCTTCAAGCTGTTCAAGATGCGGATTGTTATTGTCTTTAGCTCTAAGCTTTTTTTTGCGCAGGAGTAAGACAATAGCTGGTATAACAGCAGCCAATAAAGCAACAACGAAACCAGCTACAAACGGCCACACTTATTTTTCTCCCTCATAATTTAATCTCTCAGATTAGCCGGTAGCTCTGCGAAACCTGCCCCCCTCCTTAAATTTTATTTCCTGCCGGCTTCGGCCTTTTCAGCTTTGGCAAGCTCAGCAAGAGCAGCCTTGCGGGAAAGTTTGAATCTGCCTTGGTCGTCAATGGCTAATAATTTCACGGGTATGCAATCGCCGACCTTGCAAACCTCATCTATGTTCTTAACGAAACCCTCGCTTAGTTCACTAATATGGCACAGGCCTTCAACGCCTGGTGTAATTTCAACGAAGACACCGAAGTCTTTGACTGACACAACTTTTGAGCGTTCATATATGTGCCCCACTTTTGGTGGTTGTGTCATCGCTTCGATAATTTCTTTGGCCTTGAGGTGTCCATCGCCGCCGAAGCAGCTTATATAAATAGTCCCGTCTTCTTCGATTTCAATCTTTGTGTCGGTTTGTTCCTGAATACTTTTAATCATCTTGCCGCCCGGGCCGATTACTTTGCCTATATATTCAGGGTCAATTTCGATACTTATCAGCTTCGGTGCATACCTGCTCAATTCGGGCCTGGGTTTGTCGATTATCTTGTTCATCACTTTTAGAATCTCGAGGCGGGCTGCTTTTGCACGCTCGAGAGCCTCGACCATAATTTTATGTGCCAGGCCTTTGGCTTTGATATCGAGCTGTATTGCCGTGATGCCATCGGCAGTTCCGGCGATTTTGAAATCCATATCGCCGAAGTGGTCTTCTTCACCGATAATATCAGTCAGGAGTTCATAGCGGCCATTTTCTTCGCTAACCAACCCGATTGATATGCCGGCTACGGCTTTTTTAATTGGTACACCTGCGTCCATTAGGGCCAGGCTGCCCCCGCAAACGGAGGCCATTGAGCTGGAACCATTCGATTCAGTGATGTCTGAAACGACCCTGACAGTATATGCAAATTCATCCTCGGGTGGTCGTACCGCCTCGAGGGCTCGTTCAGCCAGAGTTCCGTGCCCAATTTCTCTGCGGCCGGGACCACGAATAGGGCG
>CP070728.1:427496-431094 GCA_020351025.1 Planctomycetota bacterium
TAGAATTCTGTCAGCCTCTAAAGCTCAGGTTATGAGGAAGACTTTTTCGGCCGGTCAAAGACGCCCTCAAAAACCTCAACCGCTGGTCCGGTCATATAGACGCTGTTATCTTCCCCGCACCAGTTCAAATCCAGGTCACCCCCCGGTATGTGGGCAAGGCATACTCGCTGCCCTCGACCCGTAAGTACTGCTGCCACACAGGCAGCGCAGGCTCCTGTGCCACAGGAAAGGGTAACTCCGCTACCTCGCTCCCACGTCCGTATTTTTAAGTCCGTCGGCTTATCAACCTGAACGAAATGCACGTTGGTACGATTGGGAAAAAGGCTATGTTTCTCGACGGCAGGGCCTATTTCCCCCAGTTCTATAGCTTTGACATCATCACAAAAAAACACTGCATGCGGATTGCCCATTGATACGCAGGTCATAAGGAACTTTTGCCCAAGAATTTCGATTGGTTCTTCAACAACTTTTTCACCAGCCAACTTCACAGGTATGTCCTTCGGTGTCAGGACCGGCTGGCCCATATTGACACAGACTTTGTCAACCTTGTCATTGTTGTCTGTCATTAGCCCAACAGTCAGGATTCCTTTGCCGGTTTCTATTTTGAAAGAGGCAGGGTAGGGCTGCTGGCCCGGCACGGAAAAGAAACCGCCGGCCTTGGCTAGCTTATGTTCATATGTGTATTTAGCCACGCATCGGATACCATTGCCGCACATCTCAGCTTCTGAGCCGTCAGCATTGAAAATCCGCATACGCACGTCAGCCCGCTGCGATGGGCATATGAGAATCAATCCGTCCGAACCAATACCAAAATGTCGGTCACTGACGAGCTGCGCAAGCTTTTCAGGATTTTCAATTTTCTCCTTAAAGCAATTGACATAAACATAGTCATTGCCGACTCCATGCATCTTCGTAAATCTCATCTTTTTCTCCTTCAAAAAATCCCAATATATGAGAACGGGAAGATAAAATCAAGGTTGCAAAGCAATTTGTTCTTGTTATCTGTTTGGTGAGTTAGAAGAATTGACTGTGGATTCTGTCATTTCGAAAAAGCAGGAAGAGTCAAACAACGACATCCGACCGACTGGTCATAAGCTGTGAGTTAAGTTGCAAATTCCTTTTTTCGGCTGTTCATCTGAGCTTTCAGGCGTGCGACAATGGATGAATGCATTTGCGAGACACGCGATTCGGACAAGTCCAGCGTTGCGCCAATTTCCTTCATTGTCATCTCTTCATAATAATACAATACAATAATAAGACGTTCCGCCCGCGTCAGCCCCTTCGTGAGTAGGTTCTTTAGGTCCCGCTTTTGGGCTTCAATGATGGGGTCCTGGCTTTTTTTGTCTTTGACTATGTCTATTTCACGAATATCTTTTTCGTCGTCTGCCTCGTTATATTTCGTATTTAGAGATACCACACCTACCGCATTAGCATCACGTTCGAGCCTGTCAAACTCCACCAAATCCATCTCCAGCTCCTCAGCTGTTTCCTGCTTAGTGGGCTTGCGGCCGAGATGCGTCTCGAGCGACTGAGTTGCCCTCGCCAGCTGATGTGCCCGGGCCCGAACCAATCGCGGTACCCAGTCCATACTCCGCAACTCATCAAGGATAGAACCTCTTATACGAGGTGAGCAATATGTCTCAAACTTGACACCCCTGTCCGGGTCGAAAGCATCGATTGCATCCACTAAGCCAAAAATACCGGCGCTGATAAGATCATCCAGTTCGACCTTATCAGGCAACTTGCTGTGAAGACGCTCAGCGGCATACCTCACTAAAGGCCTATAATGTTCCATAAGAATATTGCGATACTCGTCGGAACGTGTCTTGTGGAATTGCTCCCAAATCTTATCAATATTGAGCTTTTGGTCGGTCTCCATAGAATTCCTCCTTGAGTTCCATTGCGCCGCTTTGCCTGCTGAAATATCGAATATCTACGCGTTCGTTCCAAAAAGAACACATACACTAAACTCCTTATCGACCTTCTCGCCGATGACTTTAGGCGAACCAATTAACAACTTTCCTAAAAAATCCTTCCTTGTAAGGCTGTGATGCGAGACCAGTACCCAGTTTGGCCGCTATGTTGCTCTTACCAACACCACCTTTACCGCTGGTTATTGCCAGAACTTTTGCTTGACGCCGATACTTTGCCGTCGTCCGTTGTAAAACAGGTGCTACATTTACCATTTGTCTCTTTAAGCTTTTGTGTTCGTCTTTCTCTTGTGTCTTCTGACGGTTATTCGAAAATAGGAACTATTCCTTGTCTTTGCCTAAGCAATTCTGCTGCTATTCTTTGGTTCAGCGAATTTTCCAGCAGCTTATCTATTTGCAGCCTCAAATATTCATCTTTATCTTCTTCAAGCAGCTCTTCGGCATATGTATCGACTGACGGAATAGCTTCGAAACTGCCGCCAGAGCCAAACTTGATATTCTCTGTATCGGAAAACAAAAGACGCTGGCTTCTAAGATGCTCAACGATTGCACCGCTCATCTGGCAGCAGAATTCATCCACAGCCAAATCCTTCGGAACAAAATCGAAACAGTAAATCTTTTTTATGTTTTCAATCAGAACTTTTTGGCGACTTTGTGTGAACTCGAGTATCTTAAGGAGCAGCTCGCTGATATTGTCAGTTGTCAATAATGCTAGATGCATACTTAATTCCCGCTGTTAAGATTTAATCTAAATGGAAAACTCACCAAATTTTCGACATTGAAATAACAGCAAATTCTCGTCTATTTCTCAGAGCTCTGATAGGAGGGAAAAAGTGAGAGGGATATATTGCAAAAGGTGAGCTTTTATCTGTCATCCTTGATCCTTCCATCCTTTCGCTAAGTCCCTAAACTACGGCAACAATAAATTAGATTGCTTTTACTATTTGCGTTTTTTTTGGTTTCCGGCACTCGAGGCTCAGTTAATCATCTGATTCCACGTACCCCCCCATGCTCTTGGGGAATCAATAGATACATCGCTCATCTCTTAGTTGTTTTCAGAGTGCGAACAGCGTCTCGTTGTTTTGTTGGTAAAATCTTGTTTATTTAGAATCTTCCTTATCTCCCAAAGCCTTTTTGTTTTCTTAAGTTCAATGATTTTCGATAATCTTTCAAATACCGACTCATCGTAAAGTCGATGTCCACCTTCGGTCCATTGGACCTCTTGGATAAGTCCCATTATTGTGTAGTTATGAATGGTTTGTCGGGAAAAGGGGCTATAACGCACTAACTCACCAATACGGTAAAGTTTGGTTGGTATTGGAAACTTGCGATTTTTAATCTTTGGTTGCATCATTCAAAGCTTTTGGCAATGGCTCATATTGAGCCTATTAAAAATCTGGCTGGTTAAGGATTCAAAAAACTATCAATAAAACAAAATACAACGCTGCAAAAACTATCTGGCTATCACAAATGATGCTCATTTCGATAACCACATCGAACCGCTAACTCTGGTAATAATAAAAACCAAAGTGAAAGTACTATTTTGGTCATTAAGCTTTCTTATCGGGCTTGCTTATTCCTAATCAAGACTATTAACTTTTTGCAAAAAGAGCGCTTTTTAAGGCATTAATGATATTTATCATATATTTTACATTTTATAAAATGTA
>CP070728.1:431194-434727 GCA_020351025.1 Planctomycetota bacterium
CTCTCACGGCGACTGCGGCCGGCTATTTTTTCCCGAATTATGGAACAGGGCGGCCAACCGGCTTTTTGCTTGGCTGATAGCCGAAAGGGTGACGCGGAAAAAGTGCTGCTTACTCAGGAAGATATTCGCCAGACTCAACTGGCTAAGGCCGCCATCAGGGCCGGTATCGTACTGCTGCAGAAAAAAATCGGTATCGAAGATTGCGATATAAAGAGAATTCTTTTGGCCGGTGCATTCGGCAATTATATTCGAAGGCGAAGCGCTTTGCGAATAGGGTTGCTGCCGGATATACCGCCGGAAAGCATTTATTTTGTTGGCAACGCCGCCTGTTCCGGTGCACAGATGATGCTTATCAGCGGTCAGCTAAGAGAGCAGGCGAAGAGGTTGGCGCAGAGAATAAAATATGTAGAAATTGCGCACGAGGAAGGGTTTTCTGACGTTTACGCGGATTGCATGTCGTTTGGAGGGTCGGGTTAGGAGAAAGGGATATTTTAGCTATCTTTGCTTAGGATATAACGGATGGAAAATGTCGGCGACGGGCATGGGTAAGGGAGAGTTAATAGAGAGGGGTAAGGAGTAACGAGAGAGGGCGCAGGCAAGGGATGATGGAGAGAGGCGGCGAGGGGGGAGAGGGAGAGGGCGGAGGGGATAGGGAGTAAGGAGAGGTAGGGAGAAAGTTGGGGTGTACTCCAAAGTAGTACGGATGTTTTTATAGGATTTCAGATTACAGATTTTAGATTCAAGATTGTGTTTTCGGGAGTTTCAAAAGCTGAATGTCGAGATGTGGTGAAAAGAAAAAGGGCCGGGAGTTTTTCGATAATTCTCCCAGCCCTTTGGTTTGTATTAGATTCGCAATAAAGTTATTCACCTGCCAGCCAGTTGTCGGTGAAAATCTTTAAGTCCCTTTCATCGATGATGCTGTCGGCGGGAATGCTGATATCGCACAAATAATCGTACGTGGGGTCTCCATCCTCTTTCTGCCAGGTCAGGGCCAAATAAGCAAAATCGACAAAGTCGATGTCACAGCCGCCGGCAAAGTCACCAATGTAGGCCCAGTCCAACTCATAAGCACCCATATCGACAATCTCGGTGGTGTTACAATCGCCATCTACAAACCTTGGGTTCCCATCGAGGTCCCACGGAATTGGCTCGGTCATGTTGGCGTCACCATCGAGGTCGGCCGTATCGGCCGGAACCGAATTGTTGTCGCCGGCGTCGATGCAGTTAGAATCCCACGACAGCCGCAGGTTGTCATCTTCTGTGCCGGCGATATCATCCGGCCCGTTGGGGTCTGTGAATAAGGGGTTGTGATTGGGGTCGCCTCCAATATTACCGGTGCCGCCAAGACCGCCTGTCCAGCCTTGCACGCAGCAATAGTTAACGGCTGGCGTACTCCCGTTGTTGTAAATCTGCGCAGACTCATCAGTAGGCCCGCCGTCGGTATTGCCCCAAAGGATCCAGTTCGTGATATTCGGGTCGCTGGTGCTGGTGTTGTACATCCCGCCCCCATCCCATGTGGCTGAGTTTCCGCTGAATGTGCAGTTGGTTAGTTTCGGGCCGCTATTCGTGGTGTTGTACATCCCCCCACCATCGTCTGCTGCCCAGTTTCCGCTGAACGTGCAATTTGTTAACTTGGGGCTGGCTGTGTAGTTGCCCATCCCCCCGCCGTCGTCTCCTGCCTCGTTACCGATGAAGGTGCAATTGATGATATTCGGGTCGCTGCTGGAGTTGTACATTCCGCCCCCCCACTTCCCCGCTGAGTTACCGCTGAAAGTGCAATTGGTTAGCGTCGGGCTGCTGTTGTTGTAGTTGAGCATTCCGCCGCCCTTGTTGTCCAGAGATTCACCATCGGCATAGCCGGCGGTGATTGTGAAGCCGTCGAGGACGGCAGTTGCATCGGTTGCGCTGCCGGTAACGACGTGGTAGCTGTTGTCTGAATTTACATCAGGCGTATTGATGTCGCCGCTGAGAATTGTTTCGTAGGCATTTGGGTCGCGGCTGTTCCAGTCGCCACCGCTTGATGGAAACGCGCCGTAGATAGCCGCGCCATTCATAACCTGGAACGTCGCTTCCCGGTCATTCGTCCCGCCGGGATTGGCCGAGTTTGCATCGGGATAGTAGGTCCCCTCGGCCACCAATATCTCATTGATGTCAGGATTGGAGTCTGCCTCTGCCAATGCATCCTGAAGATATTTATAGGCATTGCCCCAACTCGTACCGTTATTGGCACCGGTGGCATTGGCGTCAACGTAGAGGGTGTGCTGGTGCGGCGTGAGCTTCCACAGGTCATTCAAATAGTCGAAGTAGTCGATACCGCCGCTCGCAGGATAGCCGTTCCCGCCGAAAAGCCACAAGTTGTCGTTGCTGTCTGTCCAGGAAAGACTTCCTCGTCTTGCCCCCGGGATATTTAACGAGTTCGGTTCGCCCTTTGTGCCATAGATGCCATTTTGGCCTATTGTATTTGGCCCACTAATCCAGGTCCAATTGGTACCATCAAAGTTCCACAGGTCATTCAAGTGGCCTATACCGCCGCTCGCGGGATAGCCATAACCTCCAAAAAGCATTAAATTCCCGCTTCCGTCTATCCAGGATATACTTTCCTTCCTTGCCCCCGGTACATTGTTGGGGTCGGCCACT
This sequence comes from Planctomycetota bacterium, assembly GCA_020351025.1. Taxonomy (GTDB): domain Bacteria; phylum Planctomycetota; class Phycisphaerae; order Sedimentisphaerales; family Anaerobacaceae. The sequence continues at coordinate 433,832 of CP070728.1, forward strand.
CCCTTTGTGCCATAGACACCATTTTGGCCTGTTGTATTCGGGCCGCTGACCCACGTCCAGTTTGTCCCATCAAATTTCCACAGGTCATTCAAGTGGCCTATACCGCCGCTTGCGGGATAGCCATAACCTCCAAAAAGCATTAAATTCCCGCTGCTGTCCCTCCAGGAGGCACTTCCCTCCCTTGCCCCCGGTATATTTAACGAGTTCGGTTCGCCCTTTGTGCCATAGACCCCATTCTGATTTGTTGTATTCGAGCCGCTGACCCATGTCCAGTAAGTCCCGTAAAATTTCCACAGGTCATTCAAGTGGCCGAAATCGCCGCTGGCGGAAAAGCCCAAACCTCCGAAAAGCCACAGATTGTCGCTGTTGTCTGTCCAAGAAACGCTTCTTGCCCTTGCCCCCGGTATATTTAACGAGTTCGGTTCGCCCTTTGTACCATAGACTCCGTTCTGGTTCGTAGTATTCGGGCCGCTCACCCACGTCCAGTTTGTCCCGTCAAATTTCCACAAGTCATTCAGGGAGCCATCGCTGCCGCTCACCGCATAGCCCCAACCTCCGAAAATCCACAAGTTGTCACCGCTATCTATCCACAAGAAACTGTCGTCTCTTGACCCTGGCATGTTATTCGGGTCAGCTACTCCTTTCGTACCATAAACCCCATACTGGTTTATAAGGTTCGACCCGCCTACCCATGTCCATAGGCCACTCAATGGATTGAATTTCCACATATCATTTAAGTAATCGGGACCCGTGCTGTCATTGTAGCCGTATCCTCCCATAAGCCATATGTTACCAGCAGCATCTATCCAAAAGCTGTCTCCTGCCCTTGCCCCCGGCACATTGTTGGAGTCGGCCACTCCTTTGGTACCATAATCCCCATACTGGTTTTTAGTGTT
>CP070728.1:434827-438309 GCA_020351025.1 Planctomycetota bacterium
GGCGTAAAAATTGAGACTATCCAGATTCCCGAACGGCCTGCCAACGTATGTCTTGGCGGCAGAGACAAGCAGACACTCTTTATAACGGCCCAAACCTCGCTATATGCGGTAAGAATGAGGGTTAAGGGCTTATAACAGAGAGCAGTTTAGTAAGCTAACATACTATATAATAAGGTTTTCAAGGACGTGGAGGGGAATTTTTGCAAGATGTCGCAAGATGCTGCAAAACGTTGCAACACTTTGCAAAAGTAAAGTAAAACCTGCGCACTTTCGACGCAAAATATTCCAAAAAGCTGCAAAATTTTGCACCAGTTTGTGAGAACAATCGCGGATGACACGGACGATTTTTTGTTGATGCAAAAATCATATAAGAAGTAATTATGGAGCTTATATGTCTTAATAATACAGACGATAAAGAGAGGATATAGAGAAAAGCAACATTACAATGCAAATTCTAAAATTTAATAGCCACGAATTAACACAAAACAGATTTAGCACAGAGAAGGCGGATAACGCACAACCGGAACCGATTCAACTGGTATCGCCTATTTTGACCACTGAAAATGCTCTTGTTAGCAACAGACATGTTTGCTATACTTTTCCTGAGTAAAAGATAAGGAAAGCCAACATGAGTAAATCGAGAAGTTTTTTCTTAATCCTCATTCCCAGCGCTACTGTATTTACTTCAAGCTTTTGTATTATGGTGCTGGAATTGGTTGCAGGCCGCCTTATCGCCCGTCATCTCGGTTCATCTCTTTATACGTGGACATCAGTAATAGGGATAGTACTGGCGGGGATCATGATAGGTAATTACTTAGGCGGCCGAATTGCAGACCGTTTCAATGCAAGAAAAACACTGGCAGTGCTCTTCGGGATTTGCTCATTAACCTGTGTGGTAGTGGTGGTTCTTAATAATCTTGTGGGTGAGTGGCTATTATTGTGGAAGCTAAGCTGGCCTTTACGTGTGCTCAGTCATGTATGTTTAGTATTTCTGTTACCATCGATACTGCTTGGGACCATAAGTCCGGTGGTTACGAAGATGGCGCTTGACCGGGGGTTACCAACAGGCAGGACAGTTGGAGACATATACGCCTGGGGAGCCGCCGGCAGTATCGCAGGAACGTTCGTCGCAGGATTTTACCTGATAGCTGCAATGGGAACCATTGCTATTATCTGGACAATTGGAGGTGCACTACTGCTGATGGCAATCCTTTACTGGACTAGATTCTGGGTACTATATATATGGGCGGCAATCTTCCTTGCGCTAATAACAATGGGTACAGCACCTTTCGAGTGGGCCAAAAGTGTCGGCTCTTCTATCGGCCTTAGAAAGCAGTCGGATAAAAGCGTCCTTTACGAAGATGAAAGTCAGTACTGCTACATAGCTGTGCGACAGCTCTCAGCAAATCCGGACATACGCGAGTTTATGCAGGACAAACTCAGACACAGTGAAATTGCGATGGCTGACATAGATGAACTGCGGTATTTCTACACGAAGATCTATGCTGGTATTACCCATGGCCTTAGCAAAGAAAAGGATAGGCTTTCTGTGATGGTAATCGGAGGTGGGGGATATGTTTATCCCAGGTATATAGAAAAACACTGGCCGGACAGCCGCATAGATGTCGCCGAAATCGACCCTGGTGTAACAGAAGCTGCTATGCGGGCCTTCGGGCTTAAAAGAAACACCTCGATTAACACGATTTCTATGGATGCCAGAAATTACGTTGATGAACTACTCGAGCAAGAACGCACCGGCGGAGAAAAAACAAGATATGACTTTATCTATGAAGATGCCATAAACGATTATTCAGTTCCGTTTCAGCTTGTCACAGACGAATTCAACGAAAAAATCTCCACAATTCTTGCCGATGACGGTGTATATTTGGTAAACCTGATAGACATATATGAAAGCGGGCAATTTCTCGGCGCTGTAATCAATACAATAAAAGACACTCTCGCTTATGTTTACGTGTTAACAGAAGATAAAATAGCACGTTCGACCCGTAACACTTTCGTAGTAATTGGCAGCAAGCACGAACTAAACCTGAGAAGTATCTTTGCCAGTTACGGGAAAAACCTGGGATTATGGTATCTAACCGAATCGGATATAGAGTACCTCAACAAACAATCACGTGGGATTGTCTTAACAGATGACTATGCCCCTGTTGAGAATCTCCTCGCTCCGGTAGTACGCCAAAGTGCTAAAGAAATCCTGGCCCGCAGGTATCTGAAGCAGGCTGAAAAACTTAAACGGGACAAAAAATGGCATCATAGCATTTTGAAATACGAAAAAGCTCTACAGCTAGACCCTTCAATGTCAATCAAGGCCTACAATGAAATAGGGATTATTCACGTCGCACAGGGCAACTTAGAAAAGGCAGTACAGGCCTTCCAAAATGCTATCGACTACCAACAACAGGTTGGTTCCGAAGAGAATATAATAGCATCCATACACTTCAATCTCGGTGTCCTTCTGGGAGAAATGGACAGAACTCAGCAATCAATACAGCACCTTCATAAAGCCTCTGAACTATTTCGTGGTGAATTAGCAGAAAACCCAGATGATGTAATACTCTGGACTCGGCTGGGGAATGCACTTGCATCAGCTGGTGATTTCAAAGAGGCAACTGAGGCCTTCAGAAAGGCCCTTGCTTTGAACCCCAACAACATGCCCAGTTACGACAATCTCGTAAAAGCTCTGGAATATCAAGGCCGATATGACGAGGCAATTGAGGTACTGCAGAAACAAATTCAGTTGATGAAGCAACACGGTGATAATTCTGGCGCCACCGGGCTCCAAAAGTATATCGAACTCCTCCAATACAAAAAATCCAAGCAGGAAAAATAAAAGTACGCCATTGCCGAGGAAACGCCAAATTTACTTCCGCACGAACTTCTCAAAAATCAAACTCTCCGTTACACCGTAAACAGGGTCTCCAGATAAATCCATGGTGGGATACTCCGGGGTGTGTCCTGTGATTTTGGTAAAACTGGTCCACTCAGCTTGCCAGACGTTTGCACCCTCATCAACCTCCCCGACGAATACATCGGTAATACTACCTTCAAGTATGCTATCACCCATTTCCATGTTAAAGTGCTTTAAGATAATTTTTACCGTTAATTCCCGGGTGGCTGGAATATAATGAACAAGCCACTCACCCGGCTCAAAGACACCCTTACCATCCATTTTCAACGGCACCGTGGTTATTTCACCCGGTTTCATTCGTACCCTTGCCATACTGATTACCGCGTAGGAGATTGTGCCATCCGGCTTAAAGTTAAACACCCAGCCGCCTTTATCTGCTTTCCATTCGCCAACAAGAAACTCGGGGAACTTTCCATCGTCCTCTACGATTACCTGCATCGCTTCAGCACCTATGGCTCCTTTATTAGCGTTTTGACAGCCTGCCAGACTTAGCAGAACAATGCAACATCCTAACAATACCAACGACTGCTTCATAATCTCCTATTCCTTACTT
>CP070728.1:438409-441877 GCA_020351025.1 Planctomycetota bacterium
CAGCCATCCCCAAGCAGTGGGATGGTAGATTGACCTTTAACATTAGTACTCCTCCAGTATTTAGCGTTATCCCCATACGTTGGCACTTCCCCTGTTTTGAATACTGGGTTACAAATCCATTCATTTATCCCATAGCTGCCGTAAAAACCGTCAGGAAACCAGCTGGGCCCCCAAGTTCCGTAGTTACCGTAGCCATCCTTCGATTCCTTTTTGGGGTTGTTGGCCATCGGGCAGCACAGCAGCTTCCTGTCCTTGTAATAAGGCTCCAGCACTTGCCACCAATTTTGGCCTGGAATATTTCGGCCTCCCATAAATTTGCCGTCGTAATCATCGGTATACATTGTAAAGAAAGCTCCCCATTCCTTCTCGTTCGACATACACATAGCTGCTCTTGTCAGCCTCCTAGCTTTCGATAGCGTCGGCATCAGTATCGACATAAGAAGCGCAATAATGGCTATTACCACCAAAAGCTCTATTAATGTAAACCCCCTTCTGTTCACATTTTCAATCTTTCCTGTTCTTTTGCTGCCCTTGTTAATAACAAGCACAATCCTACGATATTTCTTGTGCTTTATTATGTTGCTCCATTAGTTTTCCTGAGAGTATAGATGGCTGTTGCCTTTCCATACGCCTTGTTTCGACTACAGCTATGATTACGACGCCCCCTACCGTCGAAATGCCGATAAGAACCATAAAGATAATCATTTAAGCCTATTCCAATTATATCGACTTAGGCCTAATTTTCAAAACATATTATACCCTATGAATCCATAGCAAGTAAACGCCATTTTGCGTCTTTCTTTAGCCATTCTGCGACAGGTGTACCACCTTAGCCCTAACTGTTCAAGTAATTGTGAAAAAATCTCCTTCAAGACAACAATATCCCAAATATCATTTAGGTGGTATGCTGTCCATTCACGTGACATATCTATTCTTTTTCAATAGCACTTACTACTTTTATAACTTGAATCATTTCAGCTACATCATGCACCCTAACGATTGAAACTTCTCTGACAGCACAAAAGGCAACAGTAGCAGCGGTGCCGAATATTCTCTCAGATGGTTCTTCCTTGCCGGTAATTGCGGCTATAAAACTCTTGCGACTCGTACCAACCATGACACGATACTGCGTGTTAACGAACTTATCTAAGTTCTTTAATAGTAAGAGATTATGTTCCAGCGTTTTGCCGAATCCAATACCGGGGTCGATAAAAATTCTCTCTCTTAGAATGCCAAAATCCTCTGCTTTTTTAGCTCTTTTTAGCAGAAACTGTAAAACTTCACTTACAACATTTTCATATTTTGGCTCAACCTGCATCGTTGCGGGTATCCCTTGCATATGCATCAATACAACCGGTACTTGATACTTAGCTGCTAATTCGGCCATAGAGTCATCACTTAAAGCTGTAATATCATTCATCATTGCTGCCCCTGCATCTAAAGCAGCTTTGGCAACCTTGTTGTTTTTAGTATCAATACTAATCGGCACGTTTATTTTCTCAACAAGCGCTTCTATTACCGGCACCACTCGCTTTATCTGTTCATCTGCAGAAACGGGCTCGGCGCCGGGGCGGGTAGACTCGCCACCTATATCTATTATTGCAGCACCGTCAGCAACCATTCGCAATCCGTGCTCAATTGCTTTGTCTTTATTAAGAAACTCTCCGCCGTCGCTGAATGAATCCGGGGTAACATTCAAAACTCCCATTACTATACAGCCTGCCGAAAAATCCAGCTTGCCCTTTGGCCATTTGACAATTTTGTTATTATTGTTTTTCACTTTTGCTTTCTGTTTTGCGCAAGGTGAATATCCGCGAAATCCATATACTTTTCCCAATCGTATTCGGTTACATCATGCTTGCCTTCGCGAATATGGTAACCGATTGTGCTGGTAACCGGCTGATGCAGCCCCGGCATTTTATCAGCCGCTAATCCATCCGTCCCGAGCAGCCGATAAACCGCATCTGCATGCTTGGCTGCAAGAAATTCACCTCGTGGGTCCGCCCACAAATCATCAGCCGCACTGGCTATATAAACTGGACGCGGAGCAATAAGCGCTATCAGCATATGTTGGTCCACGGGCAGTTCGTCTTCTTTGTTGTTATACCTCTCGAAATTGCCACAGAACCAGTGGGGAAAGTTCGTATTGATTTGCTTGACAGTTTCACCGAATCGCCTTCGAGAAAGTGCAGCTCCGCCGCAGCCGGATTCATTTGAGATTGCAATTGCAAATCTTTCATCCTGTGCCCCTGCCCAAAGCGCAGTCTTACCCAGCCGGGAATGTCCCATCACTATAACTTTCTTATGGTCGATATCATCATCGGTTTCAAGGTAATCCATCGCCCGGCTTAACCCCCACGCCCACGCAGCAATCGAGCCCCATTCATGTGGTGCCGGTTTCGTTTGTCCGGGTTTATAATAGATTGAATGAACACCATTTTTGAGCCCTTTTGCAAAATCAGGGCTAATGTCACCATAGTAAATAGTGGCAAGGGCATAACCCCTGTCAAGGATTCGCTCGACAGGCCAGCGATGAGACCTGACGCCGCGTGAAGCTTCCGTAGCTCTATTTTCGGTAATCCCGAATTTTTTTTCGTTGCGCACCCAGCTTTTTGGGAGAGTAATGTCCGGGTCCTTATGAATAGTGTGGTTGCCATAGAAGTTCAGAGCTAAAAATGTTGGGACAGGTCTGGCCCGGCCGTTCGGAAGGTATATCAAAATGCTCATTTTCTGGTCGTCTTTCCTGCCTGTAAAATAGACGGAAACCTCCTTTCGAGTGGCTTTACCACCGAGAGCATCCTTTGCGACGCTGGTAACCTCAAAACGCATACTTGAGGGTCTCCCGGGACTTTTACCGTAGATATGTTCTTCGAATAATCTCAGGATTTCTCCCCTGTGCTGCCGCCGCCATAACGTTTCATTAACTTCAGTCCCATCGGATAAGACAAGCGGGTCGGGCAGTATGTATTCCGGCACTTTAGATTCATCATAGTTGATAGAATTCTGCTGTTCTCCAGCCGATATAACTGTTGCAGCTAACAGCAGCAGGACAATCTGTAAAAAAAACTGTTTACATTTAAGCATAATCGACAACCTTTCAAATCTTAAACCCAATCCCCGCCAGCTTCTCAGCAATCTTTTCACTATCCGCCATCCGCTGCACGCTATCCGCTAATATTACCTGTGTATTCTGAAATTCCCTTCGCACCGGATAATTCTTTCGCAAGTCATCGAAGAATTTCCCCCTTACCTCTTGCGGCACCATAGCAATCTCTCTCGTATTGAAATCATCCCTGTTTATAGGATAAACCTGCTGCACCGTATTATGTATAATCTCCTGCTGCCGGCCTTCTACATCATCAATCACAATCTCCGGCACCTCCGGCTCAGGCAGAAAGTCCTCAATTCTCTTTTCAACCTCAAGTCCAAAATATTTGCAGGCTGCCTTATAAATCATAATCATACCTG
>CP070728.1:441977-445357 GCA_020351025.1 Planctomycetota bacterium
GCAAAGCTTTGCAACATTTGGCTACTTTTGGCAACTTTTCCTCTCCACACCACTAAAAACTTGCGTTTGGAAAATATCCTATCTTGCCTATACTGCCTAAATTTGGTACGCCCCCTTAGCACATAGGCTTTTTTGGCTTGTTAAAATAATCGGCTGCTATCGATTATGAAAGTAACTGGACCATCGTTAACGCTGCTTATCTGCATATGCTGCCCGAAAACCCCCTTTTCAACAGCTACCCCCTGCTCGGCGATTAGCTCGCTTAGCTTTTCGTACAGCTGCTCTGCCATTTCTGGACCTGCTGCCCCATCAAAACTCGGACGACGCCCTTTCCGGCAGTCACCGTGGAGCGTGAAGTTGCTGACCATTAAGATACTGCCGCCCACATCAGGCAGGCTTCGATTCATTTTGTCTGCTTCGTCAGCGAATATTCGCAGATTTACCAGTTTTTCGGCTATGAACCGAGCATCGTCTACGGTGTCGGTTTTGCCGATGCTGACGTAAACGAGTAGACCGTTGTCGATTTGGCTTATCTTTCGCCCTTCTGTCTCGACCCAAGCGCGTAAAACTCGTTGCACAACTGCTCGCAAAGCTATCCTTTCTGTTCTTGGCCTTGCAGGCTGAGCCGAATGGTTAGACTCATTTAGCTTTGCCTGGCTTTGTATCTCCGAGGGGCGGAGATTATCAGTTCTGTTTGTAGGTGCGGTCTATAAAACCGTATTGTGCTTTAGTACTGCAGGCGGTTTCTGTGCATTTATCTTAGAAATCTCTGCGTTTTGGTTTTGGTATTCGCTCTCTGCGGCGTTCCCTGTCGTGGCTTTCTCTCTTCTCTTCTCGTTCCCTGAGGCGTTTCCTTATATCTTCCAGTTTTTCTATTGTTCTATCAAATCGCTCTTGCCTCATCATCAACAGCCCGTCGATCGCCGCAGTTGTTTTTACCGCTCCTTCTTCAACAGCGAGCTCTCGGATGACATTAAACTCCTTGACGATTTGTGTTTGTACAGTTTTTGCGAGAGTTGTTCTGTCTTCTGTCTTGGCTCGCGTCCACTCACGTGTTTCCTTATCAGCCACTTCGTTTAAATACTCTAACGTCTTTTCCAATCCTTCGAACATTTGGTATGGTGCCTTGGCTGCATTGGGATCATTCGAGTCAACTACGGTTGCGGAATTGGCGTCGGGAACCGCCTTTTTTTTGTCGTTAGTGGATTTACGCTCCGGCTTTCTCTGTGGTGTTTCTGCGGTTCTCCTCATATGGGGTGGTAGTTCCGACCTTGCCGGCTGAGCAAACGCGTAAATGATGCCGAACGATGTGACCAGTAAAATCGAGATTAAGACAACCAACGGTTTCACAATATGTCCTCCAAATCTGATATAGAGTCAATTAATTAATCAATGGTTCTAAACGCCCTGTACATACATAATATTATTATACGTAAGAATGTTTCAAAAGGTACTGCGAAAATCAGGTAAATTTGTTTTTTTATTGCATCTTTTTACACTTTCTGCTCGCTGACCAAACCAATTGTTTCGGCGATTCTATCGAATTCATCCAGAGAATAGAATTCGATAATAATTTTACCTCTTTGGCCGTTTTTGCGGGTTTGGATAGTTACTTTAGTGCCGAGGTGTCTGCCAAGTTCGCTTTCTAAATCCATGATATGAGGCGGCTTGGAACGTGCTGTTATCTTAGCCTGGCCGATGCCTGTGAGATATCTTCTGACCAATCTTTCGACCTCGCGTACACTTAGCCGCCCTGCCATAGCTCGATTGGCGAGCTTACGCCGAAGTTCGTCAGTCGGCAGGGCAAGTATGGCCCGGGCGTGGCCCATGGTTAACTGACCTTCGGCTAACATCTGCTTGACTTCGTCGGGCAGGTCCAACAGTCGAAGGTAATTGGCAATAACGGAACGATTTTCACCGAGCCGGTCTGCAGCTTCAGCTTGAGTTAAGGAGAAGGTGCTTAGGTAGTTTTGATAGGCTTTTGCGCGTTCGATAGGATTCAAGTCAGCCCGGTGAATGTTTTCAATCAGCGATAATTCAAGCATCTGCTCGTCGCTTGCCTGACGCACCATCGCGGGAATAGTTGTCAGAGAGGCCAATTTTGCAGCTCGGAACCGGCGTTCACCGGCAATTATCTCAAATCCCGTCCCAGCGGGGCGAACGATGATGGGTTGGATTACGCCATTGGCCTTGATGGAATCAGCTAAGTCTGCCAACTCCTGCTTATCCCATACCGTTCGCGGCTGATATGGGTTTGGGAATATGGCATCGATGCTGATTTGCAGCAAGGAATCTTGTAACTCTTTGTCAGGTGGGAAGTTAACAGCTATTTCGGGGTCGGGGAGCAGCTGATTTTTCTCTTCCGGCTCCAGTGTTATCGGACCTAAGAGGGATGCCAGTCCCCTGCCGAGGTGTTTTGGTTTTTTTCTTTTTTTGTTAGCCATATAAATGCTCCTTCATATTTTGTATATGTCCAAATTGTGTCTTCCTTTGACTTTTACAAAGTTACGTTTAACAGTGAGCTCAAATTATATTTCGGATTTTTTGGTTTAATTTCTGCAACTTTAGAAAAGCAAAAAAACTCTTTTGATAAAAAATGTTTCACGTGAAACAATAACGAGAAAATAGCGGGTAGCGTTTAGCGGATAGTGTGTAGAAAACGAAAAAGCCACTCCAAGTAGTCGGGTATTTCAGAAGAGAGAACAAAGGACACAGAGGAAATGTTGATTGTAGAGGGAATGGCTTTTTCCAAAATGCCGGCTTTGGCTGGTGTGAGCGAGCGTGAGTTACCAGGAAGTCCTCATGCGTGGGAAACCGAGCAATCACGCTGGAATCGTTTAGCCATTTCACAAAGAGCTGTTGAGCAAGGGGATATGGAGCCATACCGTAGCTTGGTGGGAGGGACAAAAACAGCACAGCGATTTGAGCCAGCAGGGGGGGGCTGATGTGGCATGGAAGCAGCTGTAAAGTGTTTCACGTGAAACGATGGATAGCGTGTAGAGGATAGGGGGTAGCGGATAGACAAAGGTACCTAAGTCGTAAGATACAAGAGCAAAAGGTAACTGGAACTCTTTACAGGCAGTTAGAAACGTTAGTTATATATATACCAAACAAGAGTGAGTATATGAGTATATAGGGGGTAAAGAAAACTTAAAAGTGAAAAGGGACAAGGCAAGACTGCAACTCGAAACTTAAAACCATTATGCTTTGAAGGGGCCACTAATGGATTTTGGGTTGAAGATGGGGGTGAGATTTGAAAAGGTTTGAAAAACCCGTAGTTTCCACGATAGCCGTAATCCCTGTCAATTAGTTACAATTTACTTGGTGAGCTACTGCGAAATTGTTATAATTAATTGTCACTTTGAGGGAACGGAAAGCAC
>CP070728.1:445457-448714 GCA_020351025.1 Planctomycetota bacterium
GGCGGTGCCGGAATAGCTATTGCATACAACCAAGATAAACCCTTATTTGACTTTGATTCGTGGAGCTGGGGTACAGCTCAATGGCTAGCTGGTGGAGCATCATATGCCCAATTAGGTGCCGGAGCTGCATTCACTTTAGATATTGCTTTCTCCCCCGAGGCTAGGCACGTCCGAGACCTAGCAGGGCCCTTTGTTGAGTTGGGCGCCTCCTATAGGTTCCCTGCTTTAGGCGTAGGCTTGACAGGGTCAATTGGACTTGACAAAGAAGGAAACTATAAAGGCATAACTTTGTGGACCGGATCCTTCGGTGCAGCAACACCAGGTTTTGAAGCTCATGCTTTTTATGGGCACATGTGGATTCAAGATTGGGATTGGTATAAAAGAGGATGGTAAGGAATCGATGGAGTTGATTGTACTTGCTAGTTCTGCTGGACGTCTTTATTGCGGTTTGTCGTTTGTCTTCACATTATGTGCGGGCATGTGGAACATTGTACGGTATTTTTGTTTCAGAAGAAAATTACTACTGCTGGTCAGGCAAAAAAAGTCAGCTCTTGAAGAATCCGTCGGAAGGATGAAGCTTTTTCAGTTCATTGCGCGCCCAGGGGCTGTAACAGGCGATGATGATATAGATTTGACATGGTTTAAGACGCACAGCTCCGCCGGATATTCTTTTATCTGCTTTTTTACGAGCGCATTATTATTGGTGGTATTAATGATGATTAAATAGGAGCCAATCCCAGGGTTCACGATGGATTATTGGCCGTAGGGTTTTGGAGCATAATGAAAAAGGATAACATTTTTGTTGATTTGATTATGTTGTTAATCACAATAGGGATATTCTTTGTTTTAATCTGGCTGGCAATCAAAGGGTACCCGTGGTTTCTGGGGTTGGGCGTAGCGAGTTTTACGGTTCCGTTCCTGCTCATATGTATCTACAGTTTTTATTGCGGGTGGAAAGAAGAAAAGTACCTGCAAAAAAGCTTTTTCGAAATCTGGATGAAAGGACAAAGCCCTTCCCTGAGAAGCCGCCTTGAGTACAGAAGAATCGTCCGGTCTCTTGATGACCCCTACCTTAACAAATTAAGGTCTAAAAGGGAAACGCTTGGCAAAACCTGTTTAAGAATCTGGCTTATAGTTTTTTTGTCTGGATGCCTATTGATTGCTATTCTGCAAGCGGTTGGGGTCTTAAAGTACACGTGATGTTTAGAAAGGTGCGTTGGATGCTGGAGCTACCGATTATATGGCTAATATACTCTGTTGCGCAGCACGATGGGGATACGAGCGCGGAGATATATTACTATTTGCATGACAGGTTAGGTTCGGTGCGGCAGATAATCAATAACGATGCTAATGTGGTGAATTTATATACCTACGAGCCGTTTGATAAATGGTTTATCGGAGATGAGCTCGAGGAAACAAAAATTAATAACTTCTGCTTTACAGGCCAGTATTACGAGAGGGAGCAAAGGCGGAACTCAAGGCAGTTAAGCGGTTTTGATTAGAAGGGATTAGAAATGGTAGAGAAATGTCCTGAACATAATGCAGAATGCGGAAGCCCTCAACATAAGGAGCATCTATGTTACTTTGTATCACAAGGATTTCATCTGAGTAATGAGCAGGAGTATAAGTGGATGGTCGAAAATCCACAGTACAAATGTCAACATTGCAGGCGTGAGGCGAGATGTGAAACAAATCTTTGTAAGCCGGTGAAGCTGTAAAAGTTCATGGTTTGTATTGAGCAAAGGCTGGCTGTGAGGAATTGAGGGGGCATATCGATTTACAATTTTCGATTTGCGATTTAGAATTTACTATTGGCGGATTGGTCTGGCGATTACGAATTTCGAGCGGTGGCGGGATTTTTTGTTTAGAAAGTGCTTGACGGGGTGTTTGAAAAAGGTTTTATTTTGGATTGTTGAAGAAAGCGGTAATTGGCCGAAAATATAATAGGGCGTTTTTTGCAGTTTAGTATAAGTTTATAATTAGGCAGGGATAGTACTTATAGATTGAAAGGAGGCCATTATGGCAAGGTGGATATTGACAGTGCTGCTTATAGTTTTGTTGCATGTTCTGGTCGGGTGCGGAGGTGTCGATACGGGCAGAGCCCAGCTTGTTCCGGCGGCGTCGAAGGAGGCGCTTGTAGCATTATCGCGAGGCGGCGATGTCGGCGAGAGCGATGTTGTGGAGCAGATGGTCGTTCATCGTAGTGCTTATCGACGTACGCTGGAGCTTCTGGTGGACCATTATAATGAGACGGGTGACAATATGAAATTTATGTGGGCGGAGCGGGAGCTGGCTGCGCTTGACGATATACCTCAATATAACTATATCATAGAGGCGAGCGTGGCAGGAGCGAATCTGCGTGCGAGCACAGCGATACCGGAAGCAGATTATATGTACAGGGACGCAATGGAGCTTGAGGAGAAGGCGAAATGGCTGATAGTTACACAAGATGAAGATAAGCTTCGATTGGCACTGGACAAATATAATCAGCTGATAAGGAAACATCCATCAAGCGACAAGATAGACGACGCGGCGTACCAGGCGGGAGAGATATATGAGTATTTCAAGGACTACACGATAGCAATACTGTACTACAAGCGGTGCTATCAGTGGAATGCCGATACGATATATCCTGCGAGGTTCCGAGCGGCGTTTATACTTGACAGACGTCTTCACCGCAGGGAGGAAGCTCTGTCGCTTTATCAGGATGCGCTGGGTGCAATCAAGAGAGCAGGTGAGCATGAGCAGTGGAAGGAATTTGCAGAGCGACGCATAAGGGAGATGACCGAGACCGGCGGAAGTGTTGAAACAGAGTGACTGAATTTTGAGATGAAGATTTTCTGGATGGTGACACGGGCCTGGCTGGATTACAGGCCCTTTTTTTTTATGTGAAAAATGGTTTCTGTGTTTGAGAACAAAGTGGTTGAGTTTATGAGGGGGCGGTTTGCTTTCGGCGCGTCTGACAGGATTTTGTTGTCAGTTTCGGGCGGGGCCGATTCGACGGCACTACTTTATGTAATGAGCGCTTTGAAGGCCGAAGGTGTCATAAGAGCGGAGTTATTGTGCGCACATATAAATCATCAGCTGAGGGGTGCTGAAGCGGATTCGGATGAGGCGTTTGCGGTCAAACAGACAGAGGATTTGAAGCTGAGTGTGATGACGGGCAGGATAGATGTTCGGGGGTATGCCAGTGAGAGGAAGCTATCGATTGAGACGGCGGCACGACAGCTGCGTCTTGAGAGCCTTGTTGATATTGC
>CP070728.1:448814-452068 GCA_020351025.1 Planctomycetota bacterium
GGCGATTGTTAAAATGGTGGGGTGAAAGCGGGAAGGAAATAAAAAGTAGCCGCTGTTCGCTGATTTTATGTTAGTCCGAGTCGTTCGGCCTCGGTGTCGAGGCCGTATTGCTTCATCTTTTTGTAAAGGGTAGTGCGGTTGATGGCAAGCGCCTTAGCGGTCTCCTGCCTGTTCCATTGATTTGATTCAAGTGCCTGGCGGATAAGGTTTTTTTCCGGCTCTGCCAGCGCCTCCTTCAGGCTCATTGTCTTATATTCCTTCTGCTGGGTGCTCTGGCCCTCTGTAACCGCCTCCGGTAAATCATCAGGGCCGATATGTTTGTCTTTACTTAAAAGTACCGCCCGCTCAATTACGTTTTCCAGCTCGCGGACGTTGCCGGGCCAGCTGTACCGCTCCAAATATTCCATCGCTTCATCGGTGATGCCGAGCTTCTCTTTTTTGTGCTGAACACAATGTATCCGCAGAAAATGCTTTGCAAGCAGCCGGACATCGCCCACCCTCTCGCACAGAGGCGGAAGGTCTATCATCACCACATTTACCCGGTAAAACAAATCTTCACGAAACCTGCCCTCTCGCACCTCTTTATTTAAGTCCTTATTTGAAGCAAGCAAAATCCGTATATCGATGGTTTCTGTTTTATTGCTGCCGACCGGCTCAAACTGCCTTTCCTCAAGAACCCGCAGAAGTTTTACCTGCAGGGCCGGCGATGCGTTGGCAACTTCATCGAGAAAGACTGTCCCGCCATCA
Source organism: Planctomycetota bacterium (assembly GCA_020351025.1). Classification (GTDB taxonomy): domain Bacteria; phylum Planctomycetota; class Phycisphaerae; order Sedimentisphaerales; family Anaerobacaceae. The sequence continues at coordinate 449,562 of CP070728.1, forward strand.
GCAGCTAAGAATTTGCCTTCTTTATTACTCACTGCGCCGGTAAATGCCCCTTTAACGTGGCCGAATAATTCGCTTTCCAGCAGTGTTTCCGGCAGTGCTCCACAACTGACTTCGATAAATGGCATATTACTTCGACTCGAGCGGTGGTGTATTGCTCTTGCTAATATACTCTTGCCGGTGCCGGATGGCCCAGTCATCAATATCGTCGATTTACTGTCGGCGATGGCTTCGACGAGGTCAAAGATTTTGGCCATCTTGTAATCGTGGCTGATTATGTTTTCGAGACTGTATTTTTGTTCGAGCTGCAGCCGCAAGCTCTCATTTTCACTCATTAGCGACTGCTGCTTAATCGCTCTTTCCACCGCCAGCCTCAGTTCATCATCGACTATTGGTTTAGTAAGGTAGTCATATGCACCCATTTTAATAGCTTTGACAGCGCTTTCGATACTGCCATAGCCGGTTATCGCAATCAGCACTGTTTGTGGGTACTCTTTCCTGATGACATCCAGCAATTCAAGGCCATCTCCATCCGGCAGATGAACATCTGTTATAACAAGACTGTGGCCTTGCTTTTGAAGTTCTGCGACAGCTCCGTTTAAAGTCTCGGTGCCGATGGCTTGAAAGCCTTCGAGCGATAAAAATTCGCACAGCGAATCCAGTATAATTCTGTCGTCGTCTACAACAAGGATACTCTTTTCTTCCATCACAGTTTCTCAGCTACTCACCGGTTTTATGTATTTTCACTTCTCACAGGCAAATACACTGTGAATATGCTACCGCCTTTAGGTGCCATATCAGCGGTTATTTTTCCGCCGTATCTTTCCACTATGTCCTTACATATCGCTAATCCTAACCCTGTTCCTTTGCCTCTATCTTTCGTGGTAAAGAACGGCTCAAATATGACCTCCCTCTCTTCGGCGTCAAAACCGACGCCTGTATCGCGAAACTCTACTGCCGCGGTGTCCTTTGCTGACATACGTGTTGAGATGTTGAGTTCACCGCCGTTCGGCATCGCATCCAGAGCGTTTTTTGTGAGGTTGCAGAAGACCTGAAAGAGATTGCCGCTTCTAATTTCCGGTATGTCGGAGGCGTAGTTACGTAGTATCTTAACTTTCGAAGCTTCTCCTTTCGTATCCATTGTTTTTATCGAATCTTCTACAATCTGCTCTATCCTGACATGTTCAAATGGTGAATATGTATTCCGCGAGAATTCCAATAGCTCGCTTACGATTTGAACCATCCGCACAAGTCCCTCTCGGCAATGCGTGAGATATTCTTTGGGTTTCTCGAGGTCTTGCTTCTCAATAGTTCTCAACGCAAGATTGATGTATCGCAATATACCGTCCATGGGATTATTCAGCTCATGCGCTACCCTGGAGGCAAGCTTACCAACGGTCGCGAGCCTCTCGGCATTTGCTAATTGGCACCGGGTATTTACCTGCTCGGTTATATCTTCGATGATGATTGTGCCTCCGCAGTTTTTGCCTGTTCCCGTTTTCTTCAGTGCGGCACAGGCGATGCGCAACAATTTCGTTTTGCCATTAGAGGTGTATCTGACACTCTCGAATGTCCGGGCCTTCCCCGTTAAGATAACTGATTCCAGTTGCTGCGACCAATCCTGGCTTGCCGACGCAGAACCGTCGGTACCTCTCTGCAGGGATTTGTCAATTTTATCAGTTAAATCGATGAGTTTTGCCGCGTGAGGGTTGGCATCGGTAATCTTCAGATTCCTGTCGAAAGCAACAATTCCTACCGGAAGTGTCTCAAAAATCTTTTTGCCGAACCAACCAAATCCCGACTTTCCATTTGTGACGTGCAGTTTTTGCATACTCTCACTTTTACTTGACTTTTTGGATTTTAGGTCTCCGTGGGCAAATATAGCTTCTAAATAATAAAGCTTATCTCCACATTGTCAAGTATGGATGTTGTAAAAAAACAACATGCTTACCTATTTTTCGGGTTCTAAACATTGTATGTTTAGTAAGAAACGTAACATTATGTAAACTAAGGAGCTAAAATTCGTTGTGTTGTCTCGAAATCTGCCTAATAAGCCAGCAAAACGAGCTTTCTTGTTGTTATTTTGCAACATAGGAATTATTCCACTAATTGAATTTTGCCGAACAGGCGACAACAATCCTACCTAACTTTATGGTTAGCAAACACTTGTAAAAGTGAAAATAGGCTGTTTGCCTATTCCTGACTTTGGTATGTGTTTTGCTAAATTTGTAGCAGGGAATAAACAAAGATTGAGCAAGGAGGCAAACTATGAACAGACCTGAAAAGCGAAAATATAAGCGAGTTCCGATAACTCTCGATTTATCATGCCGTAAGGTCGACTCACCTGACGAGAAACTCTACTTAGGCCATACGGTGAATGTTAGTCCGGGCGGTTTGTATTTCGAGACCACGGTTGACACCTTTGAGCAGGGTAATCTCTTAAAAGTGGAATTATCAATACCACCTGCAGCAGGTCTGCTGGAATTTGGGGGCAGGATTTCAGGGCTGGG
>CP070728.1:452168-455421 GCA_020351025.1 Planctomycetota bacterium
CCACCCGGCACAGGGGTAATAAGCGAGGCCTTCTCTTTAACCGCCTCGAAATCAACATCACCCACAAGGCGATAACCCTTCTTCTTTGTCGCGTCCTCGACTCGATTAACGCCAACATCTATCACCACCACACCTTCTTGTACCATATCCGCTGTAATAGTATTAGGCCGACCTGCAGCTGCAACAACGATATCTGCCTGCCTTGTGTGATGGACAAGGTCCTTCGTACGCGTATGGCATATGGTTACAGTGGCATTTCCTTGGGCTTTTTTCTGTATAAGCATATTCATAAGTGGTTTGCCTACTATATTACTACGTCCGACGATGACCACATGTGCCCCTTCAATTTTTACCCCGCTGCGAAGAAGAAGCTGAACAACACCATGCGGCGTACAAGGCAGAAAAGCCTCCTCGCCCACCACCATCTTGCCCACATTCATCGGGTGAAATCCGTCAACGTCCTTATCAGGGTCAATCGCCAAAAGTACCTCCGTCTCATTAAGGCCCTTCGGCAAAGGCAGCTGAACCAGAATACCGTTGATTTTGGCGTCTTTATTCATCCTCTCTACCACGGCCATTAACTCCTTCTGAGATGTATCTGCAGAAAGGCGATTATCATCCGAATAAATACCTATCTCCTCACAGGCACGCTCCTTGGCAGTAACATACGACTTCGATGCAGGGTCCTCGCCAACTAAGATTACCCCCAACCCCGGCACAATACCCTGCTCTTTGAGCTTCGCCACTTCTTCTTTAAGTTCCGCCCGCATATCCGCGGCCACCTGCTTGCCATCTATAATTTCTGCTGTCATTGCTCAATCACTCCTTTTTTCAGAAATCTGCTATCCTTTTTTATTTGTGTCAATTCGTGGGGTATCAAATCGTTTTTCAGAACAGGCCTTGTACCTTCCCTGTATTGACGTCAACATCAACCTTTCTGAAGGCGGGGTTAGACGAAGTTCCTGGCATAAGACTGATGGCCCCGGCGCAGGGGCACAGGAATTTCGCACCTGAATATATCAATATGTCACGGATAGGCAGCGTCCATCCCTTCGGCACACCCTTTAGAGCCGGATCATGGGTAAGACTCAGATGGGTCTTCACCATCATAGTAGCATAATCATCATATTTGCGATCAGACTCCAGACTTTTAGCCTTCGCCTCTGCATCGGGCGCCCAGCTAACCCCATCAGCACCATAAACTACTTTCGCAATTTTTTCAACCCTCTCTCGGAGCTTCATTTTCAAGGGATAAAGGAACTTAAATTCAGTCTCCTGTTCACATGCATCCTTGACGGCATCTGCCAGCTCCAAAGCCCCGTCTCCCCCATCAGCCCAGTGACTGGAAACAGCACAGCGTGCTCCTGCACCCTCGGCAGCCTTGCGAACCAAGGCAATCTCTTCCTCAGTATCAGTATGGAAACTATTAATGCACACCACCGGGTTAATGCCCGAGCTTCGAACAGTATTAATGTGATGCAGCAGGTTGGGCAGACCCTTCTCGACGAGTCCCACATTCTCGTATTTATATTCGTCAGGCAGGTCTATACCAGCGACCACCTTTGGCCCCCCGCCGTGCATCTTTAATGCCCGGATAGTTGCCGTCAGTACTGATACATGAGGCTTCAGCCCACTATAACGGCACTTTACATTCCAGAACTTTTCAAAGCCGATATCGGCTCCAAATCCGCTTTCAGTAACGTGATAGTCGAACAGCTTCAGCCCAATTCGGTCACCAATTATTGAAGACTGGCCCACAGCAATATTTGCAAATGGCCCGGCGTGAACCATGCAGGGCTGATACTCCACCGTGCAGCATAGAGTAGGGTTGATAGTGTTCCGCATCCACGCAGTCATGGCACCACCAACCTCTAAGTCGCCTGTGGTAATTGCATTACCCTTTTTATCAAACGCAACTGTAATTTCGTCCATTCTTTTGCGCAGGTCCTTCAGGTCAGTGACAATAGATAACATAGCCATAAGCTCTGAGCTAACGGCGATACCGAATTTGGACTGCATCATAAATCCATCCATACGACCACCAAGGCCGATGATAATATTCCTAAGGCTCTGAGCGCAAAAGTCCATAACCCAGCCCATCTCCACCCGCGTAGGGTCTATATCTAAGCGTCGCATTTTGCTTAATCTTTCCAGTTGTTCATCATCGTAATTTCGTTCGTGCTGCATCCGGGCAGTAAGGGCAACCATCGCAAGGTTATGTGCATTCATGATGTCGTTAATATCTCCGGTAAGACCCATAGAGAATTCGGTCATTGGGATAAGTAATGCGATCCCGCCACCGGCTGCAGTACCCTTGATATTCATAGTAGGCCCACCTGAGGGCTGGCGGATACAACCACCCACATTGAGTCCTCGCTTACCCATCCCCTCGAGGATACCCATAGTTGTAGTGGTCTTGCCTTCCCCCAACGGTGTAGGAGTTATAGCAGTCACTTCTATGTACTTACCATCAGGTTTGTCCTTGAGACGGTCGATAACTTTCAAGAAATCCAGCCTGGCTATTCTCCCATAGGCAAGCAGTTCATCCCTTTCTAAGCCCATCCTTTGCCGCCATTCTTCCATAGCTGGCATCTTTTCTTCTGCTGACTCGGCAATCTGCCAATCCTTCATCTTAGTCGGGTCGAGTTTCATATAAGCCCTTTCTCACACTTCATTAACATTTACTTCCAATACCAGCCGCAACTGCTTTCTCTTCGCCAGTTTAATGCTCGCCAGCCCAATACAATAATTATTACTGAAACCACAAAAACCAAATACAAGAACAGAGCTTCTTTTTTGCACTATCTTGCTATTTAGCCTAAATCCACCTAATAATCACGTAATTTATCCTATCAGCCCTCAAAAACCGCTCAACTCCTGCCTATAGGCCCTAAAAATCTATCATCTATTTAGCAAGCCCTGTTGCAATACCTCAAATTTGTAATAAGCTCTCAATAATACGAAAAATTTCGAGAATTAAAAGAAGCTTTTCGCAGAAGATATTTGAATTTTTCATCGAACTGTGCATAATGCACTCACAATTGCTGACCTCGTTCAGTATTTTACAAACCTTTTATAACAAGGTGTTCTCCCTGTTATAAAAGTTCAAATTGCAGGATAAGTCGATGCAAATCAGGTTAATTACTTTTATATGGGTTTACTAAGATGGCAGATTTGAAAGCATTAGCCCAGGCAATCGTTAAAGCAGACCAAAATGCAGCGGTCGAAATCACAAAGCAAGCGCTCGACGAGG
>CP070728.1:455521-458621 GCA_020351025.1 Planctomycetota bacterium
CAACCTTGAGGATGCGCGCTATCCTGCTTTGTTGAAGCAGATTTATGACCCACCCGCTGTTCTTTACATAAAGGGCAGTTTAAGCTCTTCGGACAACTTAGCCATTGCAATAGTTGGTACTCGGCGTTGCAGCTTGTACGGCCAGGAGCAATCTTCGAGGCTGGCACATCTTTTAAGCTCAGCCGGCTTTACAATTTGCTCCGGCATGGCGCGTGGCATAGATACAGCGGCACATCAGGGCGCACTGTCAGCCGGCGGTCGCACGATTGCAGTGCAGGGCTGCGGTTTAGGGGGAGTCTTTCCTCCTGAAAATAAGAAGCTATTCGAACTCATAAGCGAATCCGGCTCCTGTATTAGTGAACTGCCATTGCAATACGAACCACTGTCAGAAAATTTCCCGCCACGCAACAGGATAATAGCCGGGCTGTCACTTGGAACAATAGTTATCGAGGCAGGTTTATACTCCGGAGCGTTGATTACCGCCAGAGCGGCACTGGATTATAATCGGGAGGTTATGGCGGTGCCGGGGAAAATCGATTCACCGTTAAGTAAGGGCTCCCACGAATTGATAAAGCAGGGGGCCAAGCTGATTGAATCTATAAAGGATGTGATGGAAGCCCTTGGCTATATCGGAGAGCAACTGGAAGAGCATGTAAGCAAGGCGGCGGCAAAGGCCCTGGCAAAAATAGAGACGCCTCTGTTTGACATCAGCCAAGTGAAGCTAAGCGGAGATGAAAAAACAATATATGATTATCTGAGCAAAGAACCCCTGCATATAGAACAAATAATCGCAGGAACGAAGTTGACCGCAGGCAGTATCAATGCCGGCTTGATATCGCTTCGGCTTAAAGGACTGATAAAACAACTGCCGGGCAGTTTGTTCCTCCAAAATTAGCTCATTTTGTATGCAACAGCACAGAAATTTCCCGATATGACCCAGTAAATAGAGGGGGCGGGGCACAAATTTTTCGCCACAAAAGCAGGGAATCTCCGGAATTAAACGGTCGTCTTAACAAGAATTATCGGACAAAACTTTTGAGCTAAATGTTTGTAATAGCTTGTAACTGCGGAAATTATGCGCTTCGCGAAATTTCATAAAAATTGCGACCCAATCCTGCCGAAAATGTTGAAAAAATGTTCTTGACAAAAAGGCAGCTAATGTGGTATAAATAAATGAGTTAAGGATGGTGAAGCCACATTTTCTCAGGAGTTTATAGAGCGTCATCAGAGTATGTAAATAGTCTTTAAGCAAGGAGCGGGACTTCTAATTGAGTTTATAAACCTAAATAGGAGAAGGTTTTGTCAGTTCATCATTAACGGCTCAGATTGGGCTTTTAAGGGAAGGAGGGCAGAATCGAATCTAAAAAGATTTCGTATCGGTCAGATACAAAGTTTTAAGTGTTATAGTAAAGGTTTTTGTCGTTTGTTGTGTAAAGTTTTATATTGTTTGAGACAGACACGGAAATTTTTAATTCAATATAATGAATGTGGTGAAGGTTATGCATGCTTGTTGCATGAAGCGTGTCTGTTGAGAACAACAACTGTTTTGGCGAAAGGCCAAAGAATAGTTAGAAGGTTTTATTGTTAAGTGAGGAGCATTATTATGTATAGGAAATTATGTATTTTGGCCTCCTTTGTTTTGGTGCTTGCTCTTGGCGGAGCTGCCCAGGCAGAATGGCTTGATGTCAACAACGGCAGCTTCGAGTTGATGGCAGACGGCAACCAGGTCACCTGTCATGAGGGTATAGGAACCTCGCCGGACGAAGACGTGTTAGGCTGGGACTCAGACTGGGTGCCAGCCAGTACTGGCTGGGCCGGTGTCGATGTGAACTGCGGCGCGCCAGGAATGTGCGATGATTGTCGCGACTGGGTTGTCCACCATGATGGCAATTCGCATTGCTTCATCCACAACGGCGTCTGGATTTACCAGGTTCTCGACCATAATATTACCGCCGGCATGAGATACGACCTTATCTTCGACGGTCTGATATGGGAAGGCGCCGACCACGATATCATCCGTGCGCACTTCTATTACCTGGAGGAGCCTTGCGAGCCGGATGTAAATCAAATTGACATTGCCGTCAAAGATCAACAAATCATCTGTTTTGAACGCCCAAGCGGCAGGACCGATTGGGTATATGACAACAAACTGACATTTGTCGCACAACCGGACGAGGACTACATTAACGAAGGGCTGGGCATCAAGTTTACATCTCCCATGGACGGAAGTTATGTCTGGGTCGAGAACATCCGGGTATGGAACCAATGGGCAAGTCAGGCCTACAGCCCCAACCCGGAAGATGGCGCCACAGATGTGCCCAAAGATGCAAATCTTACCTGGAGTCCGGGATTATGGGCTAAAGATACAAACGGGCACGATGTGTACTTCGGCTCTACCTGGGCTGAGGTAAATAGCGCGACCACCGCTTCGGCTGAATTCATAGGCAATCAGGACGCTAACGAGTATGACCCGGGAACAATGGTTCTGGGCACTACCTATTACTGGCGTGTCGATGAGGTAAATGAGAGCTACGAGCCCGGTCCTGTGCCTGCACCTCCGAATGGTCGCTGGAAAGGCGAAATCTGGAGCTTTACCGTTGAAGGACTCGCCAAAAATCCCTATCCTTCTAATGGCGCCAACGACGTGCCCAAAAACGTCATTCTTAGATGGACAGCGGGAGCCGAGTCTAAGTGGCACGATGTATACTTCGGCACAAGTGAAGCCGCTGTTACAGCCGCCACTACAGCTTCGTCGGAGTACAAGACCAGGACGAACCTCGGCACCGAACAGTACGATGCCGGAACTAATGAAAATCCCCAGGTAGGCGAGCAGTACTTCTGGCGTATCGACGAGGTCAACACCCTAACAGTCAAGGGCTACATCTGGGCCTTCACCGTCGCAAACTACATCCTCATCGATGACTTCGACTTCTACGCCAACCCAACGGAGCTGCGAGTCGTATGGAAAGACTACTACAGCGGTGTAGGCGGCGGCGATGGAGTGGTCTGGGTCAACAAAGACCCAAACTACGCCGTCGATGGTAACTCGATGCTGTTTGAATACTGGAATGACAAGAGTCCGGCCTATTCTGAAACCAGG
>CP070728.1:458721-461750 GCA_020351025.1 Planctomycetota bacterium
AAGTTTGCGGACGAATGGCTTGAGACCAAGCTCTGGCCTGAGCCGTAATCTTTAACATCTGAGTTTGCACCAATTCGGGGCCTATGCTGATTTAATCAGCATAGGCCCCAGCTGTTTTTTCCCTGTTGAGTTTTGCATGTGCCTTATTGTGTACAAAATAGCGCAAAACTTGCGCAAAACGGTACAAAACTTATACAAAAAATTGCAAAATTTTGCACCCGCTCGCCGCGAGGGCTTCCAAGAGCGCTCCGTGAGAGGATGCGTGAATGAGTGGGTGAGTTGATGCGAAGGATTTCTTATGGATATATAAGGATTGATTATAATAGTTATATTGGGTCTATTATATCTTGAATGCGAGGTTAGTTAGGGGGAGCAGCGAGGAACGAAGATAAAAGGCAGACGACGGAGGACGGAAGACAGAGGACAGAAGAACGTGAGGTAAATCAGGGTATCAGGAGGAAGGACATCGGGGGGCAGGGGAAGGAATATCGAATGTCGAACAAGGAACGCCGAAGTGAGGAGGGGGGAGGAATATTCTAATATCGAATAATGAATGTTGAATTACGAAGTGAGAAGGGCGGAAGGCAGACCCTCCTTCGCCAAGGCTATGGAGGGCAAGGGGGGAAATATAGCACCGGCGTGGAAGACGATTGCCAAGGTAAACGGTGTGACGTTTGCGCCGGCTGACAGCGTGTTGTTTGAGGCCGACCAGCCTTGGTGGGTAATGGAGAACGAAAACACCGCGCGCTTTTGCATCAACCGTCACTATGGTCTTAGTGTTTGCTTTTTTCTGTATTGCCCCGGCGAGCAGTTTTCGTAAGCTCTAAAGACCTTTGCCAATCTGTCGGCCCCTGAGAGTCCTACGGCCAATGCGACGTGTTCAATCGGCAGATTCGTTTCGCCTAACATATGCTTTGCCCGTTCGATTCTGCAAAGCGTAATTTCCCGGCCGATAGAATGTCCGAGAGCTTTCTTGAATCTCCGTTCAAGAGTTCGTCGAGTTACGGGCAACTGTTCGACCAGACTGTTTACATTCATATCTCGATGGGCTTGGGACCAGATGAGCTGAATTGTTTTTATAACAAGCTCGTCTTTACTAACAATGGTTTCGTGGCATTGTGGATCTGAAGGCGAAGACCGATTTTTTTCATTTGACCGCAGGGCAATCGTGAGAATTTGCATAGCACAGGCGGCCATCTGATGGGAGTTTTCAGATGCGTCGTCCTTAGCTATGTTCCAGAGGTAGCTGTGTATGTCAACAATTTGATTTGAGCCATTTCCGGTAAGAACGGCGTTTTCCGGGTTGATGAATCCTCTTTTGAAAAGTCGGTATAGATATTCACCGTTCCAACTGATCCAATGTTCTTTCCAGCCGGTTCGTTCATTGGGTTTGTAGCGATGCCAAACGCTCGGGAAAAGAAGGATAAAATCGCCTGCTTTAACTGGAACAGCACCTGTTTGAATGGACTCAAAAATCCCGCCGCCCTCTGAGATATAAAGCACCTGATACTCTGGAAGGACCCTGCCGTCTTTCCACCGAAAATCGTATGTTTCAGGATGACCCGGCGGTGGATAAGGCGTGCTGGGAGGAATTTGCGCAAATCCAATTCCTGTCAGGTACAAATCCCAGAGCAAATTCTCTTTAACAATAGGCAGATATAGGAAAAAACTTTCAGTCGATTCAGACATCTTTTTTACCACAAAAAGGGGTTTTTTTGATATAAGGTCTTTTAAGCTAATTATTTATCATATCATTTTTTTATAAATATGTCAAGATGTATGTGTCGCAAAAAGGCAAAAAAATGTCGCAAAAACGGGTTACTTACTTGATGGGGAAACAGTATAATTAGCGGTGGAGTTTGAGGAGGTGTGTTATCCCCAGGACTACCAAGAGTGCTTAATGTTGAGCGGGTAAATCGGATGAGGTTTATTTGAAAAGGAGAACAGGGTCACCAAACTTCAAAAAACATTTAAAGCTGATACAAGGTTCAGCTAAAGTATTTGTTGTTTTTGGTTAACGTTCGTTTGAGACAGGCACGAAATATACTAATTAACTAACTTAATTAGTGAAGGCTATCCGTGCTTGTTGTACGAAGCGTGCCTGTTGAAAAAATAACTGTTTTGGCGAAAAGCCAAGGAATCTTTGAAGTGTTTATTATTAAGGAGGAATTATTATGCGGAGAAAATTGTTTTTTATAACCCCTCTTGTTTTGGTGCTTGCTCTGAGCGGCTTAGCAACGGCTGCAGCAGAAGAAGGGTACATCGATGACCCAAATTACAACTTGAGCTTCGAATACGATGTTAACGGCCAACAGATTTACTGTAAAGTGACGTATCTGGATACTGTATTAGCCTGGAACGACAACGGCGTGGACTTTGCTACTGTGGAGATTGACTGCGACGATTCTTTAGGCACGCCAGGTTGTATTTGCAAAGACGACAATTCAACTGATGGTTTGACCAGGCTTACAATGGGCCAATACGGCAGTGACAGCAATCTCATCGTCTGGCAGAGTCTCAACCCGACCTTCGATGCTAATGCGGTTATCCAGGAAAACTATCTGTACAGAGTCTACTATGACACATTCAAGTGGGAAAATAACACTTTGAAAGCATATCTGTTCTACGGTAACATTCCTGGACCGAACACCTCTGAGAATGCCGATGTCAATGTCATCGTCGAGGATGAGCCTGCTGTTACTTCGGAGTACCAGACCTTTTCTATCGAGTTTGCTGCTCTATCCGGTCAGCCCTACATTGGCCAACCCCTCGGTATCAGGTTCTTACAGCGGGGATACGGTTGGCACTGGATTGACAATATTCGGGTATACTACACAGTGCTGACTAAAGCCTGGGACCCTGAACCAGCGGATGGGGCTGAAAACGTGCCAAAAAATGTCACATTGAACTGGATACCAGGTGTATACACCCAGGATGTCAATGGGCACGAGATATACTTCGGCACCAGCTGGTCTGATGTCAATAGCGCCACCACCGCAACGGCGGGCATATATCGGCGCGCTCAGGAT
>CP070728.1:461850-464798 GCA_020351025.1 Planctomycetota bacterium
AATCGGGCCGTCTTCACCTTCGAAAATTACCTTTATCGGCCCGAATTTAGTTCGGCGGCTGTCGCGATAGTCAAGCTCGTAAGAATTTATAGCTGGTTCGTCGGCAAGATTACCATTTGCATTCGAGTCGATATAAAGCAAATCATATGGTTGGCCGTTTTTTTTCTGACGGTCGAAAGCCATCCAGAGACCACCGCCGGCTGCCATAGGGGTGGGCCAGAAAGCAAAAAACGGGTCATCGCAAATAAAATCAGGAAACTGAACATTTGTTGGTTTTTCAGATTTTACTTCCGGGGTAGACGTTCCCATATCGCTGATTGTTCGCTGTGCCTGGCGTGTTGAGTGATATTGCAGCCACTGCTGTTCCTGTGCTTTGGCTGGTGAAGTAAGTACAAACAGGGTGATTGCCACGGTGAGACAATTGTAAGTTTTCGTTCCCATTTTTAGGAACCTCTAAATAAGGTCAATTATTTGGTCAAACTCAAAGCCCTTTATAAACTCGCGATATAATATTAGACTTCGATTTGCGGGAAAAATTACAATTTTTTTGTACTTTTATTAATATTTTTTATGTAAGTATTTACTGTGTCGGCGTTTCTGATACAGAACCATCGCTTTCAGTTTTTTCCTGATGAGGTAAGTTGGTATTAGACTGTGCTGTAGTTGTCGGCATCGACCTGGGACACAAACATGCACAAAATCTCTCGCGGAAAAAGGGACTATAAAAAGCCAGAATCATATAAGGTAAATTGAACACATAAAGGCATATACCAAAGATTAATCCCACCCTGGCAATATCAAAGATAACTGACACAAGCTTAGGTTTCCCCGGAAAAATGAACCACATGCCAATAATAAAAGCTCCGATCACGGCTGCTATACTTCCTAACAGGATAAAAAAAGCCAGCCCAATCATATAGCGAACAGGAAGGTACTTTCTTTTACATAACAAGCCGGCTATAGCCATTGCTAAAAGAAGTACAATACTCATAAAAACGAGCAAGACAATAAAGATGGCCGACTCTCCGGAAAAGCCGGTGTAATAGGATAAAGTACCTAAGCCGGCAACTACAGCTAAGATACCAAGAGACAGACAGAATCGAACGAAGCCGTTGGAGCCTCCGAATTTAGGTGCTATCAACCAAAGAACTGCAATTCCGATAGCCATAGATTGAAACAACATGTCATAATGTTGTGCCTCTGAAGAAGGCATGCCTGAGACCTTCTTGAATAGTAACCACAATAGGTTTGCAATCACAAGCGGCATAATGATAAGAAGCGCCCGGCGATCACGATTTGACTTAGGTAACACAAGCACGAGAATCAACGCCAGCCATAAAAGAAATCCTGGCGCTGAGTAATACCACCTCCAGTTGTAAACTGCAGGTTTTACTTCTTTCGGATTTGATTCGTTAACGCCATGTGAAGCGACAATACTGATTTTGCCGAAGGTTGTTGGAGGTACCCGCCACGAGTACGAGCAGGTGCTGCCTCAACCAAACTCAAATTTGCCTGACGCGATTTTCCTATCCCCCTTGTAAACAGTAAAAGTCGGCGGCTTGCTCCTATTCAAACGACCGGTATAGATTTCATCCCCCACACCTTGAAATACATAATTCAACAATAAAATCCTGCCTTGTCGTTGTACTCTGATTGTTTGTTTGAGAGGACCGCCGACCTTTAAAACTGACGTCTTATCTTCAACAACCTTTACCCAATCGCGAGGGGATTGCGATTACTGCGGAAGATATATCCGCCACTCAAAAGAACTTCTTGCAACCGATATTCACCCACTGGCAATTTTACAGTTCCCGTAGGCCGGCTAATTGTCTCCTTGTGACCGTTTTTTCGAATAAGAACCACATAATCTATATTTTCACCCTGGAGCTTTATTTCACCCACGGCCGAATTCTGCTCCATAGCTTCCTGCGCTTCGCAGAGATAAACTCCTGTTCCAGCAAAGAGAAGAATGGTGATGATAAACAAACTGAAAGAACTGAATTTCGAAGTCTGTTCACATATCATTTTTTGTACCAATCTTTCGATCAATCCCTGCCGTATCGCTATGGATTGTTTTCGGATGTCTCTGGATTAAGACTTTGTTCGTTAAGCTGATCACCATTCGCATCTGATTTTGCAGTTGTCGGCATCGACTTGGGACACAAACATGCACAAAATCTCTCGCGGAAAAATGAATTCGTAAGTCCCAAAATCATGAAAGGCAAATTGAGCACATATAAACACAGCCCTAAAATCAGCCCGACAAATGTTAGCATTAAAATTGCTTCAAGAATATCAGGTTTTGGCCCAGAAGACATAATGAAAATACCAACAATGAAGAATCCGAACGTGGTAAACAAACCGCCGAGAAGTGTCCACATAGCCATCCACAGCATAAGGTTAAGAGGACGGTACTGCCAATAGCATAGTTTCCCCGCAGCCGTGATTGCGACAAGCATCGTTGTAGTCATGAAAGCAAAAAAGGCCAGAAAGAGAGCCACCTCATTCGAAAATTCTGTGGAGTAGGATAAAGTGCCTAAATATGCAACTGTCACTATAGTCCCAAAAGACAGTAAAAATCGGACAAGACCCCTGAACTTCTCAAAATAGTTCACGACCAGCCACAATACCGCTATGCCCACAGTTATAGAGTGAAATAATGTATCGAACTGATATACATCTGAGGAAGACATACCTAATACTTTTTTAAAAGCCAGCCAGAGCAGATTCACAATTACAAGAGGAACGAATATCAGCAGAATATGCGGGTTACGGTTTGCTTTAGGAAGCATAATTGCGAGGATTAACGCCAGCCATATAATAAGTCCCGGTGCAGAATATGACCACTTCCAATCAAAGTTTAACGCCTCACCCTTTTGTGGTCCCGCATTGCCAAGATCTGTAGAAGGCACGATTCTTAGCCGGCCAAACGCTGTTAAGGGTACTCG
>CP070728.1:464898-467817 GCA_020351025.1 Planctomycetota bacterium
ATCGTTGCAAAAATTGAAAAATACCTGAAAACTACCCGCACATATTCGAGGTTTTTCCCTATACGGGAGGCTCGCAAATAACCTGAAAACAAAAATTGCACAACAGAAACGAAATGAAGAAATGCAATTAGCAGAGATTGGTGAAAGGACATTACGATGAAAAAAGAAATTAACCGAAGAGAATTTCTGCAATTCACAGTAGCTGGAAGTACCCTGTGTCTTGGCGGTTCGAGCCTTTTAGCCTTTGGTGCAGTTCCGAAAGTATCAAGCCTTATAAGCCCCGGCGCCAGACGCTCAAAAGTCAAAGTTGCCAGGATTTACATGGCAGACCCAAAGGGTCCTTGGAACCTTTGGCCAAAACCAAACCTGGATTTGAAAAACGAAATCCGGTTTTACCAGTCCCAGTTCGCCAATCTCAAAGAAGAGCTGTCCGATGTGGATTTCGTTGTGGATGAATTGGTTACCTCTGTTGAACAGGTTTCGCGGCTCAAAGGTAAATTAGAAAGTGTCGATGGTATCCTTGTGATTCAGCTTGCGATGGGAATAACGGATATTCTCAGAGAGATTCTTAAACTTCGATGTCCTACAATGGTTTTTGCTGTTCCATATTCCGGCCACGGCTGGACGTCGTTCGGCGGACTACAAACGCAATCGGTAGGGGCCAAAATGGGATGTATGCTCACCAGCGATTACAGGCAACTTGCAGTTGCGATAAGACCTTTCCGTGCAATTCACCATTTGAGAGAGGCAAAGATACTCAACGTCACCACGAGCTCTTTTGATACGTATGCTGCCAATATGAAAAATAAATTTGGAACAGAGATTAAACAAATAGAACTAAAACGAGTGCTCGATGCCTACAACGATGTCACCGATAAGCAGGCAGAAACCGAGACCGAACGCTGGATCTCTGGAGCCGAAATGGTTGTAGAACCTTCCAGGGAGGATATATTCAAGTCCTGCAGACTCGCTCTTGCTTTTGAAAAGCTTTTGGATGAAGAGGATGCTACCGTGATGACTGTCGATTGTTATGGTACCATGTGGGACAAAACCATAAAACTTCCCGCTTATCCCTGCCTTGGGTTCTCGAGGTTAAACAACATGGGCTTAGGTGGTATTTGTGAGTCGGACCTGCGGTCTGCTATGACTCACATAATATTCCAGGGCTTGGCTGGAAAACCGGGTTTTATCAGCGACCCGACCGTAGATGAATCCAAAGACAGTATTATCCTGGCTCACTGTTTGGGTACTCCAAAAATGGATGGTCCCGATAAACCGGCTGCCTCATACAAGCTGCGGACCGTTATGGAAAGACAGGAAGGTGTTGTTCCGCAGGTGAAAATGCAAATCGGTCAAAAAGTTACTCAGGCAATACTGGTTGGTACGGACCTGCTGCTATACTTCACAGGCGAAATTATCGATGCCCCCGTATCCCTCGAGCACGATAGGGGTTGCCGTACTAAAATTACTGTCAAGGTAGACGGAGACATAGAGAAATTGTGGAAAAACTGGTCAAGTGGATTGCATCGGCAGACATGCTACGGAGATATCACCAAAGAACTTGAGCATTTCTGCAGATTTAAAGAAATTCAATTGGTAAATGAGGCTGTATGAGTGCAGAACCGGCCGTTTTGATGGTAGCGTTGCTGTTGCGTTATGATTTAACTATGAATTGCCGGGAAAAACACAAGTCTGAGAAAGTGCTTGTTTTCAAAAATAAAACAGGTAGAATGCCTCTTTTGTGAACTCTCAAGCAAGATGCGAAATTTTAAAGATTGAGCAGCAGTTCCCGTTAGAAATGATATGACGGGGTAAAAGGACTAAGAAATGGCCAGAAAAGAGAAAGCTTCCAACGCAACAAAAACAGAAATGCTGGATGCTGTTGAAAAACAGAGCCTCAAGAAGGATATACCGCATTTCGAAATAGGCGACACCGTAGATGTCCGCTGCAGAATCAAAGAAGGCGACAAAGAGCGTATTCAGATATTTACCGGCACGGTAATTGCGCGCAGAGGTCGCGGGATTAATGAAACCTTTACCGTGCGGCGGATTGTGGATAACGAAGGTGTTGAGCGAATATTCCCGCTTCATTCACCGAATGTGGTAAATATAAGGCCGATGCGAAGCGGTAAAACAAGACGCGCAAAACTTTATTTCCTCCGCCAGCGAGCCGGTAAAGCTGTTCGCTTGGCACAACGGCATGGCAAGCACACCGTTTCCGAGTAATCCAGGCTTGTCTTCCAGCAAAGGGAAATACTCAAAATTGTTTGGTTTGCTGCTCAATAGACCCAAACTGTTGGCTGATAGGAAGCTACTCGGCCGATGGGGTGAAAAACGCTGTGAGAGGTATCTAAAAAGGAAAGGCCTGCGCAAGCTGGTTCGCAACTTCTCCTGCAAAGCTGGTGAAGTCGACCTTGTTATGGTCGATACCGATGGGGCTATCGTCTTTGTCGAGGTTAAAACAAGGGCCAGTGAAAGCTTCGAGCCCCCTGAGTCGGTTATCACTGCTTCTAAAAAAGCCAGGCTAAAGAGAACCGCTCAGTATTTTCTTAATATTAACAATATTGATGATAAGCCCTGTCGCTTTGATATTGTTACGATAGTGCTGGGACAATCCGGCCACCCCAAGATAAGACATTACGAAAATGCCTTTATACCTTAACCGCTATTTAGTATTGCTGTTGTAGAGACCTGCTTTGTAGTTCTTCCTGCCCGTAGATTCTCAGCCTGTTATGGATATCGCCAGCCAGTTCCTTATTCTCTTTTGCCGCCGGCAACGCTAACGCTCTTTGTCCTGTTTCAACAGCCTGTTCAAATCGACCGTCTGCCGCATAGGCCAGCATCAGGGTATAAAGAATCTTGATGTCCTGATAGTTTGTTAATCCAGCCGCGCGTTCAGCCAGTGCGACTGCCTCTTTT
>CP070728.1:467917-470769 GCA_020351025.1 Planctomycetota bacterium
ACGGCGTCAGTTTTCGCCGCAGTCTCTTACGCTTGAGCAAATCGGCCAATTAGTCTGGTCAGCTCAAGGGCAGGATGCCGGCAGCAGGTTTCGTACAGTACCTTCAGCAGGAGCAACATATCCTTTGGAACTCTTTGTCGTGACCGGTGATGGTTTTTTTCAGTATCTGCCTGCCAAACACGCTCTTGAAAAGCTGACAGACGAGGACCTGCGTGCTCCACTTGCCTCAGCCGCCTGGGGACAGGAATTTGTTGAAGCAGCACCATTGACACTGGTCTTTACAGCCAAGTTTTCCAAAACAACCAATCGCTACGGCCAGCGAGGTGTTCGTTACGTATACATGGAAGCAGGCCACGCCGCGCAAAATGTTCACCTTCAAGCTGAAGCTTTAGGGCTTGGCTCTGTCGCAGTTGGCGCATTTGATGATGCCTCCGTCAGCAACGTTTTATCACTGCCTGACCACCTCGAACCTATTTACATGGTCGTCGTAGGCTATTGTCGTAGCTAATCACAGGGTACCAGTCTCAATGTCACAAGATTGGCCAAACAAAGTCGCACAGCAGCTTTTAAGCAAAGGCTTAATAAAAACAGGTACGTGTCTGATTCTTGGCGCATCTGACACGGGCAAAACTACACTTGCAGAGGCACTGGCAAAGCATGCGGCCTCAAGTCAACCGGTTGGAATCGTCGACGCAGATATTGGCCAATCCCACATTGGTCCGCCTACCACTGTTGGTTCGGCTGTTATCGATAATCCTCAGGTTGATTTCTCAGAGCTTACTGCCAGTGGTATAAGCTTTGTAGGCGATGTTACACCGACAGGCCATCTGTTACAGCTAACAGCCGCCATCTTACAATGCACCCGACAGGCATCCACAGTCGCCAAACTAACCATAATCGATACCCCCGGTTTTATCTGTGGACCAGCGGCAGCTGCCCTATGGTGGACAGTGCAGTGTATGATAAAACCAAAGTTGATTGTGGCAGTACAAAAGAACAATGAACTAAGTGACATACTTGCAGGCTTACAATTCCTTGAGTCACGGATTGAAATAATTAAAGCTCCGCAACAAATACCAGCTAAGTCACCACAGAAAAGACAAGGCTATCGAAAAAAACTGTTTAGCAAGTACTTTCAGAACTCACGCCTTTATAACATTAGGCTAAGTAAAGTATCAGTCCAAATGAATCGGAACTTAAGTAGCGAGAGCCGTATCCACAGACTTGCAGGATTGAGAAACAAAAATGGCATAGATGTTGCTATTGGCACTATAACCAGTTGGCAAAACGATAAAGGTATTGTGGTGATTAGGGCACCTAAAGTTGATATCGAACAAATTCATTGTATAGTTATTGGGGATGTTACGATAGATATTTTCGATGAGTAATACCAAAACTGTTTTCGTTGATGGCAGCACAGGTGAGGGGGGAGGCCAGATACTGCGAACAAGCCTGGCGCTGGCCTGCATAACCGGCAAAAGCTTGCACATTGAAAACATCCGCGCTGCTCGTCGCAATCCTGGCTTGGCAAAACAACATTTAAGCTGTGTCCAGGCCGCCTGTCAAATCTCCAATGGCAAATGCCGGGGAGCTACACAAGGCTCAAGAATATTGGATTTTCAACCCAGCCCGGTACAAAGCGGCGATTTTTATTTTGACATAGGCTCAGCAGGTTCGGCAACTTTAGTAAGCCAAACCGTCTTGCCTGCTTTATTTTTAGCCGACAAACCTTCTACAATCACTGTTACCGGCGGAACACATAATCCCTTGGCACCTCCGTTTGATTTTATTTGTGAAACCTTCTTGCCTGCTATCGCAACCGCTGGCTTTTGTGGCAATTGCAAACGGATAAAGCACGGCTTTTTCCCCGCAGGGGGCGGAAAGATAATTTTTGATATTCAGCCCTGGCAGGAGCAATCACATCAGACCATTAATCTTTGTAAGCCGAGCAAGCAATTTCAAATTCATGCAAGAATATATATAGCTAAACTACCACCACATATAGCTCAGCGTCAGCAAAAACTTTTGCTTCAAAGCGAGCTGGATATCCAAAATATCGAACACGTTGAAGTGACAGATTCTGATGGTCCTGGAAATTGCGTAATGATTCGACTTTGTGACAGTGTCCGTACAACAGTATTTACCGCATTTGGGATGCGCGGTAAACCTTCGCAGGAAGTAATAAGTGAGGCTGTCAATTTGGCTGAAGATTTTATGGCAAGTGGCGCTGCCATTGACCGTTTCTTGGCTGACCAACTTTTGCTCTATATGGCGATTGCAAAAGCCGGCTCTTATACGACCAATGAGCTTTCAACGCACCTTTTAACAAATATGGAAATAATAAAGAAATTTCTGCCGGTAACCTTCCAGGTGGATAAGGCCAAAGACGCCTACAAAGTCTCATGTTGTCTCGATTAAGGCCAACGAACAATGTTTTGCAATTATATAGACCGGGCTTTACGCATTTGCGGTATTCGTTTATAATCAGTCCAAAGTGTTTTTGTGATTGTTTAGTCGTAGGGCCTACTTAATGTCCTAAAAAAAAGCGCCCGTAGCTCAGCCGGACAGAGCAACGGATTTCTAATCCGTAGGTCGCAGGTTCGAGTCCTGCCGGGCGTGATAACTTTTCCCGAGTTTTGACGGTATAACTTTATTATGCAAAGAGGGATTGCAACATTCACTCTGGATACAGGTACATGTCCTAAGTGGCTTTTCACAAGAATGGTCAAGCTCGGACGTGAAATCACAAGGGTGCTTATTACCGAGTTTGGCCCCGACGAGTTTATCCGAAGGATTGCGGACCCGGTTTGGTTTCAATCACTGGGTACAGTTTTGGCATTTGACTGGAATGC
>CP070728.1:470869-473717 GCA_020351025.1 Planctomycetota bacterium
ATAGTTAAAAAATTTGCGTAATAATTTAACATAGCCTTGAGAGAGTAGTCAGCCCCCCAAAAGTTATGTACCGGTCTGGTAAACTAAATCTTTCTTGTCGGCCGCCGTGCGGTTGTCAGCCACACAGATCGGTCGGAGGTTTTTACGTGGTATGTCTACAACCCCACAAGGGTCTTTTGAAAACTCCACCCAGTGGTAGAGCTGATCGTGCTCATAAATGGGTTGGTTGATTACCATCCCCACGCATCCGTTTAACTTCGGCCGCTCCATGCAGCCCATGACAATTACTAGATCGTAGTGTTTTAATGCTCCCATGACTTTGCTCCCTTGTTAATTTTCTCGGTAACTCGCTAAGGTGCCTGAGAATTGCCAGGCACCTCGACCAACTACCGGGAGGGGTTATTTCCCGCTGAACATTCGCATCTGAGCACCGGTTGACGACATCGCTTCAACAGGCATGAATACCGCTGAATTGTTCTCGGCCATTTTTTCAAGTACCTCAAGCCGCCGTAACTCTATCAGCTCGGCGGTAACGCCCTCACCGATTATCTTATTCTTGTCCCTAATTGCCTTGGCACGAGTGATTTCAATTTGGTAATCAGCTTCGGCGAGCAGGCGCTCGTTCTTCTTCTTGGTTAGCTGGATTTCGGCTTGAGCCTGTTCTTTTTCGATCGCCATTTTCCGCTCTTTTGCTGCGGCGACGGCATTCGTCACAACATCAGGATAAGCAATTTCGCCCATAGCGACGTCTGAAATTTGCAGTGGAGTATTGGATAACGCCTCGATAAGTACAACCCCTATTTCATTTGACAGGCGTGAATAATTCCTATGGACTTCCTCAACGGTGTATTTACTTATGACTTC
The DNA here is from genome assembly GCA_020351025.1 of Planctomycetota bacterium. Classification (GTDB taxonomy): domain Bacteria; phylum Planctomycetota; class Phycisphaerae; order Sedimentisphaerales; family Anaerobacaceae. The sequence continues at coordinate 471,734 of CP070728.1, forward strand.
TCGTGTTTTATTCCGAACCGCCATTCGCCCATAAACATTGTAAACTTCCTGGAACGAAACGATCATGTCTTCGCCTGGGGTAATATCATTAAACATGGCATTCAGTACCTTGTTAGTTCCATTTATACGCCCTCGGAACCTTACTTCTGCATGCAGCGTTAGCTTGTCATCCAGTATGATTTTTACATCCTCCTTATAAGTCGCGGTGTTCGTTTGGATATAAACCATTTCGTCCCGACCCCACAGGGTGTATTTGCCAGGCTCAAGAACATCTGGGCTATATCCTGATGTCGTAAGTATTTTTCCTTTAAACGTCGGCGGAATTGTGTCAAACCCACAAGCCGACAATGTAGCCGCCAAAGAAATCAATACTACCAAGTTAATCCATCGCATTGTCACTTTCCTCTTTTAGTTGACTTAGTTCTTCAGTCTGTTTTTGTTTGAAAGATTTACCCTTATCGTTCCATCTCTCTTCTACCTTAAAATCCGGCCCGCCTCCCTCGAGCTGTACTACCCCTTTTTGCTTCACCCTGATCGGGTTCATCGCGAAAACGATAAAAGCAAATACAACAATGACTATTCGTGCATATTTATTATGTATTTTCCAGAAAACCACTGCCATCACCACGAAAAAAACTAACTGGGTCAATTGCCATGGCTGAAAACTCATTCTTGCCACCCATTGATAATTTCCTGTTGTGCCGGTACAGGCTGAACTGCTTTTGTTTTACTTTCCTGGTAAGCAGGAATAGCCACAGCCACCAAGATTCCTATGATCGCCAGAACGATCATCAACTCAACCAATGTAAAGCCTTTTTTATCCACTCATTTTCTCCCATTGACTTTTTTAGTTTACCGGTTATATTAATAACCGACACTTCTCTTCCTTGTTGAGGCACCTACGGCTCCACGGCTCTAGGTGCCTTTTTTATTCTGTTATTGCTTCTTGGATTTTCTCCCGGCCTTTTTCAACCTGCTCATCTACCCAAGCGTCTGCCTTGCTCTCAAGGATAGTTGCATATTTCTTCGGCAGCCTTGACAGAATCTCCACGGTCTCGCTCTGCGCCGCCTGTCCTCCTAGGTAAATCGCAGCCATTTGATTCGTCGAAGGGACAAAAGCAAGGAAAGTGTTTATTACATACGAGAAAACAATTGTTAAAAAGAAAGTATAAACACTCCACCTTGCACATCTTCTCTTCCACACCTCTTCACAGGCTACATCAAAGCTGTTTCTATTCGAATCAGCTCTGGCAAGTAATGTAAGTAATATTACTACCATGATGGTAAGCGACAAAAACACTAGCCCACCGTCTTGCTGCAGGCATCCCTTGATGTCGTCCAGCTTGATGAAAAAATAAATTGCCAAATACTCATTCATTTTCTACTCCTGTAATTAAATTTCCCTTCTTCTACGAATATGTGTCTCTCATACGCCAGTGCTCTGTCCGCCAGTCGGTTATCCTCATAGAGAGCCGTTACGAACCTGTCAGGGTTTTCCGGAAAATTGGGGCTCATGGTTAGTGCTACGCAATGGAAGAGTATTATCTCTCCTCTCTCCACATCTCGCCACTCATGCCACCGGAGTGGCCGAGGGGTATAGTTACGCGCCGTCGTCATTGCTCCCATAAATAGCCTCCAGATCTTCCTTGGTTGGAAAGCGCCACTCGCTGTAAAGTCGTAAACTTCTTCCGAACTCGTTACTAATATAGTAGATCCCTGTAACAGTAACTCCTCCATGCCTATATTTACCAAAAGAATGGAAAAATGCCGGTACCTGCTTACCTCCAACTAATCTCACTATCACCAAATCACCTCTTTTCGGCTCGGGTGGCTTTGGAAGGGGTTTCCAGCTTCCAGGGAAAATACGATATGCTGAATTTAACTTACTCAAGTTCTTTGACCTAAGCCAAGCCGACCCGTCGTCGTTGATAGTTACCAACTCCCTAGTTTCGTTGCAAGGAACATACATCACCATGTCGCCTTT
>CP070728.1:473817-476600 GCA_020351025.1 Planctomycetota bacterium
GAAAAGAGGAGAAAAAAACAAAACTAAGCCGTAATTGCCCTGGCCTTGGTTTCAAACAGGCACGAAATATACTAATTAACTAACTTAATTAGGGTAGGCTATGTGTGCAAACCGTGCTTGTTAAAAATAAATAATTTGGCGAAAAGCCAAAGGAATCTTTGAATTGTTTATTATTGAGGAGGAATTATTATGTGTAGAAAATTATGTATTTTAGTCTCCTTTGTTTTAGTGCTTGCTTTTGTCGATGCGTCACAGGCTGTGGTGGAAATCAACATCATCAACCACAGCTTTGAGCTTGGTAACGATGGCAACCAATTGACCTGCGATTTAGACGGTGAGGATATGTTAGCCTGGATAGGTGAAGGTGGTTATGGCGGCGGCACGAGCTGCGATGAATTGCTGCCGGGAACAACCTGTGACTGTTGGTCCCATGAGGATACCAAAACTGGTGATGCTTACGGTTTTCCCGATGGCTACCTTATCGCCTGGATACAAGGATCGTACACTTCTATGCGGCAATTTCTCGACATCAACGACCCGAATACCACCATCACCGAGGGCAGGCTGTACGAACTCACCTGGTGGGGGTTAGCCTGGTGGGATCACGCTCTCAAGGCGGAATTGTATTACCCGGAGGACGCCAACTATCCAGATGCGAATATTGTTGAAGTGACCAGCTTTATACAAGATTTGGAGCAGTCCGGGGCAACACCGTGGGATTTCTTTCCCGGCGAGTTAAAGTGGGTGGCCGCACCCGGCTACGCCGGCCTCGGAAAGAAACTGGGTATCAGGTTTACGGGCGTCACCGGGAATTCGGAGAACTACATCTTCTTTGACGATATTCACCTGACGTGGGACTACGCTACTAACGCCTATAGCCCCAACCCGGACAAGGGCGCCGTGGAGGTGCCCAAAGATGCAAATCTTATCTGGAGCCCGGGATTTTGGGCTAAAGACGTAAACGGGCACGATGTTTACTTCGGCTCTACCTGGGCTGAGGTAAATAGTGCGACGACCGCTTCTGCCGAATTCATGGGAAATCAGGATGCTAACGAGTATGACCCGGGAACAATGGTCCTGGGCAATACCTACTACTGGCGTATCGATGAGGTAAATGAGAACTACGTCCCTGGTCCTGTCCCTGTACCTCCGAATGGTCGCTGGAAAGGCGAGGTCTGGAGCTTTACAGTTGAAGGACTCGCCAAAAATCCCCATCCTGGGGACGGCGCCAACGACGTGCCCAAAAACGTCATCCTTAGATGGACAGCTGGAGCCGACTCTAAGTGGCACGATGTATACTTCGGCACAAGTGAAGCCGCTGTTACAGCTGCTACTACAGCTTCGTCAGAGTACAAGACCAGGCTAAACCTCGGCACCGAGCTGTATGATGCCGGAACTAATGAAAACCCCGCTGTAGGCGAGCAGTACTTCTGGCGTATCGACGAGGTCAACACCCTAACAGTCAAGGGCTACATCTGGAACTTCACCGTCGCAAACTACATCCTCATCGACGACTTCGACTTCTACGCCAACCCAACGGAGCTGCGAGGCGTATGGAAAGACTACTACAGTGGTGCAGACGGCGAGGGAGTCGTCTGGGTCAACAAAGATGCAAACTACGCCGTCGATGGTAACTCGATGCTGTTTGAATACTGGAATGACATTGGCACGTACTATTCTGAAACCTGGAGAAATTATTCTACAGGCCAGGATTGGAGTTATTCAGGAAATGGCGTTACAGCACTGGAGATAGACTTCATTGGCGATATGAACAACGGTCCCGACCCGCCGATGTACGTGAAGCTCTCTGATGGCACCAATACTGCTCAGGTCAACCTCCCGGATCATAACGATATCCTTGAGGAAGAGGTACATACATGGAACATCCCTCTGAAAGACTTCTCCGGAGTGACCCTCTCTAATATCACCCGCCTCGTCCTTGGCATAGGCGACAAGGTAAGAGAAACCGGAGGGCTGAAAGAGGAAGGTACTATATACTTCGACGACATCAGGCTGAATCCACCCAGATGTTTCACAGAATACGGACCTGCAGGCGATATCACCGGCGATTGCAGGGTCGATGTAAACGACCTCACCATCTTGATACAAGACTGGTGCAAGAGCGGCGGGTGGTTCGAGGCGGCAATGCCAACTACCCAACCGGTGGTTGAGTATCTGTTCGAGGAAGGCACCGGCACCATAGTTGCCAACACAGGTTCCTATGGCAGCACACATAACCTGACCATAGGCAAGGGTGTTGACGCGAATCACACCCCCGTCACTGACCCGAATAATGACCCCTGCTGGGTGAACGATTCTGACCCGTGTCGCGGCTGGACACTGTGGTTCGATGGACGCGATGGCAGCTATGACAATTGGGATGACGTGGACCCGCTTACTGGTGGTGGTGGTGATTACCTGTTAGGGATGTCTCCTCTCAATCTCAACTCGAACACAGTGACATTAGCAACGTGGCTAAAGCCGGACCCGTGGCTCATCGACCCTAAGAAGGGCATCTATGAGCAGTCGGGCGGCTTCACAGGTTTAATCCACACCCGAGATGCCAACACCGAAGCAGCCGGTATGAGTTATAACTTTACCGGCGGATATACCTACAACGGTGAGTTAGGATACGATTGGGTTGAGTCGGAGACCTGGCAGTTCCATTCCGGCATCGTTATCCCCGACTGGCAGTGGTCTATGGCTGCGGTTGTTATAGAGCCGGAGCAGGCCATTCTGTATCTTGCCGACTTCAATAACGTCTCCGACGCCAACGATGATGT
>CP070728.1:476700-479459 GCA_020351025.1 Planctomycetota bacterium
CCGAGGCGAATCTGTTCCATCGAGTCTTTGGCGTATTCTGAAACACCGCCGAATCCCAGATACTCACCTACCATCGCGGTGCGAGGCAGGTATTCACTATATGTTGAATCATAAGTCAGGGTCTTCCTTATAAAGTGCCCCAGTTCTGTTGCGTTTTCAACTGGTGCCCTGCCTACGTATATTTCCGCGTATAAATCGACATCACCACCGCCTACACCATCAGTTGGTTCACCATAGCTGCCATCTGCATCATAGTCAAAAGTGCACCCATCAGGGTCTACACACCCATAGTACATATCTACCGGCATATTGGTTGTATCTCCTCCTGGCCAGGCCTGCACCCAAAATTTTCGAGCAGGAATTATGCTGTTTGTCCCACCGAGAAGGACATACTCTGTTGCCCAGCTCTGGTATGCATCTATAAGGAAGTTGCGAATGCGTGTCTGATTATCGCTGCCTCCATCAGGCCGCGTTCCATTATAGTTGGCATAAATCCAGTCAGTTGTCACAATGGTCGCTGTTATGCCCCGGCTAATCTTAGCATTACGCAACGCCTGGAAATTATATGGACCCGGCGCAGACTCTAAAGTGCCGCTTGTTATGATTACATATTGATATGGCCCACCGCCGGGCAATGGTGATGGCTCTCCAAGCTCCTGTACAGATGTGTCCCTGCCGGAATAGGTTCTCAGAACATCAGGATTATCCACCATATTTCCAAGTGTAGACGTTGTCCTTCGCGAAGGTCTGAGCACGTTTGTCAGGGCCGAATCTGCCAGGTCAATCTCCAGCTGGAGCTTAGACGTATATGTAAGCTCACCTGTGGTCGGGATGTATTGAAGCGGAAACAGATTCACAATAAACAGCCTGTAGCCACGCTTGGACTGAGCCGACACTTGCTCATATTCTATCCCAGGCCAAGGTGCTGTTTGACCGTAAATAGCCGGGTCGGGCCCTGTTTGCTCTACTATGCCTTCGTAACTGAGGGGATATGGTTCTTGTGCTGGTGGCAATTTATATGTGCCAGCCAACTGGTATGAAGCCAAAGGTATTACCCTGCTGGAAACTACTCTTTTGCCAAAGGGAACCACAACCGTGACCGGCCGCACCGGAACAATCGGGGCACCTATCCGTTCATACAGCTCCAGACCTTCTATCTGCACAAAGTCATATTCTGCCCTTTTAGAGATGAGAGGCTCACTGAAATCGTATTCGAGGACCATTTTATCTTCGGTTATATTAACCGAACCTACAGGGCTTCTTTCTGCCGAGTATCCACCTGATACCTCTCGTGATATCTCACGTGCCTGCAGGATATAATTGACATCCGTATCACTGCCATTGCCGATGGTCAGTATTTCTGTTAGAGTTGTTCCTTCTATTAGATTTACATCAAAACTGTTTGGGTCAACCCAGATACCTTCAGCCATAGTAATGGATAGAGTCACTGAAGCTATCTGCGGGCTGTTTCCAGCACTCGAATCGGATACTATCAGATTGCAGTCATAGATGCCTATACCAAGTCCTGTTATATCCACACTCAGATTGACATCATCCACCTCACCTGTGGAACTGCCGCTATTTGGTTCCGCTGAAAGCCAGCTGCAGTCATCGGTAATTTGCCAATTCAATGTGCCGGAGCCGCTATTGCTTATACCAAGTACCTGGTCCGGCGGATTTGAACCTCCTAAAAATGCAGAAAAATCGAAGTGGGTTGCGCTAAGCTCAATTTCAGGCCCGGTGATAACCAGATTAACATCGACAATCTGTGGGCTGTTGGCGGCCATGTCTCCGGTCACCGTCAATTCACAACCATAGATACCAGCAGCAAGTCCCGAGATATCCACGAAAACACCGGCCACGTCCACCTCACCCATGGATGTTCCGCTGTCTGGTGTTACCTCAACCCAGTTGCAATCCTCTGTTACTTGCCACTTTAGAGGGCCGTTACCGCCGCCTTTCCAAATCGATAATGCCTGACTCGGTGGATTGGCGCCGCCTTGCTCCGCAGTAAACACCATATATGTTGGTGAAACCTCCAAGACCGGCGGTGCAGCAAGACCAGCCGAAGGGAAAATGAAAAACGCGGCTAAAAGACTTGAAATTGCAATTTGTCTGTCCATTTAATAGACCTCCGATCTCAAGGGCAGAAACTAAACTACCACAAATCCGGCTGGAGGTCAAGGATTTAGTGTTTTTTGTGTGGGTTGTTTAGCGATGTTTAAGAGGACGCCGACGGCGGCGGCGGAGAGCAGCATGCTGGTTCCGCCGGCACTTACAAACGGCAGAGGCATACCAGTTGTCGGCAGCACAACCGTTACGACACCGATATTAATCGCCGCCTGAGCAGCGATTGTCAGAACAATGCCACCAGCCAGAAGGCGGCCGAAACGGTCCCGACATCGCACAACCACGCCAATCCCCAGCCAAACAAAAACAATAAAAAGCACAATTACAGCGGAGGTCCCAACAAAGCCGAGCTCTTCGCCTATAATAGCGAAGATAAAATCTGTTGTATCTGCCGGAAGATGACCGTACTTGCAGATACCGTTACCCAAGCCTTTGCCAAAAAGACCACCGGAGCCGAGTGCAATCAGGGACTGCGTCGGTTGATAAGCAGCGGTATCGCCCCAGCCCTGTGGGTTTAAAAAAGCGATGATTCGTCGCATCCGAGCGGGAGAGTATGCTAACGCTGCCGCAAAGGCAACAGCGGCAAACGGCAGGGGAGTTAGAATGTGCCACCATTTTACGCCGGCTAT
>CP070728.1:479559-482116 GCA_020351025.1 Planctomycetota bacterium
TATGGTCGGACGAACATCTGCAGATTATGAGGTCCTATCTCGAAAAGGCCGCCGACATAGGACAGAACTGCTTGCACCTGTGCATTATGGACCGGACGTGGGGTGGCCATCTGTTCGATACTCTCTCGTCTATGATTAAATGGACCAAAAACCCCGACGGAACGTGGACCTTCGACTACACCGCCTTCGACCGTTACGTTACCTTTGCCACGGAATGCGGCCTGAACGGTCAGCTCAACTGCGACTCAATGGTTACATGGGGCAATAACTACTACTATCATGACGGTGCGACCGATGATTACGTCACCAGGAAACTGACGCCCGGCAGCGATGAGTACAATGCATTGTGGATTACGTTCCTGAAAGATTTTGCCAAGCATCTTAAAGAAAAGGGCTGGCTCGAGCGGGCCGTGATATACTTCAATGAACGCAATCCGAACGAGACAATGAAAGCCGTCGAATTGGTACACAAGTATGCGCCGGGCCTGAACTGTGCATTGGCCGGCAACAACCACAATGAGTATTATGCAACTATGCGCGATTACTGTCTTATCCTTCCTGATGTGGCTAAAGTACCTGCTGATGTGCGGGCGCAGCGCCGCCTGCGCGGCTGGATAACAACATTTTATGTCTGCTGCTGGCCATACAAGCCGAACAATTTCACCTTCGGTCCGCCGATTGAAAATGTCTGGATGGGATGGTACGCCGCTGCCGAAGGATTGGACGGCTTTTTGCGATGGAACTTCATTATGTGGAACAAGGACCCCCTTGCAACGACCGATTTCGGCGACTGGCCAAGCGGCGACACGCTGTTTGTATATCCCGGACCAAGAAGCTCAATTCGGCTCGAGCGGCTTCGCGAAGGCATTCAGGATTTCGAGAAAATCCGGATTCTCCGCGAGCAATGTAAAGGCGAAGGACAGGCCGGGCAGAAGAAACTCGTCGAGCTTAACAAGCTGCTTGAGTTTTTCCAATATCCCAACTACGGAACACCCCAAGAGATGGCTGAGACTATCTACAAAGCAAGAGCCTTGCTAAACTAAAAAATTCATTCATCACCATTTGAACTGGTTTTGCGCATCTTGGTAGGTCTGCATGATAGAGGAGACCATTTTACTTACTGCGTGGTTTTCTCGTAAGTATTGTTGTGCTTGCCTGGCGAGTTGCTGTGCACACTCTCGCCTGTCGAACAGATATTTCAGGACCCCATGTATACTAAGCTCATCATCCGGGTCGAACAGGACTGCAGTTTTGTCCTCGATAATCAAATCATCAACGCCGCCCCTGCAGCCTGCAACAACAGCCCCCGCGCTCATTGCCTCCAGCAATAATGGATTAAAAGCAGTGCTTGGTCTTGGCTGTATGAAGATATCACCTGCAGCAAGAACCGATCGCCACAGCTCCAATCGCGGAACAATGCTAACAATCTGTGAAAGCCCAAGTGCCGCCAGCATTTTGCGTATGTGCTTCTCCGCATGGCCATCGCCTGTTATGACTAACATAAATTCATATCCGTCAATCGCTAAGTGTTTAACTGCCCCAAATAAATTTTCAAAATCATTTGCATTTTTCAAAGGATGAGCCGTAACGAGACTGGCAAGCTGACTTTGCTGACTAAAACAGGTGCTTAGCTCCGATGTAAAGGTGCCGATATTTATCAACTCAATCCGTTGAGCAAAACGAGGGTAAACCTCTGCGATATTAGCAGCAATACTTTTGGCAGGCACAATGATTTTCGCACACCGGCTTGCTGAAATAAAAAGACGGTCGAATCGTCTCTGGAGGGAATTAACCGCCAACAGATAAGGCAAATTCATCTGCCAAGCTAAGTGCCTTACAAGAGAGGCTTTACTCTCACACAAACAATGCAGAACGGTCGGCTTAAAATCGCTTAGGCGCTCAACAAGTTTCCTTCTGTTCTGACTCCACAAAAGAGGCAAGTTAAAAGCCGGATGGCTGATAATCTCAACCGATGGAGGAATGATAGCACCCGCCCGATAATCCGCCGGACAAACCAAAGCCGTTGGAATCGACTCATCTGCCAAACCGACCAAGAGATGCTCCAAGAATGTCGAATATTCAGAGAATGTCTTTTCCGAAGCAACCAAAGCCGGCCGAAGTGACTTATCCCTCGCAACTTGCGAAGCTGAATCTTTCTGCTCGGCGGTCATCCGCTTACCCTAAACACCATTACTTACATCATACTGCATCCCTGCTGCTACATAGCCAACTCGAGCAACACCAGCAGCTATCAGGACATGCTCTGCAATATACTATCAAAAAAACAATCTCCCGGCCACTACAAAATCGTTATTACCGGGCTCGCACCGAACTTCCCTGCCATGTTTTTGACTAAAGCTAAACCACACTTAAACCTGCATCCAAAAACGAGTCCCTGTTATTAAAAACATTGACTTATCTGCTTAAATATGCTAAGATGAGCAAAATATATACTGCCTTTTAGTGTTAATGTCTAGAAAGAGGCGACAATAGCACAGTCTGTAACCTAAAAATATACCAGCGAGGAATGGGTTAGAAATGTTCAAATCAATAAAAA
>CP070728.1:482216-484752 GCA_020351025.1 Planctomycetota bacterium
GAGAAAAATACGGTGGCGCTTGGAATAAGGATTGAAGAAAAACCCTTGGATTTAATCATATCATCCTTTCTTACTTGTATTGGTGAAAAGTATATCGAAACAAGCTGCCGCTAACAAGTTTATTTTTGCAGCCTGAATGGTAATGCATCCCCATGCAATTTCGAAAACAGATCGACATTTCGCCCTTTGTCTCTGTCATTTAGAACTTTGTAGCGGTTGACCTGGTCGAATAGAGGAAGGCAAAGACAGCTAAATAGCGATGGGGAAGAGGACGTTTTACTACTTTTTGCGTTTTGATTTTTCAAGCTCACTGGATTCAAGAAGCTCTTGCAACATTGTAGCCTCTTCTTTTCGACCTTGACCTAACATAAACTCAATATCTTTGTGCAACTGCTTAATTACCTCGTCATAAAGTTCTTGCATTACAAGTGCTTGTGCGAGCATCAGACGTTTTTCAACATCGAGCGGATCCAATTTTATGGCTAGCCGAAGATATTTAGTTGCTTCGCTGAGCTCACCGATTTCCACCAAGGAAATACCCAAACCTATGACTATTTCAATTGCATTTGGATTCTTATCCAATTTTTCTCGAAAACCCTTAATTGCTGTGCGAAAATGCTCTCTTGATTCTTTGGGCCGGTGCAATGCTTTTAGCAACAAACCCAGATCGAGGTGGACATCTGCTATATTGACCTGTGTTTCGGCCTGTTCATTGTACTTAATCGCCAGGCGGAGAGACTCCGCTGCTTCCTTTAATTTGCCTTGTTCCTCCAAAGTCTCGGCTATCCGACTATAAGCCGAAATAGACGTTGTCGGGTTGAACTTAATCAGCTCTTTGTATGTTGCGATGCTTTCATCTAATTTGCCCCAGCGCTTAAGTTTTTCTGCAGCATTCTCATATTTTGAAGAGAGAAACTCTACCGTACTTTGCTGTACAACTGGAACGAGCATATTCTCCGTCGGGACATAGTCGTCAGTTAAGATAATCCCACGCGACTGTTGTTTGAGCGCGTTGATTTCGGCCTTGTTTAGGTACCATATGTCAATATCGCTATTGCATTGGTTGATAAGCCCGTCAATATTTATTTCTTGCTTTGAGCCAACTACTACAAAGGTATGGTGCACACTGAGCGGTGCAATTTCTGACAGGACATGGACAGTATCGAAAGTTTTCTCGAGAGTGTTGATAATGCTGCCCAAAAACTGCCCACCGTTGTATGTATCTACCAGGTTTAACATATACACTCCGTCGTCTTTGAGAATTTGGGCGATTTTGTCATTGAATTCCTTGGTTACTAACTGATAGGGCACCGAGTAATCGTTGAAGGCATCAGCATAAATAAAATCGTATCGCGGGACCTGCTCGCCGCTGCGCATCAGTTCCAGCAGACTATCAATGTAGTTCCGTGCATCCATTGTAAATATGTTGATAGTAGTATCCCTATCCAGACCGAATGCCTGCATTGCTGCTTCGGTTACTCCGGGGTCTATTTCGGCTACATCAACTCGGCTGCCGGGCCAGACCTGCTCAACATAGCGAGGAAATACATATCCTCCACCTCCTATTCCAAAAGCTGAAAGTTTCTCCTTCCCCGGATTTAATCGATGCGTTATCGCAGCATAAATCTTCGCATAAATATATTTCAGGTCTTTTACATCGTCCATCGTTATTACACTGTGAGTGAGCTTGTCCTGCACAAATATGCGCTTGTCCGGGTCTCGGGATACTTGTTTTACCGCGATGTAGTTGTACTGGCTTTCGTCTTCATAGATAATATTTGGTTCGTGTTTAGCTCTCAGCGCAAGCGACGAGCCGACACTCTCAGCCCACCTGATTGGCGCCATCCCCATAGTCACTAAGGTAATGAAGATTGCTGCCCATACATAAAGCGCCCAGAGTCTGGCCCAGTATAGAATGGCCATTGCCAGCAGGGCTGCCCCGACCGTCCAGATAATAGCGATGGTACCCATCGCAGCTATTAGGTAGAATCCCGCAAGAAATGTGCCTACTATGCTGCCTGCAGCACCCCAGGCGTATATGTCTCCAACAGTCCTGCCTGTTGGCAATCCCTGCTCGAGAGCCATTTTGGCAACTACCGGACTTATTGTCCCAAGCAATGTGGATGGAATCAGAAATACCAGGAAGACGTGGCTGAACACTCGCAAAGGCCAGCGGAAATACCACAAAAACATTAATTCGCCCACAAGATTATTCAGGATAACGGTTCCCACACATGCTGCCGAACAAATACAAAAAAGTACAGACAGCGCCTTTCTTGCAGGGAAGCGGTCAGCGATACGCCCGCCCAAGTAATTGCCTATGGTAATCCCTGATAAAACTACTCCAATTACCGATGTCCATGTATACAGAGATGACCCGAGATGACGGGCGACCAGTCGGCCTGCAACCAGTTCGAGTACCATTATGCAGGCACTTGAGAAAAATACGGTGGCGCTTGGAATAAGGATTGAAGAAAAACCCTTGGATTTAATCATATCATCCTTTCTTACTTGTATTGGTGAAAAGTATATCGAA
>CP070728.1:484852-487384 GCA_020351025.1 Planctomycetota bacterium
ATCTGAGGCCAGCATGAGCATCGAACCATCACGTAAGCAAGAAGCCCCCGTCAGGGAAGCAAGTGAGCTAAATCGAGGGTAAATTCTGGAGTGATTAAAATTAGCGCGAACCGCAGGTAGAAATGCAGTCATCGATCTGGAGTGCAGTGCCGAACCGCAGGCAGCACAAATTACATTGCTATACTATACAATCTGAGGTATAGCATCATTTGTTTTTGAATACTTTATTTCTAATGAGTTCCTGCTTGTCTATCAAGAGGTTTAAAGATCCCAGCGCGCAAAAAAGATAAAAAGAATGGAGTTGATACTTTGATAGAACGCTCATACCAGACAAACACCTTCAAGGAAATAAACCCCCAAAAGACCGAAACAGTCTTCTGAGGGTTCAATTACGAAACTTCTAACGCCCCCGTAATCGGCTACCAAAAGCTGCATTGCGAGGTACGAGCGGCGCAGCTTTTGGTAGTCCGAGTTGACGGGAATGTTAGGTCCCTCCATTTGTAGTTCGAAAACCAGTGAATACTATGCCTATATATTAAGGCTCTGACGCATCCTTGGCAAACTATGGTAAAACCTGCCAGCAGATATTGAAATAGTAAACACTGTTCTGTTATTTATGGTCTTCGGCTCTATTGCAGCTACCCAGCATCTCCAGGTCCCGCGTCACTTTCAGGCGGCTTCGGCTTAGGGGTTGTAGACTGCTTAAAGGGTTTGTTGGAGTTGCAGGTAGCACAACCTCCAGCCCCAAGCGCAATCGCGACTGCTACCGCCACAAAGAAAAAGCCACCACCAGCTTTTGCAAAATTTTCCTCAGTCAACCCGATGTTCTTCGTTATCTTCTCTGCCTTCTGAATTCCAGAAGAACCTCCAGTTTGTAAGGCAATTAGGCATTCTCTCAATTCGTCTGGATGCTTTTCCGCAATCCCCTTAATAAGATCGCAGTCAATAGCGAGTTTTTTAAAGTCCAATTTCGACGGAGCCACGGCTGCTAGATCAATTAACACTCGATCTGATGAGAATAGCGTCTGTACCCTGTTCTCATCAGAGAAGACAGTTGTAAATTCAAACTTCACAGCGTTTTGTACTCCTGGGTCTGCTCCTGGAAAGGCGTCAGGGACTGCCACAAATGATCCAAGTGCTGGGATCTCGGACTGAATTTTCCGACCGACTTCGTCCACGGCTACTACTTGGCCAGATGGGGCGTTCACCACAGCACAACCGTTTATACAAGCCACTAACGCCTCGTTATTTCCGTCAAAAAGATCCTTACAATGCGCAACACACTCGCCGTATTCTGTGCTTCTTGAAATCGCCATGTGATGTTCTCCTTTTTAAATGTTAAATCCGCCATTAAGAAAAGTTGGACGAAAGGGGCGGCACCAAACGCCTAACTATGTTTATATGGTTCCGTATAAGAACCCAAACAACGCTGGTCTTGCAGCATAAGAAGCCAGCAAGTAAATCGCGATTCAGCCATTAAGGGACGCTATTTCTTGGACTCCATCCCTGTCGGTGTCCCATAAAGAGAAAGTACACAAAGAACCTTCGCTCCCAGCGTAACATCAGCCGTCACGTGCCGACTGACAAACCAGATATTAACGAGGATCATTTTTCCGTCAATCGGGGTAGTGCCTGATTCTTCTGTCGGGATTGTTGCCGTATTTGTTATAGGGGATATCCCCGATGGACGCATGCCTTGTTGGGAATGACAATTTAAATAGCATTTCTACCGAAGGCCGGCATGAGGTGCCTTATAGGCACGTAGATAAGAGGAGGCAGTTTCAATAGCATTTCTACTGAAGGCCAGCATGAGCATCGTACAATCACGTAAACACGAAGCCCCCGACAGGGAAGAAAATTAGCTAGAATCGGGGGTAAACTACTAAGCTAACGAAATTCCATATTTTTGCTGGAAATTGGGATTTTTGGGCTGGTTTTTTAAGCGTTTTTTGTCGATTATCAGGCGATTTTAGCATGTATTGTGTGATGCTGGTTAAGTAGCTTCCTTCTATTGTAAGGAGCGTTTTCTTTCGGCCCTCATTTTCTTTCGAAGGGCCGGAAGAAAACTTGTTCGGCGCATAAACATTCTTATCTCTGATAGTCTTGCCAGCGGCTAACGCAGTCTGAGGTAATCGTAAGGTTACTACGCGTTAATGACATATCTTTCGAGGGCGGGAGGTTGCTTTTTCTGTTAATAGATGGGCTGGACGGAGTCGGGCCAGTCAAATCTACCGCCAAATAAAAAGACGATTTGTCATCAGCTTTGGAGCAGAAGAAAGAATACGGGAGGACGGCTTCCTACCCCAGACTGGAAAACAAGTGAGTCAACATTCCCCTGCTGTGAGTCAGGTGAGCAGCAGCTAGGGACAAGCTCTTGGTACCCTCAGGAGGGATTAAACTGGTGCGAACCGCAGAAATGGAGTTAGAGACTATAGTGCTTATTGTACACATACCATTAGAGCAGACAAGCGATGTTGGATACTTGACGTTGGATTCACCATTAGTCCAGTGAGATGAAGGATATTTATTCTC
>CP070728.1:487484-489974 GCA_020351025.1 Planctomycetota bacterium
TGGATAAATTGGAAAAGCGACCCCCTTAGAGTATAAAGCACTCTAAACAAGGGGGCAGGCAAGCTTTGCGGTGCCTTCTGGCTGATATCTTCGCCTGCTGGCGGGTTACGTTAGCCTTCTGGCTAACAGGTGGGTATTACACCATAAAACAGGTTAGATTTCAAGACAATTCGTAAAAAATGTCCGAGAGACAGCACCGGCTACAAGAGGCAAAGGACAAAAAGCCGATAAGTTCATAGTAGCATAAAACGATACCCTTTTTGCATGGAGGCTATTATGAACGTTAAATCAAATTATCCACCCAACCAGTTATTGAAGTTATACAAAACAGAATCAAACCCAAGACATGCACGAAGAATTCAGGCGGTATATCTGGCCTGTAAAGGCCTGACCTGCCTTCAGATTATGAACATAACTGGAGCAGGCCGTCGTACCGTTCAAAAATGGATAAGAAAATATAACAAAGGTGGTATAGAAGAATTAAAAGATAAACCTCGTACCGGTCAGCCAACCAGATTACCCGCAGAGATGGAAGAAGCCTTCTGTCAGCGTATCCAAGCAGGTCCTCTTGAACAAGATGGTGTCTCTGTTCTTAACGGCCCGGCCATCCAGCGGCTCTTGGAGCGGGAATTTGGTGTGGTTTATTCTCTTTGGGGAGTTTATAGCTTATTACATCGACTGAGATACTCTTGTCTTTGCCCTCGTCCACAGCACGAAAAAGCTGATCTTAAGGTACAACAAGAGTTTAAAAAAAGTTCCCCGAAGCGATGGATGAGGTCCAATCAAAACATCCGGATAAGAAAATAGAAGCATGGTTTCAGGATGAAGCACGTTTTGGCCAGCAGGGTACAATAACAAGAGTATGGGCATTGCGAGGTTCAAGGCCTCGTGCGGTGCGACAGACAAGATATGAATGGCTATATGTTATTGGTTCGGTTTGTCCACATACCGGTCAAAGCATAGGGCTGTTATCACCATATATCAATACCGATGTTATGAACGTATATCTACGGCAGTTCAGCGGTGAACTGGCCGCAGATGTTCATGCGGTTTTGGTTTGGGATCAGGCAGGTTTTCATGAGTCAAAAGACATAAAGATACCTGACAACGTTACGATTATGCCTTTGCCTGCGTATTCTCCGGAATTGAATCCTGTGGAGAATCTTTGGCATTATTTTCGCAGCCATTATTGGTCTAATCGTCCTTATTCTGATTATGATGATTTGTGTCAAGCTGCAATAAAAGCTTGGCAAAAAGCAGCACTTGATCCTGAGGTTGTTAAATCTGTTTGTAGAGCAGAGTATGCTGAGCGTAAATATTAATTACAATTGGTATGACACCCTGGATACCGGTCTATCGTGGCATCCGCCCGAAAGCAGACCCGAAAGCGCCGCTTTTTTGGTGATGCACGAATCGGCTGAAATTTATGAGCAGTTGGCTAAGAAGGCTACACGGGTAGTGCCCAAGGGATTTGTTCCTACCTGGTCGCCCGACGGAACTGAACTCGCCTACAGCCGTGGAATTCACGGCTTTAGTGGTATCGAAATCCTTAATCTGGAGTCGGGAAAGTCTCGCCTATTGACGGTTCGTAGTTTTGATCCGGCGTGGTCTCCGGGTGGAGACCACATTGCCTTTGTCCGTTCTCGGCATCCCCTATTGCTTGCTGAACTTACTACCGAATATGTGGAAAGAATTGCTACGCCTTATGAGCAGCGAGAGGTCTGGATTATCAAATCAGACGGCACAGAGGACCCGAGGTTTCTGGCCAGGGGACACTGGCCTTGCTGGAGCAGTGACTCAAAGCGCATTTTTTACCACTCGCCAAGGGATATGAAAGTCTACTCGATTTCCATCGAAGACGGTGCCAAGCCGACACCAATCGTCTCGTGCCCAAGTTATTATCCTGCGGTGTCACCGGACGAGAAGTACGTCGCCTATGTGTTGGGCGGGGAGCTTCGAATCGTGGAGCTATCCACCAACTCAGTCGTTGCGAGCTGGACGCTGCCTTTGACAACAGGAAGTGGTTTTCCAAGCTGGTCGCCAGACGGACAAGAACTGAGCATGGGATACTATAGTAATTCAGGACTTTGGATCTACGACGTGAAAACGAAAAAGGCCTCAAAGGCCCTGAGCGGTTTATTCGCGTGTTGTAGTTGGTCTCAGCCTGACATAAGCCAGATCGCCATCGAAAGGGTATATGGGGGTCGGCATCATGAAATCTGGGTTGCCGAGACCGCGTCGCTCAGACCGGGCCGAACGCTTGAAGAACACCATCAGGAAATGGTCGAGCACTTTACCCGCCGGATCGATACCGATCCTGAGGATGCACCAAACTATCGTTTACGCGCAGTGAACTATATCTACATTGGGGATCGGGAGAAAGCTTTTAGAGACTTGAAGAAGTATGCAGATATCGTCAATGTTCCAAGTGATCCCAATGGCCCATCAAAAGCAGCAAAGGCATACGACAAAACGGCATGGAGCTTAGTT
>CP070728.1:490074-492539 GCA_020351025.1 Planctomycetota bacterium
TGGGGCAACACACGGCGATTATGCATTGACTATTCGCGTAGAAACTAACCCGACCACAGCAGGGGATATGGCAATAGTTTCTCAGCAGGTTTATCTGGGAGAAGATGTTAATAGCATTATTTTTGATGTGACGTTAAGTTCTGCATTGTCGTTTATTCCGTGGGACTCAAATGTTCGTAGTGCGGTTGTGCTGCTCGATGGAAATGACATTTGGGATTCGAACGACTTTCCACCGAGCGGGCAGGGTGAGTATTTTGACCAGCAGGTTGATATTAACGGAATTGGCGCCGGAGTGCACACCTTATCACTGGCGGTAAGAACCAATAAAAATGATTCACCTGATATAGATTACTATGCGGACTGGGACTTTGTAAAATTCGACACATATTGTGGAGGTTTAGGCTATCTGCCGGAGGACTTTGACCAGGACTGCTACGTTGATATGAACGATTTCAGACAGTTAATAGATAGATGGCTGGTGGAAGGGCCGGGCGAAAGATACGATTTACTGCCCGATGGTATTATTGATTTCCATGACTTTGCATTTTTTGCAGAGGTCTGGCAGGATAATACTGATTGGCAGAACTGGGGGAATGATAATTGCTATGAGGTGGAGCTGCTGCTTGGTGATATCGACTATTCCGGCGAGGTTGACTATGGCGATATTTTAGAGCTTGCTGATAGCTGGCTGGATGCAGGCGGTTGTAACAAAGCAGATTTGAATTTTGATGGTATTGTTGATTTTAAGGATTTTGCTGTTCTTACCCGCGACTGGCAAAAGAGAAGCTGGCTGTACTGGGTGCAGTAAAGGTTATCTTTGAATGAAATAGATTTGTAAAAGGGGACGATTGTGAAGCGTGAAAAATCAGGATTTACGATGGTTGAGTTGTTAACGGTTTTAGCGGTGATTACAATTTTAGTAGGGCTGCTTATTCCGGCTCTTGCTATGGTACGTAAAATCGCAAAAGAGACGCAACAGAAAGCCCAGCTTACTACCATCGGCTTAGCAATAATGGCTTTCAAGGTTGACTATGGTGATTACCCACCTTCGGGTGCAAAAGATGCAGCGGATCTTGATTATTCCGGGGCACAAAAACTTGCTGAAGCTCTTTTAGGCTGGGACTTGATGGGATTTCATCCGGATTCGGATTTCAGAAGTGACGGTGAAGATGGTTCTGGTAACGTAATATACCCTGACCCGTTAGACCCGATTGCCGATATCGATAATTTGAATGAAAGAAGGGAACTTTATCTGGAGGCCGGAACCGCGAATGCATTTAAACTAGAGGAGCTATTTAATAGTGTTCCCAGATTGGAGCCCGAAACCTTTGTGCTTTGTGATGTATTTGGCGTAAGGAGAATAACTGTTTCTCAGGGAGAGACGATTAAGGCAGGCACTCCTATCCTTTATTACAGAGCGAATACTTCTTCTAAAGACCATATAGTCACTACCTCTTTTAACGAGCGAATTTACAACGTCTTTGACAATAGATATCTTGTGGACCTGGATACTGTAACAATAGATGGGACGGTTGGTGAAGAGCATCCACTCGGAGATAGCAGCAATAACTATGAGGCATTCTACGAGTATATCACAGATCCGAAGGTGGCAGTACCATGGCCTCATAGGCCTGATTCGTACATATTGATTACAGCGGGGGCAGATGGCAAGTACGGAACAAGAGACGATATTTGCAACTTTTAAAACAAAGCGCCGCCCCCGCGAATAATTTAGCAAGCAAAAGCTATGAAAAGCTGCAAGTTACAAATTGGCTTAACACTTGTGGAAATGCTGATTGTTGTGGCTGTAATTACATTACTTGCCTCAATGGTAATCGGCATTGCCGCTCGTCTTGATAGCCAGAGCAAGGAGCGGCTTGCAGAAAACACATTTGCGCTGCTAAACGCCGCACTCGGACAATTTCAGGATTTTGGATATAACTACATGGATGATTATTATCGGGATTTTGAATTTCCAATAGACTGCAATAGTTTAACAAGACCTGACCTTGAGAATGAACTGGGAAAGGCACTGGATATGCCGGGTGAAATATCAATTACGCCTACCGGTGCTGCTTATGACCCAAATTATTCGGGAAGTGCAGCATTGTATTTCTTTTTAAGCCAGGTGCCAGCGAGCCGCCAGACCCTGGATAAAATAGACGGCTCTTTGATAACTAATGAGAATTCTGACAGGGATGAGCTGGAGATTGAAGTCGGCGAAAGAAGATATCCGTTGCAGAGAGTAATCGACCCCTGGGGCGAAACGCTTCGCTACAGCTATTATGAAAATCCACATGAAAACACAAAAGAACCTGACTTTGATGAGCCAAGGAATTTTCCAATAATTACCTCAGCGGGGCCTGACCGAATCTTCGGCACAGATGATGATATGACGAATAGATAAATGAGACCAAAACCAAAACAATCCGGTCTTACTTTGATAGAACAAACGGCAGTTGTTG
>CP070728.1:492639-495096 GCA_020351025.1 Planctomycetota bacterium
CCCTAAAGGCACTCAGAGACGCTGGTATCTCTGCCAAAGTAATGATAGGTGGTGCCCCCGTAACGCAGGGCTATGCCGAAAAGATTGGTGCAGACGGCTACGCCGCCGATGCCGCTTCAGCAGTTGATACCGCCAAAAAACTAATCGCATAAAATCTGCCGTGAAGATTGCTTCGACGAAAGCAGGGTGCGTATAGACTGGCCAGGAAATCATGCTTTGGAGCATACTATTGTATGAAAAACTCCATAATAACCATCGGCGAGTCAATTCACGCCTCAATTCCAAGAACCGCAAAGGTTATGAAAGAGTTAGTCGAGCTTGGCCCCGATGCCTATTCGTCAGCGAGCGAGCCCTTGGAACATATCAAGGCCCTGATTGAGTCCCAGGTATCAGATGGTGCCGATTATATCGCGGTTAACCTCGACGCTTTCGGCGAGGACGACGCAAAGATTGCCATTGCCATGATGCTTGAATACGTCCGGATCGTCCGCAAATGGTCAAATGGCGTCCCAATTTGTATCGACAGCAGTAACAACGACATCCTGACAGCAGGCCTGAAAGAATGGTACAATACCAATGAAAAAGTCAGCCAGCCGCTTATAAATTCCATCAAGGTCTACACGATGGATAAAATCCTGCCCTTAAAGAAAGATTTCGATTACTCATTTATTGGCCTGCTGGTCAGCGAGGATAAACCCACCGGCCCGGCGGGTTCACATTCCGTTGATGAGCTGTTTTCTCTCGTAATGCAAATCTTCGACAAGGCAGTTGACAAATACCGCTTTAAGCCGCAACAGATTTTCTTCGATTCGACCGTATTTCCACTGGCCATAGATATGCCAATGCAACCCGGTGTCCCCGGCTATACATATAGAGCGTTTGAGACAATTAAAAAGATAAAAACCGACCCTAAGATGAAAGCAGCGCACTGCTCGCTTGGGATAAGCAATTGCGCTCGCGATTTGCCGGGCCGAAAAATCGGAGTATGCAGGGCCTATCTCGCAAAGGCAATGGAGTACGGCCTTGATGCCGCTATCGTTAACGTCGCACATCATTACGGCACAGTCCCGGCCGACCCGGAACTGCTCGAGCTCGTTGATGCCTACGCAAAGATGGATGGCTCACCCGAAAAACAGAATACGGCGATGACCTTAATGAGCAAATTCTGCCAGCTGTGCAGAAAGCCCGCAACATAGAGCCTTACAAAGACTTACACAACACTAAAATCTCGGTATCATCCCACTGTCAGGATATCAGGTTGATTTGTCGGTGTCCGTATTTGCTGCCGGTGTGGATAACCTGTTGATAACCCAAAGGAGACCTTTTAAGTCGCCTTTATGTGAGGCTGAACACACCGGCCCAAAACAATATCTTATTTTACTATTACTCCTCCAACCCCTCAAAAATCGACGCTTGCGCTTTGTAAGCCACTTATGAAAAAGAAGTTACATCGTTTGATAAGTACAGCTCAAAAAACCGTTTTTTACCGCTTAGAGTAACGCAAATACTATGCCGAACTGACCCAAAACTTGCCGGGGTTTGCGAAAAATTGTGCCCTTCGTGGATAATCCGTGAAAAACGGATAGGTTTCAAAGCTCTTAATGGCCCCAAAACCTCCATTTTAACAGTTTTCTGAATAGCAGATATGAGAATCTTTGGAACCTTAGGCTAATAGCCATCTGCACAATAGACTACAACCCAACGCCCAAAGCAAAACCTTCACGTCAGGAGCAGCGAAATAGCAAACTTGGACAATACTTCCCCGCCGACCAAACTTACGATGAAAGTTATAACCGCCTTTGCACCTTTTATATTGCAGGACACCACATGGGCCCGATACATCAATACAACCATCCAAATTAGCATAAGGATCGTCACTATCATAGCAAAAGCAAATATAAGTATATCAATATAACTAAGCGTTACCACCCCAGAGGCCTCTGCAAATCTGGACAACAAATATTTACTAAATCTTCGATTGCTATCCGGAAGCATCACCAATGCAGCAATCAGATACGGTAAACGTGCCAATGCCTCTTTTTCGAACATAGTTGTCTCAGTTGTTTTATCCACCTATATTGATGTCCTCACCGTCTTATCGAATTTTAATTTATGTAATGCACTAGCCGATAATCTGAGAGATAAATTACTCATTTTATCTAGAAAACCAGATGTTGAAAAGTTCAAACTCCCGTCTTTCCAACCCACTGCGTACTAGCGATGCACAAAACCACAATCCAACGAATTCGCGCATTGACACATTCACGAATTTACACTTTTACGCATCCGTCCACGGCCTCCGACGTTGCTTCATCCATCGACTTACACCACCAAAATTATATCCCCCCCCCCAACCCCCCGTCAATCACCAAAAAATAACGCCCCAAAAACCCAACCAAAAACACCCTCTCACCATATCTCATTAATAAGCTCGTAGTCCTTTCGATTAATCGAAAG
>CP070728.1:495196-497619 GCA_020351025.1 Planctomycetota bacterium
GCCGTTCCGTAATTCTCAGCGGTTTGCACAACCACACTACCGGCCAATACGGCCATCAGCACGGCTACAATCACTTCGTAAGTTTCCCAGATATCAAGTCTCTCCCAATTCTACTTGCCGATGCCGGCTACCGAACCACCTGTGCTGGCAAGTTCCATGTCGCTCCAGAACAGGTGTACCACTTCCAACAGTACCTCAAAGGTAGCTCTCCAACCGATATGGCCGAGGCATGCAAATCCTTCGTCACCGCCGATGATAATCAACCATTCTTCCTTTACTTCTGTACCACCGAACCACACAGGCCATTTGTGCGCGAAGGCTCCGACCCCATTAACCCTGCGGACGTAATTGTCCCGCACTATCTGCCCGATATCCCGGAATGCAGGGAAGAATTAGCTAAGTACTATGCTTCCGTTCAGCGGGCCGACTCGGGCCTTGGCCGACTGATTGAAATTTTAAAAGAAACCGGCCGCTGGAATGACACCTTGATTATCTATATCTCAGACAACGGCATCGCATTCCCCGCCGCCAAAACCACCCTCTACGAACCCGGAATACGACTGCCCTGTGTCGTCCGCAACCCCTTCGCAATGAAAAAAAATATCGTCACCGACGCAATGGTCACCTGGGCCGACATTACTCCAACCATTCTCGATTTCGCTGGAGTTCTTACAGAGAATCCAAGCTTCCATGGTCGTTCCTTTCTCTCGATATTAGAGCACGAACACCCATCTGGCTGGGACGAAATCTATACCTCGCACACCTTCCACGAAATCACAATGTATTATCCGATGCGCCTCGTTCGCACTCGCCGTTACAAGCTTATTTGGAACATAGCGCACAAACTTGATTACCCATTTGCCAGCGACCTTTATGACTCGAAAACCTGGCAGGCTATACTAAAACGGGGCGATAAACTATACGGCAAACGCACCATCGAGGCGTACATCCACAGGCCGAAGTTCGAGCTTTACGACCTGAAAAACGACCCGCACGAGATTAACAACCTCGCCGATGACCCTAAGCACGCAAATGTTCTCGAAGAGCTCAAGCAAAAATTGCTCGAATTCCAGAAGCGAACTAAAGACCCCTGGATTTTGAAGTGGAAGTATGAGTAAACTCCGGCTATAAATGTTATCCGGGTGCTTAAATGATTAACAGATACTTTCAGCTCCAAGAAAAGCAGACAAACATCGAAATTGAATTTGTAGCGGGACTGACAACATTTCTTACTATGGCCTATATCATCTTCGTCAACCCGGCCATCCTGAGCGAGACCGGCATGGACAAAAACGCCCTCATCGCCGTTACCTGCATAGTGACAGGCGCCACTACCATCATCACGGGTATATTCGCCAACGCCCCAATCGCTATGGCGCCCGGATTAGGGCTAAACAGCTTCTTTGCATACCTCGTCGTATCCGGCAAAATGAACTGGCAGACCGCTCTCGGAGTCGTGTTCGTCTCCGGAATTCTCTTTCTGACACTCACTTTGTTGGGCTTGAGAAAAAAAATCGTGGAAGCAATACCGCCATCTCTCATCTGCGCTATTGCAGTCGGTATCGGCCTGTTTATCACCTTTATAGGCCTGAAAAATCTCGGCGTGGTCGTCCAAAATGATATTACTTTTGTCTCGGCTGGACCACTAACGCTAACCGTACTCATCGGACTTCTCGGACTGCTTGTGATGCTCTACCTCGAAATGCGAAAACTAAAAGGCGCCCTTCTTATTGGTATTGTCGCAGCCACCATATTGGCGGCAATTTGCAAAAAAATAGAATTGCCTCAGCAAGTTATCTCTTCCCATCTCGGCATAACCGCCATCGCATTTAAACTCGATATCATAAGCGCCCTGAAATGGGGCTTCTTCGGAAGCATCTTTACCCTGACATTTATCGACATGTTCGATAGCGTCGGGACCCTCGTAGCATGCTGTCATCAGGCAAATATGCTCGATAGCAACGGCAGAATAAAAGGTCTCGACCGCCTGCTCAGCATCGACGCCGTCGCAACCGTAATCGGTGCCCTATTGGGGACATCCACCACCACCGCCTATGTCGAATCAGCCGCCGGTATAGAGCAGGGAGGACGCTCCGGCCTGACCTCGATTGTGACAGGCGTTTTGTTCCTCATAGCTCTATTATTCGTACCGATTGTCGCAATAGTGCCGCTATACGCAACCGCACCAGCCCTTATTATGGTCGGCCTGTTTATGATGAAAGAGGTCAAAAGAATTGACTTTACCAACCTGGAGGAGGCCTTCCCCGCTTTTATCATAATCGTGATGATTGCCCTCAGTTACAGCATAAGCACCGGCCTGGCGTTCGGATTTATCTCATTTACCCTCATGAAATTGGTCTCCGGCAAGGCGAAAGAAATTAAGCCCGCAATGTGGGTTATCGCTGTTATGTCAATACTCTTTC
>CP070728.1:497719-500090 GCA_020351025.1 Planctomycetota bacterium
TTGCAAAAGTATATTAGTATATGCGTATATACTAATATAGTGCTTTAGCAATTAGGGATTTTGGAGTGGGAGTTTTTTGGATGGGGGATTTTGGGTGCTTGGGTTGTGCAGATTGCCCAGATTGTTGGAAAAATATTAAACTTGGCAGGATTTTCGTCAATCAAATGCGCAGAGGTATTAAAATGGGTATTTGAAAACGTTCGAAAACGTTTGAAAATATTCGAAAATATTCGATTTTTTTTTACAGGATGTAATGTTCCAAAGGCCCGCTTAAACACTTTTAACAAGTATTTTGAAAGATTGGATTATGAGAATCCGGTCGTTTTTCGTGCCCCAGGGTACACCCAGAGAAGCAAAAAAGTATTCCGGCCTCGATTTTCCTTGACTTGCACTGAGGAAAGTATATAGTTAAATTGGTTTTCGTGGTTTCCACACAAAAACCGAGAGAGGTGATGAATATCGGAGCAGAGGCCAGAATCGTTTGAATCAATACAAAGTGTTAGTGGTATCTTTGTGCAACAGGTACACCGACTTTTGGAGGTTAAAAACAATGAACAGGAGAAAATGGTTAGACAACTGGATGGCAATTTGGGTGTTGGTACTGGCGGTGGCGAGCCCGGCGGCGGGGCGAACCATCTATGTGCCGGGCGACTTTAGCAGCATCCAGGAGGCAATCGACGACGCCAACGACACAGACCAGATCGAGGTAGCGCCGGGGACCTACCCTGAAAGCATCAATTTCAACGGCAAGGCGGTTCGGCTGTATTCAAGCAGCGGGTCGGCCGTTACAACCATCGACGCCAACAGCATCGCCGGCGCCTATCACGTCGTGCAGTGTGTAAGTGGTGAAGATGCAAATACGGTCCTTGAGGGCTTTACCATCACCGGCGGCTACGCCGACGGCATTTTGCTTCCTGACAACCGTGGTGGCGGCATGTTGAACATGAGCAGCAGTCCGACGGTGAGCAACTGCGTTTTTATCTCGAACCGTGCCTACGGGGCTGCAGGTGGGATTTACAACAACAACAGCAGCCCCACGCTGAGCTACTGCGACTTTAACGATAATGCGGCTCAATTTGCCGGCGCGATGATGAACTGTAAAGGCAGCAGCCCGACTCTGACAAACTGCAACTTCAGCAACAATCAGGCGCTATACGCCATGGGAACTGGTTGGCCCTATGGCGGCGGCATGTACAACGTCCAGTCCTCGCCCACGCTGAGCAAATGTACGTTCCAGGGGAACTCGTCAGAGGCAATTGGCGGCGGGATGTACAACTATGATACCAGTCTGACCCTGACGAACTGTAGCTTCAGCGGCAACTCGTCAGTCGAAACTGGCGGGGGGATGGAAAACCATTACAGTAACCCTATCGTGACAGACTGCAACTTCACCGGTAATTCGGCCTACTTCGGCGGCGGGATTGAGAACTATGATACCAGTCTGACCCTGACCAACTGCATCTTCAGCGGTAACACGTCGGACTGGGACGGTGGCGCAATAGACAACCAGTTCAGAAGTAACATCACAATCTCCAACTGCATCTTCACCGGAAACTCGGCGGTTTGGAACGATGGTGGCGCAATGAACAACGACACCAGCAGTCCAACAATTACCAATTGCACCTTCTCCGGAAACTCGGCTTACGACTGGGGAGGCGCGGTGCGTAATATTTACTCCAGCAGCCCCACATTGACCAACTGCACCTTCACCGGCAATACGGCCACCACTGGCGGCGGAATGTTCAACCATGATAGCAGCAATCCGACGGTGACCAATTGCATCTTCTGGGACGACACGCCCGACGAGATCTTCAACTCCAACAGTAGCACCACTGTCACATACAGCGACATTCAGGGCGGATGGAGCGGGACCGGCAATATCGATGAGGACCCGTGTTTTGTGGACGCCGACGGCCTTGATGATATTTTCGGTACCGAAGACGATAACCTGCGGCTTTTGTCCGCCTCGCCGTGCGTGGACAAAGGCGACAACACTGCTCTGCCGGCGGACACCACCGACCTCGATGACGACGGTAATACCACCGAGCCGATTCCCTTCGACCTTGCCGGCAATTCGCGGATAGTTGATGGAAACAGCGATGGTAATCCGGTCGTTGATATGGGGGCATATGAAAAGGCCGAGAATAGTCCTCCACTTGCGTGCATTGCAGGAGGTGACAGAACAGTTGAAGCGGGAAGCGGTTGTGAGGCGAGGGTTACATTAGATGGTTTGTGTTCGGAAGATTTAGATTCTACGCCGGGGACTAATGACGATATAAATAATTTCGACTGGTATGAACAGCTGGACCCCTGTGATCCCAGTAGCGATGTTTTTCTTGGGAGCGGTGAGCTTCTGGATTGCAACCTGCCG
>CP070728.1:500190-502426 GCA_020351025.1 Planctomycetota bacterium
CACCGATATAACCATATTGAAGTGAGTGAGCGCCGGTAGAATTATTGGCGACACAGCCCCCTACCGTAGCTCGATTACTGCTGGATGGGTCAGGCCCGATTTTTCTACCATAACCAGCCAGGCAGTCATTTACTTCGTCTAATACAACACCCGGCTCACAAACCACAATCCCGCCATCGTCACTCACATTGATAATCCGGTTCATATAGCGGGTCATATCGAAGACTACGCCGCTACACAGCGATTCCCCTGCTACTCCGCTTCCGGCTCCACGAGCAGCTACAGCTATGCCTTTCGCGCCTGCATATTTAACAACAGCAGCTACATCTGCTGCATCCCGCGGCGCAATAACACAGCTGGGAATTATCTGATAAATGCTGGCATCGCTTGAATACGCTGCCCTGTGCAGGATATCAGCGAAAACATCTCCCCGCACGACTTTAGCCAAATCGCCTGCGATGTTTGTCTGCATCTGGCCCATTACTGCAGCTATTCCTCAAAATCACGAGGCAGAAACTGGGCCTGCGAAAAGGTAGTGCTTGCCCGCAGAACCGCCAAGTCGTCTTCGTTGACCTGGCCATTGATAAACTGCTGGACGCTGGGATGGGGGTGGTTGCGAATATGGTCGGCGTCGCCGTCGGCAATTATTTTGCCGTTATGAAGCATTATGATACGGTCGGCTATCTTGTAGGCACTTGTCATATCGTGCGTAACAACAACGGTTGTTACACTAAGCTCCCTCTGGAGCTTCAAAATAAGTTCGTTAATCACGTCTGCACGGATGGGGTCCAGGCCAGTTGTCGGCTCATCGTAAAGAATTATCTCAGGATTTAGTGCAATAGCCCTTGCCAGCGCCACCCTTTTGCGCTGACCTCCCGAAAGCTTAGCAGGATAAAAATGCTGATAACCATCAAGACCGACCATTGCTAATTTGGCTTTGACAAGCTCGTCAGCCTGAGCCCAATCGGTTATCTTGTAATGCTGCTTTATTGGAAACATTATATTTTCAGAAACGTTAAAGCTGTCAAACAGCGCTCCTCCCTGAAAAAGAAAACCAAAATGCATACGCACTTTATTTAATTCATCTACAGACAAATTATCGATTCGCCTGTTCTTAAAATAAACCTCACCAGAGCTCGGCCGCAGCAGTGCTACCAAGTGTTTTATCAAAACGGTCTTGCCGCATCCGCTCGGGCCAATAACCACTGTGGTCTTACCCTTGTCTATCGCCAAATCAATTCCATCCAGAACAACATTATCTCCGAACTTTTTCGTGAGCCTCTTTAGAGTCATCACACCATTGGCGCTTGTATCAGGCGATTGCTTGTTCTCGTTGGTCTTTTCCACTTTTACTTTTGCCCTATGCTATTGTGCACTTATGCTCTTATCCATCAGACTAAACTTTTAATCGACCAGAATGTATTGTAAATTGCCTTGAAAATCACCGCCAGTGCAAAATCCAGTGCCAGTATAGAGATAAAACTGGCCACAAATGCTTCTGTACAGGCCTGGCCAACACCGTGAGCCCCTTCCCTGCACGTAAAGCCCTTATAACAGCTGATAGCTGCAATAGCCGCGCCAAAGAAGAATCCCTTTACAACCCCAACTATTACATCCCAAAGTTCCACGCCTGAGGCACTAAAGCTCCAGTATGCCCGCGCGTTGATTCCTAACTGAATAACACTAACAAAATAACCCCCTAAAATGCCGAGCAAATCCGCATAGATAATCAAAAACGGTGTAAGAAGCAGACACGCCAGAACCCGCGGTGCTACCAGATAACGTATCGGGTTCGTCCCCATACTCCTGACCGCGTCAATCTGCTCGGTAACATTCATGGTCCCCAGCTCAGCGGTCAAAGCACCTCCAATACGCCCTGCCAGCATAACTGCTGCAAGCACAGGACCTAATTCTTTAACCACCGAGATATTAATCAAAACACCCAAATGTTCTTCCAGGCCCATGCCCGCCAATTGGTCGTAGGCCTGAATCGCCAGGGTCATTCCCACAAACGCACCCGTTATCATTATCACAGGGACACTGCGCACACCGATAATATTCATTTGCGCCCATATCAGAGGATATGTGTCGGTCCTGACACAGCTTCTTGCCGATGCGATTATTGTCCGCCAGACAAACCTTGCAAAACGACCGACATTACCAACATCTTCTATCGCCTTAACGCCAAGTGCCTCAATCATAATTCTTCTCTCCCATATCTAACCTGCTTGCCTTA
>CP070728.1:502526-504730 GCA_020351025.1 Planctomycetota bacterium
TAAGGAGGTTCTGCTGGACAGGATTTTTGAGAGGATTGAACATCTCGAATCGGGGAAACCGAAAGAGCCGGTGATGAAGCTTGCGATAATCGGCAAGCGAAACGTCGGCAAGAGCACGCTTGTGAACGCTATGGTTGGTTCGGAGCGGGTAATTGTCAGCGAGACGCCGGGGACGACGAGAGATGCTGTGGACGTGCGGTTCGAAAAGGACGGCAAAACGATTGTTGTTATTGATACTGCCGGGATAAGGAAGAAGAGCAAGATAGCTGACAGTATTGAATTTTACGGCCAGACCAGAACGACTCGTTCGATTCGGCGGGCTGATGTGGTACTTTTTATGATAGATGCGACTGTTGAGGTTTCACAGGTTGATAAGAAGATAGCCAGATTCATTTACGAAGAGCACAAGAGCTGCATAATAGTTGTTAATAAATGGGATTTGGCGAAGAAAGTAGCTGTCACGGGTGACTATGAAGGATATTTGACTAAAGTATTGGTTGGCTTAAAATATGCACCGATAGCATTTACGACTGCGACCGAGGCTAAGAACGTTCAGAGTGTTCTGGATTTGGCGGCGGAGCTTTTCAAGCAGACAACGATGTGGATACCCACGGCCAAGTTGAACAAGGCGTTTGAAATGATAAAGGCCGAGCGTGTCGGTTCAGTCAAGCGAGGAAAGGGCGGCTGGCCGAAGATTTATTATGCCACGCAGATTGCAGTTAATCCTGTTACAATACTTATGTTCGTGAACAGGCCTGGATTGTTTGATGAGAATTACCGCAGGTTTATTGTAGGCCGATTGCGGGAGCTTCTGCCGGTGGATGAGGTGCCGATAAGGCTTCTGGCGCGTTCGCATAGAGAGAAGTGATTGTTACTTGAATGAAGGAATTGCCAAATGAGTTCGCTTGTTGTTGCAGGAGTTGCGGTTTTTTTATTGTTTTTGGGGTATGTTTTTTACAGCCGGAAGGTTAAAGACTGGATAGGTCTTGATGATAGTCAGGTCACGCCTGCGGTCGAGATAAATGATGGCGTTGACTATGTGCCCGTCAAGCACTGGACGATTCTGTTCGGACATCATTTTGCCTCAATTGCCGGGGCAGCGCCTATAATAGGGCCGGTAATTGCGTGCTTGTTTTGGGGCTGGCTTCCGGCGCTTGTCTGGATTGTGGTTGGTGGAATTCTGTTCGGTGCCGTCCACGATTTCGTAGCGCTTGTTCTTTCACTGAGGCACCAGGGCAAGTTAATTACGACCGTTACCGAGTCTGTAATGGGCAAAACGGCCAAGATACTTTTCGGGACGTTCGCTCTTTTGGCCCTGATACTCGTAGTTGCGGTGTTCGCAGCGGTTGCGGGCAAGACTCTGGAAACCACGCCTGAGGTTGTGGTTCCGACGTTCGGACTGGTCTTTGTGGCGCTGGTTGTCGGCATTTTGATGTACCGAGTGCAACTTCCGGTGCTGTTGTGTTCGTTGATAGGGGTTGCGCTTCTGTTCGGCCTGATTGTCGCGGGGTACTATCTTCCGGTGAGGCTTGACGTGGCGAATCCAGCAAGCTGGTGGACAGTGATGCTTCTGATATATGGTATGATTGCATCGGTTACGCCGGTGACTATGCTGCTTCAGCCGCGTGACCATCTTGCCGGCGCGATGCTGTATCTGGGTATGTTCTTCGGATTCTTCGGGCTTATTCTTACACGTCCGGAGATGAAGGCCCCCGCATTCATTTCTTTTGCGACGCCGAAGGGTTGGCTGTGGCCTATGCTGATGGTTACGGTTGCGTGCGGCGCGCTGTCGGGATTTCACAGTCTTGTTTCGAGCGGCACGACTTCGAAACAGGTTCGTCGGATGAGTGATGCCCGTGTTATCGGTTACGGAGCTATGATATTAGAAAGTGCATTAGCGGTTCTGGCGGTTGTATCAGTGACGGCCGGGTTGTACTGGACGAGCGCTCCCGAAGGTTTTGAAGGTCTTGTATTTCAGGACGTTTTCGAAAAAGGAGGCTGGATTAGAGCATTCGGGGACGGATACGGGCAGCTTACAAAGGTGTTTTTCGGTGGTCTCGGCACGCTTGTAGGCGTAACCATGCTCAAGACTTTCATAATGACGACGCTTGATTCGGCGACAAGGATTACCCGCTACCTGTGCAACGAGCTTCTTGGGGAGACACTTGGTATCGGCCCGATGAAAAATAAATATGTGGCCGTGG
>CP070728.1:504830-506972 GCA_020351025.1 Planctomycetota bacterium
CGAACAGTGATCCGCAAATAACGGTAATCATTCTTCGGTAAATCAACCTGCTCGAATCGTCTATTGTAAGTAACTGCAAAAACGTACGCTTGCTCAACTAATTTAAAGAATTCAATATTATTGTTGGAGCCCTCAACTTTAACGGCTCGCCTGAAGTTGTTCCCTTCTGTTATAACCTCAATGGAATTCTTCACTGTCTTTTTCCCGAAATCCAGCGTTACCATGGCTGCTCTATTAGCATTTGTAGAGCGGTTGATTACATCCGGCTTATACTTTTGACTCTCCGTAGAGTCCTTTGGCTTGGCCAGCACGTAAGGAACCTGTTCGCCGGAGGTGTTAATAAGTCGAATATCTCCTAAATCAGGCCTTGCTGCATCGTGAACATCAGGTGTCAGTGTCAATTTACAGCACTCACCGGCACCATCTTCAATAGTAACCTCAGCCTTATATTTCCACTCGGTAAGTTCAATTGCAAAAACACTATTAACTATTCCGGTCAGCAGCAAGGCTGTGACTGTGATTAGAATCCTTGTTCTTATCATCTTAAACCTCGCAATCAATCACTTATTCACGTTCTCTTCACCCAGCGTTGTTTCGAAAAAGCCTATTTTTCTTAAAAATTGATAGAGATAAGATACTCCCACTAAAGTAATTCCCGTGGCTAAGAAAGCAGCGATTCTGTACACACTTTTCACGGTCTTCGTGTCCAGTATAAACACTTTAACCAATAGAAGAGCAAACAATCCAATTGCAATATATCGTAGTATTTTATTCTTTCGCCAGAAGCCCGCTGTCATTAAAGCCGCACCATAAACCGCCCACATTACCGATATATACATATGCGATAAGAACTTCCAGTTGGTGATTCTTTCAGCGTATTTGTTCTGGCAATACCAATACAGGTATATTTCTTCAGTTAGCAACACCCACAGAACAAATACCCCTGCCAGTAAATACGCCATTGCGAATATCTGATTATACCTGCTTTCTTCACGTTCGTTATTAAGCAGCCAGCCTGATGCGAAAAGAGCCGCAATAAACATCAGGACTATTCCAAATTCAAGGTTCGCAAAAATCACAAAGCTGCTGTTGTAAAACTCACTGAACGCCACCATTGTGAAAATCGCCCCCGCTCCCGCTACAATCATCGCCAGAACCTTGCACAAAATCCCCTTTGGACAGATCGGCCGAACGAGGAGCAGTAATGGGAAGCCCGTGAATATTATTACCATCCCCTTAATGAAGCGATTATTCCCGGTTGTACTTTTGACCATATTGTAGTCACAATGCCAATACCACTCCATCGTTACCGCCGCCATTAACAAAAGTGTAGTGGCCGCATAAAGAAATTGTGTAATTAGTCCTCGCTGGTCTTCTGGTAATTCTGAAGTCGTTCTGTATATGATATGACATACAAGCAGCGCGCCCGCTACAAAACACCAGGTGCCAAAAGCAGGATTGAATACGAAGTTAAATGCTCCGGTATGCATCGGCAAATGTCTTAGCAGTTGACCGAAACTTAATAAAAGTGCAACAGCCCCGCCAGCCTGTGTCCAGTGACTGCGATACCGCAGTCCGATTACAACTAGTATAATGCCTTCAACCGCCCAGGCTATTGCTATCGCGTACATTTTCAGGTAGAGAGGTGCCGCAATCGTCAGGAAAAACAAACCAATCACCAGAAGAGCCAGCCGCAAATTCATATCGTCTTTATTCCGCCTGCTTACCACTGCCATCATGACCAGATGTGCTGCACACAGCGCCAGAGCACAAAAGGCGAGCGAGGTGCGATATTTTTCAAACAAAATAGTCCACAGGTAATAAAACACAACCGATGAATTGGCCAGTATAAGCAGGATATCTTCCTCTTTGGCTTTGACTTTTTTTATCAATTCGTAAAGTAGCGGCAATACAAGGTAAATTGCGAAAAAGATGGTAAGCCATGCCAATGCAATGGCCATCTGCTTAGGCATTCCCTCGGCTGACCGAATCGTGGGCCGGTAAAACTTCTCAAACCAACCTATGTAGAGCAGAAATGTTCCGGCGAAAGCAAGAATATTTATTGCTCGCCACTTGCGGTAGTATGCGCAGAGCATTGCGCCAAGACCTAAAATCAGGACGTAAATGAACAAAGGTGTCGGA
>CP070728.1:507072-509163 GCA_020351025.1 Planctomycetota bacterium
CAGTGTCATTATAACTTCCCGGGCCTGGCTGCCCTTGTACTCCCCTAAAATACCCATTACCGCCATCATCTCTATCATACGCGAAGCACGGGCATAACCTACACTGAGCCTGCGCTGCAATAGCGACACACTGCCCCGATGGCTCTCCAGAACAACACGCACAGCATCATCAAAAAGCTCATCCTTAGTTATATCGGAAGCATCTACGAGATTAAGCTGCGTAAGCTCCGGATGGAATTGCGGCTCGGCAACCTCCTTGAGGTGTTTAACTATCCGCTTTATTTCTGCCTCATCAACAAAAGTCCCCTGAGAACGCACCAAATCACTTGTGCCGGGTTTGAGAAACAGCATATCGCCCTGACCAAGCAGCGCTTCAGCACCGTTTTGGTCAAGGATAATCCGGCTGTCCATCCGCGCTGCAACACGGAAACCTATCCTGGTCGGCATATTCGACTTTATAAGGCCCGTAACCACTGTCGCCTGTGGACGCTGGGTAGCCAATACAATATGAATACCAATCGCCCTGCTCTTTTGCGCAAGGCGAACAATATAAGCCTCTATCTCCTTGGCAGCGGTCATCATCAAATCCGCAAGCTCATCGATTACTATCACAATATGGGGCAGCTTCTTCGGAATCTTAGCTTCCTCCTCAGAGCTACCGGGGTTAAACCGCTCAATAATCCCCTCGATACCAAGCTTATTATACTCGGCAATATTCTTCACCCTCGCCTCAGCAAAAAGGGCGTACCGCTCATCCATCTTCACCGTTGCCCACTCAAGAATCTGCACCGCACGCTGCGTCTCAGTAACTATCGGACACATCAGATGTGGAATCGTATTAAACGCCGTCATCTCAACCATCTTCGGGTCAATCAAAATCAGCTTTACCTCATCCGGCCGTTTGGTAAGGAGTATCCCTGTGATAATACTGTTGATGCAGACACTCTTGCCCGAGCCGGTCGTGCCGGCAATCAGCAAATGCGGCATCTCAGTCAAGTCAGATACAAGAGCATCGCCTGATGAATCCTTACCCAAAAACAGAGGTATCTCCATCCTCTCGGGTTTATTGCCAGCCAATTGCATCATATCTTTTATGCGCACCTTTTCCTTCTCACTGTTAGGCACCTCAATACCTATCGTATGTTTGCC
The DNA here is from genome assembly GCA_020351025.1 of Planctomycetota bacterium. Classification (GTDB taxonomy): domain Bacteria; phylum Planctomycetota; class Phycisphaerae; order Sedimentisphaerales; family Anaerobacaceae. The sequence continues at coordinate 508,222 of CP070728.1, forward strand.
CGGCAAAGGTGCCACAACACGAACCGCAGCAACACCCAGAGCGCGGGCCATATCATTTGAAAGCGTGCTTATCTGGCTGACTTTCACCCCCGCCGCAAGCTCCAATTCAAACATCGTTACAACAGGTCCGGTATCAGCTGCAACCACTCGCGCATTAACATTAAACTCCGCTAACAGCCTCTCCAAAACCGAGGCCTTGGCCTTGATAACCTTCCCCTGCACCGAAGCGAAACTGTGCTCCGGCTCGGCCAATAGCTCTAAAGGCGGCAGGCTGTAATCCTCATAGCTTGCCGGCACATAAGGCTTAGTAGCTTTGCGCACCTGCGGCAATATCAGCTTTAATCCCCTATGCTCAATCGCTTCGGCTGGACCAGCTCTATCCGCAGCTCTGTCTTCAACTTCAACGCCAACATCTAATCCTGAAGCTTCACCCTCAGCCAACAACAGCTTTTGCCGCGCACTTAACTTTTGCCATATCTCACTTAATGCCTGCGACCGCTGCTTCGCTGCCGACCACGCAGGTGCCGCCACACCAGCCAGCTTTCTAAACACAAAACTAAGCCAGCCAAAAATCATCAGCAATAAAGTATCCGCCAACAATATAATCCCGACAGTCCACGTAGCTGCAATCAGTATAAAAGTGCCCAACGAAGCGAAATGGCTACGCAAAAATTCAGTCGCACCCACACCTATTACGCCACCGGAACCTATAGGAAAGCTATAAACCTTATAAGGCCAAAAACAGTAAAAACTACTCGAAGCCGCAACAGTCAGAAGCACCACGCCAATCGCTCGCAAAACAGGTTGTTCTATCACCCGATGGACCAGCTTCGTCACTAAAAAACAAACAGCCGAAACTAATATTACCAGAACCCCAGGACCAATATAGTACATCAAATAATACGCAAAAAAAGCACCTATCGAGCCACACCAATTAGCCGG
>CP070728.1:509263-511342 GCA_020351025.1 Planctomycetota bacterium
GCAGGCATACTCCCACTCAGCTTCTGTGGGCAACCTGTACGTTTTACCTTCCTGCTGACTCAGCTTCCTGCAAAACTCTGCTATCGCATCCCAGGTCACATATACAGCAGGATTGTTGGCATCTTCCTGAACTTTGTCCTCTCTAGACCACGGCTGGGCATTCATAACTGACTTGTACTGGCCCTGGGTTACCTCTGTTTGCCCCATCCAGAAGCCTTCGGTTATACGTACTTGATGTTGAGGGAATTCGTCCGTATAGTACTCCTCCTTATCGTTGTATTCTCTGGCCAACTCTACTGCTGATTCGTTGCTGCCCATCATAAACGAACCGGTGGGAATATAGACCAGCTTCATCCCGATGGAGTTGGTTGTTACATTACCCGCTTTGATGGCGAAGCTGGCGCTCACCGACTTGTACGCGTCCATCATCAGCGTTGCGGGATTGGTGCTTCCAGACAGGTCTCCTGACCAATTCATGAAACTGTACCCCGGATTCGGTACCGCCTCCAAAGTCACCGTCTCGCCATGATTGTAGTTTGTCTGATCGGGACTCCTCGTTACTGAGCCGTCGACTGCGGTGGCGGTCAGACTGTAGGTCTTGAGGGCGAAGCTTGCGTTCACCGACTTGTCTGCGTCCATGATCAGCATGGCGGGATTGCTGCTGCCGGACAGATCGCCTGACCAATTCGTGAAACTGTACCCCGGATTCGGTACTGCCTCCAAAGATACCGTCTCGCCATGATTGTAGCTGGCCTGATCGAGACTCTTCGTGACATAGCCGTCGACCGCGGTGGCGGTCAGACTGTAGGTCTTAGGTTGAAGGTATTTGAGGAAAACTACTGTCAAAATAATGGAAATAAACGTAACAATGCAGATTGCAGCAAGCACCTTGGTCTTTTGACTCATGCTCGGTACTTTCTTGGTTTCAAGGTGCGTTGGTTTTGAGTGGTCGGATTCGTCTGGAATTGATTCTTCGAACTCTTGAGCGGCCTGTTTTTCGTGAACAAGAGGTTCGGTCGGGGCGGGTTGTTCTGTGGGAGGTTGAGTTACTTGGGATTCGGATTCAACTGACGACGCTTTTCTCGTGCTGGCAAGCAACTCGTCAATCTCCTCGGCGATAGCCGCAAAAAGATCCCGCCGTTTTCTCAGCTTTTTAAGTAACGTGCGCGCATCATCAGCGGCCTCTGGATTCCGCAAACTCCTTTTAAGATCAACAACCAGGGCACTTTGCTTCTCATAACTCAGGTCGGATGTCGTCTCGATCTGCTTGGTGAGATTCCCGAGATAAGAGATTGGAGCTTCCGGGGGTGCCGGTAATGGATCGGGCAGGCCCTTGGCAGGAGGAATGGCCGTGATGGCTCTGGCTAATTGAAGGGCGGCATTACGGTCCTGCTTACGGTAGTCTACAAATTGAATCTGTGATAGTGCGGGCGGTAAAAGGTTTATGGATACTCCCTCAGCTACCAGGACGGGTAAAATCGGTTTACCGAGATCGGCAGCATAGCCGTATTCGCGCTTGCAGGCCGTGGAATCCAGCGACTCTGGATCCAGTACGAAGACAAAAATATCACAGTTGCGAACCCTTTCAAGGATATGATCCCACCAGATCTGACCACCGCTCAATTCCTGATCAAACCACACGTCATGGCCTAGCTTTTCAATATCACCGGTCAAGATTCTGGCTATATCTTCGTTCTGGCGGTTATAGCTGATAATAATATTCGCCATAAGCCTCTGTTCCTCTTTCCGCGTAACACGCTTTTTAAACCAAAGTCATCCTAATACTGAATTACAAATCCAAAAGTTGCCTACTCGCTAAACTACTGAAATATTATACTATTGATGTTGATTTTTCAAAAAAAAAGAATATATCGTTTGTTTATTGCCGCATTCTTTTCTTCAGGTCTCGCAAAGACATCAAACATAATGCAGTTGGCGTCCAGTATTTAGCATCGAGCATTCCATGATGCACCTGTTTTGTGCTGCTTTCGGTTCACTCTAATTTTCCTCACTCCCCCGCTTCGCATCTGCGTGACAGCATGAAGCTCATGTTGGCCTCCGTTGGCACAAATCGTTCAA
>CP070728.1:511442-513487 GCA_020351025.1 Planctomycetota bacterium
ATAGTTTCCGCTTCAATTGCTATCCTGATTATGGCTGCAGGTTGCCAGGTGCCGACAGGAACGATAGTTTTTTCCCGACTAACGATAATAAGGTTAAATAAAAAAACCTTTTCATAATACCACCCCTCACTAAATACCAGCAATCCCTATGGGACGCCTCACGGTGCTGGCCCTCTGCACCCAAAACTAATGTTACCCCATCTATTCAGCAAAAAAACAGGCCCCGTAAAAACGGGGCCTGAACTTTTCATTTATACCCTCGTAACGCTCGCAACGATTACGGCGACGCATGCGAGATCGTGAACGAATCTATAACACTTCCGTCGTCTGCGCTAATAGCTTCAAAAGAGAGTATGTTCCCATCAATCGCAACTTTGCCGAAGTGGTGAACCATCTCACAATATACCACATACTCCGAATAATCAGGCTCCGGCTCCCGCAGAGGCGCACCGCCTCCGCCCAACGTAAGGTGCTGAACGCCATCAGCAACGCACCGGGCGTAATAATGATTATGGCCGCCAAAAACTATATCAACGCCATACTCCAGACACAAAGGCTGTACGAGTTCCTGAACGTCCACGTCATCATCATGTCCGCCGCCGGCACTGTAACCCGGCTCGTGAAGTACGATAAACTTCCACTCCTTATCGCTCTTTTTCAAAGTATTCTCAAGCCATGGTAATTGGTTGTGCGCCTTCGGCCCTTTGTCTGTCAGCCGAGCTGACCTATACTGGTCAATCACTACAAAAAGCGCCGGACCGTACTCAAACGACCAGTAAAAACCTTCTACAAATGGATATGGCCAGTACTTCGGAAACAATGTCTGACTTAGTGCCTCATGGTTGCCCACGCAAGCGTTTATCGGCAAATTCGCCAGCATAGAACTCGTGTCCCAATAATAATTAGGGTCGACATCATTACCATCATCATCATAATAATAACCAGGGCCGACACCACCAAAGTACTCAATGTCCCAGTCTTCCTCTGATGTCCCAGAACCTACGAAGTCACCGCTAAGAAGCGTAAATGTCTGATAACCCTCGTCAGCCACGAAGGCATCTACCATTTTACTGCAAACCTTGTTATGGTCTGTTGGATACGTGCGGGTGTCGCCATAAGCCAGAAACTTCAACGTTTCCGCGCTATCATCCGGCGCCGCAAAAAACGTGCCGACATACTCGTCTTCACCGGCTGTAACCTGATAGTAATACTTGCTGCCCGGTACCAGGTTGTCTATCGTGTGCTTATGCTGATGGTCATCCCCGTATTCGTTCGATGTAATTACCGATCCATAGGTCTCATCCAGCCCCCACTCCAGTGTACAAACTACTGGGTCCGGCCCATGAAGCTGCCAAAGGACCGTCATCTCCGTATTCTCACCCGGATAAAACAGGTAAGGCCCCTTGCGCATTGCCGCCGCCTGCACCACACAGGCCAACAACAGCAGGATGCACATTGATAGAAATGCTCTCTTCAACATCACACTCACTCCTAAAAAAAGAGGTTAATAAATTTGACTTTTACATCGAGTTTTGCATTATACTCCCTACCACAAACTAAACAAGGGAAAAATTTTTACCCCCCCCCAACAAAAAGGGCCGGCACTTAACTAAATACCAGCCCTCTCTTTATCTTACTTCGCTCGAATCAAGTCATTTCTGACCCTCGTGCCGATGCTGCCAGTGGTCGCTCTTCAGACTTATGGTATCTCTCCCGAAAAATTCCGCTCCGTCCGTAAACGCACCCTCAACCGGATACGAAATTCGAGCCACAAGCCACCGGCGACCTCTGCCTCACATACGAGCAATGTCCTTCGCATTCCCGCAGCGACCTAACTCACCGCCCTTTCGTGTTACGTTCTCCTGTTCTTTCTCTATATCTGTGCCGGTGCCGCCGTTGGTCATGGGGAACAGTTACAGTTGCGCTGTCAACTGCAACATTGTTTGAATCATCGACCGCCTGATAGCTTATCGTGTAAATCCTCCCGGTACCGGTCCCGGTGCGTTCCGCCCGCAGATATATTGAGCCGTCATTTGGGTCTACCA
>CP070728.1:513587-515522 GCA_020351025.1 Planctomycetota bacterium
TACTTATTGTCCACATCACATAATGCAACAATATTTTCACCGTCCATACTGTCATAATCAGGATTGCCATTCGCATCCAAATGCAGACCAGCTACATTGTTAATATTACTTTGACCCATACCGCCAATGCCGACACCGGCTACATTGAGCTTCTCGCTCGGCGGAGTATGGCCCGGTCCCCCTAAAACATGCCGGGGAACAATCGTAAAGGCAAACGCTGTGGCAGCTGCACCACCCATAAATTGACGACGGGAAATCTTACCGGCCACCTTTTTGACAGTTTCTTCCTGATTTTTCATATTATTTACCATTCCTTAACCAAGAGTTAAGCAAAAACGACCGTATTTAAACGGCTTTAAAACAAAGATAATAACAAAATTAACCAGCTAATTCAACTAAAAACAACCAAGGCACCTTAAACGAATATACTATAGCATCCCCCTTGATAGGCCGTTGCTTTTTTATGATGTTTTTGTTGCAGGTTAAATAAGACCGAGACTACATCTAACGCGTTTCATAACGACCCTAAAAAACGCCTTTTGTAAGCCCTTTGATTAGAATTTCATTCTAATCTGTTCTAACACTTCTTCTGCTTGCTGGCGTAAGGTTTCACTCTTAGTTGCTTGAATAAGCATCTGTAGCAATATCTTAGTTTGCTGAGGATGGCTATGACGCGTGAACTCGGCAATTTTAACCATGGCAGTTCCAGCCTCCTGCTGCAAGGCATCATCCTTCAAGTAATTAGAAGCCATGTACAACGCAGCAAAAGATTTAATGCGGGCAAGCCCTGATAAGACTAATTTTTTCTCATCAACATTTGATGCTAACTCCATAGCTTGCCTGTACATTTCAACCGTCTCATACGCCGGACGGTCGCTGTCAATTCCTATTAGGCGTATAAACCCCCGCAGTGCCAATGCCCTCCGAATATTATCATCAGTACTGCTCACTACCTCCTTAAGGTCGTCAGCCGGCTCGGCATCTGGCCAGTCACTCAGCGCACGAATAGCTGCTGTCTGAATCTCTTGATCGCTGTCCGCTAATGCAGCACGCAACTTGTCAAGACACTCACTGCCGCCAATCGCTCCAAGTACCTGCAATAAGGAACAGCGGATTTTAATATCCTCTACGGAAGTGATTGCATCCAACACCGCCTTAGTGACATTTTCTTCGCCCATAGACTTGCGTGACACAGAAGCTACTGTTTTCTCAGCCTCTTTCAGTTCGGTCTCGCTTCGGGCATTTATCAATAAATCAACCATTGCTGGTACATGCTTCGGTTTGGCCACGTCCTTTAAGACCTTAATAGATTCCAGCCTTACATCAGCATGTTTATCTTGTGCAGTTCTCAATAAAGTTTCCACAGAACCAGGAATATTACGCTTGCCTATACCGTGTATGAGTTCTACTTTAACTTTTGGGTGAGCTTTAGAAACACTCGCCAAAATCGTCTCATCAACCTTTGGCCCACTTAGACGATAAAGACTCTCACGAGCAGCTTCCTGCTCAGTGTCTTTTGATTTTGCTGCCCTTTGAGCCAGCAGGCTAACGCTCGAGCTATCACCTAATTTTCCTAACGCTTGCAAAGCTGCAACCCGAACCGTATCTTCTTTGCTATTAGCTGCTCGGGTAACCCCCCGCAAAGCTGCCGGGTCGCCACGGTCCGCTAAGGCAGAAAGTAACTGCACCTGCCCTGTAACCGAAAGCTTTGGCAGTTTCACACATACAGCACCAACATCTATCTCAGGTATTTCCCTGACAAGCCCAATAGCCGTTGTCTGCATCATCTCATCTTTACCCTCAAGGACATCAACAATGATTTCATCCGCATTTTGCGGAACAGCGGTAGCAATACCACGAAGGCTTGCTGTGCGAATCGGCACTGGCTCGGCCAGTTTATACAATTCGTTATAAATATTTAAAGCTTGTTCTCGT
>CP070728.1:515622-517549 GCA_020351025.1 Planctomycetota bacterium
GGCGTAGGTGTCGGAGTCGGCGTAGGTGTTGGAGTCGGCGTAGGTGTCGGAGTCGGCGTAGGTGTCGGAGTCGGCATAGGTGTTGGAGTCGGTGTCGGTCCTCCTGTGTCCCACCATATTTGGACATCGTCAACCCAGAGGTACTCGGCCGGGTCAATCGCGGTGCCCTCAATCTTCAGACGGAAGTTAGTCTTGAAGTATTGAGAGTCCGTTACCGTATCGCTGTAGGTCAGCCAAGTGTTTGGGGTGTCATTTCCTATTTCATCGATGGTAATGTAATCAGTACCATTATAGTACTGGACCACGACGTTGTCGTTGTCATCGATATCGCCTACTCTGTACTTAAAGGTAATGGAAATACTCGATGCGCCGGAGGTATCCAGGTCAATGGAGATTAAGTCATTGTCCTCGCTGCTGCACTCAACGGAATGGGTGGGGGAAACGTAGTAAGTGGTTACAAGGTCCCAGTCTGTATTCCAGTTGGCCAGCGTACCCTCGAAGTCATCATCTATTGGTGTCGGTGTTGATGTTGGTGTCGGCGTCGGTGTTGATGTTGGTGTCGGCGTCGGTGTTGATGTTGGTGTCGGCGTTGGTGTCGGCGTTGGGCCTATACCCCATATCTCGACATCGTCAACGAACGTCTTAGCACTCGGACCTGGACTGGTTTCTCTGAAGAATATGAATAAATCTGGCTTGTTATCAGCCTCTGGGCCGCATAGGATGTCCTTAAGACCCCAGGTTTCCCCTATAGATATCTCAATGGGGTGAAGACCGGTGCCATCCCACCATGCAATAGTACATCCCCACGCACTGTTTACGGTGTCACGCATATATCTTATCCGAATATCTGTGTAACCCTCAGTGCTTAAGTGCTTCTCAATAGAGGCTAACTTGCCGATTGATGCTCCATAGGTACCTGTATAAGCAGCTGCGGTGGCAACTGTGGCAATGCCTCCTGTCGGGCCGTCTGTTGTGACCCAGCCGCCCGTCTCAAAGTCGCCGCTCTCGAAGCCGTCTGAGAAAATAAGCACACCCGGATAGGTAACGCTCGCCGAGTCCTCGCTCGAGTTGCCGGACTGGTTGCTCGAAGTATCGGTAGCTGTAACCACGTAGTAGTAAGTTATCGAGGGCACAATTGTCTTGTCGCTGTAGTTGCTGGCATTTATGCTCGAGATTATCTGGGTGTACGGGCCGCCGGAGCTCGTCGAACGCCTCACGCTGTAGTACGACATGTCAGACTCACCGTTGTCGGCCCAGTCAAGGTCAATGCTGGCGCTGGCCGCCGTGGCCGTTAGACCGGTTGGTGCCGATGGTGGTGTCGAATCCGGCGCCGGAGCTGAGCCGCCGCCAGAATACTCGTGTGCACCAATATCATAGTAGCTTCCCTGAGGAATGCTCGTGCCATAATAATCCCGCGTCCCAACATCAGTTCCGAAAAGTGCCGGAAGGTCCAATCCTGAGTCCCTGCACTGTGAACTCGATTTCAGCTCATAGCCGGATAGATTCGCCAGATTGTACGGCCCTAAGACGGGATGGTCATGAACATCCACTAACTCCGGGGCAGTCTCCATACCAACAGGGTTTCCACCCAGCATCTCCTGCCCCGTGGCCGTACGCCACGCATCCAGGCTGGTGTATGTCGTGGTACCATCGGTAATTACCAGAGGCTCACCGCTCTGCCAGTACAAATTACCCTGGAAGGTAAAGCCGGCAATTTTCTGGTAACTAATCAGATTCTTACCGGCTTCGGCCATAAATATGTTGTTGCGAAGATTGATGTTACTGTAGCTGCCGCCCTTCCAGTACCAAATATCAACGGCCGAAGAACCCGGTGATGAATCCGGACCCATATACACCGTATTGCCATAAACTTCCACATTGTACGGCTGCCCACCTTTATCGGTGTAAAAATTAATTGCTCCCATGC
>CP070728.1:517649-519553 GCA_020351025.1 Planctomycetota bacterium
GTTGTGGCTTGCACTCAGACATAGGTCAGTTATAATCAGCCTGCAATTATAGTAGCCACTTCTCTTGTTGTGGCTTGCACTCAGACATAGGTCAGTTATAATTATTAAAAGGGTAGGGCGCAACAGCTATTTGTTGTGGCTTGCACTCAGACATAGGTCAGTTATAATGTCAAGCTCACAAGTCCTTGTCTTTTAAGAACTTGCGGGAACAAATTTCTAAAATAATTCGAGCTGTCGAGGGGCTGGAGGTGCTGGTTTTCGCATTTTCCCCCAAAAAGTCTGCATTCGGCCAAACTGCTTATCAGTAACTGTAATAAGGCGGACCTCCCCATCAGCAGGCAAAAAATTCTTAACACGTGTATAATGAACGTCTGCATTCTCCTCACTCGCACAATGCCTCACATACACCGAATATTGTAGCATACTAAACCCGTCCTTCAACAAATTCTTCCGAAAATATGTATAGTCCTTCCGCGCTTTTTTCGTATCTGTTGGCAAGTCAAACATCGCAAATATCCACACCGCCCTGTATCCGCTTAATATCATATCTTAGGCAAATCTATATATGTCTGCTCTCTCGCATATACCCTTTGCAAGGATGCCGCCGTCCGGTGAAGCCCGACCATTAAAGGTCCCTTAATTCCTCCTATCTCGACCTTCTCATAAAGCACCTCTAACAGCCTCGCCTTTATCTCTTGCGTAAGCTCATCCGTCACACCATCTCCTTTGCATATCTCCCTCACCTTCGCCTCAATAAATCCACGAAACGGCTCCAAAATATCATCAGCTAAACAAAATGCGTTATAACGATTCCGGTGATGTATCCCGAAGCTCGGCAACAGCCCAGCTGAACACAATGCCCGCGCCACCGCTGCACGCATCACCATATAGCCGTAGTTCAGCATATTATTCGGCGGCAAACCGTTTATGTCGCGCCGAAATTGTACATCTTGCAAATACACTGCCCAGTACTTCTTGCTCGCCCGCGCCTCTATATTCTCAGGGTCGCCGCTGCGTACCTTATCTCTCAATAACATCAAAACCTTATATACATCGCTATCCCTACCCGCTAACTTCGCTTGATGCTTAATCTTCGCACGAACTATCTGTTTCCATAATCGCTTCTTGACCAGCTCTTTCACCCCTATTTGCTGACGAAATCTCTCCGTCTGCATACTGTTACTTTCTATCGGTAGCAGCATCCCCGCCGGATGATGGTTACCCCCGCACAATACTATCGCCGCCCCGTAGCGCAATAGCTCCGTAAAAACGGAATGTGTATAGGTTACCCCCGAATGGTCAACCAAAAGTACACCCAAATCCTCACACGGTATCCGCGAATCCTCCTTGCCATCTTGTCTGATTATCAATTGACCGTATTTAATCGATAAATGCGTCCTTGCTCGAGAAATCTCGACAATACGCTTTATCAAACCCAAACCTCACCTTTTTAACGGGGCCTAATCATGTTTCAGGACTTTAACATCTCCCAAAGGACCCACCCACACTTTTTGAGGTGGTTCTCCTTCATCGACCCCAAGTTTCTTTAGTTGTGCCGCTGACAGTCGAATATCGTCTCTGGCAGGGCATCTCTCCGTTTCTTTGTCTCTCCCCGCATCCCAGTGCGGAGTGAAATGTATATACCCGTTCCCATCGAGCTTGAATACTACGAAGTAATCGGCCTCTCTCGTGTCACGATGCCTCATATAAACCATTTCCCCAATACATAGTGACATCACAAAACGCCCCTTTGCAGTGGCCTCACGATTCACTGCCTGGGGCGGGGACCATCCTTTCGGCTTTGGTTTAGGTGGTTTAACTCTTACACGTTTAGCAGCATCAAAGTTGGTAATTACCTCTCCAACCCATTTGCCCTTTTTGTTTTCTCTGATCTCTATATGGTG
>CP070728.1:519653-521502 GCA_020351025.1 Planctomycetota bacterium
TGCACTATCGCTACTAATTTAGGCTTACATTTACCAAGCGCCTCTCTAACCTGCGCCGCCCCAATCGGCTCGCCCCACGGTGCATCAACTCTAACTAATTTTCCACCGCAGCGCTCAACATTCTCGCACATCCTGTTACCGAACACCCCGTTGACACACACCAAGGCCTCATCCCCCGGTTCCAAAAGGTTCACAAAGCACGTCTCCATACCTGCACTGCCCGTCGCTGAAACAGGAAACGTAAGTTCGTTCTCGGTCTTAAACAGCTGCCGAAGCATCTCCTTAACGCCGTCCATAATCTCTATAAACTGCGGATCAAGATGACCAATCATCGGCTTTGCAATCGCCGCCAAGACCCGAGGATGCACATCACTCGGCCCGGGCCCCATCAAATATCGCCCCCCGACCTTCAATTCACTCGCTGCAAACATACTTTCTCCTGTAAAAATAGCTTCTTTTGCGTGGATTATAACAGAACCCCCACTCGATTTGAAGCGCTGAAACACCACCTGCCGACCAGGAACTCTCGTCCCTAATCCGGAACATACTCAATCAAGTCCCCGGGCGTGCATTTCAATGCCCTGCACAAGGCGTTCAACGTGGAAAAGCGAATTGCGCGGGCCTTATTGGTCTTGAGTATCGAGAGGTTATTGACCGCCAATCCCGTATCCTCAGCTAAGTCTTTTAGCTTCATCCGCCGGTCCAGAAGCACATAATCTAATCGAACTCGAATCATCTATCGTCCTCCTTTCAGACCAGCGTCTTTGACTCTTCAATAACAGGCAGTATCCGTTTTAGAATCTGTGCCAATCCAATCAAAATCAACACCTTCACTACAGTTGGCAATATCAAGGGCTGCGCCAGCCAAAAACGCAAAAAAGAATCACCGACAGTTTTTACATAAAGGAAATATTTGAACCCTGCCCAGTATATTCCAATCACAACAAAAAAATAAAGTATCTTGTCGCCACATCGCAGCATCAGCCCGGGCTTGTACTGCCGGTCAAAAACATATCTTGCGAACTGTGACAGGATGACAGCTCCCAGGCCGACGAAAAAGAAATCGAAGCTGAACACAGATATCGCAGTCAGCATAAGCTCAATGTTATCCATTCGCTGGTTTGTTTCGCCGCCCCGATCCCCAACAAACATCCCAAACCAGATTACTCCTGCCGTCACCAGAACCCAGCCGAGCAAATGAACCGCCCTGCAAAAAAACCGTAACGACCTTCTTTTGTCCTCAATTACTTCTTCATTTATTTCCTCAGACATATCTTTTCTCCTTTTTAATTTAACTATTTTCGTGTATATATTAACGATTATCGTTTATTTGTCAACAAAAAAATATAATTTTTGAAAATTTTTGAAACCTTCCTTGACAGACAGCCGAAAATAACGTATATTATGTACAGAATGATAATAATGTAAATTATATACAGGAGGATTAATAATGACTACGGTTAAGATTACAGAGGTTCGACCACAATTGCGGAAATTGGCAGATAAAGTCTGTCATCACGGCGAGAGAATATGCGTGGAAAGAAATGGAGAGCCTGTGTTTGTGATGGTAAGCTATGAGGATTTTGAGGCAATAGAAGCACTTGAGGAAAGACTTGATATACAAGAGGCCAAAAAAGCCCTGAAAAAAGGCAAATTTATCCCCTTAGAAAGGCTGGAGGCCGAACTGGGTCTATAATACAATGTGGGAATGTATAAGGTTATTATTGCAGAGGACGCAGCTGATTTCCTCAGGAGTCAAACAAAGAAAGTCCAGCGCCAACTCCACAGAAAAATCAAGGGGCTAAAAAACAATCCTTACCCGCCAAATTGCACAAAACTAAAAGGACAA
>CP070728.1:521602-523392 GCA_020351025.1 Planctomycetota bacterium
GATATCCTGACGTGAGCATTTGGGTTAACAAAGAACAGCCAGCCCCTTTCGTAAGGACCGTGTTTAAGTTCACCTGTGAAATCATCTCTTAGAATACATGTATTTTCCAAGACAAGGTTATAATCAGCCTCTGGAATCAAATCATGAACATCCCACGACTCAAAATGAACTCCTGATTTAAGTCCTTTTACATCCAGATGTGCACCTGCAGGTACCCTTAGCGCAAGTGCACCAATTACAGAATCCGTGAGTCTCATATCTCCCCCACCTACTTGTAAAAGGCCACCTATGGTAAACACCATTGCAGAATTGTTCATGGTCAGCTGAGCACCTTTAAAGTTGTCAAAATAATGAATGCATGTGGGTGAATCTGTAATATCCACCCTTCCCGAGTTGAACACAACTACAAGTCCGCCCTGGCCCTCGGGTGCTGGAAAAATAAGGGAATTTTCCACTTCAAAGGAAGCATTTCTGCTGACGAATATATATGTATGGACGGTGACCACATCCCCTCTGGCCATTGCTAATTGTGCATTTCTTAGTATAAGTTTAGCCTGGTCATTTATATAGATATGGCCTTCTTGTAGATACTTTACATTTTCAATTATCATCGTTTCGGTTCCATCTATTACCAAATCTCCAGAATGCGTAACGTCCGGAACAAAACCACGCGGTGCCTTCTTAATGTAGGGACCTTGGCATTGTTCATCATAGGCCATGTGTGCAGAAGAATAGAATATCTCGCTGATCTCAGATGCATCCAAAGCACCATCGTAAATGCGAATGTCGTCGATGATGCCGTCCCAATTATTGCTCGTTCCTCCATCGCCGTCTCCTACCCTGTTGACATTTCCAAGAGCAGGGAAGGGGCCTGCGCTTGTAAGGGTTTGTACCCGTCCGTTCAAATACACTTTAAAACTATTAACCTCAGCAGCATTACTCCCGCTGTAAACCACGGCTACATGCTTCCATGCACCAGTCAGCTCTGATGCAGAGGTGTTGGTCTTAGCTCTGGCCCAAGTGCTTCCAGACCCAATGAGAACACCTAAATACTCTGCTTGGTTTGAGAATGTTATTTCCCATGGTGTCGCAGCACTGCTTCTCAGTGTTAGTAGTTTCGGATAAATATTTGGTACAAAGTCATTGATATAGGTCCAAGCACTCACTGTAAATGGATTCCTTTCTGTAACAAACTGGGTTGTTCCAAAGTCAATATAATCATCCACACCATCAAAGCTCAATGCACCGCCAATTCGACCGGTTGTCCAAGTCGGATTGTTAACCAGCGTCCCATCATTCTCACCAGCCGAGTCGTATGCTGTCGTCCCGCTGCCTTCATCGAACTTCCACAAGCCAACTAAATTAGGCTCAGCAGCATCTGCAACGTCAGCCGTCAGGACAAGCATATTTAGACAGACCAACACCACAAGATAATTTCTGCAACTATATATTGGGTTCATTCCTGAGCCTCCGTTTCCACTTTATCCTCTGAGTAGCGGGTGCTTTCCGTTCCCTCAAAGTGACAATTAATTATAACAATTTCGCAGTAGCTCACCAAGTAAATTGTAACTAATTGACGCAGATTATTGCTATCGTGGAAAGTACGGGATTTTCAAACTTTTTTCAAATTCCACCCCCATTTTCAACCCAAAATCCATCAGTGGCCCCTTCAAAGCATAATAGTTTTAAGTTTTGAGTTGCAGTCTTGCCTTGTCCCTTTTCACTTTTAAGTTTTCTTTACCCCCTATATACTCATATACTCACTCTTGTTTGGTATATATATAACTAAC
>CP070728.1:523492-525227 GCA_020351025.1 Planctomycetota bacterium
AGTGGAGAAATGCCGGAGTAGGTCCGTCAACATGTGCGAATCTAGGAGGCATCAACTCCGCCAACTGCATAGGCTGTAGGCACAATGGTCAAATAAAAAGCCCGATCGTACTTGGCCGGCCTGACCCTGAGAAAAAGGACGTACCGACGAGTCAAGTGGAACCTCCTGAAGGATTCCGCCGATCCAAAGATGGCCTATACGCAGAACAAGATGGCCGATGGGTAAAGTTCTATGACCAGGACTTATATCCTTCCAAACTGGCGTACGACGAGTCTCTCGGCTACGAGATAATGATTATTAAACATTTTCTTCCGTTCGAAGGAGAGATGACCTGCTCAGTCAGATCTTCTTTGGTAAACGATTCAAAAATATTAATCAACACTTTAACGGACAACCACATAAAAGTAGTAGGAGCAAAATCAAAAAAATTATTGGCGGCTTACATGGAATCATACGCAGCAAAATTACAACGAAATAGGCGGATGAGTATGCTTCTGTGCCAGATGGGATGGAAGTTGGCGAATAATAAAGAGATATTCGTACTGGGCAAGAAGATATACCATCGAGACGGCAGCGTCGATAACGCCAGCTTGGCTAAAAATGTGCCGCGGTCTGCCGAGGGATTTAGGTCTCGTGGATCCCTTGATAAATGGGTAACGGCTACTGAAGTATTAAATAGACCTGGTATGGAGCCGTTTGCTTTTGCACTCCTTGCCGGCGGCTTTGGGGCACCTCTAATGAAGTTCACCGGCTTTGATGGCGCCATGGTGAGCCTGGTAGGCAAGACCGGCGCCGGGAAAACTCTCATCCTTCGATGGATCCAATCTGTCTGGGGGTACCATAACGATCTCATGATGCTCAGAGATGATACCAAGAACGCGCTGGTGAGTCGTTTAGGTGTGTATGGGAACTTACCCCTCACTGTGGATGAAGTCACAAATACTACCGGCATGGAGCTCTCAGATCTTGTCTACCGAGTGACGCAGGGGCGCGACAAGGCCCGGCTTACCAAAAACTCCGAAGAGAAAAAGCTAATCAACAAGTGGAATACTCTGGCTGTCACTAGCTCAAATGCTTCACTGGTGGATAAATTGGCCAGTGCTAAGCACGACGCGTCAGCAGAAATAAACAGAGTCTTTGAGTACTTCATTCATGAGCATCCTGAGTTCAGCGGCAAAGTAACGACAAACCTTTACTGGACTCTTGACAAAAACTATGGCGTAGCTGGTGAAGTATACGCTAAATGGCTGGTGCAGAATATCGAGACAATTGAAAATTCTCTCAGAAAGATAAAAGAGAAAATAGACCTAGACTCAGACATGCAAGGAGATGAGCGTTTTTGGAGTGCGGTTATGGCTGTCGCCATCTTTGGAGGGCTGGTAGCTAAGAAGTTGGGGCTCATACGGTTCGATATAAACCGTGTACTGAAGTGGGCTACTGATACTGCTATCGGCATGCGATATAACAAGCGAGAGTACGCTGGTGATCCTATTGATACACTCGGCCAATTTATTGATGAGCAGGCAGCAAATCGACTGGTGGTAACAGATGCCGGCCGCGGTAAAAGGAATGCTCAGATTCTAGAAGAACCGAGAGGACCGCTTATCCTTCGATTCGAGGTCGACAAAAGCAGATTATATTTCTCTCGCACCTTTATCCGCAAATGGCTGGATAAAAAATTCGGAAGTTATCACTCCGTTAAAAACAGTTTAATGGAATGTGGAATACTGGTATC
>CP070728.1:525327-526989 GCA_020351025.1 Planctomycetota bacterium
GGAAAATACCTAAATGGTGTATACCTCAATAAGCGTAGATATGTTGGAGGAAACTTAACAGCTTGGTACCAAGCAGCAGCTCAATGTGAAATACCTGATCCTTTATTTGGCCTATTTATACATGAATATAGTGGCTTATTTGATATAGACCGGCAGCCTCTCGAATCAGCCTGGAAAATCTGCCCCTTCGATGAAGTCCCGGAAGAACTTCACCGCTACTCGGCAAAATTTATCTGCGACCGCGGCGTATCTCATGAGCTGGTCCGGCATCGTCCCTGCTCATTTGCCCAGGAATCTACCAGGTATGTAAATCACGCCGGCAAGGATATGGAGTTTATCGAGCCGGCCGGGTTTGATAATTGGCCCATTAACTGTCAAAAAGTTTTTTTAGGTGCTGTAAGTACTTCGGAATATATTTACAATGATGCGATAAATCATGGCCTATCTCCCCAACAAGCCCGCGCCGTACTTCCCAACGCTCTTAAGACTGAGTTAATCGTCACCGCCGACCTCGCCGAATGGAAGCACATTTTAAAACTACGGCGGCACACATCGGCTCAGCCGGATATGGTGAGGGTGATGATCATGTTAGGAGATAAATTCGTGGAGGGAGGTATAATCAGTGAATAACGCTGAATTCGAACAAATCGTCGTCGACCGGCTGGAGGCCTGCAAAGAAACCCTTACCCAGAAAAACAAGGAGTACAGCTCAGCCACGGACCGGCTCCATAACTTCAAAGTGGCCGCGCGGATCGATAACGAAACCTCGGAAAAAGCTCTCTGGGGGATGTATAAGAAACACCTCGTGTCGATAATGGATCTCGTAGAATTCCCAGGGGATGCCACGCCTGATCTTCTCAATGAGAAAATTACCGATGCGATTAACTATCACCTATTGCTTGAGGCGCTATTGCGGGAGAGGTTAATGGGCAATGCGGACTGGGATGCAGTTCTTAACCATAGAACGGATTCTCCCGCTGATTCACTACATCGAACCACCTGCGGCGACATTGAGCATACTATTACCCCGTGTGCTGCAGATCCTTTAGGCCAAAACCCTTGCCATGGAGACTACTGCTCCCATTTTACTACATGCATTAATAGCAAAAGAGCTACATCAGCTTTGCGAAAACCGCGTGAGGCAAAAGACGCTGCTGTTCGTGCGAAACTTCATCCTGGAGGATAATTAAATTATCTCCCAAGTAACTCTTAAAAAAGGAAAAATCATGAGCAAAAGATTTAAAAACTACACTAAAACAGTACCTCAGCCGTTACGCCCTTATGAGCCCGGAGAGGATCTTGAAGCGCAAGGTATCTCAGTCTGGGAAGGGGACACGATTGAGCCCGGCGGGATGATTGCCCAAAATCCGAAAGACCCGACTGATCAATGGTATGTAAGCAAAAAGTTTTTTGATGAGAATTATGTAAAGGGAGATACTCAACCAGAAAAAACTCTACATAATTCAGATGTTTCAGGCGCCTGTCAAAATGTAAAAGATATCAAAGTCGTCGGCAACGGCGATATGTTCCGCCTTCTCTGCAAAGCATCAAGTGAGAATGAAGGCTGGATGAAATCCTCTAAAGCCATGGATACCGGCAATGGTTGTGTTGTCCAAGTTACTACGCAACAGCTCAATCCAGACGGCTCCTATTCCATCGCTG
>CP070728.1:527089-528667 GCA_020351025.1 Planctomycetota bacterium
GCTTATCGCAGGATTTTTATTCTCTGCTGTGGCCGGCTATATGGCAGGTTTGGTCGGCTCATCAAATAATCCAATCTCCGGTATTACGATCGCCACTATCGTCGTTTCCTCTCTTTTGCTGGTTGTGCTCATGGGTAAAGGTGCTGAAAATGGCCCAGCAGCGGCTATCATTGTTGGCTCGGTTGTTTGTTGTGCGGCCGCGATAGCAGGCGATAATATGCAGGACCTTAAGGCCGGAAGACTCGTTGGGGCAACGCCCTGGAAGCAGCAGGTTATGCAGATAGTAGGAACGCTTTCCGGGGCATTCATAATAGCTCCGGTTCTAATGCTCCTGCACGAAGCGTACGGTTTTTCGGGGCAGCCCGGTCTGGAAGAAGAAAAAATAGCTGATGCTCTGTCAACTGTCCAGGCTAATCTAATGGCCTCGGTCTCAACGGGCGTTTTTAGGGGGGACATGCCCTGGAATTTCGCATTTATCGGGATGGGTGTGGCCGCTGCGATTATTATTCTTGACCTTTATCTGGAAGCTCGAAAAAGCTCGTTCCGGACGCCTGTGCTTGCCGTGGCGATTGGTTTCTATCTGCCGCTGGAATTGTCAGTGCCGATTTTTGCCGGCGGTATAGTACATTGGCTAATAAAGAGTTTCCACAAGCGGCAAAATACCAGTTCGGAGCAAATCGAAAAATCCAACCGCAGCGGCCTGCTGTTTGCTTCCGGTCTTATAACGGGTGAAGCACTGATGGGTATTCTTCTGGCGATACCGATTGTTATCCTTAAGCAATATAAAATCGACCTGCCGATTATCAAGCACTTCTTCGATGAGACCATGCCGTTCGGAGGCTGGCTTGGAGCAGTGCTACTGGTCGGTGTGGCTTACTGGCTGTATTCCACTGCTCGCGGTGAAACAAATGACATCTAAGCGTTGATGACCTGGCCTGAATTTCCGGGGGTCTTTCAGGTGCTGCTTTTGGGGCCGGAGTTTGAAATTGGCCCCCCGGCTGCAACATTCGAGAATAAATCCCCGGCAGAAAAGCAAGAAAGCACACACCGAGGACAAGCTTGTATTGGCTTTGTTTGGGTTTGTTTTTAGCCTGCCAAACCTTCAAATTTCTCATATTTACTTGTCAAAAAAGAGCTTATGCCAATTATAGCGTTTAAGCAAATTGGGTTTGAATTGGCTTTGTTTTGGCTTAAATTGGGTTTGCTTGGGTTTGTTTTTTTGCCCCACCAAGCGGGTAAGATTTCGTATTTACTTGTCTGAAAAAAGCTTACGCCAATTATAATGTTTTTGAAATTGGCTTTGTTTTTGTGAAAAGTAACGGCACTTTTCGCAATTTTTCCTCTGAATAACCGTCTTTTTTCATTATTTTCACGACTTTTTAACAATTCGAGTTTCATATATTGACCTTTTCAAACTAGGGAGTAAAAAAACAGTCCCTCTATAATTAGATGAACCTGCACGATTGATTCGAAAATTTGGCTATTTTTGGGTGGTTGAGCTTTGTTAAGTGCTTATACGAAAAGGAGATAAAATTTTTTTAGAAAAATTGAAATTTTTCCAATTTTACTATCATTTTT
>CP070728.1:528767-530280 GCA_020351025.1 Planctomycetota bacterium
CCATAGATTTCTGCAAATCTTCGGTTATACGGTAGATGATATTATAGAGTCTGATCTCAACTCCTTTGGCTTCAGCGAGTTTTGCTACATGCTCTTCAGCAACGACGTTAAAGCCGATGATAATAGCATTCGATGCCTCAGCCAGTAAACAATCACCTTCTGTAATCCCGCCCGGGGCGGCGTGCAGTATCCTAATCTTTACTTCGTCAGTGCTGAGCTCAGATAAATACTTCGTCAAAACATCCACCGAACCTTGCACATCCGCCCGGATGATAAGATTTAGTTCTTCTGTCTTGCCCGCTTCTATTTGACTGAACAGATTATCAAGTGTTACCTGCGTTCGTTTCGCCAGCGAATCTTCCCTTGAGCGCATCTGGTTTTCCTCTGCAGCAGCCTTTGCCCTGTTAACATCATCCAGGCAGTAAAATCTATCGCCAGCCTGGGGGACATTGCTCAGGCCCGTTATCTCCACCGGCATAGAGCTTGTAGCGACCTTTATGCTCTTGCCGTAGCTGTCTCTCAAAGTCTTCACTTTACCAAAGGCACCACCAGCCAATACAACATCACCCTTGCGTAGTCGACCCTCCTTAACTAACAGCGTCGCCACTGCCCCGCGCTGAGCCGACATCTTTGCTTCAACGACCCAACCTGTTGCAGGGATGGTGTCATCAGCCTTGAGGTCAAGCAATTCGGCTACATAATCGAGGTGCTCAAGCAAGTCGTCAATACCTTCACCGGTAACCGCGCTGGTTTTCACAATTTCGGTCTGGCCGCCCCATTCGACTGGCGACAGCTCGTGCTCGGCTAACTGCGAGTAAACTCGATTGTAATCGCAGCCCGGCAAATCTATTTTATTCAACGCCACAATAACCGGTACATCTGCTGCCTGGGCGTGATGTATCGCCTCAATCGTCTGCGGCATCACCCCGTCATCAGCAGCAACGGTCAAGACCACCACATCTGTCATATTGGCACCTCTGGCTCGCATAGCCGTAAAAGCTTCGTGACCTGGGGTATCAAGAAACGTAATCTTCTTATCACCCAGACTAACCTGAGATGCCCCGATATGTTGTGTGATACCGCCAGCTTCCCCAGCTGTTATATGGGTCGACCTAATCTTATCCAGCAAGCTGGTCTTGCCGTGGTCAACATGACCCAGCATTGCGGCAACCACCGACCGCCTCTTAAGATTTTTTCTCGGCCGCTGGTCAATCTCAGCTTGTATTTGCTCATCCAGCGTGCTCTTAGTCTCTACAACTAATTCAGTGCCGAATTCCAGAGCAACCAGTTCCGCAACATCGGAACTTATAGTTTGATTAGTCGTGGCCATTACCTCCTGCTGCATCAATTTGCTGATGATGTCGCTCGTCTTAACCGCCAAAACCGCAGATAACTCCTTTATAGTGATTGGCTCGGCTATGGTTACCTGTTTCGGCCTGACAGGTGCAGCAATCGCCGAACGCACCTTAGTAACAATTTTCCGCATCGGTCTTAATCGCAGGCCTTCACCACG
>CP070728.1:530380-531882 GCA_020351025.1 Planctomycetota bacterium
TTTGAAGTCAGCCGGGGCTAAAACAGAAAAGGTAACAGTGGAAAAACCTAAAGAAAAAGCAGTTCGCGTAAAGCAGGGTGAGATGATAGAGAGATTTGTGGAGCACTGCACGCCGAGGGGGCGATTTTGTCTGGATGTGGAGACTGGACGACTATTGACTCGTGAACTGACTGGTAGCATTACTAGCATTACTGTGTATGCCAAGGGGGTTGATTTTAGCTGTATGGTTTTACCTGAATTGAGGGGATTATTTGAAGTAGGTGCTGATTTGTTGCCGGTGGCTGATGAATTGTGGGATAGCGTAGGCGCTGATTTATTGAAGGAAAAACTTGACAAAATTGGGTTGGTCAAAGAATCGGTTTTTCTCGAGGCGGAACGTCACTTGGTTAAGGATGAGCTGCCGGTTACTTATGCGTTTCGTACGCAGCAAGGCAGCATCGGTATCTTGCAAATATTGAAGATTGAGTTACGACAAGGGATTAGTGTTAGATACAAGATACTTTCATTTGGCACAGAAAGGAAACAAGCGGAGGTTGAAAGGAGTTAAGTAGTGGCGAAAATGGATTCCCGCCTGCGCGGGAATGACGATACTATGAATAATGAGCTTTTGATAAAAAATGGACGGGTAATAGACCCTGCGAACGGCATCGACAAAAAATGCGATGTGCTTATAGTCAATGAAAAGATTGCAGAAGTCGGTACAGTCGAAAAACCCGTACAGACGATTATCGATGCAGCCGGTAAACTGGTCGTGCCGGGTCTGATTGATATTCACGTACACTTTCGCGAGCCTGGTGATGAAGAGGAAGAGACAATAGCAAGCGGCTCGGCAGCGGCTGTAGCAGCGGGTTTCACTTCGGTTGTCTGTATGCCAAATACGAATCCTGTTATCGAAAATGAAACCGATGTCGAATACATCCATCGAAAGGGCAGGCAAACCAGAAAAACTCATGTCTATACAATGGGGGCCATCACAAAAGGGCTACAGGGTGTTGAACTTGCGGAGATGGGATTTATGGCTGAGGCGGGGGCGGTTGGATTTACCGATGACGGCAGGGGGGTGCAGGATCCGGCTGTAATGCTGCGGGCTTTGAAATATTCTGCTATGTTCGATGTTTTTATAGCTCAGCATTGTCAGGATGAAAGTTTTACAAGCAACGGTGTGATGAACGCCGGCTACTATTCGACTATACTGGGCTTGCCGGGCATAGATCCATTAGCGGAAGAGGCGATACTGTGGCGTGATATTCAGCTTATTAAGAAAGCAGAAGTTCGTTACCACGTCCAGCACATATCGACGGCCGGGTCGGTCGAGCTGATAAGGGCTGCCAAGAAAGCTTCTCTGCCGATTACCTGTGAGGTAGCGCCGCATCATTTACTTTTAACCGAGCAATGTTGTGCCGAATATGATACCAACTATAAGGTCAATCCGCCTCTACGGGCAGAGAAAGATGTCGAGGCTTTAAAACAGGCAATTGCCGAAGGGCTTATAGATGCACTGG
>CP070728.1:531982-533450 GCA_020351025.1 Planctomycetota bacterium
TACATAGTGACATTCTCCCATGCTTTTCAAACGTAAGGGAAGTTTTCTCGAACGGAATTATGCCGGAGTGTCACGAATCCAATTTCCAGCCCAGAACAGCCGGATTTTGGAATTCATTTATTTTGTGTAGTAGTGCTAATTAGGCGGGAAGTACTGATGGAGGTTATAGATGAGAATAAAATAGAAAGAATCTTATCAGCGGTTTTTTAGTCATATACAAAAGCAATACATTTGATCATACAAAAGAATCCGAAAGGTCTCTCGAATCAGTCACAAATCTCAAAAGCATCGCTATCTTACTTTTGACGTGGACTTTTCGATAAATATTCCTCATATGAGTCTTTACCGTACCAGGCTTTATGCACAGGTACTTGGCAATATTGCCGTTCCTGAGACCTTTACAAACCAGTTCTGCTATTTGGCGCTCACGAGGTGTTAAATTGTACCGGTTTTGTACATAAGTCCACTGTTTCTCGTTGAGCAGAATAATGTCCGGTTGTTTGTAGCCGACATCACTACATCCCATATTCTCGGCTTGTGAATTTGGCAATTGTAGCATGGTTAACTACCCTCCTTTAACTGGTTGAGCAGACGCTGTGCTTCTGACAGGTCTGCCGTTGACAAACCGCCGGTTTGGCTATTTAATTTCAAGGCTTCATTCAAATATTGAATTGCTTTGCCATTTTGTCCGAGTTTGGCCAAAGCTCTTGCTAAATAAAATCGTGTACCAATACTTGTTGGCGTAACGCTGGGATAAAGCCTGAGACACTCATTAAAATCACGAACGGCTTTATCGAATTCGCCGAGTCTGTAATAAATAACTCCACGAGTATCGATGAGATCGTAATAGTTCGGCGCAATTTTCAGCCCTCGCTGGGCAAGTTCGAGCGCCTGTTGATGTTTACCCTGCTCCTCGCAGATTATCCAGGCAAGATTATTAATGGCGATTATATTGTCAGGCTCAAGCTCAAGAAGTCGCTCGTAATATGTGGCTGATTCTGCAGCACGGCCACCAATCTGCAAAAGGATGGCAAGAACACTTATAGCTTCGACATATTCAGAATCATCTTTAAGTACCATCCGAAGTATGTCCTCTGCTACTTTTCTTGCCTGGCTATCTTCGAGCAGCATCAATTCTCTGGCTACTTGCGTCGGCGTACGACTATCTTCCGGATGCTTTTCATACCAGCTAACAACTTTCTCGTTCAGTTTGCCCCAGTCTTTTTCGTCCTTGAGCAATTGCACTTGAGTCAACAAAGGCCCGGGATCATCCGGCTCAGATTCAAGCAGGGAATCAAATTCCTTTTGTGCCTCAGCTTTGTTACCACTTTTATATAAAGCAACTGCCAAAGCGGTATTGCATTTTCTTCGGACAGAAACATCGCAAACAGCCAACTGCTCTCTCAAAAGGTTAACAGCTTTTTGCGGCTCGCTGGTCTGAATATAAGTGTTGGCCATTAATACGACA
>CP070728.1:533550-534960 GCA_020351025.1 Planctomycetota bacterium
AATTGCCGAATCGGAAAATATATCGAATTCGTATCACTGTAGTTTAAAGCATCTTTGTTATGCAATAATTGTAAACCTTTATAATAATTTGACAATGACAAATGCCTGAAACTTTTTTCGTTTTTCAATAAAACGTTGCTATTTTTCAAAAAGATGTATTTAGTTGAAAAATTATTTGGGCTTAGACAGCTATGAGGCTCAAATCTTCTATTCAGCCAATCAGCTTTGCTCAATCCTTCTTCACCAAGCTTATGGATAACTCGCCAGTTGTTTGACAAATTCAATTCAAACGTGCTGAGGTTGTTCAGAAGGCGACAGATTATGGCAACATCAAATTTATAGTTTTCTTTTGACATCTTTTGCCCTTGAATCCATTGCAAGTAATCAGCTTGAGAATAGTCCAGATATGATATAGTCCCTCGTAACGAACCTTTATTAAAATGACGCAATGGGTTTTGTACACGTAGCCCAACCATAGAGCACGCCAGCTTACAATTTTGGGCAATATATGGTTGTGTTTTTAGCATTTGCCGCCAGATATTGCTTGCCAAAGCCCCGTTACCACTACCAATATCTACAAAACTTATTTCTTGAGCAGAAGCAGGGTTTACCTTAGAAAACATCTTTAATAGAAATGGAGAGATTGCTAAGTCAGCTAAAATTTCAGAACGCTGCTTGCTTCTTGGGTCGGACTTACACGAGAATCCAGAAGTGAGTGATTCAATCAGGGTAAAAGAATTAGCTCGTTGTGAAAGGGCTACAGCGGGATACAAGAGCAGCGAGATTCCAAATTCATCATCGACTTTGTATCGGCGGTAATGGTAAAACAGATGAGCCTCATTGGTTTTGGATATATCCGAGCCTGTTATAATCGCAAGAAATTTTGGATCGTTGTAGGCTTGGGGCTGTTTGGTTTTTGCGAGTAAGTAACACGGATTTCTTATGGTTGAGGAGCCACAAGCTATCCCCCTTGACCCATCGGCCCATCCAATGGTAAAGTTTTCAAAGCCAAGAACCTTGCTAAGCAGGACCCGTGAGGTATTTTCATTACAAACTTTTTTCAGTGAACTTAGGGTCTCTTCTAATAAGCAAAAATAATGAAAGCAATATCTTATCATGGTTTCGTAACTGAATGCAGATGCTATATATTGCTGACGAGCAGCGTTTAAATCGTCGAGAATTTGAAGCACTCTCGATGAAAGCTGAGATAGTACAGGAGCCCAATACTCTTCCCAATTTTGCTTAACGAACATCGGCTGGCCATACCAATCAATAAGAATATTTACGAGAATTTCTTCGGAGAGAAGTATCTTCTTTATTTGGCTTCGAACGTATTCTTGATATAAGCCACATGGCCTGTCAACCGGAGTTTGTTCTTGTTCTCGATTCATTTATCTTGGAAGGTTAATT
>CP070728.1:535060-536469 GCA_020351025.1 Planctomycetota bacterium
CAAAAGGCAAAAAGATTAATGGAAAAATTTGTCAGCCAAGCCAAAAAACCGCTTGCTCATTTGCCCCAAAACAAATACAATCAGCAGTTGAACAAAATAGCTGATTTTGTTATTTTAAGAGAGTATTAACTATGGACATTGCTAAAACTTACAAGCCAAAAGAACACGAGGATAAGATTTATGCGCTTTGGGAAAAGGGTGGTTGGTTTAGGCCAGAAAAGGATAAAAAGAAAAAGCCTTTCACCATTCTTTTGCCGCCTCCTAATGCTAATGACCCTTTGCATATGGGGCATGCTCTTTATGTGGTTGAAGATATTTTGTGCCGCTGGCGCCGGATGCAGGGCATTCCTACTTTGTATTTGCCCGGCACTGACCATGCTGGTATTGAAACTCAGTATGTTTTTGAAAAAAAGCTGGCCGAAAAAGGCAAAAGCCGGTTTGATTTTGACCGCGAAACCCTTTACAAAACGATTAATGAGTTTGTGGAAAAAAACCGAGGTATTGCCAAAGAGCAAATGAAAAGATTGGGTTTTGGCCTTGACTGGAGCCGCGAAAAATATACTTTAGACCCCGATGTTTTAAAGATAGTTTTTGAAACCTTTCGTAAGCTTCATCAAGACGGCTTAATTTACCGCGGCGATGGAATTGTTAATTACTGCACTCATTGCGGCACTGCTTTTTCCGAGCTTGAAGTAAACCATATTGAACGAGAAGATTTTCTTTACTGGCTTGACTATGGAATAATTACGATTGCCACCACCCGGCCGGAAACAATTTTTGCTGACACGGCGGTGGCTGTTAATCCTAAGGATAAACGATATAAAAAATTAATCGGCAAAAAGGCGGTTTTGCCAATCTTAAATAAAAAATTGCCTGTTATTGCCGACGAGTTAGTTGATATGAAATTTGGCAGCGGGGCCTTAAAAATTACTCCGGCGCATGACCCAACTGATTTTGAAATTGGCCAAAAGCACAAACTTGAAACCATCAAAGTTATTGATACCAATGGCAAGATGATTAATTTGCCTAAAAAATCGAATAAATCTAAAAAAAACAAGAAGAAAAAAAGTGCAAATCGTTGTTCCACCGGTAAAGATAATGATTACAACTTAGACTGCCTGTTCGCACCAAGATCAATTGCGGTGGTGGGCACATCACGCTCGAAGGGTTCCATTGGTAGAGAGATCTTGCATAACCTGGTCTATTACGGCTTTCAAGGACCAGTATATCCTGTTAATCCAAAAGCAGATTTCATACACAGTATGAAGGCCTATCCAAGTGTCTCAGCTATTCCTGAGCCCGTTGATCTTGCGGTGATTGTTGTTCCCAAGAAATTTGTATTTGAAACCGTAAGAGAATGTGGTGAGAAGGGTGTGCGCGGTATTGTGGTAATCTCCGCGGGATTTAAA
>CP070728.1:536569-537966 GCA_020351025.1 Planctomycetota bacterium
AGTGTAATCGGGCCTTTGGGTAAGGGATTCTGTGTGCCGGAGGATAAGAAAATGGCTCTATTGGTAACTGGTGGGATGGGGGCTGGGCCTTTGGTTTATTTGGCGAAGGTTTTGACCGCTGATTATGCTAAGATTGATGTGATTGCATTTGCCGGAGCGAAGACAAAGGAGGAACTGCCATTTGAAAAGCCGTTGGATGCGATTTCGCAGGGGCTTGGCTTTTCATTAGGGGAGTTTGCCAAGTATGGGATAAAATCGCGTGTTGCGACGGATGATGGCTCGGCGGGATACGAAGGGCTTGTAACAGACTGCTTTTCGGAATGGCTTGGTCAGCATAGCTGGTCTGTTAAAGATATGATTATATATGCGTGCGGGCCTGAGGCGATGTTAGCAAGGGTGGCAGAGATAGCTGGAGAGAAGAATATTGATTGTCAGGTTAGTATGGAGCGGCGGATGGCGTGCGGGTTTGGTGTTTGCCAGAGCTGTGCGGTAGAGTGTAAAGTAGCCGATTCAAGTGAAACTATTTACAAGCTGTGCTGTAAGGATGGCCCGGTGTTTGATAGTAAAGAGGTAGTTTTTAGTGTTTAGTTTTTAATTTTGAGTTTGATGAAAGAACAGGTAGATATGTCGGTTGAGTTTGCGGGTTTGAAGTTAGCGAATCCTGTATTTACGGCGTCTGGGACGTGCGGGTACGGTGATGAATTGGCTGATTTTATGGATGTCAACGTTTTAGGGGGGTTTATTACCAAAAGTATCACGCTCAAACCTCGGAAAGGTAATGCGGCGCCGAGGATTGTCGAGACGGATTCCGGGATGCTTAATTCGATTGGATGGGCCAATATCGGAGTGGAAGCTTTTATCGAGGAAAAATTACCGATGCTGGAGGAATTATCAGCGGCTGTCTTTGTTAATGTGGCTGGCGAGAGTATCGATGAGTATATTAGCGTGGTGGAGCGGCTGGCGGGTGAAAAAGCGCTGGCTGGATTTGAGCTGAATGTCAGTTGTCCGAATGTTGCTCGTGGCGGGATAAGTTTTGGGACTGAGCCGGAGCAGGTTAAAGCGATTACGTCTGCGGTTAAGAAAGCTGCGGGGGATAAGGTTTTGATGGTGAAGCTCTCGCCTTGCGTTACGGATATCAGCGAGATTGCTCGTGCAGCAGTTGATGCGGGGGCTGATGCACTTAGTCTGGTAAATACGTTTACGGCGATGGTGATAGATATCGAAAATCGCTCGCCGGTATTGGCAAACAGGACGGGAGGACTATCGGGGCCGGCGATAAAGCCGATAGGGATATATTTAGTTAATAAGGTATATAATGAGGTAGCAAAGGACAGAGGAATAGCGATACTGGGCATGGGAGGGATAAGAACCGCTTCAGATGCAATTGAGTATATTAT
>CP070728.1:538066-539462 GCA_020351025.1 Planctomycetota bacterium
GTATGCTGCTCAAGGAAAAAGTACACGACTATGATGTGTATTTTGATTGTAAGGAGGCAGTGGAAGCTGTTGCAGAGTATTACATAGACCAGTTCATTGCTGAAAATCCAGACAAACCGGAGCCGGAACTCAAGGTAGAAGACGACCGCGTTAAAATTTACATCAAAAGTGCAGGAGTGGTTGACGCAGCTGATAGTGAACGGGATGTGGAAGATGAGGAGTTGGACAATGATCTCGCCGATGAGGAAGTTCCTGAAGGGAAAAAGAAATACCGGCCGATCTATCTGTCATCCAACGCAATAACCTTGGCAAACGGTATTCAGATTGTTATTCGGTTCTACGGTTCTCCGGATGAGATCCATGAGAATTATGATTTCACACATTGCACCAACTGGTGGACGTCGAAAGACAATCATATTGAACTTCGGAAGGAAGCGCTCGAGTGTCTCCTTACCCGTGAGCTCCGGTACCAAGGATCGAAATACCCTCTTTGCTCAATAATCCGTACCAGGAAATTTATTAAGCGCGGTTTCACTATCAACGCCGGCCAGTATGTAAAAATGGCTATGCAGCTCAATGAACTGGAGTTAACTGACATCGACATTCTTGAAGATCAGCTGACCGGCGTCGACACTGCCTATTTTTACCAGATGATCGAATCAATCCGTACATATAACTCTCCAATTACGCCGGATTATTTATCAACCATTATCGACAGGATTTTCTGACATGCGATCAAATTCAGCAGCAATCTTGGGAGCGATAGCCGTTCTGTGGCTAACTGGGGCATTATTCGGGGTTGATGTTTTCTGCCTTACTCACGGCAGTTGGCCGGCCACCATGGATCCCACGTGGCTTAAAACCATAGGCAAGGCAGGGATAGGATGCATTGCCGCCGGATATATTTGTTTGAAAGGAGTGTGATGATATGATTATAGGCGTAGATTTCGATGGGACAATTGTCGACCATGATTTCCCTCGCATCGGGCAACCTGTACATGAAGCGTTAAGATGGTTGAGGCAATTCCAAAAAGACGGACATAAACTGGTTTTATGGACAATAAGATCAGACAGCCAAAAAACTGGGGATGTCCTTACTGATGCAGTTGAATATTTAAAATCTGAGGGAATTAGTCTTTACGGCATTAACGAGAATCCTCAGCAAAAAACATGGTCAAAAAGTCCGAAAGCTTATTGTCATGTCTATATTGATGATGCTGCTCTTGGATGCCCACTTATTTATTTCGAGGGATTCCAAAGACCGTGTGCTAATTGGAGAATAATTGGTCCTGCGGTTTTAAAATTAGAAGGATATCGTATATGAAAAAACACGTAATGCTTGACCTGGAAACTCTCGGCACAAGTCCCGGGTCGGTTATTCTCTCCATCGGCGCCG
>CP070728.1:539562-540954 GCA_020351025.1 Planctomycetota bacterium
GAAGCTACCTACCTTTCAGATAGCCAACAACTTCACGCTTAACCGATGCGAGCACTTTTGCCCTCGAGACTCATAGAGTCCAACGGCTATACAGAGATATGCTTATTCAACGATCTTGGTTACCACTCCGGCGCCGACAGTTCGGCCGCCCTCACGAATTGCGAAGCGAAGACCTTCCTCCATCGCGATTGGGGAAATGATCTCCACTTCCATCGCTATATTATCACCCGGCATACACATTTCTGCGCTCTTACCTTCGCGGCTCATTAACGCTTTAACCCCACCGGTAACATCTGTTGTTCTGAAATAGAACTGTGGTTTGTAGCCCGAGAAGAATGGTGTATGACGCCCACCTTCTTCCTTTGTCAGGACATAGACCTCAGCGTGAAACTTGGTATGAGGCGTAATAGTCCCTGGTGCCGCAACGACCTGTCCTCTTTCTAATTCTTTCTTTTCCACACCGCGTAAAAGCACACCAATATTATCGCCAGCTCGGCCCTCATCAAGCGTTTTGTTAAACATTTCTACGCCAGTAACCACAGTCTTTCGCGTCTCTTTTGCAAGCCCAACGACTTCAACCTCCTCACCAACACGGACTATCCCTCGCTCAACGCGGCCTGTACCAACGGTACCTCGCCCTTTAATACTGAAAACATCCTCAACTGGCATAAGGAACGGCTTGTCAACATCACGTTCAGGAACCGGCAGATAGTCATCGACCGTCTCCATTAACTCGTCGATGCACTTACAGGCTTCATCATCTTTACCTACGCCTTCCATCGCTGCTAAAGCCGAACCTTTAATAATAGGAATCTCATCACCGGGGAACTCATATTTGTTGAGCAGTTCCCTTATCTCCAGTTCGACCAAATCCAGCAGTTCGGGGTCGTCAACCTGGTCCACCTTGTTCAAGAAGACCACAATCCTGGGCACATTAACCTGACGAGCAAGAAGAATGTGCTCACGAGTCTGCGGCATAGGCCCATCACCAGCTGCCACCACAAGAATAGCCCCATCCATTTGGGCTGCCCCGGTAATCATATTCTTGATATAGTCAGCGTGTCCGGGGCAATCAACATGGGCATAGTGGCGCTTCTCAGTCTCATACTCTACATGCGCGGTATTTATTGTAAGGCCACGCGCTTTCTCTTCCGGCGCATTATCGATGTCCTCAAATCTCTTGATATTACCACCGCCCCTTACGTGAGCCAGCCGCATGGTTATTGCAGCTGTCAATGTAGTTTTGCCATGGTCAACATGACCGATAGTTCCAATATTGATATGTGGTTTTACACGCTCAAATACCGCCTTAGCCATTTTAGTTTAAACCTCCAATCTGCTGGTTTATTATTTATTTACTTGCCTATCCAATCTAATTTTCGAAAAATCGCC
>CP070728.1:541054-542443 GCA_020351025.1 Planctomycetota bacterium
CCATCCAAAACAAAACCTGTCTCTGGCGATTTTTTAATCACACCAGCCATCATCTCAACTATTATCTCGTCCGGCACAAGTGTTCCCGCATCCATATAGCTTTGGGCCTTTTTGCCAAGTTCGGTTCCTGTAGCCCTCTCCCGGCGTAAGATATCTCCACTGGACAGATGGAGCAGACCATATTTGGCAACAATTCGTTTGCACTGAGTTCCCTTGCCTGCCCCTGGAGCGCCCAATAAAACTATTCTCATGCATAAGCTCCCTTTATCCTGCCGGTTTCACTGAAACCATCATAGCTGTGCATCAAGAGGTTTGCTTCAATTTTCTGAACTAGGTCCAGCGAGACACTGACCACTATCAATAATCCAGTGCCACCCAAGAATGTTGCTACTCGCCAGTCAATTCCTAATAATATTGAAGTGACTGATGGCACAACAGCGATAATGGCCAAGAAAGCAGCTCCGAAATAAGTAATTCTGGTCATAACCGCTTCCAAGTATTCAGCGGTTCTACGTCCTGGCCTAAGACCAGGAATGAAGCTGCCGGAATCTCGCAGGTGCTTGGCGACTTCCTTGGGCTGAAACTGCACTGTTACCCAAAAGTAAGCAAATAAGAATATCAACAACATATATAAGACATTATATGTATAAGCACCGGGTCCTAAAGCTCTCTCCCAACTATCCAAAAAAGCCCAATTTTTGATTTTTGCCAACTGGCCAATAACTACGGCTGGAAATATCATAAAACTCGAAGCGAAGATTATCGGCATTACTCCGCCGTGATTGACCCTTAACGGTAAATAATGTCTTTGCCCACCATAGACCCGGCGACCCCGCACCTGCTTGGCCTGCTGAACAGGAATTCGGCGCTGGCCCTGTGTTATCAGAATCGCACCTGCGACGACAAATACAAAGGCAGTAATGAGGAACAACAACTGGGCCGGTCCTACGGCGCCGACGGGCGCACCAACTCTCAAGTCAACATTCTGCCACAGCATCTGAATTGCCCAGGGCATTCGAGAAACAATACCAGCCATAATTATCAAACTAATACCGTTGCCTATGCCATACTCATCTATCTGCTCACCGAGCCACATCAAGAAGATGGTGCCCGCTGTCATACCAATAATCCCCATTATCATAGCTTGTGTGTGCATACCGGCATAAGCATAGCCACCGACGAACATTTTCAAAAACATCATCGACTGAATTACACATATCAGGACGGTCAAGTAGCGGGTATATTCCTGTATTTTTTTGTAGCCGGTCTGACCTTCCTGGCGCAATTTTTTCAAGGCAGGCACAACCTCGCCCAAGAGCATAAGAATAATCGAGGAGGTAATATATGGCATAATTCCCAGACCAAATAAGCTGCTTTTGTCCAAGGTTC
>CP070728.1:542543-543912 GCA_020351025.1 Planctomycetota bacterium
GCAGCAGGCATGTCCGAGAAAACTATCGAAAAGTTCTTGTCGCCGAAAGTCGACCCGCTGGATAAATGGGGCCTGCTTAAACCTTATTGGCCGGCCATAAAGAACACAGGCTATGGTTTGGCGGTTCGTATTGCAGTGAGGCAGCTTTACGGCATCGATGAGATTTCGGATAAGACTATAAAAAAGTTGCAGTCAGGATACGAAAAAATCCGCCGACCGGGTTTCTACAAGCACATTTTAACCGACCTGGCCAAAATCGAATCATGCCAGGTAAATTACATAGATAATCCCTTCAAGGAGTCCTCCATGCCGACACTGCTTATGCAGGACCTGTGTATCTGGAAGATGTTTGAAGGTCCTGATTTTGAGCAATGTGGCCAGCGGCCGGGCATCAAGGTCTCATCTCTTTCTGACTGGCACAAAGTCATAGACTGGTGGTTTAATAAATATGGCAAGTATGCTGTTGCGGTTAAGTCACTAAATGCTTATGCGCGGGATATCAACTATGAGAAAGTGCCGGCAGAAAACGTAGAAGCGATATTCAAGAAAAGGCTTAATGAGGAAGAATTGTCCTCTGAAGAACAAAAGGCACTCGAGGACCACCTGTTCTGGTATGCAGTAGATAAGGCAACTGAGCATAATCTACCGGTTAAGCTGCACACAGGCTATTATGCAGGAACCGGTTATATGCCGTTATCACGGCTGCTCAACAATCCCGGCTCTGCGACTGCTTTGTGCAGGTTGTCACCTGAAACGAAGTTCGTTTTCATGCATATCTGCTATCCGTATTATGAGGAGATGATTTCAATCGCCAAACACTATCCCAATGCCTACATCGATATGTGCTGGGCCTGGCTTATGAACCCGATTGCTGCGAAAGACTTTTTAAAGAAGTTCCTTGTTACAGCGCCGGCGAATAAGGTTCTGACGTTCGGCGGCGACTACGTTATTGTAGAGCCGGTCCTGGGACACGCTACTATCGCAAGAGAGGGGATTGCTCTGGCCGTGTCGGAATTAGTGGAAGAAAAATGGCTGAGTCTGGATGATGCGCTGGAGGTGGTTGACCCCATAATGCATGGCAATGCCCGGCAAATCTTCAATCTCACTGAAAAAGAAAAGCTCCTAAAAACCGTAAAATGGGGGTGAAATTGGGTTTGATTGGGTTTGTTTTTCCATTTTCGAGCGGGGGAAATATTTTTATAATCCTTTGTTAAAGCTGAGGTTATGTTCATTTTATCATTTCGGGAATTGGGTTTGTTTCGTATAATAAGCCTTCGCTCGTCGCAGGTGGGTTGTCGGTTGGCGATGATACCTATGGCACAGGTTCGAGATGTTGTTGCCATAATGAACTCCTGATTATGGATACCCT
>CP070728.1:544012-545370 GCA_020351025.1 Planctomycetota bacterium
CGCCATCTTTGCCTCCCCGGCCATATTGGACAATAACAGCTACTGACCAGACTACTCTGATTATGATCGCTCCGCAAAAAACCATACATGGCAAAACTCCCACCGATATAGTGGCTTTCGACCCAAGAACAAAAAGCGGAACGATACCGCCCAGAATAAACGCCACCCAGAAAACCGTATATGCCGTTACCACCGCTCTTTTGGCTATAACCTCATCGCGCTCATCAAACACAATCTGGCCCGCCTTAATGGGAAAAAACACTCTGTCAAAATGAACAAACACCAGGAGTATCAACGGTATAAGCCCGATATGTGCGCACTCAATGCCCTTTGTGTAAACAACCGCCCCAACAACCACAGCGGTAACCCCCAGACCCAAGATTATTACGATTAATTGATACCACGCTATTTTCTGCGTCCTATTCATTATCTCCCCCTTTCCAGCCGTACTGAATCAGTATTGCTGCCGAGTAAACGAAAAACGCAGTCAGAAAAGTCCCCATCCATATATTAGGAAGCCAGGTTACCGAAATACTGGCTTTCGGCCCAAGTATGAAAAATGGAATCATACAGGCCAGCCCTGCGAATAAAAACGCCGCGGCGAAACCACCCAGAGCAGCTTTTTCCTTAATTTGTCTATCACGTTCGTCAAAACTAACCTTGCCTTTATCCTTTTTGAAGATTAATGGTCCTAATCCCCCAAGGCCGGCGATACCTATAAGTGCAAAACCTGCAACCGCTTTCGGCATACCAACTTTGACATACAGTATTGCAACCGCTATACAGCTAACAACAAAGCCTGCTGATATTGTAATCACCACTGACCATGCTATCTTCTGTAACCTATTCATATCTTTGCTCCCTTTATAATCTGCGTTTATGTAAACATATCACATATAATGTAAAGCTGACTTTACATTTTGTCAAGTATTTTTTACATTTCTCCCCAAATTTTTTTAAATCCCTTTAAAAGCTATACTTAGGTGTGTT
Organism: Planctomycetota bacterium; assembly: GCA_020351025.1. Classification (GTDB taxonomy): domain Bacteria; phylum Planctomycetota; class Phycisphaerae; order Sedimentisphaerales; family Anaerobacaceae. Next base: position 545,003 of record CP070728.1, read on the forward strand.
AAAGCCGCTCCTTTGTCTGGGCTGCAGGGGACCCACCTCAACTCAAAATTAAAAATTCAAAACTCAAAACTACTTCGTAGTTTAAGCCTCCGGCCGTAAAATCTCCTCGCTCGTCTGCTCATCGCTGGTTCTTGTCTGCGGCAGAATAAACTTACTCACCGTCCACCTGTAGCATATATACGAAACCGGCAACCCTAAGATAAAACCAGCCACCCCTGCTATTAATTTAATAATACCTACTTCAATCCCCGCAGCCCCTAAAATTCCACCAATCAATCCTCCTGCTAGCGCACCAAGCAAAAAACCTGCCGTCGCACTGACAAGAAAGAATATAAGCCACGCCTGGAAATACTTGACCTTCCCGTTAC
>CP070728.1:545470-546789 GCA_020351025.1 Planctomycetota bacterium
CCATCCAAAAAACTCCCACTCCAAAATCCCTAATTGCTAAAGCACTATATTAGTATATACGCATATACTAATATACTTTTGCAAAAGGAACGCTTTTAGAGTTGTTGGAATCTATGCCGAGTGACGACAAAGAGAAATTCGCCTCTAATTTTCCCCTTATCAAGAATATAATCAATTACAAGTGCCAGGGACTGCGCATCGCCCTGGTGAGCATACGGTTAGCTTGGGCGTCTGCGATGAATTCTTCCTTTTCGGTGTTCCAGCGCAGCTTGCGCCCTAATCGTATAGCGATATTGCTCAAATGGCAGATAGTATCCGAACGAACAGCCTGCTCGACGGGACATATCGTCTGCTGCCGGCTCTTGACGGCATCGAGGAAGTTACGATGGTGGTTTTTGCTCCTGGCCAGATGAATTTCATTTGGGCCGATGACCGATTTGAGCAGCGATTCGGGATGTGCTTCTATCCGGCCGCGTTTGACAAAGACCCAGCCATCGGTGCCTAAAAAAAGGACGCCCTGGCTACAACCCGGAATCTGCAAGGGGTGTGCAGCCGAGGTTGAATTATCCATATGTATCATTTTGACGCCGTTGGCGAACTTGTGTTCGACCTTCCAGTTGGTGGCGCAGTCAGCTAAGCCGTCCTCGGGGAAGGTGCCGGTTCCTTCAATCTCAACCGGGCCGGTCTCGTCGGTTCCGTTACCCCATTGGGCGATATTAACGTGGTGGATGCCCCAGTTGGCCACGAATCCCAGACAGTAATCGTAGATATGATACCAGACGCTGTAGCAGTGATACCAGGGGGCGTTTTCGCGGTCGACATACGCTCGGCAGCGTTCATAGCTATACGGTGCCCACGGTGCCGGACCGAGCCACATATTGTAATCTATGTCCTCCGGCACCGGCTCGGTTGGCTGGTTCGGAAACGATATACTCCCCGGGACGCCTACCAGAATGGTATGGAGTTTGCCAATTCGGCCGTTGCGAACCAACTCACAGGCGAAGCGGAAATTGCTGTCGGAGCGCTGCTGTGTACCGAGTTGGAATACGACCCCATAGCGATTTACCTCATTGCGCAGCGTCTTATCTTCCGACAGACTTAGACCTACAGGCTTCTCATAGTACATATCCTTGCCGGCCCTGGCCGCCTCAAGACCAATAAGCACGTGCCAGTGGTCAGGTGGAGCAATCGAAACTGCATCAACGTCCTTGCGGGCAATAAGCTCACGAAAATCATTGTAAGTAGCACAACCCTTGTTACCATAGTGCTGGTCAACAATATTTCTGGCTTTTCGGCGCTGACTCTCTCGGACATCGCAA
>CP070728.1:546889-548197 GCA_020351025.1 Planctomycetota bacterium
CCGACACTTATGCCCACCAAGGTAAGCCAGTTACCGGTCAAGGTAAGCTATAGTCTTGATGAGGTCATCGAAAAGGTTGATGTGATAAATATGCTGCGGATTCAGTTTGAGCGTCTCGGAGGAAATCCTTTTCCTTCGATACGTGAATATTCACATTATTTCGGTTTGACAGTCGAGCGTATGAAAAGGGCCAAATCCGACATTTTAGTAATGCACCCGGGGCCTATTAACAGAGGGCTGGAAATGGAAAGTGAAGTGGCCGACGGCCGGAACAGTGTTATCCTGGAGCAGGTAACTAACGGCCTGGCTGTGAGAATGGCTGTGCTGTTCCTGGTCAATCAGGCAGCAGCACAAAAAACGTAAAACGTAAAGCGAAAAATGCAAAAGCAAATATTAATATCGACAGCTTCAATTTTCATGCTTCTCCAGGTTTGTGTGGCCCAATCAACTGCACCGACAGAAAAATCGCCAAATTTCAGACGCGTTAAGGAACTGATTGTCGAGCGCTATAGAATTAAAGCGTTGTTGACCGACCACGAGCGTATGCAGAGTTTGCCAGATGCTGAAAAGAGACTCGCTGAGTATAAGGAAAAATTGGAGCAAATCAAAAAGCTTGAGGACGAATATGTGCCTCCGGAGGTGGGAAAAAAACGTGATGAGGAATGGAAGAAACTCAAAGAGATGCATGGCGATGAATGGAGGCAAATTTATGGAAAGATGCGTGGTACGATATCTACATTGGTTTTTATCGAAGCTTTGAGTACCGAAATTGAACCATTTCTTCGGATAATGCATATTGGCGGTATGGACGAGCCAACAAAAGAGTTCTTTGCTCTTCTGGGGATGGATAAGTCCACGGACCCGGATGAATTCTGGCGGTCGGTCAAAGAGGTTTTTATTATCTTCTTCAGGAAAAGTCGCGAACTAAGACGTCTTCGGCAATTGCGGGTGCTATATGATATTCCGGATGCCGTGTTTGAGCAGGCCTGTGATGACTCGAACCCGAAGAAAGAATTGTATACCTTTGGATACCGCTACCTTATCGAGTCATTATCAGAGGAAAAAAGGCAAGAGAGGCAAAAAGAGCTTGAGCGTATTGAGGCTGAGCTTGCCAAATATCCCAACTGGAACGAAATTGAGCAGGAGCTTATGAAGTCAGCCAGGGCTAAAACAGAAAAGGTGACAGCGGAAAAACCTAAAGAAAAAGCGGTTCGCGTAAAGCAGGGTGAGGTGATAGAGAGATTTGTGGAGCACTGCACGCCGAGGGGGCGATTTTGTCTGGATGTGGAGACGGGACGATTATTGACT
>CP070728.1:548297-549605 GCA_020351025.1 Planctomycetota bacterium
GTTCCAGCGCAGCTTGCGCCCTAATCGCATAGCGATATTGCTCAAATGGCAGATAGTATCCGAACGAACAGCCTGCTCGAGGGGACATATCGTCTGCTGCCGGCCCTTGATGGCATCGAGGAAGTTACGATGGTGGTTTTTGCTCCTGGCCAGTTGAATTTCATTCGGGCCGATGACCGATTTCAGCAGCGATTGGGGGCGGGCCTTTATCTGCTCGCGATTGATAAAGACCCAGCCATCGGTGCCTAAAAAGAGCACGCCCTGGCTAAAACCTGGAATCTGCAAGGGGTGTGCAGCCGAGGTTGCATTATCCATGTGTATCATTTTGACACCGTTGGCGAATTTGTGTTCGACCTTCCAGTTGGTGGCGCAGTCGGCCAGTCCGTCCTTGGGGAAGGTGCCCGTCCCTTCAATCTCAACCGGGCCGGTCTCGTCGGTACCGTTACCCCACTGGGCGATATTAACGTGGTGGATACCCCAGTTGGCCACGAATCCCAGACAGTAATCGTAGATATGATACCAGACGCTGTAGCAGTGATACCAGGGGGCGTTTTCGCGGTCGACATAAGGTCGGCAGCGTTCGTAGCTGTACGGTGCCCACGGCGCCGGGCCGAGCCACATATTGTAATCTATGTCCTCCGGCACCGGCTCAGTCGGCTGGTTCGGAAACGATATACTCCCCGGCACGCTTACAAGAATGGTATGCAGTTTGCCGATTCGGCCGTTGCGAACCAGCTCACAGGCGAAGCGGAAATGGCTGTCGGAGCGCTGCTGTGTACCGAGCTGGAATACGACCCCATAGCGATTGACCACATTGCGCAGCGTCTTATCTGCCATCAGACTCAGGCCTACCGGCTTCTCATAGTACATATCCTTGCTGGCCCTGGCCGCCTCCAGACCAATAAGCACGTGCCATTGGTCGGGTGTGGCAATCGAGACTGCATCAATGTCCTTGCGGGCAATTAGCTCACGAAAATCATTGTAAGTAGCACAACCCTTGTTGCCATAGTGCTGATCAACAATATTTCTGGCTTTTCGGCGCTGACTCTCTCGGACATCGCAGACGGCAACGACCTGAACATCTTTTTGTGCCAAAAATGCCTGCATATTTGCGGTGCCCTGAATGCCCATACCGATACAGCCCATTATAATTCGATTGCTTGCAGCAATACTGTCGGCTTTACCCAACGCAGATGAGCGGATTATGTAAGGAAAACCAACCACGGCTGCTGCCGCAGACGTTGTTCTTTTTAGAAACTGACGCCGATTCATACCGTTAGAAGTAAGTCGTCGACTTCTAACGGTATT
>CP070728.1:549705-550987 GCA_020351025.1 Planctomycetota bacterium
CGTGAGATAAAAGCAGGAAAATCGGCTCCTCTAGGATTCATTGAAGAACAGCATGATCAAAATACAGGCAAGCGCGTCGGGTGGCTGCCTGTAGATTGCGCTGATAAACAAGACCAGTATCATTGTGAGGCTTTTAGTAATCACTCAGACGGTACTTATGAGCTATGCGGTCCAAAGGTACAAGGAAATCCTGAAAAATTTGAAAAGCATGTTCTTATCAGCCATGCGGAAGCAGAAATTCTCAATGGATGTCCTCGTAGTATGGAAGGGTTAAAATCTTGGCTGACTGGCCGTGATATTGAAGGCATAGTTTTCCATCACCCAGATGGCCGTATGGCAAAGATTAAACTTCGTGATTTTAAGTTAAAAAGAAAACAATTCTAGGAGCTTAACTAAATGGCAAATGACCTTATGATTCCCGATTCTTCCGAAGTTCCTGCGTACATTCTTGATCCAAAGATGGCCAAGCAGGCAAATGATGACGCGGCCTGCGGTATTTCAACCGGCGTACCTCCGCGTATTAAGATAGCTGGTAAACAGTTTCAGCTGGTAGATGGTAACAGCGAAGTAACCCCTTACCCTCCGGCTTCCATGGTGGCCGGACCCGACGGCAATACCTATATGCCGGTTATTGTGCTCGCAGCAAAGCGTGCTCTACAAAAAAACTGGTACGCCAGTAAGTATAATCCAAACGAAGAAGCCAGTGCCCCGGATTGCTTCTCTGATGACGCGGTAAAACCTCACCCGTCCATCACAAGCCCTCAGAGTGATTCCTGTGAAATATGCCCGTTGAATGCATTTGGATCCGGTACCGATCAAGATGGTAACGCCACCGCCGGCAAAGCCTGTACCGATATGAAAATTTTGGCGGTACATGTACCGAACAAAGGTATCCATGCTCTCAGAATTCCGCCATCGAGCCTCAAGAACTTCGGCCTTTTTGTAAAACAGCTGTCCAATGCCGGGATCCCTGTTGGTGCAATTAAGACTTTGTTAGGCTTTGATCTGACTTCCGACTTCGCCAAACTTGAGTTCAGATTCGGAGGCTATTTGGATGAGCGGTTCATTCCCAAAGTCAAAGAACTCAGCGGCTCAGAAGAAGTAGCCGATATCGTCGGTGGCATTGTTGTACCACCTTCGGCGCCTAAGCAGATTGATAACTCTGCTGCCGAGGCTGCCGCTAAGAAGAAGGCCGCTGCCGAGGCCGCCGCTAAGAAGGCCGCTGCCGAAGCCGCCGCCAAGAAGAAAGCCGCTGCCGAAGCCGCCGCCAAGAAGAAAGCCG
>CP070728.1:551087-552363 GCA_020351025.1 Planctomycetota bacterium
TTCTTCGGGCAGAAACATCGCAAACAGCCAACTGCTCTCTCAAAAGGTTAACAGCTTTTTGCGGCTCGCTGGTCTGAATATAAGTGTTGGCCATTAATACGACAGTACCAAGATCGTTCGGTTCCATCTCATGCAATTGTTTAAGAGTCGGTATTGCCAGGACCGGCGACTTGGCTGCCTCAGCACGCGCTTTCAATAATAACAACGATTTATTCTTCGGCCCATAAGCAAGTCCTCCCAAGGCAGCATCCATAGCCTCTTCCGGCTGGCCCTGCTTAATAGCAATTTCTCCCAACAGCACCCAGGCATCAGATATTTCAGGCTGGTCTTCGGTTATTTTTTGAAGAATCTGCTTGGCATTTTCAATCGCCGGAGCTGTTCCTTCGACAAGTGCCGAACGCGCTTTGAGCAACTGCAACTGAACATCTTCCACATTTGATTCCAAAGCTTTTTCAAGAAGAACCTTTCCCTCCTGAATCATATCGCGCTTCCCGGATGCTAAAAACAGCGGAATAGCACGTTTTTGCAATTGGACATTATCAGTGTCCAGAGACAATGCGCGCTTAATATCGGCTGATGCGTTTTTGAGCTGACCTGTTGAACGATAGAAGTCACTTCTTCCTACCCATACTTCGACATTGTCAGGTTCCATAGAAACGGCGTGATTGAGATCTTTGATGGCCTCATCGTTTTGGCCCAGCGTAGCGTACGTTCGCGCACGTAGGATATAAGCGGATGCATTGTTCAGGCTCTTGAGCATTTCATCACAAATCCTCAATGCTTCAGCTTTTTTGTCTTGTCGAATATTAAGCTGAATTTGTGCAGCGGTCACCGGCAGCGATTTCGGATCCAAAATTTTCAGCTTGTCCAGCAATTCAGAAGCCTGGCCATAATCCCCTTGCTGTATCTTGAGCAGTGCAAGAGACAAGCAGGCACTCTGATTGTTGGGATCATTATCGATCAGATCCTTTAACATTTCTGATGCCGAATCCAACTGGCCCTGCCTCAGATAGTTTTGCAGTTGCAGTCTCTGGAGTTCCGGATGATACAGCTTTTGCCTGGAAGCACGATTCAGAACCTGCTCAGCTTCGTCATATTGCCTTGCATTATATAAAGCGGCAACAGCAGGAATTACCACAAGGATATTGTCGGGCGACTGACTTAATATTTCACGATAAGTCGAAATCGCTAACTGTGTCTCTCCAGCCCGTTCATATGATCTTGCCAGGAGCAAGTGGCTTGTCTGGTCATTGGGATTGGCCTGCATATTTTCCTG
>CP070728.1:552463-553704 GCA_020351025.1 Planctomycetota bacterium
CGCTTGCCGATTATCGCAAGCTTCATCACCGGCTCTTTCGGTTTCCCCGATTCGAGATGTTCAATCCTCTCAAAAATCCTGTCCAGCAGAACCTCCTTATTGAGATTATTCATCGCAGAGATGCAGAGAAATTCGCCGAAGCCCAGCTTCGAAAACTCCCCCGCCGCCGGAAACATCCTGGCTGTGTCAGCCTTATTCGCAACACCTATAACATCGAGTTCCTGCTTGCGCAAAAGCCTCGCTATCGCCTCATCTAAAGGCACAAGACCATCGCGAATATCAACTATGAACACAACAAGGCTGGCTGATTCAATCGCCGCAGAAATCTGCTGTTCGATATGCTCACTTAAATGGTCGGTATCGACTATCCCATATCCGCCGGTATCAATCAGCTCGAAGTACCGCTCACCCCTGCCGATAATCGTACTGACCCGGTCGCGCGTAACTCCCGCCGTCGGCTCGACAATACTTATCATCTCACCTGCCAGAGCATTCAGCAAGCTGCTCTTGCCCACGTTAGGCCGGCCAATTATCGCTACCACCGGCAATGCCATAATTTTGCACCACTCCACTTACTACTATTTCATTATTTGCCGCAAGGCTTCCAAAAGCATATTAACGTGCCTCTCAGTAGAGCTGCATCCCATCAGTCCTATCCGCCAGACCTTGCCTGCAAAATCACCTAACCCTGCCCCGATTTCAATATTGTATTCATTAAGCAGCCGACCTCGTACCGCTGCATCATCCACACCCTCAGGAATCTTTACCGCGTTCAGCATTGGAAGCCGGTACTGCGGCCCAACCACAAATTCGAAACCCAGCGCCTCCAACCCATCCCGAAGCAACTCATGATTGCGCTTATGTCTGCCGAATCGCTCCTCTAATCCCTCTTCAAATATTATTCTCAAAGCTTCATACAGCGCATATATCATCGATACCGGTGCCGTGTGGTGATAAACCCTTTTTGCCCCCGCCCAGTATTTCCTGACCATAGTCATATCCAGATACCAGCTTTGAACCTTGCTCTTTCTCTGCTCGATTACTTTCACCGCCCTGTCGCTAAAAGAAACCGGCGAAAGTCCCGGCGGACAGCTGATACACTTCTGAGTCCCGCTGTATACCGCATCTATCCCCCACTCATCCACCCGCACATCGGTCCCTCCTAACGATGTCACCGTATCCACCAAAAATAAAGCCCCCGCATCGTGCACCATATTACTGATTTCTTCCAACGGCTGAAG
>CP070728.1:553804-555043 GCA_020351025.1 Planctomycetota bacterium
GTGGCAGCAAGGAAGCAGCCATTTTCCAGCAGCCCTTTGCAAATCCCATAACCGATGGCACCGGCAGAGCCGGTTACCAAAGCAACCTTATTCTTAAGAGGTAAATCAGAATTGTCGTCTTTTCGGTCAATGTAAAGTATCCCCAGTTTGCGAAGGCATAAGATGTCTGGTTTGGAATTGTAATGCTTGGAATAGTCTGAAATCCACTCGTTTAGTTGATGGTAGAGTTTTTCAGGCTCAGCGCTAAAATCGCCAGGGTCCAAAAAAAGTGGTGGCCTCGGACCTTTGGTCAATGGTGCGGGGTACTGCTTAGCTTTGGCTTTTTCTACAGAGGCTGTGAAGTTAACAGCTTCTTTATCTGTCAAAGATTTAAGAATAACTGGTTCATAGGGGATATCCTGATTACCCGTCGGCTTTGCCAGCAGTCCGCGAATGACAGGTGCCAGTCCGCTTAAATTTTGGCCAGTGTCTTGCATTTTAATGCTGTTTTTTCTTCTCTTTGTTTTTGAGAGTTTCGTATAGCTCGTAAGCCTCGGCAGGCTTGACATTTTCATGAACGACCTTGCGGACCGCCTGGAGCATCGCTTTGGGTGCGTCACTTTGGAAGATGTTACGTCCCATATCAACTCCTGATGCACCTTCCTGGATTGCTTTGTAAGCCATTGTCACGGCGTCGAGTTCAGCTATTTTTTTACCGCCAGCCATCACAATCGGCACCGGACATGAAGCAGTAACTGTCTCAAATCCATCCTCAATATAGTAGGTCTTCACGAAGTTTGCACCGAGTTCTGCACAGATGCGGCAGGCCAGGCGGAAATATCTTGCGTCTCGTACCATATCTTTGCCAACTGCTGTTACCGCCATTGTAGGGATGCCGTACCGCATTCCCATATCCACCAATCGGGTCATGTTATGTACAGAGCGGGTTTCAAATTCTCCGCCGATAAACACCTGCAGCGTCACCGCCGCTACATTCATACGTATAGCGTCTTCGATGTCAACGGCCAGCTCTTCATTCGATAGTTCCTTGAGTATGCTTGGTCCACCGCTGCATCGCATCACAATCGGTTTGGTCAGCCAGGGCGGCACTGTCGTTCGCAGGATTCCCCGCGTTAGCATTATGGCATCGGCATAGGGCATCAGCGGTACGATATTCAGGTCAATCCGCTCGAGCCCGGTCGTGGGTCCTTGGAAATAGCCGTGGTCGATCGCTAACATTACAGTTCGGCTGCTGTCGGG
>CP070728.1:555143-556339 GCA_020351025.1 Planctomycetota bacterium
CAAGTTAACATTTAGTAATTCACTTGTCAAGTAGGTTACAGGTTATTTTCTCCACCCTCCGGCCTTAATTTGAATCGGATGAGTATGCTCATGGTAAGGGTGCAGACAGACAGCATCCATATCGCTAAGCCGATCTGGTCGATCTGCGAAATGATCTCTCAAAGATTTAGCGAACTCATCATGAATTAGCCCTTTTTTACCTTCCCATTCTCCACTCCACTTAACAGCCTCGGTAGTATACCATTTGCCGCCCGGCTTGAAGAAATCCACTCTTACCATTGATGAGTCTTCTGAATATCCCATTTAGTCACCTTCCTCTCTTCGTTCCCAGTATTTTTGAATCATATCACACACGCGGTTTCTAGCCACCGGTGTAAGTTTTGCAATGCATTCTTGCGAAAGTCCGGCGTCTGTTTCTGAAATATGTTCCTCCAGATCCCAGATAACATTCCCAAAATTCCACCCATTACCAAAAAACTGCTCTCTAATAGAGAGACAATCTCCGCAAGTTTTATAGGTTTCAATTTTGATATTCCACTTCCCAGACGCACAGTGATATTTCTCTCCCTTGGTAATCATCCGGCCACACTCAAAACATTTATGCTCTTTGCGAGCTATCGGCGTAGACTCGTTGTAGAACTCCGGATAATCACCATAGTCATCGAATCCAACATCACATGAACAGTCCATTTAGTCACCTTCCTCCCTTAAGTAAATCCAATACGATGTCCTGGAACCGTCCTCGGTCCTTCAGGACTTTATAACTCCTCCGCTCCTCGGCGGTGGCGTAGATGTGGGCGATGTCCATCTTCACCTTCTGCCGACTACCGTCCATCCTCGCATTCGCCTGGAGATAAATCTCGTTCTTCCCAATGATCGGCGCGTACCAAATTGAAAGTGACGCCGCTGTGAGGTCCAGGCCGTGGGCCATCACCTGCGGGTGGCAGACCAGTACGTGAGGATTAGGAAGAGTTCTGAAGTCTCTAAATATCCTATTCCTTTTTCCGGCCGATGTCCGCCCGTCCACCACATCAACCGTCCATTTCTTTCGAAGCTCGGTTGCTAAGGCATCCAGTACACCAGTGAAGGGGACGAATACCAAAACCTTCTCATCATTCTCTTCGATCAGTTCTTCGAGAACTTTCAGCCGCGGCCCGAAGTCTACCTTGACCAGTGACCCATCGGCAGCGATAACC
>CP070728.1:556439-557605 GCA_020351025.1 Planctomycetota bacterium
AGTGCCTGGAGGAGTTGGCTTAACGAAGTTAAGGATTCATTTAAACCCTGTCCTTTGCTGGAACGGCTGGACGGGTGAAATCAAGATATGCTGATGTATAAAAAACCGAAAGGTAAATTTACCTTCCGGTTCTCCTTTAGCGTTGTTAGCCAATCGCTAAAGACACAGGGGGGGACAAATTCAAGGATTGCTACTTTACAAAAACATTTTTTTATGCCCTGCGTTTTCTAAGTAATATCAAACTGCCTAACCCAAACAGGCAAATCGTTGCCGGCTCGGGAACTACTTGGATTTGTACTGAAACCGGGACGTATCTATTTTGGTCCTCTATATCCAAAGAAAAGGGACCTAAACTACCAGTTATTTCATAACTACCCACTGTAATAAACTCCCCTTGATTGTTACGCATATTCCAAGTTTCGGTATATTGTTTGAAATAGCCTGGGAGAAGTGTAAATGACGTTAGTGCTGGAAAATTCGCTTTCGGTTCATCCCATATAAGCTTTCCATTGGACTCTGCAGTAAAGTAATATTGCACTACGTAATCGAAATGAAATGTAACAGAGTCATTTCCACGATTGATAACTCCATATAACATCTGGACGTTCTCACCTAAATTGTAGACTGATTTATCTGTCTGCATGACATATTCGATATTATCTTGAACTATAGAATTCGAATTAACAACAACTGCGGTTGCATCTCTCGCGCTAGATGCTAAAGCTACCGCAATCAGAACGACATAAGCTACAGGTCTTTTGTTTGTAGTTAGACCTACCATGAGCTATTTCTCCTTATGCCGGATTGGCTAAAAAGATATATGTGCACATAATTATTGACATCTTCATTTTTATTTTTCTCCAAAAACACGTTTTGGGCGTTTTCTTCGGAGCAGAATTAGTCCACCTAATCCAAACAGGCAAATTGTTGCCGGTTCGGGCACTTCCGGGACGGGGAAGTCATCGCCTTCTCCGGGGACGGGGAAGTCATCACCTTCTCCGGGGACGGGGAAGTCATCTTCTTCAGGAGGTGGGGTAGGCTCTTCAACGAGCTGCCGTCCGCGCTGTTTCGACGGTCTTCTGCCACCTCCTCCGCCAAATCCACCCCTGCTGTAATCACCGGCGCTATAGAAAAGTCCGCCACCCGGAGCACTTTGTGAGCGCTCC
>CP070728.1:557705-558846 GCA_020351025.1 Planctomycetota bacterium
CGTGTAATAGAGGAAAGTTAATGAAAGGGCAAAAACATGTATGACTTAACAAACATACTCCTGGCACAAGGCGAGGCCCCAAGAGTTTTTGGAGTGGCAATCCTGGTCATCCTTATACTTGTAGTATTAATACTGCTGCTGTTATTCATAAAATTCTTCAGGTTATGGCTACAGGCAAGGTTATCGCGGGCCGATGTGAAATTTTCCGAGCTTATCGGGATGTGGCTGCGAAAGGTCGATACAAGGACGATAGTACTGAGTAAAATAACTGCGATTCAGGCAGGCCTGACACTGACGACGCAGGACCTGGAGAGCCACTATTTAGCAGGGGGGCGGGTACCGAACGTTGTGCGGGCCCTGATTGCGGCCAACAGGGCAAACATAGAATTGACGCTGAAAACGGCCACTGCAATCGATTTGGCGGGGCGTGATATTCTGGAAGCTGTCCAGACGAGCGTCAATCCGAAGGTAATCGACTGCCCGAGCCCTGAGAAGGGCAAAGAAACCGTGGACGCGGTCGCCCAGGACGGGATTCAGTTAAAGGCCAAGGCACGTGTAACGGTGCGTGCGAATATCGAGCGGCTGATAGGCGGAGCGACGCAAGAGACAATTATCGCGCGAGTGGGTGAAGGGATTGTTACCACTATCGGAAGCGCGATAACATATAAAAGCGTTCTTGAAAATCCGGATGAGATTTCGAAAGCGGTTTTGTCGAAGGGACTCGATGCGGGGACGGCATATGAGATTCTCTCCATCGATATTGCAGATGTTGACGTCGGGACCAATGTCGGGGCGCAACTACAGGCTGCCCAGGCTGAGGCTGATATGCGAAGGGCAAAGGCCGAGGCGGAAAAACGGCGGGCAATGGCGGTTGCGCGTGAGCAGGAGATGAGGGCGCTGGTTGTGGAGAACGAGGCAAAGGTGCCGCTTGCTATTGCGGAGGCCTTTCAGAAGGGTAACCTCGGGATTATGGACTACTACCGGATGAAAAACATAAGTGCTGATACGTCGATGCGAGAATCCATTGCGAAGCCGAAAAAGAAAGAATAACAGGCAAGACCACAGACACAAGACACAGATGTAATATGGACCATTTTTTGGCACAAGTAATCGTGGCGGCTCGTGACAATGGTATGGAGCG
>CP070728.1:558946-560058 GCA_020351025.1 Planctomycetota bacterium
CAAGGCCAAGTGGACCACCGAAGAAGAAGACCACGTGCTGATAAAGTACACGCTCACCGAAGCGGCATTCGTTGCCGAGCGTCGCGGGGTGAAAATCGGTCTGGAATGCCACGCTCAATACTCCAAGACGCCCGATGGGCTGGACCGAATCTACAACCTGGTCGACTCGCCGGCTATCGGCATCAACCTGGATACCGGCAACGCCTACCTGGCCGGTCAGGATGTCTATGCATGGCTGGAACGAGTAGCTGAAAGATTAGTGCACCTGCACGCAAAGGATATTTCCGTGGAGCACTCCGAAGCTGAACGCGGCAAAGTAACGGGTACGCCGGTGGGCTGTGCCTGCGGGGACGGCGTAATCGAGTGGACAAGGGTCATTGAGATTATCCGCAAGAAGACACCCCGGGACATCGTCCTGTCCGTGGAGTGTGGCACGCCAGACCAAGCTGAACGAAGTCTCAAACATCTAAAAACGCTGGTATGATTACACACAGATTGACACTGTTTAAATAAAGCAACAACCTGCGGTGAAACCGCAGGCTAAATATGGAGATAAGAAAGTGAAATCCCTTTACTATTTACTATTTATTATTGATAAATTCGGGAGAAAAAGAAACTGGAAAACGAAAGTAAAATTTATTGTTGTTTTGTTGATGTTCGTTTTGTGTAGCTGCAGCTTACCTGGGGTGGAGTCAAAGGGCGCCGGTTTAGATGTTCAGAAGGACTGGCGTGTGGGCGTCGCGGCCTGGAGCTTTAATAAGTTTACATTCTTCGAGGCAATCGATAAGACCGCTTCGCTCGGCTTAGGCTGCATCGAAAGCTTCGACGGCCAGCGTATCAGCAAAGATATCCCCGAAAAAATGGGGCAAGACCTGTCTGATGAAATACTGGCCAAGATAAAGGATAAGCTGGATTCAGCCAGGGTCAAGTTGACCAGCCATTACTTTTTTGAGCTGCCAACCGACGAGAGAAGATGCCGCCAGGCCTTTGAATTCGGCCGTAAGATCGGAATGGAGACCTTCGTTTGTGAACCCGAACTGCAGGCTCTCGATACCATTGAAAAGCTTTGCAATGAGTACGGCATCAATCTCGCCATTCATAATCACCCTAAA
>CP070728.1:560158-561263 GCA_020351025.1 Planctomycetota bacterium
TATTTTATGGATGCTGAGCTGCTCAATTATATTAAAGAAAAATATCCCATGGTTAAAATAGCAATTGCCACTTGCTTTGAGGAGGGACCGAAAGTTTTTCGTCATACAAATTATTCCTGGTACACCATTATGGATGGCAGCCCATGGACTGCCTGGATACCATCGAAGAAGAACACCCATGCCATTGCTGAAAATGAAGAAGATGATATTGGCATTGTTGCAGTACCACATCTATCACGCGATTTGTTAGCTATCTTAGACAATCCCGGTACTATATTTGGCACTCATCCACAAAATGTTCTTCGCGGTTTAATTTATGAAGATGTTCGAATTCCCTACTTGTACAATCTTATCGACCAATACCAGGTAATGAAGAAATTCAACAAAGGCTTCAGCTATAATTTAGCTTATGTCGGTCCTGGTTGGATGGGTAAGGGTGGACGCTGGGAAGTCCCATACCGTATTCTTAAAAAAAGTTATGAAGATTTTCTGGCTTATTATGGAAAATTAAAAAAAGAGAACAAAATAGTCGATATGACTATGTCGGAATTTGCAGATTGGTTCAGAAAAAACCAGCCGCGCAGCGGCCCTATATGTTGCTTGTGGAAGGACATTCTCTACGGCACCAAAAATCAGGTCTTCTGGTACGTGGATTCAAAGTTCCGTATACAAATCGACCTAAAACAAGGTGGTGCCATTACCGATATTCGTCCATATGCATCAAAGTTGGAAAAACCATGTGGCGCAGGCACCAAAGCAAACCAGGATGCATCTTATCCTTACATCGTTCAGTCACGTTATCGTGCCGGTGCTTTTGTTCATTACGCCGGTGAAGGAGCAATAAAGAGCTGTAAAGTACGGTATAAGGACGAAGAAGTTGATTTAAGCTCATGCCGCACGAAAGGAAAATATCGCGAAGAACCTGGTGCGCGGATTTTAGATGTCGCGCCTGTCGAAGTGGAGTTTAAAAACCTTACCATTAAAATAGCAACAACTTATCGATTCAGGGAAAATACCGGCGAAATAGAAATAACCAGAAAGTTCATTGAATCTTCCGACCCGGATGCAGTCATTGAAATTGATGAATTCCTGACTTCCTGTTGGG
>CP070728.1:561363-562464 GCA_020351025.1 Planctomycetota bacterium
CTGATTAAATCAGCATAGGCCCCGAATTGGTGCAAACTCAGATGTTAAAGATTACGGCTCAGGCCAGAGCTTGGTCTCAAGCCATTCGTCCGCAAACTTAGAATAGTCACATAAGTCTATCTGGTCATCCACAGGAGCACACGGGTCAGTGGGGTTCTTATTACCAACGCACAAATCAGCAAGAGAGGCCACTGTTTTGTACACTATCCCTGATACTGGTATATTATTGCTCAAGTCGTTAACATCGTCTGGGGTCAGGGAATAGTCATAGATGCGGACATCATCCATCTGACCTGCGAAGAATCTGTCTAATCCGCCACGACTGTCACCGGCAATGAACGTCACGTCGTCAAACTCCTCCGTCAAATGCGCCAGTGTGTTTGTTGCTGCATTCAGGAGATTCGGGTCAGTTAAATCCTTCTGATACAGGATAGCTTTATCCGGCTCTATTACAAGCGCAACAAATGACCATTCCTGCTCCGGGATAAAGATGTCAGACTCAAAGCCCCA
Organism: Planctomycetota bacterium; assembly: GCA_020351025.1. GTDB lineage: Bacteria > Planctomycetota > Phycisphaerae > Sedimentisphaerales > Anaerobacaceae. The sequence continues at coordinate 561,874 of CP070728.1, forward strand.
GGTCTTTTGGTCATTCTCGTTCCAGACGTATGCGAATGAGCCATCATAAACCCAGTTTGCGCCACTACCATAGCTCATACCAGCCACGCCAGTATCTCCTCCTCCTACTGAGTGGTGCAGCAGACCGGTAAAGCTCCCAGTCTGTGGACGCGATGGCTTTATCCAGGCCGTCATTGAGACGGTGTTCGAGTTGAGATTCATCGCAGGTATTGCCAGGTAATCGCTACAATTGACATCATTTGCTCCATCGAACCACAGTGTCCAGCCGCGGCACGGGTCAGTGTCGTTCACCCAGCAGGGGTCATTGTTCGGCTCAGGGTTACCCTTATTGTTAAGACCTATGGTGAGGTCATAACCGCTGCCGAAGGTGCCTGTGTTGGCTACGGTAGTACCGGTGCCTTCTTCAAACCTGTACTCAATCACCGGTAATCCCGGGCCCCAGCCACCGCTCTTGCACCAGTCTGCTACTATGATGCTAAGGTCGCCTTCGTCAACGCTGCAATCGCCGGTGAAATCGCCCGCAGGTCCGTACTCGGGGAAGCATCTGGGCGGCTGCAGCCTGATGTCGTCGAAGTATACGGTACCTTCCTC
>CP070728.1:562564-563578 GCA_020351025.1 Planctomycetota bacterium
GCTAATTCATGAAAATTTATGGTTAAAAACCAAGAGGAGAATAAACATATGAATGAAAAGAACAAAGTTAATCCCGTTAGAAGTCGACGACTTACTTCTAAGAGGATGAATCGGCGTCAGTTTCTAAAAAAAACAACGTTTGCGGCAGTAGGTATAGTTGGTTTTCCTTACATAATCCGCTCATCTGCATTGGGTAAGGCCGACAGTGTTGCTGCGAGCAACCGAATTATAATGGGCTGTATCGGTATGGGCATTCAGGGCACCGCAAATATGCAGGCATTTTTGGGGCAAAAAGATGTTCAGGTTGTTGCTGTTTGTGATGTCCGAGAGAGTCAGCGCCGAAAAGCCAGAAACATTGTTGACCAGCACTATGGCAACAAGGATTGTGCTACTTACAGTGATTTTCGCGAGCTAATTGTCCGCAAGGACATTGATGCGGTCTCGATTGCTCCACCTGACCACTGGCACGTGCTTGTTGGTCTGGAGGCGGCCAGGGCTGGCAAGGATATGTACTATGAGAAGCCGGTGGGCTTGAGTCTGGCGGCAGATAAGATGCTGCGCAATGTGGTCAATCGCTATGGTGTCGTATTCCAGCTCGGTACACAGCAGCGCTCCGACAGCAATTTCCGCTTCGCCTGTGAGCTGGTTCGCAATGGCCGAGTCGGCAAACTGCATACCATTCTCGTAGGCGTCCCCGGGAGTATATCATTTCCGAACCAGCCGACCAAGCCGGTCCCAGAGGACATAGATTACAATATGTGGCTTGGCCCGGCGCCGCGGGCACCGTACAGCTACGAACGCTGCCGAGCGTATGTCCACCGCGAAAATGCCCCTTGGTATCACTGCTACAGCGTCTGGTATCATATCTACGATTACTGTCTGGGGTTCGTGGCCAATTGGGGTATCCATCACGTTAATATCGCCCAGTGGGGTAATGATACCGACCAGACCGGCCCAGTTGAGATTGAAGGAACCGGCACCTTCCCCGAGGACGGCTTGGCTGACTGCGCCACC
>CP070728.1:563678-564689 GCA_020351025.1 Planctomycetota bacterium
AAAAAAATTGCGCTTCTCCTCCACTGCTGTTCCTCTGGTGTAAAACAACTACAACAAGACCCAAATATAACGCCATCCTGCCGGTAAGTCAAAACAAAAAGGTTGACTTAAATCAAAAAACGCGTTTTTGGAAAGAAAAAGAGATTCTTAGGATTTTCAGCCTTAAAAAGAAGACTTTTGCTGAAGGGGGAGGGCTTTGGCCACTATAAAAAAGGGCTGTGAGGGTGCTCTCACAGCCCTTATTGCTAAAACCAAAAAACTACTTGTCGAACAAACTTCAGCCGGATTTATTTCCGCCTTTGTTACTGACAGTCCAAATCTTCCATCAGCTCTTCAATCATTGTTACCAGTGTTGGTCTTGCCGTTCCCGCTACAAAATCAGGCGGCGGGCTGTCGCCATCGCATTTTTGCAGGATAATCGAAAGCTGCTGATAGGCTTTCTCACAATCGGGTTCAATAAGGTCACCAGCTGCCCCTATCATATTGACCAAGGCATCTATTTTTTTATCCGGCTGCTCGCCAACACCTACAAGAGACTCGTCTCCTTGAGAGTTCCTTATAAACTCGATGATATCCACTATCTGCTCTAAGGGCGGGGTTTCAGTATCTACGCCGCAGCCGTCCAACTCTACTGTAACAACGGACTCGTCGGCATCGTTACTTTCAATCACTAAGTCAGCCCAATAGCAATTCACATCTGATGGAGTAAAGACAACCTCGATATAGTTACTGTCTCCGGGAGCAATAACCAATGGCAGTGTCGGCGGCGATTCAAGCTCAAATTCAGTGTTGCTGTCAGCTGTAAAGTATATGTCATATACAGTCAAATCGCCGTTGCCCGTATTTTCAATAGTAAAGAGCATGCTGCTGTTCTCTCCCAAATTAACATCGGCAAAGTCCCAGGCCAAAGGAGACACATCAATCTCCGGTTCATACTCGCAATACTCATAAGCTCCCATATCCACAACGCCATTTGCAATGCGCGGATTGCCGTCGAGGTCGTTTGGCTCT
>CP070728.1:564789-565791 GCA_020351025.1 Planctomycetota bacterium
AAAAACCTCGATATAGAGCTTTTCTTTTCCGCCGAAATGGTAGTTTACGGCTGCGATGTTGCTGTTGGCTTTTGTGGTGATATGGCGGATGCTGGTTCCGTTAAAGCCCGTTTGGGCGAAAAGCTGCTCGGCGGCGTCGAGGAGACGGTCACAAACCGCTTTGCTTAAGTCGTTGTTATTGTTAAAGTTATTCATAGTTTTCATGTTCAAGTCCTTTCAAACGCTCGTTTCAAACTAAAGTATAAAACACTTGTTTGGCCTGTCAAGGGAAATTTGTTACATATTGTTAATTTTTTTTGCTTTTCGAGTATAAATTTATGTAAATTGCGTTTATAAAAGCAATTACAGCAATTGAAAATCTCCTTTCAGGATGGGTGAGCTTTGTAAATCTTTGGGCCCAGACCGCTATAATTGCGGGAATTAGGCTGTTTCTTTAGAAAAAGTTGCCAAAAGTAACCAAATGTTGCCAGGCGTTGCAAAACTTCGCCAAAATAGAGCAAAAGTTGTGCAAAACGGTGCAAAACTATGTCAAAAAAGTGCAAAATTTTGCAGGTGTGGATCGTCGCCCGAGGAAGCGGAAAGGTTAAAACTTAAAGTGCAAAACCATAGTGTGAAATTCAAAACAAAAAACATAGCCACGAAGACACAAAAAAATTTTAATCATGGATACCTGGGAAGCGGAAAAGTTAAAAGTTAAAGCGCAAAACCATAGGTTAAAATTCAAAACAAAAACGGTTGGCTGGGAAGAGGTACAAAAGACACGAAAAAATCAATCGCGGATTACCCGGATTATAAGGAGAGTTTGTAAGGGTCTAGTCCTTTTGATTAATCGAAAGGACTACGAGCTTTTTAATGAGATATGGGGAGAGGGTGTTCGGCTTTGATGTTTTGGCACGGGGAACGGGGGGAGGGGGCGAACAGGAGAGGAGGGGAACAGGTGAGCAGGTGAAGGAAAATAATTAGTTCTGAGTTTTTAGTTAGATCCTTCGGCAGGCTCAGGAC
>CP070728.1:565891-598213 GCA_020351025.1 Planctomycetota bacterium
TCTACATAGTTGCTTCTTAACCTAATTGCCCTCAAATATGCATCGATGGCTTTGGCAACATTTCCATGTTTATCCAGCGAGTCTGCCAGGCCGTAATATAATTCCGGCTCATAGTCAACCTGCTCCGCGTAAAAAGGCCCAACGGCAGAACTTGCTACAGCAACGCCTAAAAAAATCACCGCAGCAGCGAGCAATTTTTTCCCTTGATGGGATTGGAGAATTTTCCATAATTCTGCACACCCAGCAGCAGCCAGAATGCTTAAGACCGGAATTGCCGGCATACGATATCGTGATGTTACGAATACCAATATGACAGAGGCAGGGTAAAAAATCAAAAACAGCCAAATCGGCACCGGCACTTTCCGCCAGGTGAATACCACACCACCTACAGCCAGTGGCAATAATAGGCCAAAAGGAAATCCAAAACCGCTTGCTCTGAAGACTCCCAGTGCCAGTAGGGGGGACCATTTTCTAAATAGATATATGTCTACATTACGCGGCATCTCCCGCGAACTTAAAAACTGTGTCGTTTTGTACATGAGTCCCTTCATAAAACTTGTTGGTTGTGTGCGTATGTAGTTGAGGGCCTTATTAGAAAAAAACCTCTCTTTTTCGAATCTATCTTTTATGCCATAGTCGGTTGGCAGTTCGGTAAGTTTTCGCCAGGCAAGCCCCGGCCTTATAGTGATAGTTTCCCTGTAGTTGGGATTATTACCGATATACAGATTGATACCGCCTGAATATGGGAGGATACTTGCTTTACCCACTACGCGGTAACTTAGGTACGCCGCCGGCAAGGCAATGGCTGAGAAACCAATGGCAACGGTCAGCACACCCAACACAAGCCTTTTGGCGTCGATGTGTCTCCGAATCCACACAACCATCAGCCATATAAATCCTGCTGTGAAAAACGGCAAAAACACAGGCCTTGTAATAATACTTAATCCGCCACACAACCCCAAAACGAAACAGCTCCATACACTCAACTTTTTAGCGACCTTAATTAGAATGAGTACCAGCGCCACCGACCAGAACGCCGCCCACCCAACCGCTAAAAGCTCACCCTCGAAGAACACCAAAGGTATATATATGGCTGTAATGACACCAGCCAATACACCTGCCCTTTTGCCAAAAAGCTTCTTACCCAACACATACACCAATACAGATGTCAAACAGCCCAGAATCGCCTGTACAATCTTTACCACAAGAATAGAAGAACTGCTCAACTTATAAACCAGTGATAGAAAGAGAGGATAAAACAAAGGCTGCCAGAAAAATTCATGCGTCAAAGAGCCGCCATTGACCAGTTCTCTTGCCATCTGGTCATAGGTCAGCGAGTCCACTATAGGTGCGAAAAAAGTTGGGTTATCACTGCTGTCATACAGATAAACCGCTCTGACGAGAGCCGCCAGCAGAAATATCGCCAGGCCGATTCCGGTCCCTTCTGACCGGATAATTTTCTTTAGTGGTTTCTTTTCGTCCATATGATTATGTTAGCATTACAAGCATCTCAGCACAAGATTTGTGAGATGAAGAAATATATAGCAAATTCTTTTATCGAACTATATTTGCAAGACAGATTTGTGCGTTTCTTTTCAGGCAAAGGAGGGGCAGGCGTTTAATAGGAGAGTCAGTGAATTTAGCTTCAAAGGAGTCGTTACTTAAATCAAGGATTTCGTGCAGATTAAGTCTTGCCCTGTCAGGATAGAAGCTGAACAGTTTGTTTTTGCAAACCGGTGCGTTTTTTTTGTGGGGGCAGGCAAGGACACATTCATCACAGCCGAAGAGGCGGTCGCAAATCTTTTCGGCCAGATTATCTGGTATCTGTCCCCGGTATTCAATTGTCAGGTAGCTGATGCACTTGTTGGCATCGAATTGGCCATCTGCTTTCAAAGCACCGGTTGGGCAAGCCTCAATGCACTTATTGCAATTTGAACAGCTATCAGAAATCAGCTCGTCGGTTTGTAGTTTTAAGTTAGTTATTATTTCACCTAAGAACATCTGCGGTCCGAGAGTGGGGTTGATTAGCATGTGATTTTTACCGATAAAGCCCAGCCCTGCTCTGGCGGCTAAAGCTCTTTCGGCCACAGGTGCTGAGTCAACGCACAGCTTAAACTTAGAGTCTTCACCAGCGATAGAAGTTATAAATTTCGTTAATTCGCGCAGCTGGTTTTTTATAAACGGATGATAATCTTCATATAGGGCGTAGTTTGCGACCCTACCCATCGGGGCAGGGCGATGGTGAAGATGAGATTGCCTCGCATCGCGTTGCGATGCTCGCAATGACGGGAGGCAAGGTGGGGTGTAATTTAAGCCGACACATATAACCGATTGGGCATTTTTTAAAAGTTTGGCGGGATTCGTGCGCTTGTCAAGGTTCTTTCGCATGTAGTTCATCCGACCAGCGTAGCCAAAGGCCAACCAATCAGTGAAAAGTTCGAACTGCTTGTTGTCCAAGGCAGACGCGTCGCTTATGCCGACTAAGTCGAATCCTAATTCGATCGCTTTTTGTTTTATCTCCTCAGCCAGACTCATAATTGTAAATTATACAATACATGGCTGTGGTAGTCACTGAACAGTTATAAATGGTCGGCAAAGCAAGTATCGGAGCAGCTGATTAAATTTGGTTTGGTTAAAGGAATAGTTCTATGGGGTCCAGTCCTGAGCAAATCTTGCAAAGTCGAGGAAGTTAATGATGCCATCACCGCTAAGAGGGGCAATATCGACCGATGATTCATCTGTTAACCAGTAGCTGAGAAGTGTAGCCAGGTCCTCGAAATTGACTGAGCCGTCGTCGTTGAAGTCGCCCAATAGCGGCTGCGCTGTTAACTGACCGCTTAAAATAAGAGAATAGTGCTGTTGATTGTTTATTAAAGTGCCCTTGTAGCTTATCTGCACCGAATAACTGCCGGGTACATTTGGTGAGTGAATTAGCACCTGCTCGACGTTCTCCAATGTGTTGTCTCCTGTTGTCGCCTGGTAGTTTGGGCTGGCTGGATTTAACACGTATGGGTAATAAGTTATACCATTGGGGTCGGTAATGCGCAGGTCCAGGTCGTTTATCAAACGTGGTGATGGATTATCCAGCCCGCTGGCTGCAGTAGCAGGTGGGTCTGTCCAGCACAGGGTTGCTCGAATGGGGCTGCCACCATCGGATTCAAACGCATAGGTATTGACTATGTTGGAATCATCCAAAGCACCTACGACAATCTTATTTCCATCTGGAAAGTCATTGTGGTCTGCTATATGGTCCGCTGCAGCTTTTGCATTCATCAGGCCCCAGCCGAACTTATAATCAGGCCCAGCATTGCCAAGGTCGTCGGCTGTGTGAATTATAAGCGCCTTCAATGTGCTTGCGCGCATTGCCTCGCCAGGAAATAACTCGCCATAGTACTGCACTAACAACATAGCTGCCCCGGCGACCGAGGGGGCGGCCATACTCGTGCCGGTATATGATGCATAGCTGGTGTCACTGCTTGCTATAGGCGAGTATAAGCTGGTGCCATTGGTCACAATGTCTGGTTTGATTCGCCCATCGTCGGTCGGCCCCCATCCACTAAAGCTGGTCATTGTTCCTTTGTTTGGGTCGCGAACACCACCCGTGACCGCATCATACACAGCCCCTACTGTCATTATATTTTTAGCAACACCGACAATTGTAATGGTATCGAAACCACCGTTGTCCCAGCCATCGTCGTAGGGGTCGGTTGTGCTATCGTACGTTTTCGTCCTCCAACGTGGGAATTTGTAGTACTCAAATGTTTCGCCATCATTTGGAGCTTTGTCGTTGCGGTCGTTGCCTGCCGCTTTAATAGGTAAATAATAAGGAGCATTGTAACAAAGTTCATCCCACAGCACGACTTCAGAGTCATAAATCCCAAAATAATCCGATTCGCGGTTTCCCCATGTACCATACCAGCGAGGCGGTGAATAGCTGTGCTCCCAGCCACATATATAACTGTACGAGTGGTTCGAAACCGGTATTGTGCCGGGTTCGTTTGGGTAGCTCATCGCTCGCGAAGTCATCTCCGAGACATCCTGGTTCCACTCGTAAGAATCAATTAATACGCTCGGTGCCATTCCCAGAGCGATCGGCTCGACCCCTGCAGCTCCGATTGTTCCACCAACATGCGTTGAATGGTTATGATTGCTCATGCCTTCCTTAACATTTACTCTGCCCAGGAATTCTTGATGCGTGGGCCTGACAGCGCCGGCGTCCCAGATGCCCACAGTTAAACCCGCTCCGTTTACGTTATAGGGAACCGTATTTCTTATCTGGTTAACTCCTATTGATATAGCTGAGTTCACGTTGCACGTTTTGTAAACATACACCCTGTTGCCTTCTATTGCCATCAGCTCGAAAGTTGTGTTGTTGATTGTCTCCTTTGGCAACCAGCCCTGTGCTTGAGCAATTGACCATGCTGCCGCTTTTCTCTTTTGACTTTGCCCAGCCAACCGTTCAACCGCTCCTTGACGTACATTCGCGTCACTCAGGTCGACCATAGCATCACTTTGACCTGCTGCGATGTTTGCAAAAAAATAAATCAGTGCAGCAATTATGAATGTAAAAGTTGAATAGCGATGGAGATAGAACTTAGTGCCTGCGCAGCAGGGCACGTATGTTTCGGAATGTTTATTGCAAAAAGCCCTTGTCATTCCACCCTACCTCTTTTTAATGGCCATGCTTTACCAAATGGGCGCTAAGATATAACCTTTATCATATTTTAGACTAACTAAGACTAAAAATCAAGCTGAAACTCGACATATTATGAGACGAAAAGTAAGCGATGCCGGGATACGGCTTTCTATCTTGTAAATATACCTGCAAGTTTGTAACATAACGACAACTTTATAAGGAGGCCTAATAAATGGAAGAAAAATTGGTCAGTATAATAGGCGGCACAGGTCTGGGTGATGCTCTTGCTGAGCATATAGCAGATAGCCACTTTTGCGATATTGATACGCCCTTTGGCAAGCCAAGCGCAGCTGTTATGGTCGGCAGATTAGGAGAAAACAAAATTGCATTTCTCAATCGCCACGGCAAGGGGCATAAACTTTCTCCCAGTGAAGTACCATTCGCGGCCAATATTTTTGCCCTGAAAAAGCTTGGAACCCACGCAATAATAGCAAGCGGTGCGGTGGGGTCGCTTCGCGAAGAAATTAGCCCGGGAGATTTGGTCATTGTTGACCAATTTATCGATAAGACGTTCAAACGACAAAGTACATTCTTCAGCGGTTACGGAGCGGTGCACTGTGAGATGGCTGAGCCGACCTGTTCGCGATTGCGAAAGGTACTTTGCAGTGAGGCTGAGAAAATAGATGTGAAGACGCATCCAAAAGGTACCTACGTATGTATGGAAGGGCCGCAATTTTCCACACAAGCTGAATCGCTTATGCACAAGGGCTGGGGTGGTGATTTGATTGGTATGACGGCTATGCCGGAGACAAAACTCGCCAGGGAAGCACAAATCTGCTACGCTCTGATTGCACTGCCGAGTGATTATGACTGCTGGCGACGCCAGGAAAATGAAAAAGATAAACAAGCACTTCTGGAAGAAATTATTGAAAATTTGCAAACGGCAACAAACAATTGCCTCAAACTTATCGAGGCAGTTCTGACAAGTGACAGTAAGCTTGTCTGCGAGGACTGTTCCTGCAGAAAAAGTCTCAACCTGGCTGTCTGGACCGACCAAAAGCGCATTGAATCATCTGATAAAGAAAGATTAGAAGTGCTTTTTGAATAACTCGGGTGCTTGACAGCGGGTCGGTTACCGGTATAGTAAAGACCTGACTTTATCGGCTTTGGGAAAATTAGATTGGAAAGGACAAAAAAGATGAAGAGACCAACCCACAAAGCACTCGTTTTGGCAGTTGGGATTGTTCTGTTGATTATTGCAGGATGTGAGCAGGAGAATCTATTAGCTATAAGAAAGAGCAGACTCATTGCTATTGAAAACGAGAAGCTAAAAGAACAATTAGTACAGTGCGAGAACGAAATCGAACAGCAAAAAGAGCTGTTTGAAAAAGAACTTGAACAGCAGAAAGAAAACCTTGAGGAGGAAATCGAAAGGCAAAAAAGCCGGCTTGATGAGTGTCAAGAGAGAAAAAGGGCTCTGGAAAAAAAGACTAAAGAGATTCTTCAAGAGCAAATAGATAGTGTTTTTATGGGCGTTATGGAAGAAAACGTCAAGCTGCGCAGGGAAAATGAAGACCTCAAGGCCCAAATAAAACAACTCAGCGAAGAAGCGGGGGAAGGTGAGTAGGTTTTTAACCTTTATAATTATAATGTGGCGTTAGTTAGTACGACTGCAAACTTTTTGAGTAGCTTCTATACAATCAGGCAGTTTTTCATTGGGGTAATGTTTTTGCATTGCCGCTGCAACAAAGCCTACAAACATCGGTTGGGGCTTTAATGGACGAGAAGTCAAGCACGGATGCGCCTGTGTGCCTAAAAAAAATGGGTGGCTGGCCAGTTCCAGGATTTGCATAATCGGCTGATTCGGGGCTTTTCCGGAGAATACCATGCCGGCCTTTTCCAGTTGTTCAATATATCGCGGGTCAACCTCGTAACGATGTCTAAAGCGCATTCTAATCGAATCTGCCTTGCCAAAAAGCTTCCATGCCAGTGTTTCAGGTTTTAATTCTATGTCTCTGCCGCCGAGTCGCATATTTCCACCGAGCCCTTCTATTTTCTTCTGTTCAGGCAGTATGTCGATTACCGGCTCGGGGCCACCTGGTTCAACTTCCGTGCTGTTGGCCCTGGTCAGGCCGCAAACATTACGGGCAAATTCTACAACTGCCATTTGAAAGCCAAAGCACAGTCCAAGGTAAGGCAGATTGTTTTCTCTGGCATATTTTGCGCAGACTATTTTTCCTTCGGCTCCACGGGTACCAAAGCCGCCGGGGACAATTATAGCGTCAACGTCAGCGAGATGCTCAGATGCGTTTTTGTCAGTAATATCGGTTGTCTCAATCCATGTTACCTTAGCCTCACAGCCGAGTGCGGTACCCGCATGCTCAAGGGCATTGATTATCGAGGCATAGCTGTCGCGGACGGATGTATATTTGCCCGTGATGCCGATGGTTACTTCACGCTTGGCAGTACCGATTTTGTCGGTGAAATCACACCACCGCGCCCAGAGCTTGCGTTCATGCCGCAGATTGATTCTGTCTTCTATTTTGAGCAGTCTTAAAACTTCGAAATCCAAGCCGGCATCTCTTAGCATCGCCGGTATCATGTAGATACTGGCAGAATCGGGGACGCTTATAACCCTTTTTAAGGGGACATTGCTGTATATACTTATCTTCTCTCGAACCTTTTCAGTAACGGGATTGGCTGCTCTGCAGGCGATAATATCCGGCTGAACGCCGCATTGCATAAGCTGCTTTATTCCTAACTGGGCGGCTTTTGATTTCTGCTCACCGAGGGTTTTCGGCTCGAGTATATATGTCAGAGCTACAAAGCAGCAACTATTTGGTCCATCTTCATAAGCCAGTTCGCGCATCGCCTCGATGAAGTAAGCATTTTCCAAATCGCCGACCGTGCCGCCAATCTCGACAAAAACCATATCGGCATCGGTTTCAGCAGCTAACTGGCGTAGTTTTAATTTAACTTCACCAGTAACATGTGGAATCATTTGCACATCCCTACCGAGATAGTCGCCGTGTCGTTCCTTGTGCAGGATTGAGCTGAATATCTGTCCGCTTGTAGCAAAGTTTGCTCTGGTTAAGTTCTGGTCGAGCATCCTCTCATATGTACCCAAATCCATATCGCATTCCATTCCATCGTCCAGTACGAACACCTCACCGTGGCGGAAGGGATTTAACGTTCCTGAATCAATGTTGAGATAGCCTTCAAGCTTGATTGGTGCAACTTTCAGGCCCTTATCCTGCATAAGCTTGGCAAGACACGATGAAAATATTCCCTTGCCCAGTCCGCTCAGTACGGTACCGAAGACAAAACAATATCGGGCTTTGCCCTTTCTGTATCCAGCCGGTACAGGCGAGAAAAATTCGCTATCGGTTGAAATGTCACTGACGGACGCCAATAAATCTTTATCTTTCGACATCTGCACTCCTTTTTTATTTTTGCCTTTTCTTATATCTTTCAGTGAACTCAGCATATTGTTCTGGGGTGTCTATGCCTTCGCAGGTATGTTTGATTTTTCCGACTAAAATGTCAAAGCCGTTTTCGAGCGCACGCAGTTGTTCGAGCTTTTCAGTTTTTTCAAGTGGCGTTTGCGGTAAAGCTGTGATTTTCAGTAAGAATTCTTTGCGATAAGCGTAAATGCCAATATGCCGTAAGTACTGCTGAACTTCGCCCAAGCCGGTTTCTTCCCTGTCATAGGGTATGGGAGCTCGCGAAAAGTAAATCGCTCTATCATCACAATCGATAATGACCTTTACGATATTTGGGTCGGCAATCTGCTCTGCGTGTTGGAAGTCAGCAGCGAGCGTAGCCATTTGGTAATCGGGATTTTTTATCAAAAGGTCGGCCAGGAAATCTATATTTTCCGGGTCGATTTCCGGCTCATCGGCCTGAAGGTTCACCACGATTTCAGTATCAATATCGGCGACAGCTTCGGCGATGCGGTCGGTTCCGCTTTTGTGGTCGGGCGAGGTTAGGATACATTCGGCACCGAAAGATTTAGCGGCTTCGGCAATTCGTTCATCGTCAGCTGCTATTATTACATTGTCGGGCAGCTTGGCTAAGCAGGCCTGCTCGTAGGTGTGCTGGATGAGGAATTTGCCGGTATCTTTGGCGAGAACTTTACCGGTGAATCTGGTCGAACTGTAACGAGCAGGAATACAAGCTAAAATTTTCACCCTTGTTTAAACCTTCCCGGCAGCAGAATCTTATAAAAAACCACTGCCGGTGCATACTAAGCCATATGAAATCCTTTGTCAAGACCTCTCAAAATTTTCCCTGGCATCTCGTACTGCAAAAGATTATCCTTGACACAATTAAAAGGATTTGGTTTAATGTGTCTATTATGAGGCAAATTAACCGCATAAATACCATTAACTGGTGGTGGCCTGTTGGATAACTCCGACAGGTAAGCGGTGATTTGCTGTTAAAATTCGTTAGATTTGCTTAACGGCAGCCTGTTGGAGAAACAGGGTGCCTTTTTTTATTTGTATTTTTAACGATTTGCGGATAAAAAATTGCAGTAAAAGGGTTCGAACTATGGATGATTACAGACAAGTTATAGTAAATGCAAAGCCGGGACAAATTGTGCCTATCGTCAAACAAATCGATATGGCCGAGCCGGTCGATTTCTTCGCCAAGCTAACCGACTATGGGCGGGCTAAAAACTGCTGCTTATTGGAAGCAAGCGACTATTTGGCGGAGAACGCATTGAGCTTCGGCACAGCAAGGCCGGCACTGTACCTCACCGGCACCGGCAATGAATTTACAATCAAGTCTCTCAGCAAAACCGGCACGCGCATAATAGAGTATTTATCATCTCAGGCAAAAGAAAGGTTCGCCTTCTGCGAATCAGTCGAATTTGGACCGGATGTGATTACAGGTCAAATTAAGCAGGACGATGGAATCATAGATGAAGAAGCGCGTCTGCAAAGCATAAATCAAATGGACGTGCTGCGGGCAGTTGCGTTTGCTTTTAGCCTGGCGAGCAAACCGTTCCGAGTAACCTGCGGGCTGCTTGGGGCTATAAGCTATGATTTCATAGACCAGTTTGAAAAGCTGCCGCCAAATAAAAACAACCTGCTCGGCAATCCTGATTACGAACTCTATTTTGCTGACAACATTTTTTTGATGGACCACCAACATGGCCAAGGTTATGTGATTGTCAATTGTTTAATAACCGATGGTGACCGTGAGGCGGCAATCACCGAGGCGAAAGATTGTTTCGATTGCTATGCTAATCTTGCACGGTTTGAGACACCAAAAGGACAAAAATATACCGGCTCGCTTCCCCCTGCCTCAACCGATACCGACCAGCAGGAGTATGAAAGAATAGTTCGTGATGCCAAGCAGCATATTATAGATGGTGACATTTTACAGGTCGTTTTGAGCAGAACTAAATTAGAGCCTTGCCCGGATGAGCCGTTGGATGTTTATAAGCGCCTAAGAAAGTTGAATCCTTCGCCTTATATGTTTTATCTGAACACCCCGAATACGATTTTGATAGGCTCCAGCCCGGAACTTAATTTGCGCGTAAGCGGAACTGAGAACCCGAGCGTGGAAATCAGGCCTATTGCCGGCACAAAGCCCAGAGGTCGAATCGCAGATAAAATCGATGCCGATACCGATTTTAGATACGAAGCTGAGCTGAAGCTCGACCACAAAGAGCTGGCTGAGCATATAATGCTGGTTGATTTGGCAAGAAATGATATTGCGCGTGTGGCTGAGCCGGGCAGCAGAGTTGTTACGGAACTGCTGACGGTTGAAAAATATGCCTCCGTCCAGCATTTGGTAAGTAACGTCAGAGGGACTTTAAGGTCTGATTTGGATGCATTGAGCGCATATCTTGCCACGATGAATATGGGGACACTTACAGGGGCGCCGAAAATCGAAGCAATGAAACTTATACGTCTTTTTGAGAAAAACAAGCGCGGCTACTACGGCGGAGCGGTCATGTATCTGACCGTCGATGGCCAATTCGATAGTTGCATAACTATAAGAAGTCTCCAGGTCAAAAACCATACAGCTTATATTCGGGTCGGTGCGGGCATCGTACACGATAGTGTACCAAAAACAGAATTTGATGAAACCGAGCACAAAGCAAACTCCTGCTTGCGTGCCGTTCGCGGAAAGTAAAGGACAAAAGCCTATGCAAGAAAAGTTGAAAAAAGTTTTGTTTATCGATAACTTTGATTCGTTCACATATAACCTGGTCGATGATTTCTGCAAGCGCAATTGCCAGGCCAAGGTTTATCGTGCCGACACCAAACTTGAGGAACTCAAACAATTGGCCGATGAATTTGACCCTGACCTTCTTGTGATTTCACCGGGACCGGGGACGCCGGATACCGCAGGGGTCTCACTTTCAGTAGTGGATTATTTTAAGGACAAACTGCCCATATTAGGAGTATGCCTCGGCCATCAGGTAATTGCACAGTATTTCGGAGGCAAAATCGGTCATGCCCCAAAACCAATGCACGGCAAGCCATCGAGAATAACACACAACCAAAGGGGCATCTTTGCCGGCGTTGAAAATCCCCTGCAGGCAGGACGATATCACAGTCTCTGTGTTTTGGAATTGCCGGATTGCCTACAGCAAACGGCGGAGTTTGAGGGGATTGTTATGGCCATTGAGCACAAAGAGCTTCCAATATTCGGCGTGCAGTTCCATCCGGAAAGTATTCTAACCCCTGCAGGCGACAAGATAATCGAAAACGTTTTATCAATCGCAAAAACAAAGAAACAAAGGTGAGAAGCATAGATGGCAACAATAACTGAATTCATTAGGCTGTTGCTTCAAGGCAAAGATTTGAGTTTTGAACAGGCAACCAGCTTGCTGGACATTATTTTCCAGGGCCGGGTGGGCGAGGCCGAAATCGCGGCGTTTCTTACCGCTATGCGCATCAAAGGGGCAACTGCTGCGGAACTGGCAGGCCTGGCAAAATCTCTGCGAACGCACGCTGTGAAGGTGAAAGTAGATGTCGACAGGCTGGTTGATACCTGTGGTACAGGCGGCGGAGCGTTTAAGACCTCAAACATTTCGACTGCTGCTGCCATAGTAGCTGCCGGGGCAGGAGTATATGTTGCCAAGCACGGTAATCGCGGGATAACCAGCAAGTGCGGCTCAGCCGACGTACTTGAGCAATTGGGTGTTAAGATAGACGCCGGTGCTGATACCGTGGCAAAATGCATAACAGAGGCGCATGTCGGATTTATGTTCGCGCCTAAGTTCCACCCTGCGATGAAATACGTTCAGCCAATACGTAAAAGTCTTGGCTTTAGAACAGTATTTAACATCCTTGGGCCTCTGGCTAATCCAGCTGGCGCTACTGCGCAGGTACTCGGCGTCGGTGATGAGAGCTTGATGGAACAGATAGCCGAAGCGCTTAAACTGCTCGGTAGTCGTTATGCAATGGTGGTTCACAGTAATGGTCTGGATGAGATAAGCACTATCGGAGTTACCAAGATACTTGAATTGAAAGAAGGTAAAATTGCGGGGAAAGAACTCAACCCCGAAGACTTGGGGATTACGTTAGCTGGCGTAGATGACTTGAAGGTAACCGATGCCAAAACAAGTGCTGAAGTTCTAAGGGATATACTAACAGGTGCGGAGGCCGGACCGCGCAAAGACATTGTTATTCTAAATGCTGCCGCTGCAATAATCGCGGGTGCATTGGCCGATGATTTCGAATCGGCAATTAAGTTGGCTGAAGCTTCAATCAGTGATGGTAGGGCACCGGCCTGTCTGGAAAAGTTAATTGAAGTCTCAAACAGCGGAGCGTGAATTGTGGGCAGTGAATTGTCAATCGAATCACTAAACACAAATCACTAAATACGACTATGTTGATAGTCAAAGTTAAAATTTGTGGCATTACAAATTATAAAGATGCTGTGGCAGCAATAGATATGGGTGCGGACCTGCTCGGATTTAATTTTTATTCGAAAAGCCCAAGATATATAGCACCGGCAAAGGCTGCTGGGATAATAAACAAGTTACCTGCTTTCATAGATGTTGCCGGTGTCTTTGTGAATGAAGCCCTCGAAAAGATACATGAAACGAAAAACCTGTGCCAGTTAGACTGGGTCCAGTTGCACGGTGACGAAGGCCCTGAGTTTTGTAAGGAGTTTCTCTCTCATAATGTAAAATTAATGAAGGCAATCAGGGTAAGAGACCAGAGTGATATTCAGCGGGCGGAGGACTATTTTACCGATGCTATTTTGCTGGATGCTTTTGCTCCCGATAAATACGGCGGCACAGGAATAACCTTCGACTGGAACATCATAGGCCATATCGGCAAACGCATATTTCTGGCAGGTGGGATAAATCCCGACAATGCAGCGGCAGCAGTTAAATTAGGAGTTTATGGAATTGATGTCTGTAGTGGCGTCGAAGCTAAGCCGGGCAAAAAAGACCATAAGAAAATGAAAAAACTCTTTGAAAACATTCGATATTTGAGAGCTTAGGGAAGTTTGCTATGAAGTATAAAGGGAGATTCGGAGACTATGGCGGCTTCTATGTGCCGGAAGTTTTGATACCGGCATTGGAAGAATTGGAGGATGCGTTTTATCGCTTCTATGAGGATGTTCGATTTGTGACTGAGTTAGAGCAGCTTTCGAAAGACTATGCCGGCAGGCCAAGCCCTCTTTATTATGCAAAAAGATTCAGTGAGTATGTCGGCTTTAAGGTATATCTGAAGCGCGAGGACCTTCTGCACGGAGGTGCACACAAGGTCAACAATACGCTTGGCCAGGGCCTTTTAGCAAAGTATATGGGTAAAACCAAACTCATTGCAGAAACCGGTGCAGGTCAGCACGGCCTGGCTACAGCGATGGTTGGAGCCTTGTTTGGAATGGAGACGAAAATTTTTATGGGCGTAATCGATATCGAGCGACAAAGTGTCAACGTGCACAAGATGAAACTCTGCGGTGCAGAAGTCATCCCGATTGAAGGTGGCTCAGGAACTCTCAAAGACGCCATCAACGATGCGCTTCGATACTGGACAGCTCATGTTAGCGATACGTTTTATCTTTTTGGTTCGGCCTGTGGGCCTCATCCGTATCCTACCATAGTAAAACATTTTCAAAGCTGTATCGGTAAAGAGACCAGGCAGCAATGTCTCGATGAAATTGGCAAACTGCCGGATATGGTTGTAGCTTGTGTCGGCGGGGGCAGTAATGCTATAGGTATCTTTTCAGCCTTTATCGAGGATAAAGACGTCAAGCTAATCGGAGTCGAAGCTGGCGGCAGAAGCCTGGACAGTGGCAAACACGCTGCAACACTTGTGGCTGGTAGGGTCGGTATCCTCCACGGCGCAAAGTCTTATCTGCTGCAGGATAAACAAGGCCAGGTCTACGATACCGAATCGGTAAGTGCCGGGCTTGATTACCCGGCAGTAGGGCCGGAACATTGCTTGCTAAAAGACACTGGCAGGGCTCAATATGTTGCGGCAGAGGATGAGGATGTGCTTGATGCATTTGAGTTGCTCAGCAAGAGCGAAGGGATACTACCCGCTCTGGAAAGTGCACACGCTTTGGCGTATCTTTGCAGTCAAAAAGGAAAATTGGACAAAGAGACAATTGCGGTGGTAAATCTTTCTGGCCGAGGGGATAAGGATGTCGGCATTGTAGAAAAACATCGACCTTTAGAACAGGCGAGTGACCGATGAAAACATACAAGCAAGTTTTTTCCGAATTAAAGAGGGCAGCGTTGATACCATTTTTCGTAATCGGTGACCCTGATTTCGACACAAGTCTCAAAATCGTAAAGGCAGCTATCGATGCAGGAGCTGATATCCTGGAACTGGGCATACCATTCTCCGACCCGATAGCGGATGGGCCTACTATCCAGAAAGCTGATATCCGGTCTTTGAAAAGCGGCATTAATGTGCAAAAAGCACTAAAATTCATCCGAAAGCTCAAGGATTACAAGGATATCCCTATCGGGTTGTTGATGTACTACAACTTAGTTTATCAATATGGAATAGAAAATTTTTTCACTGACTTCCAACAGGCGGGCGTTAACAGCGTTTTAGTTGCCGATTTGAGTATCGATGATGCGGATGAAATTATCGCTCCTGCCGCCTCAGCCGGCCTTGATACTGTTTTTATGGTCACCCCAAATACAAATACCCAAAGAATGAAACTGATTGCCTCCAAGACCACCGGCTTTATCTATGCCGTCTCGCTGCTGGGCGTTACCGGCAGCAGAGAAAAACTATCCGATATGGTTGAGACGCTGGTCGGCAAATTGAAAGGGCTTACCAGGGTTCCTGTTTGTGTGGGTTTTGGAATCAGCAGAGCCGAACATGCGGTAATGGTTGCATCAGCAGGGGCTGACGGTGTAATAATCGGTTCCAAGATAGTGCAATTAATCGAAGAAAATTTGGATAGCAGAGAAAAAATCCTGTCTGAAATTTCAAGCTTCTTAACCAGCGTTAAAAACTCGATTCCACTTCGTTCTTGAATGGCATAGAATCCGGACCACCGGGGGGATTCACATTTTTTGCGACTTTTGCAAAGTGAAAATTCTGCTAATAGTTACTCCGCGGGACTGTGGCGGCGACTGTGCGGATAATAAAGCCAGGGATGTCGACGGAGTCTGCGGTTAATTAGTCTTCGGTTTTCTTCTATGCGCTCTTCGAGTATTTTCAATTGGAAAGCCATGCTCTCATCTATCTTAGAGATTTCCTCCAAGATTTTTTGGTAATCGTCCTCAATAGCTGCTGAAATTTTACTGAATCTTTCCATGCTTTCATTAATCTGCTCGATGCTTGCATTAAACTTATCTTCAAGTTCCTCAATCCTTGACTCAATCTCTGCTTCAAATTCCAGTTTCTTCAGCACGGCACGGGATTCCACTTCTTGTATCCACACCTCTCTGTCTGCACGCAGATGCTCTAAGCTCTGGTCTATTTGCTCTATCTTTTCATCGTCCGGGCCTTGGGTTTCCACTACAGACCGTCTGGCTTTCTCATAACAGCGAATTGCCTGTATAAAGTCGTCCGCATCATCCCTGAAGTCCCACGTTCTGCCCGTAAAATATTCAGCAAGCTCCAGGTAATATTTGTATTTCGGTGTCTTCCTGATGCGCAACGTCCTCGAATCAACCTCTCTTTTACTGTAAGTGGAAACAACAATTGCGCTTCCCTCTAATTGTTCAACAGTGATTTTATTTTTGTCTTCCGAAAGCAACTTTCCCGTTATTAGCTTTCCATTTCTCAAATAAAAGTCCGCACTTTTGACAAAATCCACTCTTTGTCTTTGCTTGTCATCATTTTGAGTCGTTATGGGAATTTCCTGTTCTGTTTCAATCGTGTTTTCGTTTTGACCGGCTTGTGTATATGCAGCAAAGACATTGCTGAAAGCAATGACCAATATTGATACCGTTGTGATTATGGTGATTGTGTTTTTCATTTTTTTTGTAACCTCCCGAAGAATCCTGTTTCTTTCTAAATTATTATACGGGGTGTTCAGGCCAAATGCAGCAAAAATAAAGATACGCTTCGTGCTTCATATCGGTTGTGATTTGTGGCTGGTGTCTTGAAGCGCGAGACCAGCCGTACGGTCTTTAGCTGTTTATCAGCTGATAGGCCCTTAAAAGTTCCCCCACGCTCCACGCCTGGGCAATGCAGCCTCTTGCCATGTGCGGGGCGTCGCCATCGAATATCTCGCTGATTTGTCCAAGACAGCTGTCATTGGTGAGGTGATGCAATAATGGCTGAATAAATTCGGCTGCCTTTTTTTTGTTTTTTCGGCTCGAACCGTGCACTTTCAGCCAGGATTCTACAAACGCACCCATTAGATAAGGCCAAACGGTACCTTGGTGATACGCTTCGTCTCGTTGTTGCTGGGTGCCCTTATATTGTCTCTTGTAGCGACTGTCCTCGCTGTTGAGTGTGCGCAGGCCATAGGGAGTGAGCAGATTCTGCTCTATCACGTCTACTACCGATTTTTGCTGCTGAGCTGACAATGGTGAAAACGTTAGTGAAACAGCAAATATCTGATTTGGCCTCAGACTCGTATCAGCCAAACCATCAGGCCCGATGCAGTCGTTAAGATAACCTGTTGTCTCGTTCCAGAATAATCTGAAGAAACTATCTTTAACGGTATCTGCTAAAGATTTGTAATGTCTCGCGTCGTTCGTATTCCGGTGCTCCCGTCCTGTACCTCCTGGCAAAATGTGTATCTGGCCGGCATAAAACTGGGCTATAAGCATCAGACTGTTGTACCAAAGCGCATTAATCTCCACCGCTTTCCCATAACGAGCCGTTATGGCCACGCCGTCATATTTGGCGTCCATCCAAGTTAGTTGTGTGTGTTCATTACCGGCAGTTATAAGCCCATCAGTATCGGCGTGAATGCCAAATCGAGTACCATTGTAGTAAGACTCTATAATCCAGCGAATTGCTGGCAGAAGTTCCTGCGTGAAGGTTTCGAAGTCGCCCCTCGCTTCTAAGTATTGAAAAGCTGCGTTAATAAACCAAAGAGAAGCATCGATGCTGTTAAAGTAGGCAGTATCGCTGTTATCATCAAACCGATTCGGAATCATACCATCGTCTGCTGCCCGGGCAAAGGTTGTTAAAACCGATTTTGCCTCACCAAACCTTTTTGTTGAGAGTAATAGCCCCGGCAATGATATAAAAGCATCCCGTCCCCAGTCTGCAAACCATGGAAAGCCAGATAAAATAGTCGTTCGTGGTTCTAAGGCTCGCCCCTCATTTCCCGGGTCGCGAGTCACAATAAATTGGTCGGCAGACAGACAAAGTTGTACAGATTTTTTGTCTCTGTTTTTTGCAGCGGAGATTAGGGTACTCTGATGCCTGTACAAATCCTCGCACACCGTCTCAATATCTGTATTTGATAGCTTCTCAGGTTTGTATTGGTTGCTGAGATTCGCCCACAAAACAATTTTCGTTGGTGAATCTATATGTGCCTTAAAAAAACCGGGCGTCCACAAATCTTCCGTAAAATCCTGCCTCCTTTCTTTATCCTTGCGGTATATGAAGTTAAACCACCATTGCTTGTCCTTTTCAAAGTCCATACCCGGACAACTTAAATACAATTCACAACTGCCTGGAACGTCATGGCGAACCAACAAACCGTGCCCAAGCCACTTAGAACATAACGGAGCGTAAGATTTTTGCAGCGAATGGAAATCCCGCAAAGCGATAAATGGACGCAAAACAAATTCTGCAGGTTCTCGTATACTGGTAAAATCGTATACCAGAGCAATCGTATCCGTATTGTGCAGGAGATATAGGGATTTGGTCAATTTAAACTCAGCCAGTCGATAATCAAAATGTACTCCGATGTCCTGCCGGAAGCTCTTTATGTGGCTGAAACTCGCCGGTGCAAATTTGTTCCCGAACTCAAAGGTTGAAAGATTAAATACCTTCCTGGAGTTCCTGTTTGGTAACTTAGCGCAAGATGACTCCTCTCTATTAAATATCACCATTTCTAAACAATTGGCCAGTGCCATTATCCTGTTTGCCGGTGGGTTAAGTGACCCAATAAGTAGGCCGTGATATCTTCTCGTATTGCAGCCGACAATCGTTGATGATGCGTAACCACCACGTTTATTAGTCAACAGCCACTCCCTGGTTAGCAACTCTTCGATGCTTTGTCCCTCCGTTGAAATGGAAGCGGTTTCAACACCCTTGGTTTTTTGCAACATTAGCACAATTTAACTACCTAACCCCTCGTCATAGTAACATACGTTTCATTTTGCTATAAATCGGAAAATAAGACTCTGTGGAATAAAGAAAAAATAAATCAGAACCTCTAATTTACAGTTTGAGTCTTCAAATCAGTGGGAGTTTTACCTTTCGCTAAGCCGCAATGTCTGCTCCTTGGTCTCCGACCCATTTGGTAGTTTTTGCCCATGAAAGTTTTATTTGTAATATCATTTGTATCAAACAGGACCTGCTTGGAACAGCGGTTATGGAGATTGCCCAAAACATTCATAAAGTTAATATAAGAATCATAAGGTGAATCATAGGGATTAAAGTATTTATGAACATCACCATCAGCAAAATATTTTGTGCACATATAGTAAAAATGGTCCGACGTTTGCAATTTTCGCCAGTCTGCAATGATTTTTTCATCGCTGATTTTCTTAATCTGCTTTTCAAGCCGGTAAAGCTCATGAATGGCGTTGGATTGCATTGCGTTTCCAACCCAGGCTGAGAGGTCTCTTTCGATATCGGCCCAGCTTATCAGATGCGGAACGTCGATTGTGTCTATCGGCTCATAACAGTCGACTATCTCACTTGGTGTTTTGAAATTGTTGTCCAGGTGTTTTAGAATCTGCTCCGGTAAGTGCCGCATAAAGTCAAAAATGCCCGTTTCCTTCCATTGGTGTTCGCCGAATGTCTCGTAATCCATAAACAGGTTAACTACATTGCCGTTGCCATTTACATCGTTTATCCATCTGGCAAATTTATCTGCTGTTAAGGGCCAGTGCGACCAATCGCGGTTGGAGAACCTAAAGGCAATATCATCGCTGAGTGAGTAGTTCTTCAGCAGAAGCTTCAGTTTGCTGCAGCCTTTTGGATGGTACACAAAATTGGGGCTTCGTAGGCCCAAAATATGGTCTGCTCCCTCGGTTATTATTGCATCGAAGTTGCCCATTGACTCGATAAGGGTGGCTAACTCATTGTTATATATCAACTCTGTATTTCTGAATACTCGCGGTTTTTGTCCGAAAAAGGATTCAATAGTTTCGACGTGTTTGTTCACCTGCTCCAGAAATTCATCTCGGGAGTATAAAAAGCTTAAACTGTGATAATAAGTTTCGGCCAAAAACTCCACACAGCCGGTTTCAGCCAACGCGTCAAAGGTACTAACAACTTCCGGAGCAAACCTCAGCAGCTGCTCAAGTAGTACACCGGTCAAGCTATATGCTATCTTAAACCTGCCTTCATATCTGCGTATGATATCCAGAAACAATCGGTTGGTTGGAAGGTAGCATTTGTTTGCCACTTTCCTGCAAATCGCACCATTGGTGTAATCGTCAAAATATGTGTCGCTTTGGTCAAATACGGTATAGTGTCTTAACCGCAAAGGCTGATGAACCTGAAAATAGAAACATACTGAAGCCATAGGTCGTCTCTTGTATCCCGTACCTCTTTAATCCGTTTTACGCTTGAGGCCTCATAATAGACGCTTAGCAGACCGCGGCTGATGCTTCCTCATAAATTTTGGCACACTTTTGTGCGCTGTCTCGCCATCGCAGCCTTCTTACCTCAAAGTTTCCATAATTTGCTAACGTCTCACGCAATGGTGGATACTTCAGCACTGCTATAATCTTGTTGGCAATCTCATCGACATCCCAGAAGTCAACTTTCAAAGCGTGCCTTAAAACTTCTGACACACCACTTTGCTTGCTTATTATGACAGGAACATCATTGTTCAAAGCCTCCAACGGTGCAATCCCAAACGGCTCAGATACCGAAGGCATTACATATAAATCAGCCATTTGATATATCTTTTGAACATCCTCACCACGCAGGAAGCCTGTGAACAACACCTTGTGTCCGATGCCAAGTTCTGCCACTATCTCGACAGCACGGTGCATCATATCCCCTGACCCAGCCATAACGAACTTTACATTATCTATCGCATTGAGTACTTTCTTGGCAGCCTGCAGGAAGTACTCGGGACCTTTTTGCATTGTAATTCGGCCTAAAAACAAAACGATTTTCTCATCCTTGTCGATGCCGCTTTCGTTCAAAATCCACTTGGAGTTGCCATTGCGTTCTACCGCGTTGTGTATTACTTCAACTTTGTCGCCACTGACGCCATATCGGCTGATTATAATACTCCGCGTAAAATGGCTAACAGCGATTATCTTCTCTGCCGAATGCATACCCTCTCGCTCTATGTCATAAATCATCTGATTGACATTCTCGCCGCTACGGTCGAATTCTGTCGAATGCACATGCACAATTAGCGGTTTTCCGCTCATTGTTGATACTGCAATTCCAGCAGGATAGGTCATCCAGTCATGGGCATGAATGACGTCAAAATCCTCCTTTTTGGCTAACTGTGCCGCAATTGCGGCATAACGGTGTACCTCAGTGTACATATCGCAGTTGTAGTCTATTGTGCTGCCAACATCGTCCGATGAGCTTGCGTTGCCGCCATGTTTTTTTTGTCGCAGCGCCTTCTCGATTTGCTGCTGGTAAATATCTGGGGCCAAATATGGCTGCAATGGGGAATTGATAGCGCGAAATTTTACGTTTGTCAGCCCGCTTAAATTCAATGCTGATGTGGTCGCGTAATCAGGGGCTAACAACTTAACGTGAGTGGTATATTTGTTATCGACTATTCTGGGAAGAACGAAGGTTATTTTCAGGCCGAGCTCGTCCATTGCTTTGGTAAGTCCATAGCAAGCTGTGCCAAGACCACCGCTGATAAATGGCGGAAACTCCCAGCCTAACATTAAAACCTTCATCCTACTATTAGTGCTCCATTAACTTGTATAAGAGTCTATAAAATAAGACCTTACCGTTTATTTGACTCCGTAAGGGCTCGGCGCCACAAAAATTTGATACTAAAGCTGTGCGTGGCGTAGCTGATTTGCGATTCGCCGGCAACTGCCTTATCGACAAGAAATTACATAGTCTTGATTTCGGACCGAGCAAAAATCTGTGTTTGCACGAGACCCTGTTTATATAAATCGGGATTTGTACATCTGAGGGTTGAACAAATTTTATAACAAATGTGAATTTTGATGCTGTTAACGCCGGTTTTACCGGTCGATTACCAAGGCTTGGAAGATCCACAAATTAAATACAGAATAGCCTGATAATAAGAGGCTTCTGACCAACTTTTCTTGACAATTATGACCAAGGACTGATAACTGAGAAGTATTATTTGCGATTAAGTGGCGGTTGGAAATGCTCAGAATATGCAACTGGAAAAAAGCCGTCTCGCAGAGCTGAATACGGAACGGCTTTTTTCTTAATACCTTATACAACTGTAAGATTAGCACTAAAAAGGTATTAGCACGCAACCTGTTCCAATTTCTGAAGGAATGAAAGGTCTACAGGTCCTGTGCCTTGACTGTGCTGCGACGATTGGCCTTGGTTCGGGTAGCGGCCTTATCCAGCATACAGTAGACCGCATCATTCAATGCACAAAGCAAATCAGATGAGGTCATCATCTTTTTGCCCTTTATGTGCGCCTTAACTTTGCTGGCTACTATCAAAGACTCTTTTTTCTTTGCCATTGGTAACAATCCTCCATAAAAAGTTACTTTCTCATGGTTCAGTACCAAATCCTTTAGCTTGGCGCCCTATTAAAGCCCAAAACCTTGCGATTTATTGCAAAACCGGAAACTTACAAGCGGTGTTATTACAGCAAGCCACTGAGATTTGCAACAAAAAAATATGCTGAAGTGCTAAATTTTTGTGTCCGTAGAGCCGATAGGCAAAAAGTGCTCATATGGTAACTTTTCGCAAATTGCGTT
The DNA here is from genome assembly GCA_020351025.1 of Planctomycetota bacterium. Lineage (GTDB taxonomy): Bacteria > Planctomycetota > Phycisphaerae > Sedimentisphaerales > Anaerobacaceae. The sequence goes on from CP070728.1 coordinate 588,010, forward strand.
TTTTTTGCCATAAGACCATATTTTGAGTAAGCGAGGTGTTATATTTTGACGAAAATATTCTGAAGACTAATTTTTCGAATCTGTTAACAATCTAATTGATATATTGCGGAGCAGTAAAATGGCAAAGCGGCATCCAAAAACTCAAAAATTGCAGACAAAGCTACCGGAATTCGTTGTCGTTACTTTCACGGAGGATATGGACCAAGCAAAAAACTACGAAACTTTGCTCAAAAGTAATGACATTCCAGCTAACATCCGGGAAGAAAGTGAAGAGTCGGAAGACGCTAAAGGTATTGCCGTAATGGTTCCGGAAGATTTCCTTGATGAAGCCCACGTAATAATCGAGTCGCAGGACGCCTATGACGATTTTTATGACTTGGCGCTGGAGGAGGAAGACGAGGGGGATTTTGACGGCGACGTTTTTGGCGACGATTTTTAATCTATTGTGAAGGTTCGAGCTTCCGTACCTCGACTTTGGCGTAGAGGACTTGGCAAGATGCGTTACTTGAGCCGCTCGAAGGCGAATAAAGCAAAACACAGGACTCAATTATAAATGGATAAGCACCAAACAGTAGAACGACGGTCAGGCAAGGACCGTAGGCGAAGTGTTATTGACAGGCGTTTGGGCTTAGATCGCCGGCGTGGTCCGGGCAGACGAAGAAGCGATGACCGCAAAGCTGCTGAGGAAGGCCAAATGTCAGATGAGCAATTTGACTTTCTTATGGCTATCGATGAGTATAAGAGAAAAAACAGCAGGCCATTTCCGACATGGACCGAGGTCCTTGAGCTGATAAAGGCATTAGGGTATCGCAAAGTAGCCGAACCGCAGTCTCTTAATCAGCTTGCCAAGAAAGAAAAACAAAGCCAAACAGTAAAATAATCCCGCACGTAGTAACCATCAACTCAAATCAGCTATAGTTTTTACGCGTCCGAACATAATAGTGGTTGGAAAGATTAGGTAAACATGGAATCGGGATATTTTGTGGGCAATCCGTGATTCCAAGAAGGTAAGTGGTAATTGGCGGTTGGTGAATGAGTAGATGAGCACCACTGCAAAAGCTACAAAAGCACACTAAAGAGGGAAAGCTGACCTAAAACTCTCAGCCGAGCAGCTACATCTAATGTAGCAGCAGACTTTGAGATTAGGATGTTAAGCGGGATTTTGTTTACAGTAAATAATATATAATGATACAGTAGTTGCTGACGTGATTTTGCGTATTTATTGTTTGCGAAAGACTTGACAAATTATATAGAAACCTGTTATTCTGCAAAAAATAGAAAGTTTTTTGGGGCCGTAGCTCAATTGGCTAGAGCATCGGACTGTCGATCCGAAGGTTGAGGGTTCGAGTCCCTTCGGCCTCGTTACTAAAGTCTTGGGCCAGTAAGGCACTTACACTTGCGAACTTTTGAGTAACTCATAATTGAGAAAATGAGCAGGTTGCTGAGGGGGGACATTCCGCTTGAATGCAGTCAGTCAAGCGATTTGACTTTCAAAAAGCTTGTCAAAAGCATTCGTTATGTTAATATATAGGCAAATTATAATATTGTTTAATTCCAATAGGAGATTACTGCGACGCTGTAATCAGCATACAGCAATTCGAGTAGTTTTCCACCCAACACAGAGTCAAAGGAGGCTAATAAGAAATGGCAAAAAGAGAAGGTAGAGTCAAAGTTGGAATAATCGGCTCGCAGTTTGAGGCGGATATTCATGCCGCATCGTTTCGTATTATGCCGGATGAGGCCGAGGTCGTCGCCGTCGCCTCACCCACACCCGGCAACGCTCAGAAACTGGCTAAGAAGTACGGCATACCACGCGCCTTCACTGACTACAAGCAAATGCTTGCTGAAGATGATATTGAAATGGTAACTATAACAGCACCGAACAGCCTTCATGCACAGATGACGGTTGATATTGCAAACGCAGGCAAACATGTAGTGTGCGAAAAGCCGTTATGCATGACGCTTGAAGAAGCGGACTTGATGGTTGAAACATGTAAGAAAAAAGGTGTGCTCCTGATGTATGCTGAGGAGCTTTTCTTTACGCCCAAATACGTAAAGGCAAAACAGATGGCCGATGAGGGCGCCTTTGGCAAGGTGTTTATGGTCAAGCAGAGTGAAAAACACTTCGGTCCGCACGCCCCGTGGTTCTGGGATGTTGACAAGTCCGGCGGCGGCGCGTTTATGGATATGGGCTGTCACGGCATTGCTTTTTGTTACTGGTTCTTGGACAGACCCGATATCAAAAGCGTTTACTGTCAAATGGCAACCCACGTCCACGGGGACAAGACCAAAGGTGAGGATAACAGCATTTGTATCATCGAGTTTGCAAATGGTGCTGTAGGCTTGGTCGAGGACAGCTGGGCGCGTCGCGGCGGCATGGAGGACCGAATTGAGGTTTACGGGGAAGGCGGTGTTACTTACGCAGATCTGCATATGGGTAACGCCCTTCCCACCTATAGTGAGTACGGATACGGTTATGCGGTGGAAAAAGCGCCAACCACAAAGGGATGGACATATCCTGTTTTTGACGAATTATGGAACTACGGTTTTCCGCAGGAAATGCATCATTTCGCCCGCTGCGCTCGTGGCAAGGAAGAACCGCAGGCGACCGGTGAAGATGGACGTATTGTGCAGGAAGCCCTTTATGCAGGTTATCAGTCGGCGGGGACCGGCTGTAAGGTGGAGCTGCCCTTTAGGCCTGATGCCGTCAAGATACCAATAGAATTATGGCTGAAAAATAAATCCAAGTGAGCTGAGAAAAGTCTTATATGGCCAAGATTAGTCTAAAGGTTTTATCTGATAATGAGATAAAGGATATCCACGAAGCAAGTCTTCTCATCTTGCGCGATACGGGGGTTATGGTACATCATGAACAGGCACTGAGACTTCTTGGTGAAGCCGGGGCGAAAATAGACAATAGCAACAACATCGCCCGTTTACCTGAAAAACTGGTTATGGACTCTGTCGCAAAGGCGGGGAAGCAATACATTCTCTATGGTCGTGACGCGGAGTGTCAGACCCGTTTTGGGTACGGTGATTTTGTTCTGATGTCTAGTCCCGGGCAGTACATGTGGGTGGATTCTCAGACTAACCAGCGCCGGGCGGCTACGATAGAAGATGCGCGTGCCGCGATTCGGCTGGGTGATGCTCTGGAGAATATTAATATAGTGGGTTCGATGGCCCAGCCTGAGGAAGTACCTGAAAGCTACCGCTCGGTTTTTTTAACAGCGGAATTAGTTAAAGGCACAGGCAAGCCTTCACGTTCTTGGGTCTACAAAGGACAAGCTGCCGACTATGTTCTGGAGATATACCGTGCTATCGCAGGAGGAAAGACTGCTCTACGTGACCGTCCGATGATAGAGACATTTATGGAGCCTATCAGTCCGCTCCAGCTGCCAAAGGACGGGCTGGACATTATCAAGAAGTTTGTCCAAGCGGGCCAGCCCGTGAGTATAGGGCCGATGGCGATGACTACCGGCACCGCGCCCGGCACTCTTGCAGGTACGCTCGCACAGGAAAACGCAGAGATACTTGCGGGCGTCGTTGTTACTCAGCTATTTGCGCCCGGCACAGCGGTAACTTACGGAGGGATACCGCATATCATGGACCCACGGACGAGTATCTGTTCGTTTGGTTCACCGGAGCAAGGCCTGATGGCGGTGGCGATGGTTCAGATGGCGCGGTTCTATGGCTTTGCTGTGTATATCAACGTCGGCCTTACCGATGCCAAGGTTCTTGATGCGCAGGCTGGTATAGAGAAGGGGACGTCAATGCTTCTGGGAGCGCTGGCAGGTGCTGATACTTTTGGGCACTGCGGTATCTGTGGAACAGACCATAGTGGAAGTCTTAGCTGGCTTTATGTTGACAACGAACTGGCCGAGTATGTCAAACGCATCGTTCGGGGATTTGAGGTTAACGCCGATACACTTGCCACTGACGTGGTTGCTGCGGTCGGCGCGAAAGGTAGTTTTCTCGCAGAGGAGCATACCGCAAAGCATTTCCGCGATGAGCTCTGGCTCTGCAGGCAGGTATGGACGAGGCAGCCGTTTGACAATTGGCAAGCCGAAGGTGGCAAGTCAATGGCTGACCGCATCGCAGAAGAGGTAAATCGAGTTTTGTCCACGCACAAACCGGCGCCGATTGATGAGGCATTAGCTAAAGAAGTTGACAATATCGTAAAAAGCGCACAACGTGAATTGGGATAGCAAGGAGACCAAATTATGAGCAGAACTGCACATATTTTAATAGTCATCTGCATATTTTCTCTATTCGCCGTTTTTATAAATGGTTGTCAAACTCAAAGTATAGCAACTGAAGCGGGCAGGAACTGGAAGGTTCTTAGCCCTATAGGTAAACATGTATATGGAATGACAACCGCAGTTATAGATAATAAGATACATCTACTGGGAGGTGTTCACGGCAAAGACTGGACCGACCCGAGTAATTTTCACCAGGTGTATGACCCTTCCTTGGACCGTTGGGAATTACGTGCACCCATACCCGATCCTAACGGTGGTATAGGCTGGGGGATGGCCAGTGTCTGTAATGGTCGTATCTATCTTTTTGGTGGCGGGTCCGGGCCTGGCTTGGAAGGCTCTGCCAGGGTCTGGGTGTATGAACCTGCTACCGATGAATGGTCCCGATTATCTGATATGCCGGTGGAAAGAATAAACGGAGCTGCCGTCACAGCCGGCGATTACATTTATATTTTTGGTGGACACAGAGACCACACTCCGCCGACAGATGAGCTAACAAGCGCCTATAAGTATGACCCGGCAACAGACAGCTATGAGCGAGTTGCAAATATGCCTGAGACAGGTTCTTTCATTACACGCGGCTTTTATAAAGGATATATTTATGCCATATCCGGCCTGGAACATGAATGGTTAGGTCAGTCCGGTGAGCCGCAGATAAATTACGTTTATGGCCAGGGTGTTCTCAAGTATGATGTCGCAGCGGATTCCTGGACTAAATTAAACATCCCAAGAATCCGACAAAGGACATACACTTTAACCCAGCTTTGTAGCAATTCAGCGATGGGTTCAAAACTGTTTGTTTTAGGGGGCAAACCGCCTGAGGGTCAAAGGACTAATCTGGCCGCCTATTTTGATATGGAATCAGAAACCTTCACACAGGTAGAGCCGATGCCAAAGGGACGCTGCTGTGGCTCAGGAGCAGTCGTGGGTGATAAGATTTATGTCTCCGGAGGCTTCTGGGCGGATGTAGCTGATGTCTATGATTGCACCGAAACTTGGGGCTTTCCATTCGGAGAGAATGACTAATATCTTTGTGAGATAATTGCATTTTGCAGAAATAAGCAGAGTCGGATATGTTTTGTTCAATAAAGGAATACTGATATGAAAAAAAAGGATGGAGTTACCAGAGAAAAAAAACCCAAGATTTCTCGGCGTAATTTTATAGGTGGTGCAGCTACAGCCGCGATGGCATTTACGGTTGTTCCTCGGCACGTGCTGGGAGGTCCCGGCCATACACCACCGAGCGAAAAGCTAAATATAGCCGGTATCGGTGTTGGTGGTCAGGGCAACCATGACCTGAGACAAGTCGATAGTGAAAACATAGTTGCGCTGTGTGATGTGGATGAGGACCGCGCGGCGGAAACTTTCAATCGATACCCAAATGCAAAAAAATACCGCGATTTCCGCAAAATGCTCGAAAAAGAAAAGAACATCGAGGCAGTCGTCGTTGCCACACCTGACCATACGCACGCTTTAGCAACAATGACGGCATTGAAAATGGGCAAACATGTTTACTGTGAAAAACCGCTGACACATACTGTTTATGAGGCCCGGTTGGTCACAAAAGCCGCTCGTGAGGCAAAGGTCGTTACTCAAATGGGAAACCAGGGCCAGGCAGCTGAAGGGCCTCGCCTGTTGTGTGAATGGATTTGGGATGGGGCAATTGGTCCGGTGCGCCAAGTGCATGTCTGGACCTACAGGCCTGCGGAGATGTGGCCTCAGGGCGTCGGCCGGCCCAAGGATACACCACCAGTGCCAGCTACGCTTGACTGGGACTTGTGGCTCGGCCCGGCACCTTACAGGCCATACCACCCTGATTATGTGCCGTTCAAATGGCGTGGCTGGTATGACTTCGGAACCGGAACCTTAGGCGATATGGGCAGCCATAATCTTGCTCCCGTCTTCCAGGCCTTGAAGCTGAAGTACCCAACGACAGTAGAGGCCATATCAACCGAAATGAATTCTGAGACCTATCCATTAGCGTCCATTGTTCATTATGAATTTCCTGCCCGACCAGATATGCCGCCAGTGAAGGTAACTTGGTATGATAGCGGACTTATGCCTCCGAAACCGGAAGAACTGGAAGATGACCGCCTGCTACCCTGGGAGGATGGCATTGTTTTTGTAGGCGATAAGGGCAAATTGGTAGTCGAAGGTTGGGGTGCCCAAAGTGTCCGGCTGATACCCGAGACAAAAATGAAAGAATACAAAAAGCCCCCGAAAACCCTCCCAAGGTCAATCGGGCATTACAAGGAATGGGTCCAGGCCTGTAAAAACGGAACACCCACTGGTTCTAATTTCGACTTCGCAAGTTTAGTGACCGAAACATGTTTGCTCGGAAATATTGCCATCCGAACAGGCAAAAAAAGACCCTGGGGGCAGGCACTGATAAGACAGAAGTTGATTTGGGATGGGCCCAACATGAAGGTTACAAATGTCCCTGAGGCAAATGAATATATACACAAACAGTACCGCCCGGGATGGACGTTGTAATTAATTATTGGATTTTTGTGAGCCGATTGTGATAATAAATTACCTGCGAGAATATATTATGTTCACTTATTTATTTGAGGAGTATCGATTATGAAACGTCATAAAAAAACTACCAGCCGCGGCTCCGGGCAGCTCTCCCGGCGCGATTTCATTGCCAGTGCTGCTGCTGTGTCTTTTACAGTCCTAAAGCCCTCTCTTGTCCGTGGCACCGAAGCAAACTCGAAGGTTAAATTAGGGATGATTGGCTGCGGCATGCGCGGCAAATGGATAACCGATTTGTTCGTCAAGCACGGTGGATACGAGATATTTGCAGCTGCTGACTACTTCCAGGATAGAGTCGATGAGCTCGGCGAGCAGTTTGGAGTAGACAAGAATCGTCGCTTCGCAACCTTGTCCGGTTACAAGAGGCTTTTGGATTCCGGCGTGGATGCGGTGGCGATTGAGACGCCTCCATATTTCCATCCAGAGCAGGCTGCCGCTGCTGTAGACGCTGGCGTTCATGTGATTGTGGCTAAGCCTATTGCGGTTGATGTGCCCGGATGCAACCTCATCGGCGAAAGCGGTAAGAAGGCAACAGCTAAAAATCGTGTTTTTTATGTTGATTTCCAGACCCGTGCCAACGAGTTCTATCGAGAGGCTGTAAAGAGAGTACACTTCGGTGATATAGGCCATATAGTTTGTGGTGAGGCCTCCTTTAAGTGCGGGGACGTCTGGAATAGTTGGAATCCGGTTGAGCACTTACTGAAAGAAAACCCCAACGACCCCGAAACACGCCTCAAGGCCTGGGGTATGGATAAAAAGCTTTCCGGTGGCATAATCGTCGAGCAGACTATTCATGCGATTGACGTAGCTGCCTGGCTCATTGACGACGATGCCGTCAGTGCATACGGTGCGGGAGGGCGCAAACACTATAAACAGGGTGACATCTGGGACTACTTTGCCGTACTCTATCAATTCCCGAAAGACGTGGTTGTCAACTGCATGGCCAAGCAATGCGACGGGGGTGATTTTGGAGATATTGGCTGCACAATGTACGGGCTGGATGGAGCCATTGATACACATTACGGCGGGGCCGTTGCCATCCGAGGAAATAATCCTTACAAAGGAGGCGAGACAGGAAACCTCTATCCGGAAGGAACCTCGGCTAACATTGCAGCCTTTTATGACGATATCACTAAGAGCAACTTTGCTAATACCACTGTACCACCAAGTGTAAGAAGTAATCTGACGTCAATTTTGGGTCGTAACGCTGCGTACAAACACACTGTAGTCACCTGGGATGAGATGATAAAAGCCAACGAAAAATTAGAATCTGATGTCATAAAGGGTTTGAAAGCATAATTTATTAAAGCTGAGTGAACTGAAAAAAGCTTTCGAATGACCGTGGCAATACGCTTGGTATATACGTGTGTTGCTAAGACATCTTTTTGATAAACCCTGCCTTACAGTGTTGTTATCGCTGAATTATACCTCGGTATTATTTCAAGAAAACCGTTCTAAAAGGCCGAAAATACACATAGTTTATCAACATTTATGATAAGGATTGTCTATGAGAGCAACCACAAAGCTGGTATCTTCGGAACATGCTGCCCCTATTTTGCAGCTCAAAAGGGCGCTGTTGCCAATTGATGAATATGCACTTCGCGAGGGCATTTCGACTGAGATTATCGAAAAGTACGCGCAACTCGGTATCGTACAGATAAGAAGATTCAAAGATAAAATATTCGTCGTTGACATTCCGCTCAGCCCATATTCTTCGCTATCTGATGCTGCCAAAGATGCACTCAAACTCATAAATAACGCTGCCCAGCCCAACAAGATGTCCCAGCTCGTACAAAAGATTGTTCCCGACACTACCGTTTCAGAGCAGGACTGTAAGCTGCGAGGCATTGATATACAGGACACTATTGAAGAACCGGCACAAGCTGTGAAATCTGTTGGTGCTGAAACGATATCTGAATTGGTTAAAAAAATCTCTCGCAGGACTTCAAAGACCTTGGAGGCTACGACGAAAAAAATCGAGCCTGATTTCGGTCGAGTTGACGAAATACCCGGCTCTGTCCAGGTCGTACATACCGAAACACGCAAGTCCACGGACCAAGCAGCACCGTCAACCGGTGAAAACACCTGGGCGGAGATTCTCTCTGAGCCAATCCAACCGCCTGATTGGGAGATATTTGAGAGCCCCGATGAATTTGACGAACCGACTAAAGAAGATGTGAAAACTCAGGAGATACTTGACGCCGTCCAGAGCCAACAGGACAAATCGAAGCGACTCTGGGAACTTGCCGCAATTTTCTTAGTTATATTTTTCGTGGCTGCTGTGTTTGCCAATCTTTGGTTCTATGTGGACAGGCAGCTTCAGCTTGGAAAACTTGATTTGGTCTACGCGAATATTCAGAAGACGCAGCACGACGTAACACAAGCCAACCGACAGATTGAAAACCTCAAAAGCAGGCTGGCGGATTCGAGAGCAGAGGTAACGCGTTTCCGACGTGAACTGGATGAATCCACAGCACAGGTAAAAAGTATTCAGGATGAACTGACTCAGTCGAGGGAAAACCTTCGGACGATTCACCGCGTAAACGCCGGAGCGATAGAACGATTCGATGAGCAGATACAAGAGCTCATAACTATGACCGAATAAACTCTACGCTGCCGCCACAAATCTGTCATATTGTTGTCCACAGCGCCCCATCTTCAACGCCGAAGATACCTTATGACCCATAGAAGAGCTGTCAGGATAATTGAAATTATTATGCAGCTTGCTATGGGTAGATAAATCCTCCAGTTCTTGCTGCCGAAGTCCAGGTCCCCCGGCAGCTTAAATAGACCGATTCGGCCTGATAACATTACCAGCCCCCCGGAAAGCGCAATGATAACACCTGCTGCTATCAGCCATTTACCAATCTGTTGCGGACCGAAATCCATAAACTAAAAACTAAATAATAACGACTAAATACTATTCCCTATATACTAACGACTATATACTATTGACTCAATACTAACGACTAAATTTCCTCTATGAGAAGATTTAAATCTGACATTCGAGTAGGAACCTCAGGCTGGCATTACAGCCACTGGGCTGGGCTGTTCTATCCGGAAAAAATCCCGAAGAGCAAATGGTTCAACCACTACGCTAAATATTTCGACACCGTCGAAATAAATAACACCTTCTACCAGCTGCCGAAAGAGCAAACCTTCAAAAATTGGCACAACCAGGCATCGAAAATCTTTCTCTATACTGTCAAGGCCAATCGCTACATCACCCATATCAAAAGACTAAAAGACCCGAAAGATTCACTTCAGCGCTTCTTCGAAAGAGTGCGTTTATTGAAGCAAAACCTCGGCCCTGTTCTTTATCAGTTGCCGCCAAATTTCCAAAAGGACCTCGGCCGCCTAAAGGCCTTCTTGTTTGCCTTACCCAAAGGTCGAATCGCTGTCTTTGAATTTCG
>CP070728.1:598313-624716 GCA_020351025.1 Planctomycetota bacterium
CTTGGTGTTTGGCACTGGGCAGTTCAAAATCGAACCGTCAAAAAAGTCACTGCTACTCAACCAAAACCCCAGGTCGTCCGCATTAACGTCCACTCTGTCCTGCCGGTCGGTGACTCTGACTACTATAGTACATACACCATTTACGGCACCGGCGATGTCATTGTGCAAAACAGCCTCAAACCAGAGAATCTCAAAGTACCCGAAATGCCACGCTTCGGTATGCAGATGGCAATACCCGGCCAATTCGATACTATGACCTGGTTTGGCAGAGGTCCCCATGAAACTTACTGGGACCGGAAGACCGGTGCCGCTGTCGGCCTATATTCAGGCACGGTGGAGGATTTAATTCATGATTATGTAAGACCGCAGGAAAACGCCAACAGAACCGACGTACGTTGGGTTGCTCTAACTGACAAAGATGGCTTTGGCCTGCTCGCTGTCGGTATGCCGCTGCTAAGTGTCAGCGCTTGGCCGTACACAATGGAGGACCTCGAAAACGCCAAGCACATCCACGAGTTGCCTCGCCGCGAATCTATCACCCTCAACCTCGATTATAAACAGATGGGTGTAGGCGGCGACGATGGCTGGACCGAAAGAGCAAGGCCACATCCAGAGTATCGCCTGCCTGTAAAAGACTATACATACAGCTTCCGCCTACAGGCGGTTACGCCGGAAATGAAAAATATAGGAACTGTTGCCAGAAGAGCATTGCCTATTGTCCCATGCGAGTAGTTGACTATAATAACTGCTTAAGAAAAATATAGAATTAAAGGAGAAAAATTATGGCTGTATTAATTATCGTTGTTGCTGTTCTTGTCTTGCTGATTCTTTCCATAATAGCCATCTTCAACGCTTTGGTTCGTCTTCGCAATCAGGTTGGCAATGCCTGGTCGCAAATCGACGTCCAGCTCAAACGCCGTCACGATTTAATACCTAACCTCGTCGAAACTGCCAAAGGATATATGAAGCATGAGCGTGAGACCTTTGAAGAGATAACAAAGGCCCGAAGTCGGGCTATGGGAGCTAAAACCGTCACCGAAGCAAGCAAGGCCGAAGGTGCCCTCGGCGAAGCACTCAGCAAGTTTCTCCTGGTCGTCGAAAATTACCCTGACCTTAAAGCCAATCAGAATTTCCTTTCAGTCCAGGAAGAGCTTACCAGCACAGAAAACAAAATCTCTTTCGCCCGCCAAAGCTACAATGACCAGGTCCTGTTCTTTAACAACAAGATTCAGATGTTCCCGTCCAACATCATTGCTAATGTCTTCAAATTCACCAAACGCGATTTCTTTGAGCTTGAAGCCCCCGCCGAACGTGAAGTACCCAAAGTAAGCTTTACTTAGTTGATGAAAGGCATCGATTCAACTTAAAACTTCAGACTTAGATCTTAAAACTAACAAGCAATGTGGGAACTGATTAGAGCTAACAAAAGAAACTCCATCATCCTGATGGTGTTAATGGCAGCCGTTTTATTAGTGTTGGGTTTTGTCATTGGCCTGGCCTTTTTTGGCCCCGGTGGTGCCCGATTCGGCCTGGTTATTGCAATCTTCATCTGGCTCATACTCACAATGATTAGTTTCTCATCCGGCGACCAAATCCTGCTCGCATCAAGTAAAGCCAAACCCGTTACTCATGATGACTACCCCCAGTTATTCAACATCGTTGAAGAAATGAAAATCGCTGCTGCTCTGCCCGCAATGCCCAAAGTCTATATCATAGCCGACCCCGCCCCCAACGCCTTCGCTACGGGCCGTACACCAAAATCCGCCGCCGTAGCTGTAACTGCAGGTCTGTTAGGACGGCTCAACCGTGATGAGCTCCAGGGCGTCATTGCACACGAAGTAAGCCATATTCTTCACCGCGACATACTCTTTGTAACCCTTGCTGGCATAATGCTCGGCTCGATTGTCTTAATCTCGCAGGTCTTTCTAAGAGGTATGTTTTATAGCTCAATGGGCTCACGCCGAAGATATTCATCTGGCGGAGGCGGCGGACAAGCCCAGTTAATTATGCTTGTACTCGCAATAATCGCTGCAATCCTGGCGCCAATAATGGCGTATCTTTTATACTTTGCACTTTCGAGAAGGCGCGAATACTTGGCTGACGCCGGCGCAGCTCGACTCACTCGATATCCTGAAGGTCTCGCTGGCGCCCTCGAGGAAATTGCAAACGATAAATCCCCACAGTTGGCCTCCGTAAATAAAGTTACCGCACCGATGTACATCGTTAATCCCTTCAAGAGAAAAGGGCAGATGAAATTATCCGATTTAACCAGCACCCACCCGCCGATTTCCGAGCGAATACGCATCCTCCGCAATATGACTCACGGCGCCTCATTCAAAGACTATTCAGATTCTTTCACTAACGTAACAAAAACCAGAACCGTTGTTCCCCCCACCGCTTTAACAAAAGAGGATATCGCATTACGCCAAGCCAGCGCCGAAGCCAAGAAGAAACAGCGTCTCCAAACCCAGATGCGCCAGGTCGGTGACATCATGCGCAAAATCAACGAATTCGCTTTCTTAGCCTGCCTTTGCGGTCTAAAGTTGAAAATTCCCCCAAATTTCAAAGGAGAATCTGTTATCTGTCCTCGCTGCAGAAGAAAATTGGATATTCCCGAAGATAGTTAATAGTAAATAGTCAATAATCAGTTGCATGCCCATCTCAAGTTAACAATCCGCTGTATACTATCTTTTTCTACGGGGAATTTTCCAATTCGTCAACGCCGCAACCCAGAGTCCCCCAGACTAAAAAAAAGCCCCGCCAAAAGGCGAGGCCCATGGTTTTTCGTCAGCCTGTTCGGATTCAACAGGGACGCACATTGATTGCTTCCGGCCCCTTTTGGCCTTGGGCAGTCTCGTACTCTACTGCCTGGTCCTCACGAAGCAAGCCTGACCCCTCTGCAATATTCGAGCGATGGATAAATAAATCATCGCCGCCGTCATCCGGCGTGATAAAACCATACCCCTTCCTCTCGCTAAACCATTTTACTTTACCTTTTTCCACAATGTTCTCCTTAGGCTTCTTTTAACACCTGCTATGCAGGTTCCCTCGTATTGTAACCCAGGAATATACTCTTGAGGGGCCAGAGTATACTCCCATCAAACATTAGAAACATACAAACACTGTCACTGACTGTCAACAGAATAATTTGAATATCTTTTTATTTTTGCAGTTACCTCCACCCCCTACGTCGCTTTCGTAGCCGCAAATAGCTCCTTAACGCTCGGACGCATCAATACGATGATTGTAAATACACCTAATACCGTTCCGAATGGCATAAACACACAACCAATTGCTGCTATGACCAAACAGAAAACATAGTGTTTCTTTCTCGACAGGCAACGCCCCGCAGCAATCAAACATATAGCTAATCCCCACCCGCAGGCTATGAGCATTAATGCCATCAAAATCAGAATATATCCTATAACCGCCGGTGGGCCTTTGCCGCTACATTCTTCGAAAACGCCCAAAACAATCGCAATCCCCATAACCAGGTGAATCGTCGGAAAACACGCAAAAAAAGCTGCAAGCCCACCGACTATATAATGAAAAATCGAAAGCAATCTCAATTGCTCTTCATGATTCATTGTAATCTCCTTTTCCCTGCACTTATTAATCAGCCATAATTACACCATACAAATGGAAGTAACAGGCTTTGGAGACTGTCAGACAATACAATACCCAACATTTCTTAATCCATCAAGGCCGAAATCCCTCCCCCAAATTCTATACTATCAATTCTAAAATTCCTTCCTGCCTCTCGTTATTTGTCATCTGGTATTTGAATTTGGGATTTGTTTCGGATTTCGGGGTGTGAATTTCGGATTTGTATGGTGTACACATTACGTGATACACACGATGCAATGCGCGATTCTATCTCATCACCCAGCGTTTACCTTCATAAATAAGTTCCGCTTCGGACCGAAAAGCCGCATCGCCCTGAATCTTATAGCTTAGCTCAAGCGTCTTTCGAAGATAAACCTTTAGAGGTTCGCCCGCCTCGTCCTTCTCTGTAGGGTGGTTGATAACAACGGTTTCATTGCTAAGGCCGGTTATAAAAAGTTTCACACCCTTAGCCTTGGCATCGAAGTCCTGCCAGATGATAGCGATATCTTTCGCGTTATCTTCGCCTTGGAGTATTTTATTGTCGACACCTTCCAGATACTCAAGAAACTGGTACTTACTTTGGTGACGCCGTTTTACTTGTTCGAATACCGCTGCTGATACACCCTTGCCGGCTGGGATAATTTCGAAGGTATCCGTCATCAGCTTACATTCTGGATAGAAATCAACATCGCGATTTGTTTGATTCGTCAGCGTTATTATCGTGTACCAGAATCGGCTTGGTTTCTTATCCCCAGCCACCTGCAGCGTAATTTGCTGTGGATGCTCAAACGTTACATCTATCGTCCACTCATCCGGCCCCTGCACTATAGCCGGCTCCGGCGCTGCCAGGCACACTCTGCCTGTTACCGCTAAAATTGCAAAACACCACCAAATATGACCTTTCATCATATGTCCCTCATCGCTGAATAATCAGTATCTCATTATCGTTCGCAATGCTCAAGACACCTATCTCATTGACATATTTTACACTAAAACCGCTGCATATCCAAGCATAATTTCACACTTTTTAAGCTCGGCACTCGGCAGATAGCCTTGAGCAAAAGAAAAACTAAACGCTAAACGTCGTTTGCTATTCTTTATCCGTTATTATCTAAAAAACCATTGCCTAACAAAAAAAATTGGTTTATTTTATCCCAACTGGCAAAATTTGATTTTCGAAGCCCTGAAGAGGTAATCCAATGGCCGACGAGCAAAAAAAATTAGTCCAGCAGATATTATTGCAGCAGATTGAGCTCTTGCTGGGGACCGACAGCACCCAAGCCTTGGGCAAACTCCTAAACGAGCAGCGAAGCAGCGATATCGCCGAAGTCGTAGAGCTTCTCGATAATGACCAAAGACGCATTATCTTCAATGTCTTGGATACACCCATCTCCGCCGAAGTCCTCGAAAAGGTCAATGAAGCCACCCGCGCCGAAATCTTTGACTTCCTCAGGGAGGAGGAAATAAAAGACATCGTCGCCGAGCTTGACCTTGACGACGCCGCCGACCTGCTGGCAGAATTACCCGAGGAGATAAGCCAGAAGGTTATCATAAGCATAAAGCCCGCTGACGCCGCTAAGATTAGAAAATTGATGAGCTACTCCGAAGACTCAGCCGGTGGCATTATGGACCCCGTTGTTATAAGCGTCCCCGAAGATGCCACCGTTGCAGAAGCCGTCAACAAAATCCGTTCCGCCGAAATTGATGAAGATTTCTATTCAGTTTACATCGTCGATAAGACCGGTCGATTCCTCGGTGATGTTCGTGTCCGTCTCCTGCTTACTCGACCGGAAAATGCAAAAATAAGCGATTTAATCGACCCCGACACCATTTGCGTCTCCGCCGAGGCAGACCAGGAGGAAGTTAAAAACATATTTCACAAAAATGACCTCATCGTTGCTCCCGTTCTTGATAGAGAGCACAAGCTCATCGGCAGAATCACTGCCGACCGCATCATTGAGGTCGCAGGCCAAGAAGCTGCTGAAGACTTATACACAATGGCCGGCACTGACCCGGATGAGCTTGATAATGTCTCGGTCCTTCACGCAGCCCGTATCAGAATGACCTGGCTGCTGCCGGCCCTGTTCGGCACCGGCATTACCGCCTTGGTCCTGATGTTTTTCCATGGAAGGTTCGGCTTTGAAAATCTGGGCCTCGTCTATGCCGCCGCAATCCCCTTCGTTCCTATGATTGCTGCCATCAGTGGCAACGCAGGCCTGCAGACCTCAGCCATTGTCGTCTGTGGCCTTGCTACCGGACACCTCGCTGCGTTAAGGTTAAGACAGGTATTTATGCGCGAAGTCCGCATCGCACTGCTTGTTGCTCTATCTTGTGGCCTCCTCGGAGGTGTAATTTGTTCCCTACTGCTTAGTTTTAGAATCCTCGGAGGCACCATCCAGCCGGCACGCATTATTTTTGCCTTCGCAACAGCTATGTTCTCTGCCATTATGGTCGCCACCACCCTCGGATTATTTTTGCCTTTTCTCTTCCGCCGTATCGGCATCGACCCCGCTATAAGCTCAGGTCCACTCGTCACAACAGCAAACGACTCCATCAGCGTCGCTATCTATATGACCTTGACCCTGCTCCTCGTGGGATAAAATAGATCTTAGCTGAGAGTACATCTACTATTTTTTTATATCCACTTCCTTTCGCTAAAGTCAAAATTATATTTCTGCCGAATCTTAAATACCGCTACCTCAGCAGGCAAATCCACAAAATATTGGTCAATATCATCAAACAAAACCTTAATACCCTCTTCTAATATATACTGGCTCTTTTCACCGGTTATTTTTATCACGTCGTATTTTATCCCATACCTTTGCAGCTCGTAAGCGACCACATCTTCCGTTTCAGGAGGCCTGTCCGTTAAAACATAAATCTTACACCCCGTCTTGGACATCGCCTTTGTAAACACCTTGAAAAATTCCGGATATTCGGAAATCGTCCCGTCTAAATCGACAGCTATCTTCATTTTGCTCTCCATTTTCAAGCTATCTTTTCTAACTGCTCGCTAACAATCCATTTTCGATTATATATACTCTTGTCGCTTTCAGGATGACAACCCTCTTTTTTTATTATTTCTGCTCCAGAATCCCTCGTCAGTCCGAGAGGAATATCAAAAGTTAGCCGCAATTCTTGTTGATTTGACTCTAAAAATCAATCGTATACTCATACCGACAAGCTTGACATTCTCTAAAAAAGTCTTATAATGTATTATATAAGACTCTGTGTTTGCAGATTTTACAAAAAAGTGTACTCTCTATAAAAAATATTTTTGTGCCGAATCGACCGGTTGTAAGGAGCTGACTTTTATAATTTGCGGAAAACTAATCATATGACATCTGAGAATTTAACAGATACGCATACTCCTGAGGATGGGCCGCTGTTAAACAGGTTCTTCAGAGCTGCTATCAAAACCCGCGCCAGCGACCTACACCTTAAAGTCGGACAGCGACCAAAATTACGCATCCAGGGACAGCTCAAAGATACTACCGGCGATGTACTCACAAGAGAAAAAATAGAACAGCTCGTCTTTGGGGTTCTTACTGCCGAGCAGAAAGAGTTCTTCCTCAGGACCGGTACGGTCGACTTCGCTTATGAAATAGACGAGGAAAACCGCTTCCGTGTTGACATCTTTCGCCAGCGTGGCGCGATTAGCCTTTCTGCAAGACGGGTAGACGTCGAAATCCCGCCACTTGAAACTTTGAATCTGCCCCAGATACTTAAAGAAATATCTGCCACAAGGCAGGGTTTGGTCCTTGTTGTAGGACCTACCGGCTGTGGCAAAAGCACCACAATTGCTTCGATGATTGACTATATAAACTCCATCCGCTCCTGCCATATTGTTACCATCGAAGACCCCATCGAATATCTTTTCAAAGATAAAAAGGCAATTATATCTCAAAGAGAGGTCGGCACTGACGTCGACAGTTTTGAAGAAGCCTTAAAGTATTTGATGAGGCAGGACCCCGACGTCGTCTTCGTCGGCGAAATGCGCGATCCTTATACCTGTACCGCTGCAATGAGAGCTGCTGAAACCGGCCATCTTGTCCTCGCTACCATGCACGCAGCAAATGCCGCTCAGGCGGTTCAGAGGCTTGTTGACCTCTTCCCACAAAACGAAAGGGTCCTGGCAAGGCAAACTTTAACTGTAACAATTAGAGCAATCATAGCTCAGGTTCTCCTGCCGAGCATAGCCGAAGGTGTTGATAGAATACCTGCCGTTGAGGTCCTTCTTGCAAATCCGGCTGTCAAAAAACTGATTTCAGAAGCAAGAGAGGGCGAGTTGCCGGGGCTTATACGAAGCTGTCGGGAAGAAGGTATGCAGGATATTACTGATAACCTTTGTAAACTGATTCTCGATGGCAGCGTAGCTCCAAAAGAAGCTTACAAATATGCGCCTAACCCCGATGAATTAAAAATGGCACTAAAGGGAATTCGTGCCGACACCAGTGGTATCTTATGAGTTTGATTGTGCTTTTTGCAAACGGAGTGGTTTATGTCCGATTTAATATTAGCTTCTCTTGAGTATGGTGGCTACATATCCATACTTAAATTTATTGTATTCTTGGTATTCTTCTTTCTATGGCTGCCTTTGCTTGGATGGGTCTACCGAGATGCTGAACTCGTCAAAACAAAAGAGAATTTCTGGACAGCTGTTCTTTTCATCGCAGGCGCGTCTGCAATTCTAATCTGGCTGTTTATGCCCATTTTCATCATTGGAATGCTCTTCTACATCATAGCCGTAGGAGCAACCTCTCTCGGTTATGTAATGCATCGAAACGCCAGAGTACCTGCTTTTCAAAGAGTCCTTACCCCTGACCACATCAGGAGCTTATTTGTCAGCGAGGAAAAGAAACTTGAGGTCCTTAAGGATTTTCGTTTTATAACCGCCAACAACAATGAAGTGCCTATGCCAGAACCAAAAACAGCCGACTTCTTTGGATATAAGGCGGCCTATGATGTCTTTAATGACGCTATCTGGAGGAGAGCAAGTGACATTATCTTCTTGCCGGCCCCGCCGAACTATAACGTAGCATATTATGTTGATGGCGCAGCCTTGAAACAGCCGCCTATCCCAAAAGAGCAAATGGATTATTTCATTCACTTCGTAAAACAACTTGCCGATTTGGACCCCAACGAAAAAAGAAAACCACAAACAGGGAAGTTCAGAACCCACCAAAGCAAAGTAAATACCGATTGGGAGATAATCACCGCTGGCTCAACTGTTGGTGAACAGGTCAAAATTAAACAGATAATACAGGAAAATATAATAAGGTTAAAGGATATAAACCTGACCTCTGACCAGTATCAACAGCTCGATAAAATTCGGGGGATAAAACAGGGTATCTTTATCATAGCTGGACCTAAAAAAAGCGGGGTATCTACGACTTTTTATGCTCTCCTGAGAAATCATGATGCCTTTCTAAATAGTATAGCCACCCTTGAAAGAAGCCTTTCTGCTGATATGCCCAATATAACTCAAAACGTCTTTGGCCTTAGCGACACCGGTACTACCTCTTATGCCAAAAAATTACAGGTCATTATGAGAAGAGAGCCTGATATCATCGGTGTCGCTGACTGCGAAGATGGTGAAACTGCTCAAGTTGCTTGTCAGACTGCCAAAGACGGAAAACTCATCTATCTTACCCTCGATGCTGACAATGTCATAAAAGCACTTGGCAAATGGCTCAAATTCGTCGGTGACAAAAACCTTGCTGCTGATGCCCTCCTCGGTATTAGCTGCCAGCGACTTCTTAGAAAACTCTGCGAAGAATGTAAACAGGCATATGAGCCGAATAAAGAACTCCTCAGAAAATTCAATATCCCCGCGGAAAAGGCAAAGGTCCTTTACCGCGCAGGAAAAGTAATCTATAGCAAACGCGGTAAACCAACAACATGTGAGCATTGCCAGGGAACAGGTTTTGTCGGCAGAATGGGCGTTTTCGAAATGATTATTGTGAACAACCAGTTGAGGAACGTCATAAAACAGTCAGCTTCACTGCCCGACGTCGCCACACAGTTTAGACGCGCTAAAATGCTTTACCTGCAGGAACAGGCACTCAAAAAGGTAGTTGCTGGAAAAACATCAATTAATGAAATGGTTAGAGTATTATCCAAAGACCGGAAAAAAAGAAAAACCGGACAAAAAACGTGATACATTACCTGTTGCCCGTGGCTCGTCTTTAGGACTTATCAAGAAACTTTAGCGAGACACGGGCCCCGGTGCACAGGTAATGAAATATTGGAGATATTGTAATGGCTGGCTTACTTGTAGTATTGATTATTGCAGCCTGTGTTGCTTATCTGCTTCTAAAGTCTACTCTCGTTAAATCATTTACTGTCTTGATAACTGCTATTTCTGCAATCATAATTGCATTCGCTTTTTTCGAACTTTTGTCAAACGTCTTTATAGGCCGAAACATCCTCGTGCTTTGGGCGCAATCGCTCTCTTTTACATTGCTGTTTGTTTTGGCTTTTGCCGTTCTTCAGACAATCACTGCGCAATTGACTCGGCAGCGCTTTGAGCTCGGACTTCTACTTGAGCGTATTGGACGGGTCGTCTGTGGGATTTTCTTAGGCCTTATCTTATCCGGTCTCTTCCTTACCGTCTTTGCAATGGCACCTATGCCAATCAAATACCCTTACCAGCGTTTTGACCAGGCCAACCCCAATATTGAGAAGCCCGACAAGGTATTACTAAATGCCGATGGCTTTGTTACCGGATGCTTTGGTATCATAAGTAGCGGCAGCTTTAGCGGAAAGAGAAGTTTTGCTACTCTTCATCCAGCTTTTCTCGACCAGGTTTTCCTGAATAGGCACCAATTTGCTGAGAACGTGTCAATTATCACCATCCCTGAGGCGATAAAGATACCAAAGAAAGCCGTTTGGCCTGCCCTGGACGACATAAAAGATTTGGATGGAAGGCCAATTCCCTCAAAAAGCGGCCATAACCTTAATATCATTAGGGTCGGATTCTCGATTAAAATGTTAAAGAAAAGCCCAACATTTACACTTTCTCAGTTAAGATTGATTTGCAAACAAAAAGAAGATGCTAAAAAACCCCTTGCTGGCAAGGGAATAAATATTTATCCCATCGGATATCTCAGAACTGCCACCCAGCTGCTGACAAAACGATTATCTGACCAGATAGAATTAAAAGGTGCCGATTTTAAAAGCGGACTTTGCGAGATTGACTTTGCTTTCTATGTGCCAAATGGTTTTATTCCTGTCCTCGTTGAGTTCAAGCAAAATAGTATCGATAACGTGCCGACACCCGTAACTCCTGAGCAAGCTCCGCCGCCTTTGATTTTCATTCCCGTATCCGAGTGTACGATAACTAACGCAAAAGTTCAGCCCGTCGGCTCCGCTAAAATCCACGGCCTTGAACTCACTGGCGGCTCTGAACTGCTCACCGGCCTCACGCTACTCGTAGCCGACGCGAATCAATGGCAAACCATCCAAACTGATAAAAGCATAAAACCCCCTGAATTTCAGGATGAGACGTTTAACTATGTAAGAGCCGAGTTGAAAGTTGAAAAACCAGCCGAACAGCAAGCTCAGGATAAAGACAAAAAATCCTGGCAGCAGCGCCGTGCATTCCTTGAAATGTTCAAACCCCTCAGCGGCTACAAATTACTCTCTCTGAAGTGTAATAACCCTTCTGCCGGTGTTGGAATAACTGCCGAACAGTTGCCGACACTAATCGAAGCCTCTGGCTCGGTTCACCACGCAGTGGGCATCATTGCTGCAGCACCCATCAACGAACAAACCACCATTTACGAGGTTGATTATTGCTCACTAACAACTGAAGAGATAGAGCAAGGCCTGACCATCGCAGAAGATGGCTCCATCGCGAAGCCGTTCCCTGATAACGTCTGGCTGCCGCAGGAGGTTCAAACAATATCAGAGTTTTACGTACTTTATTTGGTCAAGGCAGGTCAAAATGCAATCATCTCCTCTGTCAAACCTGCTGACACGCAGCTAACAGCAGACTTTGAGGAACACGCCGGTTTTTTAATTAAATAGTTGCTTTCCTATTGACCAGGGATTAGGTTGCAGAACTGCCTCTTGCCCCCCAACCTACAGCAAATCCGGAAGTCACAAACCCAAAAAACAAACTTAGGAGTAAACAGCCAACTCTTCCAAATCGAGCTCCATCAGATGCTCAAGGTATGTCTGCAGCTCCTCTTCGGAAAAGTTGGCTAAAAAGCAGGGCTTCGCACTCTTATTGATTTCACAAATGCAGTCTATAAGTTCCCTCTTGCTCATTTCAATTCATCCTTAAAACATCATAACACCCCTCTTAGACTTCCGCATTATCGACACGCCCAACAATTTTTCTTTAGCCAACTAAAGACCCACCCTATTGACGCCCTATAACATAAACCACCATATAAAAGAATCTTTTTTCGTTCGAGCACAATATATAGCCCAGCCTCCAGACCCACTTTTGGCCCTTCTTTCAGTGTCCAATAAAATCCCCCACACGACAGACCCAAGCGAAGCAAAAAAAATTTACGAATTTCTTGCTTTTTTTACTTTCCTGCCTAATCCAACTCGCCAGCGCTTTGAAGAATATAGTAAAGCGCGTTTGATGTTGAAATTTCTCGTAAACGAAATCTGGTTATTCAGCGGCGCGAACAGGAGCAATATAATCCTTAAAAAAACTTGGCCTTTGTGCATTTATTTTTGTATGATTACTTGTTTAATAGTTTTCTGATTATAATTTAGGGACCAAGGAAATAAATCTTTTGGAGGTCTGAAAGTGGCTGATACCGGTAACATTCGCAACATCGTTCTTTTAGGGCACGGCGGAAGCGGCAAAACCTCCCTCGCAGAGGCAATGCTGCACAAAAGCGGCACAACAAACCGTCTCGGTAGTGTCGACGGCAAAACAAGTATCTGCGACTACTATGATGAAGAGAAAGAGCGGCAGCATTCAATTGCCTCAGCCGTTGTCCATATCGAGCACGCCGGCAAGCTCATTAACATCATCGACACGCCCGGCTATCCCGATTTCATCGGCCCAGCCATAAAAGCAATCCCGGCTGCCGAAACCGCCGTGATCGTCGTAAGTGCCGCAGCTGGCATAGAAACAAACACACGCAAACTCTTCGAATTAGCGACAAAGGCCAATATGCCTCGGCTCATCGTCATCAATAAAATTGATGCCGAGAATACCGACTTGCCCGCCATTGTAAAAAACATTCGGGAAACTTTCGGCACCCAATGCCGCTGTGCCAATCTGCCTGCCGCCGACAAAACCTCTATCGTCGACTGTATTGAAACCCAAACTGGAGACTCGCCCGTCGGCGACGTTGGAAGGTCTCATACCGATTTAATAGAGAGCGTTATTGAAGCCGACGACCAGCTTATGGAAACGTATCTGGCCGGCGAAGAAATCCCCGCAGGAAAGATTGCCTCCGTATTCGTCGAAGCCCTTAAAACAGGTACCCTCATCCCCATCGTCTTTACCGACGCCCGCGGCGAAATCGGAATAAATGAGCTTCTCGATATTATCGCGAAGTTAACACCCTCCCCTCTCCAAGCAAAGGCTGCCCAGCTAAAAGATGGCGAAACTGTAACGCAGCTGAAGGCAGAACCTTCCGGCCCGCTCGCTGGCATGGTATTTCGCACCGGCTTTGACCCTCGCTCGAATATGAAGTATTCGACTATCCGCATTTTCAGCGGCACGATTAAATCCGACACCAACATGCTGCGCAACAATGAGAAGAAGGGCATCCGACCCGGCCACATCCTAAAATCACAGGGCGGCGAAAACAAAGAAATCGATTCCGGTATCGCAGGCGATATCATCACCATCGCCAAAGCAGAAGACCTAAAAATCGGCGACCTTGTCCACGATGGCAGAATTGCCGGGAAGTTCGATATGCCGCCAGTACCGGAACCGATGTTTTCTTTGGCGTTTGAGCCGGCTGCAAGAGGTGATGAGCAGAAAATAAGCAGTGCCCTCGATAAACTCTGTGAGGAAGACCCCTGTTTCAAGTTCACGCGTGACCAGCAGACAAAGGAACTGGTTGTTAGTGGCCTCGGCGACCTACACCTGCGGATCATGCTCGAGAAGATGGAAACGCGCTTTAAGCTCTCGGTAACAACAAAAGAGCCGAAAATCCCCTACCGCGAGACCATCACCGCAAAGGCCGAAGGCCACTACCGCCACAAAAAGCAGACCGGCGGTGCCGGCCAGTTCGGCGAAGTCTACCTTCGCGTCGAGCCAGCCGAGCGCAATTCAGACCCGCCGCTCGACTTTAGCTGGGACATCTTCGGTGCCTCAATCCCGGGCCAGTTCGAGCCCGCCGTCCATAAGGGAATCAACGAGGTAATGCTGACTGGCATCGTCGCAGGTTTCCCGATGCAGGATATAAAGGTCTCCATCTACGATGGAAAGTCCCACCCGGTCGATTCGAAAGAGGTAGCCTTCCGTGCCGCTGGCAAAGGCGCTTTCATTGACGCTGTCCGGAATGCAAAGCCAGTCCTGCTCGAACCAATAGTCAATATTGAAATTACCGTCCATGCAGAGAATATGGGCGATATCACAGGCGATTTAGCCTCAAAGCGTGGCCGGGTCATCGGCCAGGATATGCTGCCGGGAAATATCGTTGTTATAAAGGCCCAGGTTCCCTTAGCTGAGGTCATGCAGTACAGCAGCCAACTAAAGAGCGTAACCGGCGGCCGAGGCTCATACTCAATGTCTCTATCACACTATGAGATAGTACCATCGAATGTCCAACAACAGATAATTGCACAATATGCTAAAAAGAAGGTAACAGATTAAAATATTCCAGCCGACTTAAGACTAAACAACCCTCCGCCGAGATACGATTCGCGAGATACGAAACAAATCCTGCAATTCAATTCGCTGCAAAGGACACAAGACGCAAAACACGGAGCATAAGTGCACAAGGCATAATTGGTTTTGAGTCTTTAGTGTTAAGTTTTGAGTTAGAGGAGATTGCGAGCTATTCGACTTCGCTGCGGCCCCTCGACTGCGCTCGGGACAGGCTCCGCTCAGTGCAGGCATTTCAATCATTTGCACATATAGTTAATGGCAAAAATCGGAAAATTTTTTAATTTGCGTAATGGATTCAGCCTGTTTAACCTTCCTTAACCAGCATAGGAACATATCTGTTTGTGGCAATGTTGACAGAGGATTTCACAATTAGTTAATGTATCCGGTCCTGCACCCATTCTATTGTGCGCTTCCCAGCCATAGTCGGACTCACTTCCACGGCTCGACTTGAGAAGCGGTCGGTTGCAGCGTCCAAGGTGTCCATGTCCGCTTCGAGTACACTCACAATAATCACCAGATCGTTCCCAGGCTTGGTCAAGAACAAAGTCTGGAAATGTCATTTTAAGATCCTTTCAAAATGACCCACTATTTATCCATAAAGAACGGACGACCCATAGGCCTCATTAGTGTCAAAACAAGGAAATCCTTCAATTCTCCGACCTTAATTTAGTTGATAACCTAACCGAAAGTCCGCAGGCTGTCAAGTCTAAAAATAGCGTTTAGCAGGTAGTGTATAAGATTGGCGCTATGGCCTCCCCTACGACCTGCCGGAACGAGTGGGATAAAATTTCAATCAAAATCGTACGTAGTCGCCGTCAAAACACCAAAAATTTTAAGATTTTTTTATTTGTTTTTATATAAAGACTTAGGTGCATTTACCTCTTAAGAATTCCAGCAATTTTCGTACTATCTACGCAAGTTTCCCCAATGGTGGCGGAAGCTTGAAACCCGAATATCGAAATTCGAAACAAATTCAAATGAGCAAAATTCACAAAGTCAAAAAATACCCAGGGATTAACGCACAACCTGATGAACATCAGGTATGCCACGTAAGGTTTCAACAGAGCGGAATGACGAGTGACGAATCACGAACTTATAGCTTGTGTTAATTTTTTGCGGTTGTTATCTATCCACTCTGCCTTTCTTTGTATCATTTTCAGAAAGTCGAGGCCGCTTAAATTCCCGAAAAAGCCGGTCGCCGCCACCGGCAGGATGGCCTCTGCTATCATCGTCTCTATCATCAAGTCCAGCAAAGAGTTAAGCTCGCTTTTATTGAGTTTAATTATTTGGCGATAACCGTTTAGGAACTGCAGCGCCTTGGCCTGGTCGAGATAATCAGGCCAATCGGCGGGATTAGGACGGTTGCCGACAATCGAGAATTGCAGCATTCCATTGGCGAGGTCCGTAGCTGGCGGTGCAATCTTGACCGAATCGAAGTCGAGAACAGCAACTAACTTATGTTTAGTAAAGAGCATATTGCCCGGATGCCAGTCCCCGTGCACGATATCTTCGGGCCAGGAGTCGAATCCGAGCTCACTTACGCGGACGCTCGATGCGTTGTAAAGGGTCATGAGCAACTCGGCGGTCTTTAGTAATTTTTTATTTGGCTGGCGGCCTTTTTCAGTTCCGGCAGTCTTGAGATGCCTGCGAACGATTGACGAATCGTGGAAACTGCCTTTTGGCGGCTTCCACTTTTTTGCAAAGGCGCTTAAATGGCGGTGAAAGTTTGCGAGTTGCCTGCCTGAGTCGGCAGTCTCTTCGGCTGTACCAACGTATCGCGAGCCGGTAACGAACTTGAAAAGCTCGTAGATATGGTTGTTCAACTGCAGGATAGTATTATTCTCATCGCAGGTGGCCACCAGAGGCGCAACGGGAAAAGCCTTTTCTGCCAAGTGAGACTGGATTGCATGGGCGAAGGCGACGTGGTAGGGGTCGTCTTTGCCTTTAGCGCGGCGTTTGAGCAGGAATTTGCCCCGTTCGGAAGTGATGACCATTTTTGGTACGCGCCTGCTGCCAGCTGTGTTTGGCTTGGCCTGGTGGATAATGCCGATGTCGTAGTGGCTTAGTACCTGAGCCACTTCTTCTGAAGAGAAATGTGCGCCGCCTCTGGGCATAAAATCACATCCCGTGGCCTCGTGTTATCAGGAGGAGAGAAGCAATAAAATGGTAGTCAAGAGCAATGCTCCGGCTATCGCGCCTAAAACGACCATTATGATTCGATAACGTGCAAGTGTTTCTTCTATATCGATGTTTGGCTTGGCTTCGATTGCTTCTCCGATTTCTAACTGTTCAAGGGCGGAGACATCAAATCTTTTGTGCGCTCGGAGCGGAGGTTGGCCGTTGCGAACGGCTTCTAAATCTTCCAGCAGCTCTTCAACATTGTTGTAGCGGTTCTCTTTGCGTTTTGCCATCATGACTTCAATTACTTCAGATATACCTGCGCTGAGCGTGGTGTTTATATGGTCTGGCGGAATCAGTTGTTCCTTCAAGTGCTTTCTCATAACATCGGTGGGGTCTTCCGCCATAAAGGGTACTCTGCCGGTTACCATATGATACAGAGTTGCGCCAAGGCCGTAGATGTCGGCTCTGCCGTCGATGTCAATTTTGCCTCGAATTTGTTCGGGAGCAATGTAGTATGGCGTGCCATAGGCTTTGCCTGCCTCTGTTTGTGCGGCCTCGATGTCTGTTGTTTCACGTGCTAAGCCCATATCAGCAAGTTTAACCACGCCAGCTTTGTTTATCATAATATTTTTGGGCTTGACGTCGCGGTGTATGAGTCCACAGGCATGAGCGTGATTAAGGGCACGGGCGACCTGAATGACAATATCGAGAGCCTCATCTTCGGAAAAGACCTTGCCGGCAGCGAGGTCGTCATATATGGTTTTGCCTTCAACATATTCCATTATAAAATAGTGATACCCCCCTGCCTCCCCGACGTCGAAGGCCTGGACGATATTGTTATGATTGAGTTTTCCTGCTGCTTGGCCCTCTTTGTAAAAGCGCTCTACATATTCCGGATTTTCACTGAAGCGTTTTGGCAGAACCTTTATTGCGACGGTCCGATTTAAACTCAACTGCTTTGCTTTGTAGACTATGGCCATTGCACCGGCACCGAGCTTGCCGAGTATTTGATATCCCGGGATTTGGTGAGCTGCGGCCTTGCTTTCTTTTATGCTCTTCTTTAATCTTTCAGCCTGGTTCTGTGTGATATAGCCGAGGTCAACCATCAGGTCCTTAAGCATTACGGGATTGATTTTCCGACGAGACAGCAGTTCCTCAAGCGAGTGGCGAAGTTCTGCATCCGTGCAAAAACCTTGCTCTACCGCCATTTTGCCAAATACCGTATCGTAACTGGTTTCGTTTATCGTCATCGAGTCTCCTGGGGGAGCAGATTCAAAGGTTTTATTTTAGCCGCTAGCGGCCGGATGCATACTTTAAAACGCTGATTATGTTTTATATAAGACCATTGTCAAAGAAAATCTGTAATATTTTGTTTATAAAATCTACCCTGTCTGCATAAAATCGACTTTTTTTGTTTTCGGGTTTAGCGGTTTTTTGCAGAGAGCCTTTGGGCATAGCGAACCAACTTGCATTTATGGTTGACTTGGCATCAAATCCCGCTAAACTGAGATTTTTTGGAAAGTTGGCATTATGGAGGCATTGACTTTTAGGGAACCGGCCGGTGGCATACAATTGTGTTGTTCTTATAAAGCAAGTTCCTGATACCAAAAGGATTACCGGTGAGGCGATGAATGATGACGGTACGGTTAACCGCTCTTCATTGCCAGCCATTTTCAATCCGGAGGACCTTAATGCTCTCGAGTTGGCACTTCAAATCAAGGATAAGTTTGGTGGCCACGTAACAGTTATTACGATGGGACCACCGGCAGCGGCTGCTGTGCTTCGCGACTCATTGTACCGGGGGGCAGATGATGCGATTCTTATAACCGATATGAAGTGTGCTGCAAGTGATACATTAGCAACCAGTTATATCCTGAGCTGTGCGGTCAAAAAGTTTGATTACGATATAGTTCTCTGTGGCAGGCAGGCGATAGACGGCGATACGGCACAGGTCGGCCCGCAATTGGCGGAGAAATTAGGTATTCCACAAATTACCTATGTTGAGGAGCTTGTAGAACTTAACGGCAAAAGTATAACAGCTCGCAGAAATATCGGGGCCGGCTGGCAGCAGGTTAGAACGCACCTGCCGGTGCTTTTGACCATTACCAGCGATGCGAATGAGCCAAGAGTCGCTGCAGCAAAAAAGATGATGAGGTATAAAAACGCTCTTACTGCACTTGAGGTTGAACAAAAAATCAAAGCTGATAACTCAGGAGCAAATGAAGGTGACATAAAAACACTTATTGAGCACAAATACAAGGAATTGGAAGAGAAGGGACTGCTTATTAAGCAATGGAATTTGAATTTTCTCGAGGCTGATTTAACCTGGTGCGGCAGAAGTGGCTCACCAACTAAGGTGTATCGGATTCAGAGTGTCGTCCTCGCTGCGAAAGAAAGCAAGAACGTTGAACCGAGCGATGATGGAATAGCGGATATGATACATGAGTTGATTGATGATAAAACCATTGCGTAAATCGTATTTCAATGTGGATGGATTATGATAGGTGTGAACAGGCAAGGTGAGGTTTGGGTATTTGCAGAGCAGCACGAGGGGCGGTTGGAGGATACCCCGATTGAATTGACGAGTAAAGCACGCCGTTTGGCTGATACGCTCGGTGTGAAATTGGCTGCTACCGTTTTAGGAAATGGTGTCAAAGAGCTTGGACAAAAACTAATCCATTACGGAGCGGATAAGGTATATCTTGTCGAGCATCCTCTGCTTGGACACTACCAGACGAATAGCTACGCAAAGGTGATGTTCGATTTGATTCATAAATATGAGCCTCAGATTGTGCTTTATGGGGCAACCACAGCGGGGCGGGATTTAGCCCCTCGAATTGCGAGTGCTGCAAAAGCAGGTCTTACGGCTGACTGCACCGATTTGGAAATCGGCGACCACAAGGCGCAGGACGGTCAACTTCACAAAAAATTGATGTTTCAGATAAGACCTGCTTTCGGTGGAAATATAATAGCTACCATTATCAATTTTGACCGCTGGCCCCAGATGGCGACGGTTCGCGAAGGCGTAATGCCAATGCCGGAGCCTGATGTTAAGCGTAAAGGTGAAATTATCACAGAGCAAGTGCAGGTGAATCAGCAGGATTTGCCTCTGGAGATTTTGGCTGAGCACAAGCGGCCAAAGAAGGTTAATCTCAAGGCTGCAAGAGTAATTGTTGCTGGTGGGGCAGGTGTAGGCAGCAAAGAGAATTTCAAACTCATCTGGGATTTGGCAAATTGCCTTGGTGCGGCGCCGGCGGCCTCGAGGGCTGCAGTTGACCTTGGTTTTATTGACAGGGACCATCAGGTAGGACAGACCGGCACAACTGTTCGGCCAAGCTTATATGTTGCTGTGGGAATAAGCGGCGCGATTCAACATCAGGCGGGAATGAGCCAGAGTCAGAAGATTATCGCAATCAATAATGACCCTGATGCGTCCATTTTCCAGGTTGCACACTACAAGATAATCGGAGACCTGAACGAAGTTATACCGAGAATGATTAAGACAATAAAAGAAAAGGGATTCAAAGAACCAACAACCATCGCAGGTAAATGAAAATGCCGAACTTTTACACGGACAACGACGACATACGGTTCCTGTTCAAACACATAGACCTTGGCGCTCTTGCCAAACTGTGCGAGGAGGATTTTAAGTTTGCAGGGCAGTTTGATTATGCTCCGGGCGATGCTGGAGAAGCTATACAGAATTATGATATGGTACTGGAATCGCTTGGGCAATTAAGTGGAGATTTCATCGCTCCGCGAGCAGAAGATGTTGATAACGAAGGCAATGCGCTTAACGAAGATGGGACTGTAAGCTATGCAAAGGGGATACAGGAGTCGCTTGAGAAGCTTGCGAAGGCTGAGGTTATGGGCTTTACGCTGCCGTATAGATTCGGCGGGCTGAATTTTCCAAACCTTGTTTATTCGATGGCCATTGAGATTGTCTCACGAGCAGATGCTTCACTTATGAATATATTCGGCTTGCAGGGGATTGCTGAGACAATCAATGCCTTTGCATCGGAAGAGATTAAAGAGCAATACTTATACGATTTTGCAGCGGGCAAGGTCACCGGAGCGATGGTGTTGACCGAACCTGATGCCGGCTCGGATTTGCAGTCGGTTAAGCTGCGAGCGTTTACGGATGATAACGGTAACTGGTTTTTGCATGGCGTGAAGCGGTTTATAACCAACGGCTGTGGGGATGTGCTGCTCGTATTGGCACGAAGCGAACCGGACAGAGCCGGCGGACTGGGACTTAGCCTGTTTGTTTGTGACAGAGGCCCGACAGTACATATCCGTCGCCTGGAGGATAAATTAGGTATCCACGGCTCGCCAACCTGCGAGATATTTTTTGACAACACACCCTGTCAGATAATCGGCGAACGCAGGCGTGGTCTTGCACCCTACGTTGCGAGTCTGATGAACGGTGCCCGGATTGGGATTGCGGCCCAGTCCGTTGGTATTGCCGAAGCTGCTTTCCATGTTGCTCGGGATTATGCTGCTACGAGGTATCAGTTCGGTGTGGCTATTGAGAGGCTGCCGGCCGTTCGCGATATGCTTATGGATATGAAAATTGATATCGAGGCAGGCCGGGCGCTTCTGTATGAAGCCTCGCGAGTAGTGGATATGGAATTCGGTTACAACAAACGTATTCGAATCCAATCCGCCTCAGGACAAGGCAGAGGCCAAGCAGCTTAGGAACGACGCGAAAAAATACAAAAGATATGCAGGAATGCTGACTCCGATGAGTAAATATTACTGCAGCGAGATGTGCAACAGAGTGGCTTACGATTCAATGCAGGTTCTTGGCGGCAGCGGCTATATGCGGGACTACGCCTGTGAACGACACGCCCGCGATGCAAGGATTACTACTATTTACGAGGGGACAAGCCAATTGCAGATTGTAGCTGCGGTTCGCGGGGTATGCAGCGGCACAGCAGAGAGATTCATTGCTGAACTGGCTGGACAAGATTATGAGCCGCAATTAAATGATTTGCTCAGCAAACTTGCCGAAGGAACAAAACAATTGAAAAAAACGATTGCTTTTGTAAAGGAACAAGGTACTGAGTACATGGACCTTTACGGCAGAGGACTGGTCGACATTGCAATAGATTTGATTAACGGCTATTTATTTTGCGGCCAGGCGAGCAGTAAGTTTGATATGGCGGTTTGGTCCGGTGAAGGCGGAGGTACCAGTGAAAGTGAAAAAGTTTCTATGAGGCAGCGCAAAGCGATGGTTGCCCGCAGGTATATTAACACGAATGCTTCTAAGATTGCTGCCTTGGCGGGGCTTGTCTGCAGCGGCGATAAATCAACATTTACGGATTACGAAGCTCTTATCGGGCCGATACCGGCCGAGTGAGGAGGAGGTTATGCTTCGAGCAGTCATATTCGATTTTGATGGGGTGATAACCGATTCTGAAGTTTTACACCTTCGTGCGTTTAATCAAGTTTTAGGTGACTTTGGTATTGAGATAGCAACAAAGGATTATTACAAAGATTATCTGGGCCTGACGGATTTTGATTGTTTTGAAGCACTTATTAATGAGGGTCGGCTAAGAATTAAGGCCGAGGAAATTAAAAATCTTGTAGAACATAAAAACCAGATTTTCGAAAAACTGGCTAAAAGCGAAGGCAGGATAATAGAAGGTGTGCGTGATTTTCTACAGATGCTAAAGCAAAACGATATACCAATGGCAATATGCTCAGGGGCGCTATTGGTAGAGATTGAGCTGATATTGGAAGAGGCCCAGCTCCGCAGTTTTTTTGATGTGATAGTCTCAGCTGAGTGTGTCGAAAAAGGCAAACCGGAACCGGAGGGCTTTTTATTGGCCTTGCAAAAAATGAATGAAAAAAAGCAAGGTTCTATCTTGGCTGACCAGTGCATTGTGATAGAAGATTCGCATTGGGGGCTTGAAGCCGCCAATGCGGCAGGGATGCACACCATAGCAATAACAAATTCTTACGATGCTGAGCAGTTGGCTATGGCAGAAAAAATCATTACGCGACTGAGCGAGTTGAACATACGTGACCTGCAACTTCTGTGCGCTTGAGCAGGAACAATACTGGGGTGGAAGATAATAAACTGTCGTCAATTATCAAAGCGGTTTCTGGCCTGGGATTATCTTTTCATGCCGTTGAGGATTTTGACTCTTTAGGATTTCTAACGAAGGTTCATCTGCAATATGCTGGGGGCGGTAATCTTGGTTTTAATTTTGCCGGTTTTTAGGTCGTACTCGACGGCATCAACGAGGGCGCCATTAAAGTAGCAGGGTTGAAGCTCGTCACCGTGTACCGTCATAAGTGCCTTATTGGCATCGTAAAACATTTCACTACCAACAAATTGGATATCATTGGGCTGGGCTTTTTTCTTTGTTTTGTCGCTTGCCTCTTCATAAGTGAAGCCACCTGTGGCTTTAAGCATAGACAGTTCAGTGCGGCCGCTTGGGCTTTCGTAGAGAACGGCTTCTATGTGCTTGGAGGTGACGGCAACTTGTTGCCCGTATTGGTCTTGTATAATAGGGAAGTAATTGATAAATATTGCTTCATGGTTGGCATCAGCGATGATTTGATTCGTCTGTAAAAAGTACTTCAAGGTATCGAAATTTTGCATAACCGCATAGCACCGCTGGCGTAGGCTAAATCTACCCAGCTCTGCCTCAGGCTCCGGGATATTGGAGTTATCTGCTTTTATCAAGCCT
Source organism: Planctomycetota bacterium (assembly GCA_020351025.1). Lineage (GTDB taxonomy): Bacteria > Planctomycetota > Phycisphaerae > Sedimentisphaerales > Anaerobacaceae. The sequence continues at coordinate 621,558 of CP070728.1, forward strand.
GGCCCGGTAGCCAAGCACTCTTGCTTGGTGGTGTCGTAGTCGAATTTGCTGCATTTTAGCTCGATGCCACCGAGGAGTTCATTTACTGTTGTTTTGAGTGTTGCCAGTTTCACTGCCCCACCGCTTGCAGTTAGATGTTCGATGTTTGTAGCTGAATCAGATTTTCGTTTTTCTGTGGAGAGGTTTATTGTAAGTTTTGGCGCAGATAGAGTGTACTTTAGCTGGTAGTTGGTATCGTCTTGGAGCATTGTACACAAGCATCTGCCTTCGAAGATAGCCTGATTTAAAGCTGGCGTAAACTTAGCCTGTTTTTGTGCGGTGACTTTTACCATAGCTGGAGTTTCTTTGGTTTCAGAACCTGTAATATTCTTTGCGTAGAACGTGAGCTCCGATGGGCCATTGGCAACGGTATTCTCGGTTGCTGCGCAATAGTCAATTTTTTGAGCAATGAATGTTGTGCGTCCGCTGGTATTGTCAAAGCTATTTATGCCGATGGGTTTTGTAGAGCTTTCAGAAGCTATAGGAGTGTCCATGGGTGTAGCAACAATGCCGTTGTCGCAGGTTACGACGATACTTACAAACTCTTCAGGAAGTTCACCTGTGCTTTTCTCGGTTGTTTCTACGATGTTAGTGTCAGTTTTGCTCTCCGTGGCAGTGATAGTTTCTTCGGAAACTTTCCCAGTTGTTTTTTCGCTATCTTTGCTGTCGGCATCTTTTTCTGGTGGTTTAGTGTCCGAGGCTTTTGACCATAAGATATTGTTGATGGAGAGTTCATCGGCAAGAATCAGCTGCTCGGGGCAGTCTATAAGAACATTCTTACTGAATACGCATCTGTAGTACTCCCCCTTTTCTTCGTCAATTGCTTGGTCGCTTTGCCTGTTAGGAGTTTCTCCTTTTTGTGTTGTACTATGCTTGGCTGGATTTCTGAGGGTGGAATTTGCGGCCAGCATAGGCTTTGCTATTAGCAATTCTGTGGATGCTACAGGTTTAGGCGGTTTATGTTTTTGGCCATAGCTGCTGTTGTTAGTGGTGCCGGTCTCTATTGGGTCTGTGGCGAACAAAGATGCCTTCGGTGAGGTTTTTAGGTGTAAACTCTCTAAATGAATTATTCTAAGAAATTCGAGGCGGTCCAGCTCGTTGTTATAGACGAGCTCCAATCCCCTGCCGAGTAGTTGTGCATCCTTGGAGGCGAATTTAACCGGGCCGGCAGTGGAGAATTGTGACTTTTCGCTGATGAAGATAACCTCGTCAAGATAGATGAAGCTTTCTTTGATGCTGCCCGAATTTTCAGGCACGATATGGATAACTACATTTCCACTAAGCGTTGCGTCCCTTGGGCGGGGTTTGCCAACAGTGTCTTCAATCTGCACTGTTCCTTTGTCAGCTGTGAGGAAACATTTATAGTTGGGCCGGTAGATGTTCATATACGGCTTTTCAAGCTCCCATTCATCTCCCTCCTCGTGCAGGAGTTTTTCGAATCCAAATTCCCGTTCGATTTGCTTCTTGTTGTTAAGGCGTACGTACCTGGCTTTACGGACAGCACCGACTCCAACGTCGCCAATTCTCCCAGTGCTACGGTCAGACTCGCTGATGTTAGTATCAGCAACGATGTCAGCGGATTCTGTTCTCGTATCAATATCAATTTTGGGTGTTTTGCTTAGCTGGCTGTAGAGCAGGTATATTGCAAGCACAGCTGCTAATGATATGAGCCATATATAGAATTGTCTTGATGCTGAGGCCATAGTATATCCATTACGGTTTTATGCAGGCTCCAAAGTGCCTTTTACGGCTACTGTGTAGCTGGCAAATACTTTTTCATAAGCTCCGGCCATTTGCCGGTATTTTTCAGAATATATTCTATCACTTCACGCACAGCACCATCGCCGCCCCGGCGTGTGGTTACGTAATCAGCCATATCCTTAACTTCAACAACCGCATTGGAAACAGCTGCGCCAAAGCCAACATATCGAATCGGCGGTAAATCCATCAGGTCGTCACCGATATAAGCAACCTGATGTGGTGAAAGGCCAAGCTGGTCAAGTAGCTTTTTGAGCACCGGCAGTTTTTCAACACAGTCCTGAAAATAGTAATCTATCTTAAGTTGCTTTGCGCGATATTTTGTAGGTTCGGAATATCTGCCGCTTAAAAGGGCGACTTTTAGCCCTGCTCTTTGCCACATTCGAATGCCATGTCCATCGAGCACGTTGAAGGATTTGCTTTCGCTGCCGTTGCCGTTGATTATCACAGTGCCGTCAGTCAAAACACCATCAACATCCAGAACCAGTAGCTGTATATCCGCCAAGTTTGGTTTGGAATTCTTTGTCATATGTTCATCTCATGTCTCGTGCGGCTCAGACGGGAATTAACGAGATATACTCGCTCATCCGACAATCTTAATTGTTAGGATATCTTGTACATCGATTAAACCAACTGGCTTGTTGTCAGCATCAACCACGGGGAGCTCATCGATTCTGTACTTGTGGAAGATAGCTGTGGCTTCTGCAGCGAGTGCATCAGACCTTATTTTTTTACACTGGGCTGTCATAACGTCACCGGCTTCGAGCTCGAAAGCGGATTGGCCTTTTTTGGCCATTAGGCGTCTGATGTCCGCGTCGGTAATTATCCCGGCTAATCTGCCTTCTTTGTCAACAACCATCACAGCACCATGGCGTTTTATATCAGTGGTCTTTTCCAGCAACTGTTTTATTTTGTCGGTAACTTTAGCGATGGGCAGCTTCTCATCTTGCTTAAACATCATTGATTGCTCAACAGTTATCAGTTTTTCGCCGAGCGAACCGCCGGGATGAAACCTAGCGAAGTCCTCAACGCTGAATTTACGGCTCTTCATAACAGTAAAGGCCAGGGCATCTCCGATAGCGAGCATACAGCTGGTAGAGACACTTGGTGCGACGCCGAACGGACAAGCCTCGGATATCTTGCCCATACAAAGGACCACGTCACTGTGCTTGCTGAGAGTCGAATCGCTATCGCCCGTAATTGCGATTAGGTTAATCTCAAGTTGCTTGACGAGATTTATCAGTCGAATAACCTCGTCTGTTTCACCGCCATAGCTTAGAACAATAACTATATCGTTTTTACGCAGTCTGCCTAAGTCGCCATGAACGGCTTCAGCGGGATGAAGAAAATGGCTCGGTGTTC
>CP070728.1:624816-649987 GCA_020351025.1 Planctomycetota bacterium
TTGAGTAAGTGATACGAAAGGTTTAATAAATGTCTAAAATTATCGCATCAGCAGCTATCCGTGGAGCTCATAAATTAGTTGAACAAGCAGAAGATTACCTCTGCCGCGCTATAAAAGAAAAAGGTAGAGATTGCCCTGTTGCCTTTCCCAACACAGGCTATTACATGCCGATTATTTATTCAATGACCGGCCGGGCCGTTGAAAAACTCTCCGATTTTGAAGGAGTAATGGCCGAGGAAATAAAACCTCTGCTACCCGAACTTGTTGACGACCATTTGTGGATACCTTACCTTGGCCCAGCTCTCGATGCCGGCATGGCCACACTTTTCGCCGAGGAAATAATCGAGGCCTGCAAGTATCTCATAGGCCCTAATCCCGTCGATGGCATTTGGCTCGGCGCCGCTGATGATGTAATCCTCAGAGAGCGCGGTATCCAGTTTGTGGATGGCACAGCTCCGGGTTTTGCCGCCATAGCCGGTGCCGCACCTTCCGTCGAAATAGCCGTTGACATCGCGCGCAAACTCCAGGAGCGTTGTCTGTATGTTTTTATGTCTGCTCACCATAACGGTACGAGTTTTGCCGAGCAGCTCGCAGAGGCGGGCGTCCAGCTCGGATGGGAGACACGCCTCGTTCCCTTCGGAAGGGAAATCACATCTGCTATATATGCCCTCGGATTTGCAAGCAGGGCTGCACTCAGCTTCGGAGGTGTTCAGTCCGGCGATTTCAGACGCAACCTACTTTACAACAAAAACAGAATCTTTGCTTTTGTTATGGCACTCGGTACCGTTACCGATGAATGGTACGCCACCGCCGCCGGTGCAATCAATTACGGCTTCCCAACCATCGCGGATTCCGATATCCCGGAAATTCTTCCTACCGGCGTATGCACTTACGAGCACGTCGTTTCCAATATCCCTCACGACCAGATTGTTGAAAAAGCCATCGAAATCCGAGGCCTGAAGATAAAAGTTGCTAAAGTCGATATACCCGTGCCGCACAGCCCAGCTTTTGAAGGTGAGCGCATCCGCAAGGAGGATATGCATTGTGAGTTTGGTGGCCAAAGAACACCGGCCTTTGAATGGCTCCGGATGGCAGAGCTCACAGAAGTCGAAGATGGCAAAATAGAAGTCAATGGAGCAGATATCGATTCGGTCAAGGAAGGCGGGAAAATGCCCCTCGCCCTTATTGTTGAAGTCGCCGGCAGAAAAATGCAGCCCGATTTTGAACCCGTACTCGAACGACAAATCCATTCCTTTATGAACGAGGCCCAAGGCCTCTGGCATATGGGACAACGTGACAACAACTGGATACGTATCAGCAAAACCGCTGCAAAGGCAGGTTTCAAGCTCGAGCATATCGGAAAACTCCTCCACGCGCTCTTTCACGACCAGTATTCAAATATCCTCGACAAGCTGCAAGTCAAAATATACTCAGATGAAAAACAAGTTCTCAAGCTTCGGGAAATGGCCCAAAAAGTGTATCAACAGCGTGACGAACGTATTGCAGGTATGGCCGATGAGGATATAGATACATTTTACTCCTGCACACTTTGTCAGAGTTTTGCGCCGAATCATCTGTGTGTGATTTCGCCGGAGCGGCCTGGCTTGTGCGGGGCTTACAGCTGGCTCGATTGCCGAGCAGCTTATGAGATCAACCCCGCCGGTGCAAATCAGCCCATCCAGAAGGGAAATTGCGTCGAGGCGACCATCGGCCAGTGGGACAAAATTAATGCTTTCGTCCTTAAGACAAGTGGTGGTAACATCCAGCGAATGAGCCAGTATAGTATGATTAACGACCCCATGACCTCCTGCGGCTGCTTCGAATGTATCGCTGCCGTGCTGCCTTCAACAGGGGGAATAATGATCGTCAACCGAGAGTTTCCGGATATGACACCCTGCGGTATGAAGTTTTCAACCCTCGCCGGCACCGTAGGCGGCGGCAACCAGACCCCCGGCTTCATCGGGCATTCAAAGCACTACATTAACTCTAAAAAGTTTATTGCCGCCGAAGGCGGAATTAAACGAATTGTCTGGATGCCAACAATGCTTAAAGAGGAAATTAAAGACACTTTTATAAAAAGGGCCGATGAAATGCAGTTGGGTGGCCAGCAGTTCCTTGATAAAATCGCTGATGAAACCTCCGCTACTACCGAAGAACAGGTCCTCGAATTTATTACAAAAAATGGACATCCGGTAACAGAACTCGAGCCTATGTTCTGAGGAGCGGAGCTCCTCACTTCGATATTCGAGATTCAAGATTCGAAGAAAGGAAGAATGCTATGGCGCTGACAGGACTGGAAATCTTCAAACTTCTACCAAAAACTAACTGCAAAAAGTGTGGTATGCCTACTTGTCTGGCCTTTGCTATGCAGCTTGCTCAGAAACGTGCCAAGCTCGAAGATTGTCCCGACGTTTCCGAAGACTCAAAGCAGGCTCTTGCCGCGGCTGCAGCTCCGCCGATGCGAAAAGTCACCTTCGGCACAGCGGATAATCAACTAAGTATTGGCCAGGAGACAGTTCTGTTCAGGCACGAGGAGAAATTTTATAGTCCTACCGTTGTTGCCGTCACCGTCTCAGATAAACTCACCGGACAGGACTTAAAAAACCGAATAGAGGCCATAAACTCTCTGCAGTTTGAGCGAGTTGGTACCCAAATTGGAGCCGGCGCCATTGCGGTTATTAACGATAGCACAGACCCTGCCGCCTTCGCCTCTGTCGCAGAGATGGTTAAGCAATCCTCCAACCTCGCTTTAATCCTTGTCTCAGATTCGCCTGACGCAATCTTTGCAGCTGTAGACAAGACGAAAGACTCTGTTCCACTGCTCGCTGCTGCAACCGCCGACACTGCTGAAACAATGGCCAAAATCGCCAAGGAAAACAATTGCCCACTTGTCGCAAGAGCAGAATCCATTGAATCTCTTTCAGAGCTTACGGAAAAAATTAAATCTCAAGGCGCAGAAGACATTGTACTTTGCCTGCACGCTGAAAGCCTGCGGGATAAGTTGTATAACCTCACGAGGATGCGCGTCCTCTCATTGAAAAAAGTCTTCAGGCCCCTGGGCTATCCCACTATATCCTTTATTGCCGATGGCGACCCCAGCCAGCAGGCCGCTATCGCCACAAGTCTTATTTGCAAATATTCCGGTATCGTTGTTGTCGATACTGTCGAGCCCTACGCATTTTTACCTATGCTCACGGCAAGGATGAATATCTTCAGCGACCCACAGAAGCCCGTCCAGGTAGAGCCAAAGGTCTACCCCATCGGCGAACCGGATGAAAATTCTCCCATGATGTTTACTACAAACTTCTCCCTGACGTATTATACTGTCGAATCCGATGTAGAAGCCTCTCGAATACCGAGTTACATCCTTGTCGTTGATACCGAGGGTACAAGCGTCTTGACCGCTTATTCGGGGGACAAGCTTAATGAAAAAACAGTCGCAGACGCTATGGCCAAGCATAACGTGGAGAGTCTCGTTAAACACCGCAGGCTGATAATCCCAGGTTATGTAGCCGTGATGAGCGGAAAACTCGAAGAAGCAACAAACTGGGAAATTATGGTCGGGCCCCGAGAGTGCTCGATGTTGCCTAAATATTTAAAGGAAGTTTGGAAATAAAAACGTTACCTGTGCCCCGTGACTTGTCGCTCGTTCGGCATAACGGGCATGGGATATGTGTCACGACACACAAGAATGAAACAGAGCAAAGCCAAAAAATGCACAGTTCGTTTTGAGCCGAGTGGCCTGAAAATAGAAATCCCATCCGGAACAACTCTCCTTGATACTGCCCGAAAAGCCGGCATTTATTTAACCAGCATCTGTGGCGGAGACGGCTATTGTGGAAAATGCAAGGTAACAATCGACGATGGACAGTTTCAAGCAAGACCCACCACCTTGCTTACCCCAGAAGAAATACGCGAAAATTTCGCCCTCGCCTGTCAAACCAAAGTTCTCTCCGATATGACCGTCACCGTTCCCAAATTCCATGCTTTGCAAGTCTCTCAAATACTCGTCGACGCTGATGCACACAGGTTTAGCGAACTAGCCGGTGACATTCGCGAAGGCGTCTTTGAGTTTGACCCCCTCGTTCGCAAACTCCTCGTTGAAATGTCACCGCCAACAGTGCAAGACCATACAGCTGACCATGAAAGGCTCTATGTTGCGATACGCCGGCAAATCGAAGCACCTATAATGCAAACCGGTTTTCGAATTTTGCAGGGCCTTTCAAAAATTCTCACAAAAACCAATTACAAAGTTGCCGTAACGATAGGCCGGCGAGGGGGAACTACCGAGGTGATTGAAGTTGAGCCTGCCGGCCGCGTCAAAACAAATCTTGCTGTAGCCGTTGACCTTGGAACAACTACCGTTGTTGCCCATCTAATCGACTTAACCAACGTCACTACTCTCGATACCGAAGCTACTTATAACAGCCAGATAAATTTTGGCGAAGACTACATTCGTCGAATTATCTACGCCGAAGAAAATAATGCCTTTGATGAGATGCAAAATCGTATCGTAAGCGATGTAAATAATCTCATTGTCACACTGGCCGAAAGACAAAAAATCGATTTGCAGGATATAACCGCCGTAGTTTGTGCTGGTAACACTGCAATGATTCACTTCCTGCTTAATCTCGACCCCACCCGCATTCGCAAAGAACCCTATATCGCATCTGTCGGCTTTATGCCGCCCATTCGAGCCGCTGAAGCTGGAATCCAAATCAATAAGCGTGGCCTTCTGTATTGTCTGCCAAGCGTCGCCGCTTATGTCGGTTCTGACATAGTCGCCGGTGTCTTAACCACTCGCATTTATACCCAAAAGGGCATCTCCCTCTTTGTTGATATAGGTACCAATGGTGAGGTGGCCCTTGGCAACCGTGACTGGCTCGTTTGCGCATCAAGTTCTGCGGGGCCTGCCTTTGAAGGTAGCGGAGTCAGGCACGGGATGAGGGCAGGTGCCGGCGCTATTGAAAAACTCACTGTTCTCCCTGACCGTTCTATCGAGTACAAGACAATCGGAGATACCCATCCAGCCGGCATTTGTGGCTCAGGCCTTTTGGATACCCTCGCTGAATTGTTTGTAAATGGCATCATAGACCGTACAGGCAGGTTCCGAACAAATGGCGACCAAAGATTGACAGAAGGCGATGAGGGGCTGCAGTTTCAGTTAGTCCGGGCAAGTAACGAGCATCACGAAATTGTTATAACCCAGGCCGATATAAACAATTTGGTTCGTTCAAAAGCAGGCGTCTTTGCCGCCATTCGCGTCCTTATGAACTCAACGCAGACAAAGCCGAAAGATTTGGATGTGATTTACATCGCAGGGGGTTTCGGAAACTTCCTCAACGTTCGACAGGCCGTTACTATCGGAATGCTCCCTGATGTACCGCCGGAGAAAATTCGCTTTGTCGGTAACACTTCAATCGCAGGAGCAAAGACAGTCCTGCTAAGCCGTGAAGCTCTCGAAACTGCTGAAAAAATCGCCGATAGTATGACTTATTTTGATTTGATGAACCATCCGGGCTATATGGATGAATTCATCCGTGCAGGATTCCTACCCCACACGGATTTGTCGCTGTTCCCCTCGGTAAAACTTGCAGCGGAGAAAGTTTAATATAAAGAAAAGCAAAATGGCAACTACGATAGCTATAAGTGGAAAGGGCGGCTCAGGCAAAACAACCTTAGCTGCTATGATTATCAGGTTACTTTGTAAGCAGGGCGCTGGCCCTGTCCTTGCTGTCGATGCCGACCCTAATTCTTGCCTTGGTTTAATGGTAGGCGTTTCGCCGCAAATCTCGGTTGCCCAGCTTCGTGAACAGGCCCGCGAAAAACCTGCCAGTCAGGGAATGGACAAAGTACGCTCATTCGAATATGGCATCCAGCAGGCTGTTACTGAAGCGGATAAATTCGACTTACTTACTATGGGCAGACCCGAAGGACCAGAATGCTACTGCGCCGTCAATAACCTCCTCCGGCAGTTCCTCGATAAATTAAGCACCACTTACAGTTTTGTTGTCATAGACAATGAGGCCGGTATGGAGCATCTCTCCCGCAGAACAACTAATAATATCGACCTGCTCTGCATCGTAGCAGAATCTACACCTCTTGGAACTATAACTGCCAAAAGAATCTACGACCTTGCAAAACAGCTACCAATATCTGTAAAAAAAATCGGTATTATATGGAACAGGTCTGATGCCATAAATAATTTGGAAGGTATCGAAACCTTCGGTTTAATACCTTACGATAAAACCGTCCTTGACGCTTCTATGCAAAGTAAAACCGTCTTTGATTTAAACGAAGATAAGCCTGCTCTTTCTGCTGTTCGCAAAATTCTCGAAAATATTCTAAATCAAAACAATCTTTCACTAACTCATAACTCAAAACTCAAAACGTAAAACTACTTTTGGAGATTTTAAAATGCCGGTTCCTGAGATTGTTGAAAGCTTTACAGGCCAGGTTAATCGAATCACTCTTGGGGCAACTAAAGAACAGGGCGGCTCCCGCTCCTCAACTATAACCATCGGTGGCGCAAAAAATGTCGTCTATGGCGGCTCCGTTGATGACGCCAGCGAAAGGCCGGTCATCGCTATTGATGTTATCGATACCGCCCCGGAAGATTGGCCCGAGCCACTCTTCGAGCCATATAAAGATGTTGCTGCCAGCCCAACCGACTGGGCCAAAAAGGCCGTTGACGAATTCGGTGCAGATTTAATCTGCATCAAGTTCGACGGCATCCACCCCGACAAAGCCGACAAAGACGCCGCCCACGCCGTTAAGGTTACAGATGATGTATTAAAAGCTGTCGGCGTCCCCCTTGTCCTCTGGGGTTCCGGCAACGACGAAAAAGACAATCAGGTTATGCCGAAGGTATCAGAAGCCGCAAAGGGCGAAAACTGCCTCATCGGCACAGTTACCGAAGATAATTACAAGTCACTGACCGCTATCGCCTTGGCGGACAACCATCATCTTATCACACACGCACCATTGGATATCAATATTGCCAAACAGGTAAATATCCTCGTTTCTGATATGGGCTTTCCGCTCGAAAAGATAGTAACCTTTCAGGCCACGGGCGCTTTAGGATACGGAATTGAGTATGCCTATTCAATTCAGGAACGCCAGCGTCTTGCTGCTCTCGGAGGTGATAAAATGATGTCTATGCCGATGATTTGTGACGTCGGTTATGAGTCTTGGCGGGTCAAAGAAGCAAAGCTTGCCGATGCACCAGGTTGGGGCCCCGTCGAAGACCGTGGGCCAATGTGGGAAGCTACTACTGCAATCTGCCTTCTCCAGGCAGGCGCCGACATTATTCGAATGAGACACCCAAAAGCCGTCGCCGTCGTCAAAAACTTCATAGATAAACTTTGGTCATAAAAGATAAAATGAATTACCAGTTACCAAAAAAGTGAGGTGCTTATTATGATTCTCATTGCAGAACGAATTAATGGAATGTTCAAAGATGTCAAGCAAGCCATCGCAGACAAAGACAAAAAAGTCATTCAGGACCTTGCCAAAAGACAAACACAAGCCGGCGCAAGTTACCTCGATGTTAATGTCGGAACCGCAGCCGCAGACCAGCAGGCCACTATGCAATGGCTCGTTGAAACAATCCAGCAAACCTGCGCCACACCATTATGCCTCGATTCACAAAAACCCGATGTCATCGCTGCGGGCCTTAAAGTTGCCAATACCGAAAATGGCATCATCCTAAACTCAACTCCCCTTAATAAAAAAACCGATGACAAAATACTCGACAGATATATCGATATGGCGAACCAAGCAGGCCCAAAGGCTGGCATCATCGCCCTTACTATGGACAAAAACGGTGTCCCTCAGGATATCGATACCCGTGTCGCAATCGCTGCCGAAATAGTATCCAAGGCAGCCGATATGGGCTTCGACCCTCAAAGGCTCTTTATTGACCCTATCATCCTGCCCGTAAAGGTACCCGATGCGCAGGCCCAGCCCACAAATATCTTAGCTGCTATGGACCAAATCAAGCTTCTCGCTGACCCCGCTCCTCATATGACGGTTGGTCTTTCAAATATCTCTCAGGGTGCAACTGAAAGGAGCCTCATCAATCGTATATTCCTCGCTATGGCCGTCTCCCACGGCCTCGACTCCGCAATCGTCGACGTCCTCGACGAAGAGCTTATGAATGTCGTTGCCACATCAGAAATGCTGATGAACAAACAAATTTATTCCGACTCCTTCTTAAAGGCCTACAAAGGAACCTGATAATCATTGCGAGCAGTCCCGAGAAATCGGGACGACGTGGCAATCTTGTCATCCTGAGCGGAGTGTTGCCGCGCAGTCGAAGTTTACCCGCCGCTGGCAGGGTTCTGGCCTTAAATAGTAAATAGTCGATTGAAAATAGTAAATCGGAAGGGCATTGCGAGGTCGACAGGCTGCGGCAATCTATCTACTGATAGCTATCCGTTATTCTGACTCCTGTCTTCTAATTTTTTATTTTTGATTTGTAATTTTGCTCTTTGCACTTTAATATTTCGTTTTCTCAGCGGTCTCTCCGTCAGGAGTCCTTAGGACTGCGAACTCGGCGGTAAAACAAAAAGGAGTTTCAAGTGTCCGTATCTCGCTCACCTAAAAACCCAATAATTCAGCCGAAGGATGTCAAGCCTTCAAGTTCAGATTTCGAGGTCATCGGCGTCTTTAACGCCGGCGTCACCCGCTTCAAAGACCAGATTCTCCTGTTGCTTCGAGTAGCAGAACGACCCATTAGCACGCATCCGGATATCGTATTGGCTGGCGTTTACGATGTCGCCAAAGGCGCCATCCTCCTAAAGGAATTCTCCAAAAATGACCCCCATAACGACTTCTCAGACCCACGCCTCATCATAAGACCGGCAGAAACTTACCTTACTTCGATTTCCCATCTAAGACTGGCACGCAGCACCGACGGCATAAGCTTTCAGATTGAGGATACGCCTGCAATTACCCCCGCGAACGAATACGAAACCTTTGGAGTCGAGGACCCTCGAATCACGGTCATCGGCGATACATATTATATCACTTACGTTGCTGTCTCTCCCGTTGGTATAACGACCGCTCTTGCCTCAACGAAGGATTTCAAGTCCTTTGCCCGTCACGGCCTCATCTTTCCTCCGGAGAACAAAGATGTCCTCCTTTTCCCGGGAAAAATTAACGGGAGATTTTACGCTATGCACCGTCCCGTCTCACCTCTTTTCAAAAAGCAGGAAATCTGGCTTGCAGAATCTCCCGACCTTACCTCCTGGGGTAACCATCGTTATCTTATGTCCCCTCGCCCTGAGCTTTGGGATGAGGAGAAAATTGGTGCAAGTGTCGTACCTTTCAAAACCGACCAAGGCTGGCTTGAAGTCTATCACGGCGCCGACCGAAATAATCGCTACTGCCTCGGTGCAGTCCTGCTCGACGACAATCAGCCCTGGAAAGTAATTGCAAGGTCAAAACAGCCAATTCTCGAACCGCAGGCCCCTTATGAAATCGAAGGCTTCTTTGGAAACGTCGTCTTTAGCTGTGGTATGCTTTTCGAAGATGAAAAATTAAAAATCTATTATGGCGTCGCAGATACTGCCGTCTGTTATGCAGAGCTCACTTTAAAGGACGTCCTCGATAACTTAAGTTTATAATTTCCCGTTTTTCTCTGCACTCTTAGCATTCTCCTCAGTTAATCTGTGAAACGAGACTCCTGATTGTTGCAATTAAAAGAGGATTTTGATACTTTGTTCAGTTCGAAGACCGGCTGTCTTTGCAAATGTCTTAAATTGGAAACATTCGTCAATATGAAAAAAATAAAAACAATAGTCTCTCGTGACATAGGCTTGGCGCTCGCTTCGCTCTGCAGCAAGTATTTTCTCAAATCACCGCACCTTCATTATGGGTATTGGACCAGCAGCCTTGAAGTAGATATAGCAAATGTAAGTATAGCCCAGGAGAATTATACCACGTTCCTCATCTCCCACATCCCCGAGGGCGTGAAAAAAATCCTGGATGTCGGTTGCGGCACCGGCGAAATTGCCAGACGCCTCGTTGAAATGGGCTATCAGGTGGACTGTGTTTCGCCAAGCTCCTTTCTCAGCCGACAGGCACGAGAACTCCTGCCAAACTCCTGCCATATCTACGAATGTTTTTATGAACAGCTCCAGACAGAAAATCGATATGACTTGATTTTGTTCAGTGAAAGTTTCCAGTATATAAGCCCCCAGCAGGCAATTAAAAAAACGCTCGATTTGTTAAATGATGCAGGTTACATACTAATCTGTGACATCTTCAAAAAAGATACTCCCGAAAAAAGCCCTTTACCGGGAGGCCATCGCCTGACAATGTTTTATGATATCGTCGCTGAACATCCTCTTAAAAATGTTAAGGACATCGACATTACCGAGCAAACCGCACCAACGTTGGATATCGTAAATGATGTGCTTAAGCAGGTCGTTCAGCCAGGCGTAAATTTGGCCCAGCAGCTCTTGGACGATAGATACCCCTATATGTCAAAATTCCTGAAGTGGTTGTACGGAAAAAGAATAAACAAGCTCAACAGAAAGTATTTTAGCGGCGAAAAAACCGCCGAAAACTTCAAAAAATTTAAGTCTTATCGACTTATCCTTTATAAAAAAGACAAATTCCACAAAAGTTTAGCAACTTGATTCCAAATATAAAAATGGGAAAATCTTTTCTATGTGCCCTTCGGCACTTTACGCAACAAAAACGAATCTACAAACATTTTTGACTTTTGACTTGTAATCATTCGACTTTATTCAGGTTAACTTTTTGCTTTTTAATCTTTATTTTTTTCTGAGTCCTTTGTGTTCTCTGTGGCTGATTCCTTTCGTTTTGAATTTCGTATTTATCTTTTTCTATCTGCTAAATGCTATTCTCTTGTCATTTGCCGTAACTTATAGTATTTTGGCGCGCTATGGCTGGCGAGTCTTCACAATCCGGCTCAGAAGGCAAACTCCTTTGGCCTGTTTGCCGTTTGTATCGTTTTTTGGCTCCACGCGCCCATAGCATTATTATTGCCGGTGCGCTATTTTGCACCCTCGCCGTGAAGCTCTTTCACGCCTGGCGTATCGGCCTGCTCCATGAGTACTTTGGCTGGATTCTCACCGACGTCTCTGTTCTCTTGACAATAGAAGTTATCCTCGCTCTTCTTTGTTTTCGCTGGCCCCGCAGGTGGATACTGAGAACAGCCTACGTCTTTGCTGCAGTTGTTTGCACCTGGTCCGTTATGAATGCCGGCTGGCTGATAAGGACTGGCACACAAATCCTGCCCACCGTCCTTTTGCCCTTGCTTCGCGACCCGCTCAACGCGTTGGGAATTATCGGCGTTAACCTCGCAAAAATGCCAGCCGCCGCTGTAATCCTACTCGCCCCAAGTGCCGTTGCACTGGCTTTTTTCTTCTCTGTCTTGGCAAAACCCAAGCCTCCTGATAACAACCCTAAATTTTTTGCAAAAAGAATTATTATTTTCTTTGTAATCATCGTCCTTGCCATCCTGGCCCGCCCCGCATTTGCTCACCGAAGAGCTCCCCAAATCGTCTCGCAAGGTCTCCGCTACAATTCTCAGTTAAAAGCGCTGGTGTCCCTTTTTTTCTCTAACTCCGGTCGTCTGGCAAGATCCGATTTGGCAACAGCGGTACGCACCATCCCAACCTTTGACCAGCTCCAGCTTCCAATCTCAAAAAACCCAAAGCCGATACTTCACAATGTCGTTGTAGTTGTGCTTGAAGGTATTCAGTACAGACACACCTCCCTCGCAGATAAAACAGGCAACTTGACGCCTTATCTTGCCGGCTTGGCAGAGCACGGCGCAGAATTCACAAACGCACGCTCCTCACTTACACATACCACAAAGGTCCTCTTTGGTCTTCTCACTGGCAGGTTCCCTTCAGTCTCTCAGGACCTTGCAGAAGCCGTCCCCGCCTCGAAGCCTTACGCCAGTATAGCAACGATTCTAAAGGAGCAATTTGGTTTTCGCACCGTCTTCTTCCAGTCGGCTAAGGGCAACTTCGAAGCCAGACCAGGACTGATACATAATCTCGGTTTTGATAAGTTCTGGGCCAGAGATGATTTGAACGACCCTAACAGCTTTCTCGGCTACTTAGCTTGTGATGAGTTCGCAATGATTAAACCGGTTACGGAATGGATAAAAGCCGATACCAAACCATTTTTCCTCATGATTCTTTGCTCCGTTACACACGACCCCTATGAAGTCCCACAGTGGTTTGCAACGCCCGCTAAAGCGCCGCTTGAGCGCTACAGGCAGGCAATTTTATATACCGACAAATTCTTAGCCGCACTGGACGCCGCACTTGCAAAACTAAATCTCACAGACAAAACTATTTTTTGTGTTATTGGCGACCACGGCGAAGCCTTTGGCGAGCATGGCCTGCTCGGACACGAGCGCATCGCTTTCGACGAGGTCTTGCGAGTTCCCTTTTGTTTGAGAGCTCCTTCTTTGGTCGAGCCCACAAAAGTTACTCTGCCCGTTAGCTCTGTTGATTTAACTCCGACACTCCTTGCCCTTTTTGGCTTCCAGACCCACGCAGCCGGCTTTGATGGTATTAATGTCTTAGCCCCCATACCTGATGACCGAAAAGTATATTTCTCCGGCTGGCTCCGACAAAGCCCTGCCGGTTTTGTTAAAGCCAATCGAAAGTTCATATATAACCCCGCTGACGGCGTCGTCTCTGTTTATGATTTAACTACAGACCCGCTTGAACTTATTAGAATGGAATTGCCTCAGCAGATAGCCCAAAGAACTGCAAATGAGATTATCGCTTGGCGAAAGGACAGTATTTTTAGAATTGACCAGAAGCATCTTGGTAGGAGGGTGCTTTTCGGCTCCTGGCTTTGCCGATGGAACAACCGTGTCGCATTGGCAAAATACCACCCAAAAACTACAGATTAACCTTTCGCATTTGTTTTTCCTCGCCGCTATCTGCTATTTTTACTTTTAATTTTGCTCACAATATGTTGTTTTTCGTAAACATTAACCAAATCCCCTTGTCACCTAAGGCCTTATGACCCTTATATATATAAAAGTAGGTCGGTTGGGTATAATCGGCGTTGATAAAAAACAACATAACACCCTAAGTTGCTACTTGCCTGTTTTGCTGCGGCAGGTGCACATATAGACATAACTATTTATTTTTCCGATTGTTAAGCGTAGCTGCAAAGCTCTTTGCTTTTATTTCTTGTTGTTGGCATATTCTTTGCTGTTTACTTTAATTTGCTTTCGGTGCGCTTTTAGTGCGCCAATATTGGACGGACGTCCTAAAAAATTAGGTTTAGTTTCTTGAGCGAAGTGTATGGTGAGCGAAGATTTTTTGTTCCTCTCCAATTTTATCCTATGATATAGACAGGTTTTTCTCAATTTTAAAAGGAGGTCGTAAAATGAAGCACTTTGTAATTTTAATTGGCATAGTAGTGGCTTTTTTGTCGTTCCTTAGCGCTCTAGCCTCGGCTGATGTCACGGTTCCTACCTTGTTCTCTGACCACATGGTTCTTCAGCAGGGTATCAACGTTCCTGTGTGGGGCCAAGCCGAAGCGGGCGAAAAAGTAACCGTTGAATTCGGAGAATGGTCGCCTTCTGACTTTGCCGATAGTAATGGCCACTGGATGGTAACTTTGCCCCCCATGGATGTCACCTGGGTGCCCGCTGTGATGACAATCACGGGCGGTGATTCCAACTCCATTGAAATTAACGATGTTCTCGTCGGAGAAGTCTGGGTTTGCAGCGGGCAATCGAATATGCTTTGGGAGCTGAGTAGAGTTGACAATGCAGACGAGGCCATTGCTGATTCGGGTAAATACGGTATACGGCTTTTCGTTGAGCCCGAAGCCAGCGGACCTGAAGACGCCATCTGGGAAATATGCGACCCAAACACTTCCCCCAGTTCTTCAGCTGTTGCCTTCTTCTTTGGACGCGAACTGGCTCAACAGCGGGACGTTCCTGTTGGCCTCATTGAGGCTCCAAAAGGTGCCTCAGGCATCAAGCATTGGACCAGCACCTGCGACGGCATACTTTACGTCAAAAAAATCGTACCATTGCAGCCATATGCTATCAGCGGTGTCATTTGGTATCAGGGTGAGTGGGATACGCAGAGTGAATGCACTGCCCAGCGATATTACGAACGTTTCCCGGCACTCATAGAAGAGTGGAGAAACGACTGGGGCCAGGGTGATTTCCCATTCCTATACGTACAACTGCCGTGCTACGACCCGTGGATTGAGCCGCGAACCCGAATCCCAGGATGGATGATTGTACGTGATGCACAACTCGCCACTCTCTCAGTGCAAAACACCGCTATGGCATGTCTGATTGATTTGCCAGCCGAAGGGCTCCATCCAAAGAATAAGGAACCTGTCGGCTATCGTCTCGCCCTCGGCGCACGCGCACTCGCTTACAACGAAGACATCGTATATTTAGGACCAATATTCGACCCCAATAAGTTCTACATTGATGCCGATGCCAATGCTGCCGTCATAGGCTTTGACCACATAGCTGATGGCTTGAAAATGGTTGGTGATGAGCTGACCGCCTTTGAAATAGCCGGAGCTGACGGGAACTTCGTCGATGCAACCGCCTCCATCGACTACTTAAACGACACCGTGGTCGTCTGGAGCAGTTCTGTTAAAGAACCGGCAACTGTCCGATATGGTTGGCACAACGCGCCTGAATGCAATCTCTTTAACACTGAAGATTTGTCAGCCTCACCCTTTAGGACCGATGAGTTGTCGTATCGTCCGCGCTACCGCTATCTTGACGAATAAAGCGTGGAATCTAAAAGTCTATAAATTAACGGCAGTTCTTTTGTTGCCATCAGCAACGTACAGGTCGGCGAAGTTTGCATCCGTAGCGGACAATAAAATATGACATTTACACTGCCCGAAGACGGCGATGCAAACGAGATTATCGCTTGCCGAAAGGGACAGTATTTTTAGATTTGACTGGAAGCGTCTTGGCAGGATGGAACTTTTCGTACCCTGGCTGTGCCTACGGTACAACAGCATCGCATTAGCAAAATAACGCCCAAAAACTACAGATTAACCTTTCGCATTTGTTTTTACTCGCCGCTATACGCTATTTTTACTTTTAATTTTGCTCACCGTATGTTGTTTTTCGTAAACATTAACCAAATCCCCTTGCCGGCTAACGTTTTATGGACACTTATATATGTGAAAATAGGCTGGTTGGGCACAATCTGCGTTGATAAAAAACAACATAACACCACAACTTGTCACTCACCTGTTTTGCTGCGGCAGGTCTATAATAGACATAACTATTTATTTTTCCGATTGTTAAACGCAGTTGCACAGCTCTTTACTATTATTTGTTCTTGTTGGCATAATTTTTGCGGGGAAATACGCTGGCGCATACGTTCTATAACGATTTTGGGCGGTGCCTCCAAAGATTGCTTCGGAGGAGGAGAAATGGGAAGGCCCGCCCGATTTCGAAATGTTTCGGAATCGGCTTGGCAAGCCTAAAAAAAACCTGCTCAGCCGGTTGTGTTAACTATACATAACGGAGTCGGAACGGAGGAGAACGACTCCGTCTTTTTCTTAAGCCATCTACACCCATAGCCCCGAAAACAATATCCCTCCTGATTAATCACTTTGGAAAAGAGGTCTGCTTAGTTTTCGCTACTCAATACCGGCTCCAGACCGTATAATCAGACCTGTTATGGCCAAAAGCGTTTACAGAATAATCGATGCCAATTTCAATCGTGCTCGCGAGGCAATTCGCGTAATTGAGGAGTTTTGCAGATTTGCATTAAATTCCGCCCCATTGACCCAGCGTGCCAAGCAACTTCGCCACGAGCTTTCAGCCTGTCTGCAAAATCTTGATGCAGACCGGCTTATAGCCAGTAGGGACTCGGTCGGCGATGTAGGTATTGGCCAAACGGTCGATAGTCAGCTTACCCGCACGGAGCTGAAAGATTGTTTTACCGCCGGCTGCAAGCGCCTCACCGAGGCCCTGCGCGTACTTTCCGAGATGACACAGACGATAAATCCTTCGGTAGCCGAGACTTTCGAGAAACTGCGATTCTCCGCTTATACCCTTGAAAAAGATATTGTTATTTTCAGCGAACCAGCCGAAAAGTTCAAACCCGTTAAGTTATATGTAATAATTAGCAGCAACCTACCTGCTGATGTACTTTCATTGACTCATCGCTGTATCGCCGGTGGTGCCGATTGTATCCAACTGCGTTCCAAAAGCATCGATGACGCTCAGCTTTTTGCCCTTGCTGCTGAGTTTGTAAAGATTTGCAATGATGCTGATGTACTTAGCATAATAAATGATAGGGTCGATATCGCAGTTGCAGCAGACGCCGATGGTGTGCATCTTGGCCAAAATGATTTGCCTGTCGAATATACCCGCAAATTGCAGTTAACTCCTTTAATACTTGGAAAAAGCACACATTCAGTTGAGCAGTTGCGCGCCGCCTGTGATGAATTACCTACTTATGTAAGTTTAGGCCCGGTGTTTTCGACACCCACAAAGCCGCAAGCTAAACCTGTTGGCCTGGATTACGTCACGCAAGCTGTTGCAATACTTAAAGATACCGGCATCGCCCACGTTGCTATTGGCGGTATAACGCTTGATAATATCAATAAGGTCTTATCCGCCGGTGCCAAAGCCATTGCCGTCTGCTCTGCTGTTACCGAATCAGCCGACCCAACCGCCGCCTGTCAGGCCCTAAAACAAAAAGTCCTCGCAGCGAGCGAAGATTGATTTTGGGTTTGGAACTCGCTTTTGGGCTGAGATTGGGTTTGATTGGGTTTGTTTTGGCGGAGTTCGAAGGGGCTGTTCATTTTTATAATCCTTTGTTGTGTAGAAGTTTAATTTAATTTTTGCTTTTTGGAAATTGGGTTTGTTTCGTACCCTTTAGGGTAATGAATTCCCGCGTATCAAAACATAAACTATTATTGTAACGTTGCCCGGGCACAAAGGGGATTTTCAATCGAGAGCAGTGTAATTGGTTAAATGTCATTTCACAGGCCGGATTCACTTTTTTCATAGCGTTTCTAAAAAAGACCTCCCCCTTAGTAGGGCGGAGATGCGCGTTTGTGTCGAAAAACGCGGGTTTTTCGGATGGCATAAATTTGTAAATGATTGTGTGGAAAGAAGTAAAAAAATGTTAGTTTTTTGGATTTTTGGTTTCAGGTCTATGCGCGAATGATTGAAGTACCTCCGCTCGCCGCGGGGGCTTTGGGATTGTGGGGTTGACGGGAGGGAGTGTTGGGGGTATAGTATTTTTTAGAGGATTGAAGGATTTCGTTGAGTTAGTGGGAATTGCGGTTTTGGGTAGTGTATGGTTTGAAAAGTGGTGCCTCGCGAGGATAGGTCATCGCTGACGGGATGCGGAGACAAAGTGAGAGATTGGTTGCCCGGAGCTTGCTGTGGGAAAGAAAGGAATAAATATTATGTTCATTATCTGAGCGAGAATTCTGATTTTTCCGGGGAAAGGAGTAAGGATTTATGATAAGACAATTCGTTGCCGGAAGTTGCTACTCGTATCTGTTAAGTTCAAAAGCTGAAGCGTTGATTATTGACCCACATATAAGTTTATTGGATGAGTATAGAAAGTATTTAACGAAAAACAAGCTTGCGCTGAAATTAATAGTTGATACACATACTCATGCTGACCACTTTTCTTTAGCTGCAGTATTAAAGAAAGAGTTTAAGGCTCAAGTTTTGATGCATGAGAAAGCCATATCCGACGTTGCGGATAGTCGGCTTAAAGATAACGACCAGATAGATATAGGCACCAGCAGCTTTAAGGTAATATATACGCCGGGGCATACGGATGATGCGGTAAGCTTATACGGAGAAGGCAGATTATTTTCCGGCGATGTTCTTTTAATCGGCAGTGTCGGCCGCACGGATTTCCAAAACGGTTCTCCTGAATCCATGTTTGACAGCCTCCAGAAATTAAAAACTTTGCCTGATGAGACTATACTGTTTCCCGGGCATGATTATCATGAACATCGCTCATCAACGATAGCTAAAGAAAAAGAAGGTAATCCTTTCTTAAAAGAAACAGACAAAGATGCTTTCGTCAGAGATATTCGAGCCAAAACAATTCCTAAACCGTTTAACATTGACAATATTATCCGTGTAAATCAGAAGGGCGAGGCAACATTTTTGGACATGATTTCGCCGCATGATGCCTTATCTCTTTTAAAACAAGATCCGCAGGCAAAAATTTTGGATGTACGTTCAGCTTTTGAGTTTAGTCAGATACATATAGAACCTTCAGTTAATATCCCGATAGATATGCTTTCTGCTAAAATTAATGAGCTGAGCAAGTCTAAACAAAGCTATATAGTCCTCTGTCATACGGGCAACCGTGCTGCCATGGCCGCGGATATGCTGATACAGTCAGGAATTCATTCAGTGAAAGTAATTGAAGGCGGTATCGTACGTTGGCAAGGTGAAAAACTTCCGGTTATTAAAGGCGAAGGGGGCATATCATTGGAGCGTCAAGTCCGGCTTATCGCAGGAAGTCTGGTGTTGCTGGGAATAATATTGTCCTGGCTGCTGCATTGGGCTTTTATATGTATTCCTCTTTTTGTAAGCTGCGGTTTGGTTTATGCCAGCCTGACCGATAGTTGCCTAATGGGGGAATTGCTGATGGAACTTCCCTACAACAAAAAACTTTATAAAACCAAATTAGGCGGCGGAACTTGTTCTATCAGCGGCTAATAATGCTTACTTCCGAATGCAAAATACTTACGGAATTGTTGGCAGCACTCGGGGATGAAATTTGTGTTAGGTATTGGGGAGTAATCAGGCTGTCAGTTATGATTTAAGGACTGTGGAGGGAGATATTAATACCTAAGATACTTAGGTATTCTTTTAAACAAGCTCAGTGCAGGCAAGCTCACCGTAGGGAAGCTCAATGCAGGCAGGCTCAGGGCAGGTTTTGCTCGGGATCTCCGCTCTCGCTACGGCATGCGCATTTGATTGAATTTTGCTTTTGAGTGGTTACTTTATCCAACTACTGCGTTATACAGCCGGAGTCCGATGCTCGAAGTACTACAGTACGCCTCCGCTCGGTCGAGACTGCAAGCCTTGTATTAGAATAAAATCCCTCACTCAAAAGGGGAAGAGGGGAGGTAAAAAGGAAATGGGTCCCCGACTACGAATTTCGGGGATAAAGGATTCGGGGTTTTGGGCGTGGTGTCGGAGGCCGCGACGAGGGACATTTAGTATTACGCAGGAGAGAAGCTCAGGGCAAACTCGCCGCAGGCAGCACAAGCAGATTAAAGAGAATTGTTTTTTAGCGGCAAGGAGCTTTTTTTAGCTGGCTGGGCAGTAGTAGCCTGTAGGGACGGGTCTATGGTCGATACGGCTGCTCACCTTTGCCGGGGGCGTAGAAGCAGAACTGTTGTTTCCACCGAGGTCTTTTATGGAGATGCTGCGCCCCCATATAATCATAGCAACGACAATAATTATCCAAAGAAGAATAAGCAACCTTATTGTGAGAACAAAAATGCTTCTTTCTTGTTCTTTTCTTTCCCTTTTGGTTATTGTGTCCCTGATACCCTTAACTATATTTTCCTCGAGATATTTAATCCTGTCCTCAATCGCCTGCCAATACTGTATCTGAAAACCTGTGAGCTCTTTGAGCCTGTCTTCAATTTGTCTACATCGCTGCCGCAATACCACGTTACAACCTGAATTCGACTCAATAACTACGAGGAGTGAAAATAAACAGCAAAGACCGGCGATACCAATGATGACGCAAACCCAAAAATGAAAAGCCGGACTAATCTTAATAAATATATTAAAAGCAAGAAGAATTGTTAAAAAGACCGAAAATTTTTGAATCACCTTGCAGAACTCATCCTCTGCCAGTCTATCTCTTGAGTTATACCCGCTTTGACACTGCTGATATTCGAGCTTCAGCAACTCTATTTCATGATCTTTATTTGCATTATTTTCCATTTTTTCCTCCTTAAAAATATGTTAACAATGATTATACAGTCTTTATAAAACGCTTAGCAATTTAACCTACCGGAAATATGATGCGCCGAGCCTTCAAAAAGAAAATACACCAAAGCGAGTGAAAAGGCAAGGACTGAAAACAAGGAAATTTAACGACAATTCTACCGGCCTAAGCTGTAGCCAGTAAGCTTTGTCATGCGGGTTGGCGAGGCAGGGCAGGCAAGGGGGCAGGGAAAATTATGCTTTAATTGATGAGTCTCAGTCCTTTTTTAAGTGCATATTTTTCAACGGCTTCAATCTCAGCGGGAGTGGGTCTTCTGCTAATTTTATTGTGCTCGAAGGCCTTATAGCATGGCCGATACTGGTCCATTACGTTTATGGCTGTCTGGGTACTAATCTCGTCCGCCAGAAAGTCTATGATTTGTGTACTTCCCGCCAGATTATTGGGCAAGACCAAGTGTCTTATCAACAGCCCCCGTTTTGCCAAGCCATTTTCTATGATTAAATCACCAACCTGGCGATGCATCTGCCTCACGGCCGTTTGGTTCACCTGCGGATAATCAGGCGCGCTGCTAAGCTCTTTGGCGACATCGGCATGTGAATATTTCATATCGGGCAAGTAAATATCGACGTATCCATCGAGCAATTTGAGTGTCTCTACCGAATCGTATCCACCCGTATTATAAACGGTTGGCAGGGTCAGGCCCTGCTTTCTCGCCGCTTCAATGGCCGCAGCAATAGCAGGGGTAACGTGGGTCGGCGTTACAAAATTTATATTACTACAGCCGTGTCCCTGCAGCTCAAGCATTGATTTTGCCAACTGTTCAATAGTTACCTGCCTGCCGTTACGATGATGGCTGATATCGTAGTTTTGGCAGAATATGCATCCTAAGTTACAGCCGGCAAAGAAGATAGTACCGGAGCCACCGCTGCCGACAAGTACACTTTCCTCACCGAAATGCGGCCCGACTGAACTGACCACCGGCATATCAGAAATACCGCAAAAGCCAATTTCGGCCTTGCTGCGATTTACCTTACAATTACGGGGACAGAGCGTGCAGGGATTCATAAGCCCCCACAACTGCTTAACGGTTTTGCTAAAGGAACTTTGATTATTTGGTAAAGATGACATAGCAATCGAGACGGGATATCAGACAAGAACCTCCGGCGTAACAAGCCAATCAAGCTGCCATTGATTTTCTTCAGTGCGTGTTAAGCATACGATTCCACTATTCTTAAAAGCCACTGTATTGGCTGATTGGGACCCAGTTAACAAAAGCGATGCCAGCTTACTTAGGAAAGGCAGATGCCCGACAATCATAATGTCGTGCTGGGCGGTAGCAAGTTCGTTTTTTAAGACGGTAACATCATCGTTCGGCCCAAGACCATCGTGTGCTGTAGGGGCGCTATTTGCTTTGACCACTTCGGCCAGAATCTCAGCTGTCTGGACAGCACGCAGCTTGCCGCTGTGCCATAAGTAATCAACACATAAGTTTAGAGGTTTTATAAAGGCGGCAACTTTCTGTATACCTTGGCGCCCTTCTTCGGTAAGTGGCCGCTGCGGGTCTATTTCCTTTGGAGCTGCTTTTGCGTGTTGGACGAGGTATAGTAACATCTTGAATCTCTTTTTGGCGAAGTTAGCTTGCCGTCATTATAACATAACTCCCTAATTTAACAATCGTTAGCTCTGTGTGATTTTAAGCCACAATAAGCCCAGAACAAACCTTTTGTTTAGAAAGTAAATACATATAGAGATGTTATGTCAGATAAGTAAGGAAAAAGAGATATGAGGCTTACAATAGAGCAACGCCTGCAGTCCTTGGAACGGGATGCCGTGGTGCTCCACGATACTATCAAGGTGCTCCACAAATTGCTAAAGGACCAAGGAGATTTAATAAACGAGTATATTACTCACAAATTGGCATCTGTGGGGTCGGACGATGGGCACAATACAAAGAACACGCGGCCTGAGCAGGCGCTATATACTTTTGTTTGCAGGCGGCGATTCGACAAAATCGACAAGGATATAAAAAAAACGCTCAAATTGATAGAGAATCTAAGATTTGGTTTGAAGGCCGGTTAAAAGTGGTAGCGTCAAGTTATTTCTGGGGGCGGGAAAATCTTTGAAAGGTAATTTACGAGCGACTGAACGGCTCGGCTTACCGGGGCAGAAAGAGATTGACCAAGTTGTAATTTGGCAGGTTGAATGCCAATAAAAAAAACCTGCATCTTAATTTCCTTTTGCACCATATCAACAAATACTCGAGGCGAAAGGGTGTGGGTGGAGATGACGGATGAGTTTAGCTGCTCAGGCTTGAATATTCGGATTGTTCCGGCAGGGGCCCCAAAGTCGATGGCATCGATGACGAGCAGGTTTTGCGGAGCTTTTTTAATAATCGGCTGGATGTAATTTTCAGGGGTGGTGCCGGCATCTATAAGCTCGGCAGAGACCTTCGCCTGCCGCAGTTGTTGGCAAATGAGGGGACCGAGAGCGTCGTCACCTTTTAACATTTGGCCGATTCCAACAATTAGTGTTTTAGAGCCGCGAAGGTTATCTAACTGCTCGAAAAGTTGTTCATCAGCGCACATTATTTTATTACGCCGTAAGAAGCAAAAAAATCAGATGTTATCGAAGATAGAACGATTTCTGGGCGGTTTTAAAGCTGTATATTCAGTTCGCATTTGCACTTGGGGCACAGGATTCGCATAAAATCGCTCGCATCGGCTGCCTTTTCGGGTTGGGGCTGTTGCTGAATAGCTTGTGGTTTTGTCTGCAATTCGCCGCTTTTGGCAATCAGAAGTGAAGGATTCGTGTAGGCCAAAGGGCCAAGTTTTTCATAAAGCCAGACGAGGTGTTTTTTGGTACCAATGATTGCGCTGCACTTTTCACATTTTTGAAGTTCAAAGTCGTGCGTTTCAGCCATAGCAGCTCTATCCAGACCAGCGAGGTCCCACTGCTGTGAGAGCTTTATGCCGGTTTCTGTTGTGCAGTTTTCACTGCAGTTGCCGCAAAAGATGCAGGTATCGTAGCGGTGGGTGATTTTTCTTGTCGGCGGCTCGGCTTGTGTATCATCGATTTGTGTCAGCGCTTCGGTTGGACAGACGTTTACACACGCACCACAGCCAATGCAGGTATCGAGGTCAAATTCCGGTTTTCCTCTATAGTTTTCCGGTACGCGGCAAGGTTTGGCTGGAAACTTTGTAGTGAATCGACGTCCAGATAGAGTGGAAGAGACCGCTATTATGGCTTCTTTTAATTCTCTTAGCTTTGGCTTTGGCAAGCGCAATTTTCAACTCCTATAGTTTATCTATGAACCTTCTTTTTCTGAGTATTTGTCAACAACACTATACTCCCACAGTTTAACACCGGAGGCATAGGCACCTTTGGCGATTGCATGCGCAGCGGTGGGGGAGGTTATCATTATAAATACAGCACAGATAATTGCTTTTGCACATGTGGGCCCCAAGCCGCTTATGACAGCGACGCCGATTAACAACAAGATGGTACCGAGTGTTACACATTTTGTTGAGGCCTGAAGGCGGTTGTAGACATCGGGGAAGCGAACTAAACCTATACACCCAAATATATCAAACAAGATTCCGATTGTTATTAGTATGTACCCTATAATATCAGTCATCGAAACTTCTGCCCTCCAAAAACTTTGCCAGTGCTATGGTTCCAATGAAGCTCAGCAGCGCCCAGGCTATTGCGACATTAAGATAGAAATCCTTTTTGGTGGCCATTCCCAGGATAGCACAAAAACCAACTATGACTATGCCTAATATATCAATAGCCACGGTTCTGTCGGGGGCACTTGGGCCACGACCTATTCGATACAGACACAGGAAACAACATACGCATAGTCCTATGTAGAATAGTGTTGTCATAGTAACCTCTTTCTATTCAAAGATTTTTTTCAAGAACCACTCAAACCTTTGAGCAATAAATTTAGTTGCCTGCTCGATGTCGTCGGATTTTACATTAATCCAGTGGATATACAAAAAACCGTCATCAGTCAGGTCCACTGTCAAAGTACCGGGCGTAAGAGTGATGGAGTTTGCAAGGGCGGTGATACCGGATTCTGTTTTCAGGGTAGTTTTTATTTTTACAATGCCCGGTTTTATTGGCATTTTAGGATGCAGGGCACGGTATACGACGTCCAGATTAGCTTTTATTACATAATAGAAGAATACGGGCAGATATACCAGGAGCCAAAATAAGCGCAGAGGTGAAATAAATACACGGTGCTCTTTAGGCAGAATCTCGTGGAATAAAACAGCAACGACGGCGGAAGCTATCACGCCTGCTGTCATGACCTGTAAATCTATCTTGCCGTCAACAAAAGGCCAAGCTCCAAGTATCCAGATAACTAATGCCACAACAAAGTAAATGACTCTTCTCATATTATTGCACCTTACTCACATACCAATAACATTAGCTGCATATAAAGTACCATCCGTTAATGCCTTTACGGCAGGGTCAAGAATACTTGCTCTGAGCGCGGGTACGAGCAGCAGGCCCATAAGGACACATAAACAGGCCAGAAATACCATTGCTACGAGCATAGAGTTTTTGTTTTCCTCCACTTGTCGGAGATTTTCGGGCAGTTGGCCGAGGAAAACATATCTCTGAACCTTCAAATACATAATTAAAGTACACAAACTGACAAATACGATTATGGCGGCGACCCAGTAAAAATGGGCTTGAATTGCAGCGATGACCAAAATCAGCTTGCTCCAGAAGCCGCTGAAAGGTGGGATGCCTGCGATGGAGGCTGATGCAACTGTGCAGGTTGCCCTTGTTACGGGCATTTTTTCTGCAAGGCCGCCCATTTCTTTGATTTGTCTTGTGCCGGTTGCCATTTGGAGCGAACCGCTGGTCAAAAACAATAGAGACTTATACACAGCGTGGTTGAGAAGGTGGAACAAGCCTCCGAGGATAGCCAGTGAGGCCCAGGCAATGTTGCCGCCTCTGGCAATGATTAGCCCACCAAGCCCAATACCGAGCATTACATACCCTACCTGACTAATACTTGAATAGGCCATAAGTCGCTTTAGGTCCCATTGTCCTATTGCGAGAAATGCCCCTGCGACCATACTTAAGATACCGAGAGCAACTAAGAGCCACCCAATTGGAATAGAAATTCCAAAGACATTGAAAACCACTCGCGCAAGCGCATAAACACCGAGGGCTTTTATTAATACGCCGGATAG
>CP070728.1:650087-660882 GCA_020351025.1 Planctomycetota bacterium
TGTTTTTGTGTGTGGGTTTTCTCGAATGGGTTACTTATGTTATTGGCAGTGTTGCCGGTGTAAATATTGGATTATCAACGCTTGTACCGAGAAGACAGGGCGTGACATCCCGCTGGAAGGCATTTAAACTCGCTTGGCGAGACGCTGGTCGGCTGTACATTATTATTCTTATGGTTCTAGCCTTTCAAGCTGTTTTTGAAATCCTGTATGTTCGCAAAGTTCTCCTGATGGGAGGCTCTGCTATACCATTAATGCCTTATTGAGGATTGTTAATTATCTATCGCGTCTCCGTGTTACCGCAAAACAATTCGCAAAAATTAGCCGTAAGCGCTTATTAACCAATGACGCAATTATTTAACCAAACATAGTGGGTTGAAAATGGCAGATAGCAAATTAAAGGTGGCCGTTCTTATGGGCGGCATCGGCGAGGAGCGCGACATCAGCATCCAAAGCGGACGGAGTGTAGCACAGGCATTGAGGCAGGCCGGTATCAATGTCATAACTTCAGATATCGGCCCGAATAATCTGGATATTCTGGAGGATGACACCATCGATGTATTCTTCATCGCGCTGCACGGCAAGTTTGGGGAAGATGGCCAGCTCCAGCAAATACTCGAAGATAAATCACTTTGCTACACAGGCAGCGGAGCCGAGGCGAGTAAATCAGCTTTTGACAAGCTGGCCAGTAAAGAGTGTTTTGTCAACGCAGGTATTACTGCACCGAGGGCAATTTCGTTTGATGGCCGGCCAGGGCCGGCAGAACTTGAGAAACAACTCTTGCAGCTTAGTGAAAGGTTTGTAATCAAACCGGCCCGGCAGGGAAGCACCATCGGCGTCACTATTGCAGATAATCCAAAATCGGCCTTAGAGGCTGCACAACAGTGTCTCTGCAAATTTGGCGATTGTATAATTGAAGAATTCATACCCGGCAAAGAAATAACTGTCGGCATACTGACAAACATGGCACTGCCCATTATTGAGATTAGAAGTAAAACCGGCTTTTATGATTATCAGGCAAAATACATCGACGAGCAAACAGAATACCTCTTCGACACGATTGACCCGATAGTAGCAGCCAAAATACAGGCAGATGCCATTTCCTGTTTCAATGCCTTAGGACTTAGACACTTTGCAAGAGTCGATTTTAGGCTAAGCGATGACCGAATCGGTTATGCACTTGAGGCAAATACCATCCCGGGCCTTACGACACATTCGCTTCTACCCAAAGCAGCAGAAAAGGCAGGAATCCCAATGAGTGAGCTTTGTGTAAGAATCATTAAAGCGGCGCTGAAAAATAAAAATAACAAACAACACCTTTTTAATCAAACAGTCAATAGCCAAACATAAAAGTGGCAAAAAGAAAAAAATCAAAAAGCAGAACGAAAAGAATATCATTCAAGCTTGGCACGCCGAAAGGAAAGAAACAGTTCCAGTTACCTTATAGGCCAAGCCTGACGGGTATCCTTAAAATATTAGTGTTAGTCTGCATCCTCGCTGCTTTAGGAATCGCCTTTTTGATTCTGGACAAATATGTAAAAACCACTTCCTCCCCGCAAAGCCCTGTCATCCTTGAACTGATAGATGTCCCCCCCTGGGTTAATGAACCGCTCAAGGAAAAAATTTACACAGCAGCAAAAACCACCAGTACGAACTTAAGACTCGATGAAAAAGTTGCAAAATCGGTGCAGCGGAGTATTGAGACACTTGTCGTTTGGGCCAAATATGTAAAAGTCCAGGCAACCCACGACCGACTGCTAATCAAGGCCGAATGGCGAAAGCCACTGGCCCTTGTCAAACAAGGCCTGCGGAGTTGCTACCTCGACGCCGAACTGGTCGTGCTCGATTACGTGCCGATGCCCAATCTGCCGATAGTAAAAGTAAAGGGGCTGGAAATAGTAACAAAATTGCCTCGGCCGGGTGAAATTTGGCAAAAAAATGACCTCGCCGCCGCTGTTGCTATATTAGACCGTCTCCACCGAATGGATAAACTCGTTGTACCTGATAAACCGCTGCTTTATGAAATCGACAGTATCGATATGAGCAATTTCAACGGCAGGGAAAACAGCCGGCTCGCTCATATTATTCTTTACACGAAGGACAAAACAGAAATCATCTGGGGGGCTGAAATCGATGCCTGGCAGCAATTTTTAGAAGCAACAGATGAGGAAAAACTCGCCAAGCTTTACAGCTACTACAAAGAATACGGCTCGCTAAGTAACGCAAAGTACATCAATCTGCGAGACCCCCAGCAAACAATACCAACACCAATCGACAAATATTAGTCACCTGCAAAAGCACTCAACGCACTCGCTAAGTCACTATAGCGATAGGGGATTTGCAATTCTCTGCAAATTGATTTGAATCTCTTTACAGCCGATTCACTAAGCTTGCTTTGAAAATCAGAATCGCCTTTACAACAAAAAATTCGACAGCCTGCAAATCGATATTCATAAATTGTACATTTGCCGCTGCTGTTATAGGGACACCGGCTTGTTGCCATGGGCTTTAATTCTTCAACACCCAAATTTGCAGCTAAATATATCAATTCTGGTGTCGTAACGAACAAGCGGTGGTCGAAATCAGCAAAATTACAACATCGCCCGCAACCATCGCATTTGCCGGCTAAGTTGCTGTTCTGGCATATTTGCAAATCCAGCCACCCATAAATATCAGCTATCTTACTTAAGAGCCGACTATTTGTTTTACATCCTGCCACCATTTTCTATTCTTTTTAATTATTTGTATTTCGTCGAAGCTGTAAAACTTACCGCGATTGATACCGGGACATCTTTGGGCTGCCTTGTTCCAACCATTGGAATTAGCCAAATTGTCAGGCCAAAAAGGCCAAAGTCTGCATTGGCTCGGCCGAACAGCGTAAATCGTACATCTTCTCTGCCCACCGGCTTCCTGCAAAAAAATACAATCTCTCGTATAGGGCTGTTCAATAATTGTCGCCCGAAACCCCACACGCCTAAGATATTTTTGCCGCAACTGACCGGGTGTTATTTTCAGAAAATCGGCAATTATTTGAATCTCCGGCCTGGTGACCCATATGTAACCCTCACCAGGCCCCGAGCAACACCTGCCGCACCCCATACATTCAAAATGCAACCCTTTAGTATACCATGGGTGTCTCTTGCTTTTAGGCATCTATCTTACCATTTCAGGATTGCACCGGTGTCGGCGCTTGTGGCCATTGAGGCATATTTTGCAAGGTAACCCTTTGTTACCTTCGGTTTGGGCGGCTTCCAACTCTTTTTGCGTTTCGCAAGTTCGCCATCAGATAGCTTCGCACTTATCTTGTTGTTAGGGATATCAATTTCAATAATATCGCCATCTTGCAGCAGTGCTATGGGGCCGCCCACTGCTGCCTCAGGACTGATATGGCCAACGCAGGCGCCTTTCGTACCGCCGCTGAACCTCCCATCGGTAATCAAAGCAACAGATTCGCCAAGCCCCGCACCTATAACATAGCTCGTCGGACTCAGCATCTCCTGCATTCCAGGCCCACCCTTTGGCCCTTCGTTGCGAATCACAATAACGTCGCCAGATTCGGCTTTGCCGGCTAAGATGCCGTCACAGGCCTCTTCCTGACTCTCAAAAATAACTGCAGGACCGCTATGCACCAGCATCTCCGGGGCAACGCCCGCAGTTTTCACCACGCTGCCGTTAGGAGCAAGGTTACCCGTCAGTATCGACAGCCCGCCGCTTTTAGAGTATGCATTATCAAGTCGGTGAATAACCTTAGTATTTTTAATTTCTGCATCAGCGATATTTTCGCCCAGCGGCTTACCCGTTACCGTCAGACAACCGCTATCAACAAGGCTTGGAATCTTACTGATTTCTTTTAGTATCGCGCTTATACCGCCGGCTGCATCAACATCCTCAACGTGCCAACTGCTCGAGGGAGCAACTTTGCAGATATTCGGACACTTCTGGCTAATAGCATTGATGCGCTCAAGGTCGTATTTGATGCCTGCTTCATTGGCAACTGCCAGCGTGTGCAGAATCGTATTTGTCGAGCCGCCCATCGCCATATCCAACGCAAGGGCGTTATCCAGCGATTTCCCATTAATTATATCCAACGGCTTAATGTCCTTCTCAAGCAGATACATAATCTGTTTGCCCGCTGCTTTATAAAGCTCCTGCCGCTTAGCATCAGCCGCCAAAATCGTTCCATTACCCGGAAGGGCCATCCCGATTGCCTCGCAAAGACAATTCATCGAATTGGCAGTGAACATCCCTGAGCAGCTCCCCTGCGCAGGACAACTGACGCGTTCAAGCTCTTTTAGCTGTTCTTCGGTGATTTTGCCGGCGTTAAACTCAGCGACGCCTACAAATATGCTGATAAGGTCAACTGCTCTTCCGTCTTTGGTTCTGCCGGCTGCCATCGGCCCGCCGGATACAAATATCGTCGGGATATTCAACCTGACCGCTGCCATCAACATACCCGGTACGACTTTATCACAGTTTGGTATACAAACAAGCCCGTCAAGCCAGTGCGCACGGACCATAGTTTCAACCGAATCAGCTATGATTTCGCGAGAAGCTAACGAGTACTTCATCCCCGTATGAGCCATAGCGATCCCGTCGCAAACTGCTATGGTATTAAACTCAAAAGCAGTACCGCCTGCCTCCCGAACAGCCTGTTTAACAACCCGTCCGACCTGGTTAAGATGAACATGGCCCGGCACTATCTCGCAAAAGCTATTGGCAATACCGATGAATGGCTTGGTTATATCCTCATCGCTAAGGCCACAAGCCCGAAGTAACCCCCGGTGCGGAGCCCGCTCAAAGCCCTTTTTAACTCTATCGCTTCTCATATATTCGGTCTCTCCAAAATAGGTTCACAAAGTAACCCAAACTGCCAAAAAAATCAATTTTAACTCCCAACTAAGGGCAAATAAAGAAAATTCAGTTGTCTTTGGCAATGTAAAATGTATAATTACAACGTGAATAGGTCTCATTTTGCCGTGTATTGCAAAAAAGGTTCCCAATTTGCTGCAAAATCAGAGCTTTTTGTACCAAGGAGAATAAATACAATGACGTCAGCCAGAGCTTTCACTTGGTTAGCCCATACCGCAGTTTGCTTACTCCTTCTGGCGGCAGGCTGTGCCCCCAGCGCCAAACAAGACCTCAAACCAGAAATCGAACTCGAAAAGCAAATACCCGAACTTATAACTCAAGAGGCTGAACCTACGATTGTCGATGAAGCCAAAGAACCTAAGGCTGAACCCGAAGAACAAACACCACAAACTGAACGACCAATCGCCGCCACCTTAGCATTGAAATTCACTCCGCAGGATTCTACAACCTACAGGGTAACAAGTGAAGCACAACAGAGCGTTAAATGGATGGGAGACGTCCCAGATGACCCCAACTTGAAGGGGAAGCTCTTCTATAGATTCGAAATGACCTTCAACCAGCAGATACAAAGCATCGACGACAACGGTAATGTCATCGCAAAAATTACAATCGAAGGGCTAAAGTGTCACTTTGAAGGTGAGGAAAAACCTATAGAGGACTTTGACAGCTACAACCCAAAAGACTCAAACCACCCATTGGCAAAGCTAACCGGACAAAGTTATACCATAAAAATCTCACCAACCGGAGAAGTTACGAAAGTCCTTGACGTAAAACAGGCACGTGCTGCATTCAAAAAACGCTCTCCTGGTTCAAAAACAGCCTTAGCGATGCTAACGCCTGATGTAATTAAGAAGCGGCACGGAACTTTAGTGCTGCCAGACACTAACAAAAGCCAATTACAAACGGGCGACAATTGGAGCAACATAAAGACCTTTTCTTTCGGCTCGATGGTGTCGAAGTCGTACGAAAGAATTTATACACTAAAAGAAATTAAAAATATAGACAACCGGCAAGTTGCCATCGTAGAAATGAATACCATCCCCGCCCCGGAAACGCCGGAACAATCGTTTGAGGAACAAACCGACTTTTCAGAAATGTTCGATAGTACCTCAAAATATACAGGCCGGTTGAGGTTTGATTTGAGTTCCGGAAAAATTGAAAAATATCTTGAAAAAGTAGTGTCGGAATGGACTACTGTCCTCCCGCCAGGTATGAGAAAGTCTGAAGAACCTGTTGTCTTAATAATGGGTGCTGTTCGCGCTTACGAACTCGAAAAAATAGACTGAAAACCATAGGGCGGTTTCATTAGCTAAAGCGGCATCAGCTTTTACTGATGCGCCATTTTGAAAGTTGAGATGTTAAAGCAAAACAAGCGAAAGGAGCAAAATTGAAAACTGCATTAACTGCTATCTGCACAGTTGTCCTGCTGATGACTCTTACAGGATGTCAACCACAGGTCGAGGAAAAAGAACTGTTAACCGATGGAAAATTACTCCTTGCCGTAGATTTCCAGCAAGGCAAGACCCTGCGATATAAGTTCCTTTCTCGCAGAGACATTGAAATCAATTGGGGTGCGATGAAAGGAGGCTCTAAATCGGGCAAAGGCAAGGTTGACAAGGTCTTCGAGTCGGTAGAAATGGTCGTTGCCTATACCCCCATTGAAGTTGACCCCTTCGGCCTTACAACCATCAAGGCAACCTGCGAATCAGTAAAAGTCAATCAAACCTCACCTACCGGCAGACAACACGGAAGAAAAGACGCCGTAGAAACCTTTGCAGGCAAAACATTCACATTCTCCGTCAATGCCACAGGTAAAATTGAGGACAACTCGGAATTAGAGGCGCTAATCAAAGAGGCTGGCGAAAAAGCCTTCAGACCAAAAACCAAAAAAGGCAAAATTAAAGAGCCCGATATGATTGGTGATTTTATCGCCACTCAGTGGTTTCTGTGGAATTCAATCTCCAGCATAGAAAAACCCGCTGAAGGAATCGCAATAGGTCAAACATGGAACTCTCAACTCTCCGTACCTGTCACGATGATTCTTATACAAGCAAGAAATGTTAACTACACCCTCGATGAAATCCGCCAGAGTGAAAAAGGTCGACTCGCCCTGATACGCAGCTCTTATTCTCTTCCCAAGATAACACCACGCATCTGGCCACTACCTTATTCAGGAACATTTCATATGATGAGCGGCAGGTTCGGCTTCTTAAGAGGATATAAAGCCCTGTCCCTCGAGGGCCAGGGCGAGGAACTGTTCAACATCGATGCAGGCCGAATCGAGAAATACAATCAACAATACGAGATGCAGTTAAGGTCATCTCTGCCCATGGGTCTTAGTGGAATCGTCCCCATAACTGTCAAGCAGAAGTTGACAATGGAGCTACTGGAAGACCAACAAAAAATAAAAAAATAAAAAAATCACGGAGGTAATTGCAGATTGAAACGCAGAAACCTATGGGCGCCATGGCGCATGAAATACATCCAGGCTTTGGACAAAAGCACCGATTGTTTTATCTGCAACGACTTGAAAAACCCGGACGATGACGGCAAAAACCTGGTATTATGGCGCTCAGATAGAAGCATCGTAATATTAAACCGCTTTCCCTACAACAACGGCCATTTACTGATAGCACCAGCCAGACATATCCCAGACCTCGACCAAGCCAGCGACGATGAGTTACTGGAACTAACCAAATTAATCAGGGAAGCTCAAAAGGTACTTTCCATCGCCATAAAACCTCAGGGCTTCAATGTCGGGATGAATTTCGGTCGGTGTGCCGGTGCAGGACTGCCAAACCATTTCCACATCCACATTGTTCCGCGATGGGAGGGAGACACAAATTTTATGAGTATTTGCAGTGATGCCGACGTTGTCAGCCAAAGTTTGACCGAGCTGCTCAACCAATTAAAACAAGTAAGCAAAGAACACAAGCTTCCAGGTTTATAAATTCGCTGTGTGGCGTATGTGACGCATCGCCAACACGACATACACACACAATAACGAAATACGCAATATGAGATTAAAGTATGTCTGAACAACTTGCCTGTTATGCAGTCACTGAAAATCTGAGCCGTGGCCGAATATCCAAAGAAAAGCCCCACCCTTACCGCTCAGATTTCGAACGTGACCGCGACCGTATAATTCATTGCTCGGCATTTCGACGGCTCGAAGGCAAAACGCAGGTCTTCACGCCCGGGCCGGCAACGCCGGCTTTCGCTCAAACCGGCCTTCGGCCGGACGACTATTACCGCACAAGACTGACACACAGTATCGAGGTAGCACAGATAGGAAGGACCATTGCGAAAGAACTCCGGCTCAATATCAATCTCACCGAGGCAATATGTCTGGCACACGACTTAGGACACCCACCATTCGGACACGCCGGTGAAAAAGTCCTCGATGATTTGATGAGCGACTTTGGTGGATTCGAGCATAATCTACAATCCTTGCGGATAGTCGATTTGCTCGAGAATCCCTATCCGCAATTTAGCGGCTTGAATCTGATGTATGAAACACGTCTCGGATTAGCCAAGCATCGAACGGCCTATGATAAAGCAAAAGACAATATCTTTACCGATTCAAACTGCTCGCTTGAGGGACAGGTCACCGACATGGCCGACCGTATCGCATACAACTGTCACGACCTCGAAGACGGCACCCGAGCCGGCCTGATTAGCAGTGAGCTATTACAAAATGTTCAAATATTCACAGAAGCACAAAGCCGAATAAACGCTAAGGCAATTAAAGACGACACAATCCGCAATACAAGAACTGCAAAGGCAATTATTGATAGGCTCGTCAGTGACTGCATTGATATAAGTAAAAAAACCATCGCTCAGGCAAACATACAAACAGTCAATGACGTATATAGAACAAGCGAAAATTTCATTGTGTTTTCAACTAAAGAGCAAGCAACTCTCACTGAACTGGAAAAGTTTCTGTTGCAAAACCTTTATTCACATAAATCAATTATACAAACAACAGACAAAATTAAAGACTGGCTAAGCCAACTCTTTGAAAAACTCTGTCAAAAGCCGCAAATGATGCCTGGGTACTTTCAGCGATTTACCGCTAAAGAAGGATTGCAGCGGACCGTATGTGATTACATTGCGGGTATGACCGACAGGTTCTGCCTGAAAATGCTCGAAAAAATCTGACCAAAATCTGCCGGTAATCTTTGACTTAGCGGCATCCTTTGATTAATTTTCTGTGTAACTATGAGAAGACTGCTTACTTCGTGTTTTGCTCTCGGATACCTGCCCCTCGCACCGGGGACCTGGGGCTCACTGCCCCCGGTGATTGTTTTTATCCTATTGTGCCAAAGCGGCGCATCAACGCTGCTAATCTCAACCGTTATGGCAGCTTCGGTTTTGACTTTTTCTTTTATCTGTATTAAATTTGCCCCTGCTATTATCGCCGCAACCGGCAAAAGCGACCCGCGAGAAGTGGTAGCTGATGAATTCGCAGGGCAGGCGGTTACGCTAATCCCAATCGGGCTAGTACCATCCGGCCAAATCTGGACCACCGCAGTACTTGGCTTTTTGCTGTTTAGACTACTTGACATCATCAAACCCTGGCCAGCCCGCAAGCTCGAGAAACTACCTAAAGGCTGGGGAATCCTCGCAGATGATTTGATGGCAGGAGTCTATGCCGCAATCATACTGCTTGTTTGCCTGAAAGTCGGTGTGATTGAATACCTGAGTTCATTAGAAGGTAACTTGCCGTTTTAAAAAATCAGGAAGCAACAATGGCAGTAGAATATCCTGTTGAAGTCTGCAAAATACTGAAGGAGAAGTTTCGCCTGGCCCGTTTATATCGGCCGATGCGAGTTGAACGCTATGACCCCGGCACCGAGTTGATTTACGATGTTACGGGTATCGAAAAAGCTGACAAGGCGCAGCTGCGTCTGTTTGTTGAAAAGTTTGTAGGCGGAGGCTATGCCGGACAGGTCTATAAAGTCAAGCTGCTCGATATCAAAGCTGAAAATGAGCCCATCGAGGCTCTTAAAGTCGGCCAGATTTACGCATTAAAGATTCTCGTCCCCACTTCGACCTTTGCTAAGTTCTTTCGCAATTTCCTGTACTGGCTTGGCTTTCAGGGACCATTCCAGCTTCAGGTAAATCCAAAAGCGGCAATGGCAGGGGGCCTTTGGCAGAAATTTATCCGGCGAGGTGCGAAAATCCGATTCGGTGACGAGATGACCGTTGTAGATATATACGGAATTTTTGTGGATGATAAAATCGGCAGTTGTGGAGAAATAAGAGAGTGGGTTGATGGACGCACTTGGCAGCTTGAAGTCGATGACCGGATGGATTTACTCAAGCGGTGGCTCCGAGGCAAAACAGTTGACCAGCAACAGCTCGGTTCTCCTGAATATCGAGCCAAAAAGCAGTTTATGGCCGATTTTGTCAAATTGCTCCACGATATGGGAGCTTATGAATTTGCTCGGCAATATGAATGGTGGACCTGCAAGAGCCAACCAAACTGTCTAAAACGCGAAGGCACGGAAAATAATCCCGACGCAGGTCTGGTAGCGGTTGATTTCAGAGCAGGACTGGCACTTCTACCGCTATTACCAATGAGTCCGGGTGATTTTAAGCTGATAATCAACGGCTTCGAGCGCGGCTCGCTGGTACAGTTTGACCGAGGAGATGTAGACAAGCTGCAAGCTTTTATCCAGGAACACTACGACGACTTCACCGGCTCCGAAACGATGCTGGAGGAACTAAAAGAAGCAGAACGTATATATCGCGATTCGGTTCCGGATATTACACACAATCTTATTCGGCTCTTCCGCAACAGACAATTATGGATAACTATCCTTAATAGCGCAGTCACAGGCTGGAAGGTGCGCAATACCATTGACGATAACTGGGAACAAAAGCTGCGCAAAAAAAATGCTTTGACCCTGCTGTTCTATTTGAT
>CP070728.1:660982-679315 GCA_020351025.1 Planctomycetota bacterium
CGGTATGCAGGGCAGCATAAGGTTCGGATATGAGGGTAAAGCAACACCGAAGGCCGAATGGAATGCCAGGCTTTATCCCGAGGCAACACAAAAAGTTTTCACCGCACCGTGGGAGGTGACAATTACACCACTGGACACATGTGGAATAGTCCGTCTTTCCGGTAACAAATATCAAAAAGTTCTGAAGAGCAAAAGTCCTTTGGCTCGGGCACTAATGGACAACTACCGTGTCTGGGCAAAAGCTCAAAAAGCAGGGGAAGGCAAAGTTGATAAGGCAAGCACGACGCTTTACGATACGGTGGCTATCTATTTAGCTATATCAAACGAACTTCTTGAGATGGAAAGGCTGGGGATTCGTGTTACCGCTGATGGACACACGCTCATTGATAATAAGGCAAAAAAGATTAACTGCGCAACGAAATGGAAGGATTTGGAAGCATTTGAAGATTTTTTAGTACAAAGATTGGTGAATTAAAAAAGAGAGTATAAAGCTCGCTGCTATGAGAAGGACGGAATTAATTTCGAATTCGGCGGAGGAGACAATAGAGGTTGGTCGCAAAATTGGTGCGCAATTAAAAGGTGGTGAGGTGATTGCGGTCTGCGGGGTGTTGGGCAGCGGCAAGACACACTTAATCAAAGGTATTGCAGCAGGTGCGGGGACAGAAGAAGCGAGGGAAGTTACCAGCCCGACGTTTGTCATAGTGAATGAATATAAAGGTCGGCTGGATGTTTACCATGTGGACGCTTATCGGCTTAACAGCCTGAGTGAATTTGAGATGATAGGGTTTGATGACTACTGCTATCCGCAATCAGTAGTAGCGATTGAGTGGGCCGATAAGATAGAACAAGCACTGGCGGGGATAGATTACATTCGGATAGAGCTTACACACAAGGGGCAGAGGCAAAGAGAAATACACACCAAAAACATACCTGAATATATAAATATAGCATGTAGCGTTTAGCAGATAGCGCATAGTATTCATCTCGGTTATACACATCCCGTGGATTTGAGAATTTGGCAAAACAGCATTTATTTTATATATTTTCCTTAAAGCGCTGCAAGATGCTGAGACGAGCTATCCGGAGTATTTTCGGACGTAAAATTTTAAGTTTTGTCTACTGTTAAGCGTCCGAAGTGAAATATTTGAAGTATTTTAGAAGGGTTTTGAAGCTTTCTTACGAGGAGGGCGCCTGCAATTCAAAGAAAATAGCGGGGCAGTTAAGTCCTGTTTTGATTAGGACGATAGTTTGAAATAGAAAAGCAAGTTGTTGTAAACATAAAAACATTCAGTTACACAAGGAGCAAAAAATGAAAGCGAAAAGTGGTTTTACATTGGTAGAAATTCTGATTGTAGTGGTGATTCTGGGTATTTTGGCAGCTATTGTGATACCCCAGTTCACCAGTGCAAGTACAGAAGCGAAAGAGGCAGCTCTGGTCAGCGATATTCAATCGATTCGTTCGCAGATTGAGCTTTACAAGATCCAACATAATGATGTACTTCCTGGTGAGGTTCTCCAATCCGATGGTACAATTACAGCAGCAACAGCTGTAAGTTTTGTAAATTCAATGACGAGCAAGACAAACCAATACGGTGAGGTAGGTACGACTGCAACCCATAGATTCGGCCCTTATATGCAGAAGATTCCGGGAAATCCTTTTAGTACTGCGACGGCAGTCACTGTTGCAGATATATCTGAAGGAGCTTCGAGTGTCGAGATCGACGGG
This sequence comes from Planctomycetota bacterium, assembly GCA_020351025.1. GTDB lineage: Bacteria > Planctomycetota > Phycisphaerae > Sedimentisphaerales > Anaerobacaceae. The sequence continues at coordinate 662,709 of CP070728.1, forward strand.
ACAGCAGGAGATAACAGCCACGGCTGGAACTTCGTTACAACAGGTTTAGATAGAGGGCTGTTCCAAGCCGATGATGGTCTGAGTAATCCAGTTGATGGTACAGCGCACATTGACTACTAATGAGATTTAAGAAACGGCAAAGTTCAAATCCAGTTAACGGCTGGTGGTGAACAATAGCCGGGGACAATAAACCGGGCTGACCAGATTTAGGCGAACTGCCGGAACTGGTCAGCCCTTTTGAGAAATAATAGGGGGAGAGTCATATGAGGGAGAAGACTTGTTTGTCATATGCTGAAATCGCGGTCATAGCGATTGCGCTAGGAGTAGCTGGGAGGACGATAGCTCCAAGGATTAGTGAAGCGGGTACTGAAGCAAAGGTTTCGGCTTTGGTTGAGGGTCTTGAGATGATGCGTACACAACTTGATTTGTATCGAGTTGAGCACAGAGACTGCCTTCCTCCCACGGATTCATTTGCCAGTTTTGAGGCTGCTATGACGAGAAACGCAGGGCAGTACGGTCCGTATGTTAAGAAGATTCCCAGGAATCCGTTTAATAATCTTACCACGGTTCGCTTTGACGGGGAGGGAGCTGGTGCCGGGAAAGCCGGCTGGCGGCTTGATACACAGACTGGCCTATTTCAAGCAGATAACGACCCCGGCTACGCAGCTCTTTAACAAGCTGGCAATTTTTTTGAAAGTCACATAGTAGATAAGTTGGCTGGCATTGCTGAGGCAACTGTTTGTGGCGGGCCAGCTTTTTTAATGTACGGCTTGGCGTAAAGTGGAAGAGCCGAACGGTTTATATTGAGAAATGAAAAAACCGGTCTGCAAAAATGAAAAAGGCTTCACATTAGCTGAGGCAATGATGGCAACGGTGGTGCTGGGTATTGCTGCAGCTGGGTTGCTAGTTCCCTTTACCAGCGGAGCAAAAGTTCGGGCTGAAGGGGCTCGCCGGACAATAGCGGCGAAGCTGGGAGGTGATTTAGTAGAACAGGTCGTGAAAACACCGTTTGAAAAAATAGTATCAACTTATCACGGATATATCGAGCCTCAAGGACAAATAAAAGATGCGGACGGAACAGTATTTACAGATTCAAATTATACCAACTTCAGCAGGGATGTAAGCTGCGAATATGTGTACGTACCACAGGAAAGTGGAACCGGAGAGCAGCAATTTATCCGTATTACAGTGCGGGTATATTATTCCGGTGGAGAAATGGCAATTATAACTCGGCTGATAAGCAAATAAAAATCCGAAACAAATTCAAATAACCAAAATGCAGAATCCAAAACAAGTTTACGAGAAAGGATTTACTCTGGTTGAGCTGTTAGTGGCACTGTCTGTTGCGAGCATAGTCTTTACAGCAGTTGCTACCCTGGCTTACGCTCTGAGTACGGCAAACGATTCTACGAGGGATACGAGCCAGAAGCAAGCACAACTTCGTTATGCAACTCTTAGAATTTCAGAGCTGGTTAGAAACTGCACCCTTATATGCAAAACAGGAGGCACCGACTTTGCAATGTGGAGTGCTGATGATAACAGCAACGGTCAAATTAACATTAACGAGTTAGTGTATATCGATACCGGGACAAACCAGGACCATATACGAATCTATAAATGCAATAATTCATCCAATCCGGAGGTTACGTTAAGTGAAATAGACTCGGTCGGTACAAGCTGGTGGCTTGGTTATTACGATATCGCAACCTACACAGAGCCGGTTGCTGAATGCAGCAATGTTCAGGTGAGCTTTGATGAGGCTGCGCCGCTGACCAAATTTGTGAGTATTTCATTTGATATTTTCGAGAACGGTGTCATTCGTCAGTGGCAGATAAACAGTGCCCTTCGCAGCTGGGCGGGACACTTACTCAACATAACCAATGACGCTATTGTAAGTGATGATGACTAAATAAGTAAAAAATGAAAAGTAAAAAGGCAACAATAAAAAGTTCCGAGTTTCATCGCCCTCGAATTAAGTCGGGGCTAAAGCCTTCTTTTGCTGCAAATGACAGCAGGAGTAAGCGTGGAGTAGCACTGCTGGTTGTATTATTTATCGTTATGACGGTAACGATACTATCATTAGGTTTTTTGTCGCAAAGCGATGTCGAGTTGGCGTGCGGAGAGAACATGATACTTCGAACAAAGATGGACTATTTGGCTGAATCAGGTCTGGAACATGCGAAGGGGCTTATTCTTAATCCGCAAGAGGTTGATACAGAATATTGGACCGGTGACGAGCGACAGCAACTGGTTGCAGGCAGTTATGACTATTATGATGTAAATGTAGTGAAGCTTGGTTGGTGCAATTATCAGATAAGTTGCGAAGGCTATAAGGAAAAAGACGGGGAGAAAGTCGGCTGCAGCAGATTAAATGCTGAGTTGCGGCTTGACCCGTGCATTGCACTGTGGACAGGACTAAATACAACAATTTTCGACGGTATGACAATTGATGGTGACGTGTACTGTAGTGGAACGTTAACAAACAACAGCACAATCGATGGTGATGTGTTTAGCAATGTTTTAAACGGAGTAGGAAGCAAAACCGGTCAGGAAATGCCGGTTGCAGATTTGGCTCTTGAGTGGCCTCGAGTAACGGTTGCAGATTTTACGACTCAATATCCAACTGTAATTTTAGGTGCGAGTGTTTCCGAACAGACGATTGGGCCGTATAACCCTGTACGAGTATGTTATCACTATGGAGATTTGGAACTGGCTGGGGATGCTATAATCAATGGTATGTTAGTAGTTGAGGGCAATTTAAAAGTAGAAGGAAATGGAAACATCCTCAGGGCGGAAAAAAACCTGCCAGCATTGTTGATAACCAGCGACGTGATAATAGAAAACGACAGCCAGTTGGATATTGAGGGACTTGCCGTTGTTAATGGGGAGATGCAAATTAATGCCGGCACGGCAGATGTTACCATACTGGGCGGGCTCTTTGTTGAAAAGGCTATTGTCGAGACAACGGAAGATTCTTCTGGCAACGCTAACCATGCTAAGCTGTATAATAGTCCGATTTGGCGGCCTTCGGGAGGTTATGTAGACGGAGCCCTGGAGTTTGATGGAGTTGATAACAAGGTCGAGGACACGACCGCAAGCACCTATTTGAACGGGCTCAGCGCTATCACGGTATCGCTCTGGGTCAAATCGGATGTAATAGACCAGGACCGCGGCATTTTCTTCACCAGCGTCCCAAGTGACAGCGATGAGGAATTAGGCATACGATACGATAAGACCGGCGCTTTCGGCGGAGGTGTCAATGGCATCAAGGCATCGATTCGAACAACTTCGGGTTATACCCAAATCGAAAGCAGCCCTAACGTTCAAACGACAGATTGGCAGCATCTGGCAATGGTATGGGAAACCGGGTTTGGTCTTAAGCTTTATATCAATGGACAGCTCAATGAGCTTGCTTACGATAGGGGACCGAAGTCCGGCACCATCGAGGGCGTAGAGAAGTTTATGCTGGGTCGAGGTGCGAAGGGTAAATACTGGGACGGATTGCTCGATGATGTGCGTATCTACAACCGGGCACTGGATGCCAGCGAGATATACCCAATACCAAGCGAAGTTGGTTTAGTTGGACACTGGAAGTTAGATGAAGAAGGCAACAGCAATCTTAGCATAACCGCTGCGCCTGCCAAAACAGGGATTATGACATGGTCGGAAGAAGGAGTTAGCGAGAAATGGGGGCAGGCAGCAGGTGCGTTTTTTAGAAGTATCACGAGAATATAACGACAGCTTATAGGACGTTATCCAAAGGCCGGTGTTAAACGATGCTTATCGGCCTTTATAGACAATGAGAAGAAAAATCCTAAATAGATTAGAGACACCAATTACCTACCTCAATGTGTGTCAGTCATCAAGATAGTTCGAAGGTTCTTATCGCTCTATTTTGACGATTGTACCAGTTCTATTGACCTTAACTTTAGAAAGTGTGGGATTTGAGGCTGATATACGATTTAAATGCTTGGCAAAAACAAGGTTTGTACGAAAAGAATTCAAGGCTGTTGGTGAACTCAGCTTTGGCTGTAAGTAAAAATATCACAACAGGTTTTTTGGCTGATGCGGTGGTAAATAAAGCTGCATCTTAAAGAGGACGAAAAATAGAAAGGAGGCGGGGATTCATAATGTACCAAGAAGGTAAGAGGAGGCTTGTGAGAAGGGTAATTTTGCAACAGAAGCCATGGCGGGCGCATTGTCAAGGTTCAGAAATGTGCTTTACGGTACCCTGTTACAGCCAAGAGGACAGATGCGATTTTTGGAGCATAAGCAGGGCTTTTACATTAGTTGAGATTATCATCGTGGTGGCGATAATCGCGATAGCAGCAATGATAATGGTCCCAATGATGGGTTCAACGGCGAGTATGCAGCTTCACAGTGCGTCGAATATGATTGCATCAGATTTAGAGTATGCAAAAAGTATGGCAATCAGCAGAAGCCAAACTTTTTCAGTGGTGTTTGATACTACAGAAGACAGCTACAGGATAGAAAATCAGAACGGTGAGGTAATACCACATCCGGTAAAAAAAGGATTTGATTATGTGATTGACCTTCAAGCTGCGGGCTTGGACAAGGTTGATATTGTGAAGGTAAATTTTGACACTACGACCACGATTCAATTCGATTATGTAGGAAGTCCCAACAATGGTGACGGCAACGCTCTAAATAACGGTGTTATCACACTGCAGGCAGGAGGAGTAACCACTACAGTCAGCGTAGAACCTGTTACAGGTTTTATCCTGGTTGCTGACTAGAAAGCTTAAAACAATAAATGATAAGCTGGAAACTAAAAACCCGAAGTGTGCGGCCGATAGGATTGGACATAGGTCATAATTCTATCAAGATGATTCAACTGGGGATAAACGGAGGCCGCATAAGCGTTCTTGCTGCAGATAAAGTTCGTCTTGATGCGAACATAAACAGCGATGGGGAAGAGAGAAAAAGTTTTATTGTTTCAAAAATAAAGCAGATGCTGTCAGAAGGTAATTTTCGAGGCAGAAATGTTATTTCGTGTTTGCCCAACGGCCAATTAAAAATAACAAGCCTGCGGCTGCCAGACGGAGAAACAGGTGAAATTGAACAAGCTCTTCGAAAAGAAGCTGCTCAACGTTTTGGCTTAGATGCAGAACGGGACGCGATTAACTATTTAGTTGCGGGTAATGTTCAGGAGGGAGAAGCAATCAAGCATGAACTGATATTGTTCGCTACAGATAATGAAACAATAAAGAAGCATATTGAGATGCTTGAGGCAACGCAGCTCAGGCCGCTGGCAATAGATAATGTCCCATGTGCGTTATTTAGAAGTTTTGAGAGGTCGCTTAGGCGACAGGAGGATAGAGAGCGAACGGTGGTTTTTGTAGACGTTGGAAGTCGGTTCACGACGGTAGTATTTGGCTGCGGAGGAGAAAATGGAGGGGACATTAGTTTCATTAAGCAAATACCAGTTGGCGGAGAAAAATTCAATCGGGAAACGGCGGCGAGATTAGGAATCAGCATCGGAGAGGCTGAGATATTGCGAGATACATTGCGAAAGGAAAAATCGGGCACAGGAGGACACTTGAGCAATGACACAAATGGGTGCTCACTTGATGCGTCGACGCGACAGGTGATAACAGACTCAGTCAGCGTAGTCGCTGAAGAGTTAGCGAGAGAGATATCGCTTTGCTTTAGATACTATACGGTGACATTCAGAGGCAAGCGGGTTGAGCGGGCGGTCTTTGCCGGAGGAGAAGCATACGAAAGTATTCTACTTAATGTTTTGAAGCGACAATTGCCGGTTGAGATTGAGATGTCTCAACCGTTGAGAGGTTTCGATATGATGAACGTGAATTTTGAGAGTGACAGGCGTGGCCTTTTATGTGAGTGGGCAGTGGCTGTGGGTCTAAGTCTGAAGGGCTGGAATGGAACTGAGATGCAAAAGAAAGGGCCCGAATAACAATAATTACGGCTTGTGGTCATACTAATTATGAAAGAAATTGACCTTCTTCCAAGTTGGTATAAAAGCGGCAGACGTCGTCGTGTAAGCTACCGCACACAATATGCTGCACTGGGCGGGATATTTGTGGTGATACTGGTGTGGAATTTTGTTGCCGGTTATTCGATTTCAAAAGCCACAACAGAGCTTGCAGAGGCTGAAACGAAGATAATAAGTGCAGAAAGTTCATCGAACGAATTTGCCAAGATTGAAAGCGAATTGGCACAGCTAAAGAAAAAGACAACTATTTTAAATGACATTGATTCGAAGATTGATGTTGCGAGCGTTTTAGGTGAGATAAGCTTTCTGATTGATAAACACGTAGTGCTAAGCAAAGTGGAACTCAAGGCAGGTAGAATTGCCAATAGCAAGACCGGTCAAAACAGCAGTTCTGCTGTTAGAGTCGCCGGGGGTTACGTTGGAGGCAAAGATGCGGTGCCACTTGGTGACGTCAGGTTCAAGGTGGTGATAAGCGGTGTTGCGTCCGATGCAAGCGATGTGGCAGGATTAATATGCAAGCTGGAAGAATCGCCATACTTTTGTCAGGTGATACCTCAATTTTCACGCAGCCGGAAGACAAAAACGGGGCCTTCGCATATAGGAGAAGATTTTGAAATAAGCGAGTTTGAAATAAGCTGTGAACTTGCAAATTACCGCGCAACGGAATCATTATTTAATGAGGGAACCGAAAAGAGGGAGGCAGGAAGGTAGAAAGATAGCGATGTTTTTTCAAGAAAGACAACAAATTGCAATATGTGTTGCGGCAACAGTAATGATTGGGGGCACTGTGCTGTTTGGGTATCTGCCTTTACAAAAAAGAATAAAAGTCATCAAGAGCAAAAAGGCATCACAGATGCTTGCTATGACTAAGACATCGGCTGAGAGCAGAAGACTGCCAGCACTTAAAGAGGAATTGCTACACTTGCAAAGGGCGGTGGAAACCTATGAACAACAGGTACCTTCGCACAGGTCTCTCGGCATATTTCTGCAAGAGATAGCCGGCTTGATGAATAAGCACAACCTTCAGGAGCAACTGGTTCAGCCGGGCAAGGAAATAAAAGCGGGCAAATTGAACTGTATACCGGTAAATATGCAATGCAAAGGCAAGCTGGCACAGATATTCGAATTCTATAAGTCTCTGCAAAAGCTGGACAGATTGGCTCGCATTGAAGAAATAAAGCTCGTGAACGACCGTGATTTTACGGGCGAAGTTAGTATGCAAACAAAGGCCATTATTTATTACAGGTCAGCGACTAAGCAGGGATAAGTAAAAAGTATAAACGAAAAAAGTATACAAAGATATGAGACAAAAGCTGGGAAAAAACGTTAATGGAGCCAACAGGCTTGTCGGCCAGTTGGCGGCAGAAAAGAAAAAGACGGTTGCAGCAGTTTGTTTGATTACGGTGATGGTTCTTATGTGGTTGAGGGTGCTTGGGAAAAAGACACCACCTACAGCTGCAGCGGCAGCGATGGCCAACAAAAACGTGATAAATAACTCGAAGCCGGAAGTGGAAATATCTTTTCAAGAGCTGCCAAAAGTCAATGGGCGTAACGATGTACTTTCCAAAGACTTCTTTGACGCCGAAGGCTGGCAGAACTTTATGAACGATGGGAAAACGGAAGAAGTAAGTTTTGCCTCAGGAGATGTTAGCGAAGAAGCAATGAGAGGAGTTGTAAATAAACTAATGCTGGAGGCAATAGTGCTGGGAAAAGACCCCCAGGCTTTTATCAACGACAAGTTACTATCGCTGGGGGATAAACTGGTCGTGAAGGAGGGCGGTGACATATTTGAGTGTGAAGTATTCAAAATCGAAGAAGAGACGGTTTTTATCAGATGTGGAGAAGCAGAAATCACATTAAAACTGATGAAAGCGACTGAAGTAGCTGAATAAACAGCAAGGGTCCTGACCGATTTAGAATATACTTCAAATGGTGACCCTTAAACGGCATCCCGCTTTTAAGCGGGAATCCCATCTATCGCAGGATGGGTGTTAAAAAAGAGGAGTTAAATTATGTGTAACACTGAAAAACCAAACAAGAGAATCAGAAAGAGGCTGCTTGCATGGGGCATTGTGTTAGCAGTAATGGTAGCGATTGTGGTTGGCGACGTCAGCATGAGCCCCGCAAAAGCCTACGCTTATGAAGAAAACGATGTAGCAGACAGTAATGCAATCGGTGATGAAGTAGACATTTCTACAAGTCAGACCATCCAGTCAATCACGTTTAAGAAGAACACGAGAATTACCGATGCGCTTCGATTTTTGTCTGCTAAGTATCAGAAGAACATTGTGCCTTCGTCAAAAGTGGACGGTCTGATTACGGTTACCAACCTTTATGAGGTGACCTTTGAAGAAGCGCTTCAGTCTATTTTGGGGTACGGCTACAGATATGACAAGGAAGGTAACTTTATCAAGGTATACACTTCTGACGAATACAAAAAGATAAAAGAAGACAGGGACCGAATGATAAATAAGGTGTTCACGCTGTATTATATCAGCGCAGCCGAAGCAACTAAGTTACTAACGCCGGTCCTGAGCAAGGTTGGAACGTTAGAGGCCAGTTCTCCCGCCGAAACCGTGGTACCAACCGGTGAGTCTATTAGTGCAGGCTCATCAGGCGGTGACAGCATGGCGTTAAATGACAGGATTGTCATCCGCGACTACCCCGAGAACATAGCAGAGGCCCAAAAGCTGCTGCAAGAACTGGATGTTCGTCCAAAACAGGTACTGATTGAAGCTACGATTCTAAGCGCGACCTTGACCGAGGAAACAGCTCTTGGAATAGACTGGAACACTTTAGAGGGCGTGGCCATAGATACCATTGCCAATGTTGCCAGCGGTACAGCAGAGGGCATGTCTATAACCGGCTTTTTTTCAGGGGCAGAAACCTCAATATCATCTGGTGGCTTTACTGCCGGTGTGGTAAACGACCGCGTATCGGCGATAATTCGAGCATTAGAATCTGTAAGTGACATTACGATACTCGCAAATCCTAAAATCCTGGCTGTCAATAAGCAATTGGGCCAAGTGTATATAGGCAACAAGATTGGGTATGTTTCTCAGACCACACAAACAGAGACATCCACGACCCAGCAGGTTGAATTCCTGGAAACGGGAACCAAGCTTTCGTTTAGGCCCTATATTGGCGACGACGACTATATCCGGATGGATATTCAACCAAAGGACAGCGCCGGTACGCTGAAAGCGAACAACATACCGGACGAGAGTTCAACCGAGCTGTCAACTAATATTATGGTTAAAGACGGCCAGACTATTGTTATCGGAGGTCTGTTCAGAGACGTAGTAAGAACCACACTAAATCAGGTTCCTCTGATTGGAGACCTGCCATTTATTGGAGCGGCGTTTAGAAACACGGTTGATAAAATGGAACGACAGGAGGTCATTGTGATGCTTACGCCTCACATCGTAAAAGAAGCCCAGGAGACAAACAGTGAAGCCAGAGCAGTGGACATCAATCGTAAAAGAATGGCTGCCAAGCAGGAACATCAGTGGGCAGGTAGAGCGAGACTGGCAGAAGACCGCTACTCAAATGCTGCGAGATACTACCTTGAAGGTGATAATGAAGCGGCATTAAAGGAACTGGAGGTTTCACTTAAACTGCGCCCGGCATATCTTGAGGCGATACGGCTAAAAGACAAAATCATCACCGAGACGGACCCCAATAGTGTACCAATGTTTGAAAGAAACGTGCTGAATACGATTGAGAAAGAAGATTTGGAGAAATGGCGGCGAAGATAAAGGAGGATTAAGAGCCAGGGATTTGAAAAACATATTAACAATAATCAACCGCTGATTTGGAGCAGTTTTTTTGAAATCGTTAAGAAACTTATATGTAATGGGGACCTTGGCCACACTCATTGTGGCAGGCAGCCTGGTTTTAGGTGGCCAGGATAACAGGTGGAAGCCCGACATGGAAGCGGGTCAGCAATTATCCGCTTCCGTTTTGGCAGGGGGCTTGGTCCCTATAGTGTCGACATTTTACCTTGTTGGGCCTGTGGGCGTGATTTGCCTTGGCTGGTACTGGCTAAGACTGGTCGAGGAAATCACGTCCATATCCAAGCTTCTTAAGACAGAGAGACCGCGTTATCTAAAACCCGGCAGCATTGCGATAATAAAGAAACTCAGCGAGGCAATCAACCAACAGCTCAGTGGCTACTCAAGTTCCAATCTTTCACTCAAGGAGCAGGTTAAGGATTTGCATATTCAGATTCAAGTGGCGCAGAGGCAAAAACGAAACACTGAGGCGATTATATACGGCATCCGCGACGCTGTTATCGTGATTGATGCGTTTGACAAGTTGTTGATGGCAAATGATGCAGCCGGCAAGCTTTTCAACTTTGACTTTAAAAGCTCACAACACAAACCTATCCGCAAGCTTGTTTGTAGCAAAGAAGCAAACACAGGTGAAGGCGAATTTATAGATTTTCTACACCAAAGCAAACAGGGAAAGGGGCGACATACAAGACGAGAAATTAATTTTTCAAAAAGCGAAAAGTCCAAAACTTTTGACTGCATTGTTTCATGCGTTTACGATGACCGAGAGCAGGTCTGCGGGGTCGTAGCGGTGCTTCACGATATTACACGTGAAAAAGAAATATCACAGATGAAAAGCGACTTCGTAAATCATGTTTCACACGAATTAAAAACGCCTCTTGCATCTATCAGTGCTTATTCGGAAATGCTCATTGACGGTGAAGCTGAAGACGAGCAGACAAGAAAAGATTTCTATTCAGTAATTCAAAGCCAGGCAACAAGATTAAATCGGCTGATTGAAGACCTTTTGAATACTTCTCGTATAGAATCGGGCCTGATAACCGTAGAAAAACGCCCTGTCAGCCTGACAATATTAATAGAAGAACAGTTACAAATGATAAAAAGCTACACCGAGGAAAAGAACATCACAATTATTGGTCAAAAGCCGATTGTTTTTGACCAGGTCTATGTTGACAGAGACATGATTTCGCAGGTTATCGTTAATCTGCTCAGCAACGCTGTTAAGTACACCCCTTCCGGAGGGTCAATAAAAGTTGAAGGCGAAGTCGACGAAATCGCAGGGATAGCACGAGTTAATGTTGTTGATACAGGAGTTGGAATTCCTGAGGATGAAATTGAACACGTCTTTGATAAATTTTACAGAGTGAGCACAAATGAAGGTCAAGCAAAAGGGACAGGTTTAGGTCTTAACCTTGTTAAACAAATAGTTGAGAAAGTACATAATGGTCGGGTGTTTGTCCGAAGCAAAGTTGGTGAAGGCAGTACATTTGGCTTTGAGTTGCCTTTGGCAACTGCAGAGGTTGCCAAAAGCTGACTATCGACCGGGGACGAATCCCACGTTGCTAATTAATTATAAATTGTCCACTAACGATGGAGGCGACAATAATGGCAGAGAAGAAAGTTTTAGTTGTTGACGATGAGATTCATATCATTCACGTGGTGGCGATAAAGCTGCGTAATAACGGCTACGAGGTCATATCGGCAGAGAATGGCAATGAGGCCTTTGAGATAGCATGCCAAGAGAAGCCGGACATTATTGTTACCGATTTCCAGATGCCTATTATGACAGGACTCGAGCTTGTGCGGAAACTACGAGAGAATGAAGCAACAAAAGACACACCGGTGATTATGTTGACAGCGAGAGGTTTCGCTATTGAGGAGGAACAAAAAGAGAACCTCCAAATATCGGAATTTTTGAGCAAGCCGTTTAGTCCGAAGGAGTTGTTAAGGAGTATCGATGACATTCTATACCAGAAGGCGGTAATTAACCGCGAAGGGTGAAGCGAAGTGAGAGAGGCGGATAATGCTGAAGACCGTTGATAAGAAATTGAGCTTACCGCAATCGCGGGAATTGAAAAAGTTTGCAGGCAGGGTAAACAAATTCGGCGTTAATTTTGCATTTTGTGTGCCAAACGGTGAACTTGCTCTTTTGCGTGAGAGCGGAAAATTCCAAAGTGACGAGGAACAGTTAATAAAGGCAGGCCAACAAGCTCTAAGCCGCAACAATAAGGCAAAAGGTGTTGTGTCAGAGGTACAAATTTTCGAACTCGACAAAGGAGCCCAAGTTCTCGCTGCTGTGCTGAAATCAGATAACGACGCCGTAGGCGTTGCTTTGATTGACTTACGTGAAAACACAACAAGAAGTGATAACAAAGTAGGGACAGAAAAAGAAAAGTATGGTCCACGCGAAATTCTAAGAGAGATGCTCTCTTTTCTGGCAGAGAATTTCCGAGCTATTATGAAAGCTGAGAAACAGATTGAAATGGTCAGCACAAAGTTGGCACAAACCTATGAGGAACTAGTGCTACTACACAAGCTCAGCACAAATATGAAAGTAACTGAGGCAGACGCCATTTTTCTGCAAATGGCTTGTGATGGCTTAACCGAGATCGTCAACGTCGAAGGGATAGCAATACTTCTGGAAAAAATGATAGACGGGGAGAAACGATTGTCGCTTGCTGCGGGATTAGGGCTGATAGATATAGACGAACAAATGGGGCTTATTCTAAAGAAACGTCTGACGGAAGAAATAAATAAAGGCAATGAGGCACTGCTGGACAGTGAAGTAGATTCACCGTTCAAATACGAGTGGTCTAATAACATAAAGAATATTATTGGCGTTCCGCTGTGGGGCAAAGAGAAAACGGGAGGTCACTTTGTAGAAAAAGGACGGGACGGAAGCTCGATAATAGGACTGATGGTTGCAATAAACAGGCTGGATAAGCCGGATTTTGACAGCACTGATGTAAAGCTATTTAATTCGGTGGCCAATGGATGTGCTGTTTTTGTGGATAACGGAAGGTTGTTCAAGGACCTTGAAGAATTATTTATCGGTTCGCTAAGAGCACTGACAAGCAGTATCGATGCGAAAGACCCATACACACGAGGTCACTCTGAAAGGGTTGCATTTATTTCCCGGTGGATTGCAGAAAGAATCACCGAAGGAAAACCGTTGGAGAAAGAACAGATACACAAAATTTATTTATCCGGGCTGCTACACGATATAGGAAAAATGGGGATAGACGAGGCTGTGTTGCGCAAGAAGGGCAAGCTAACCGATCGAGAGTTAAACCAAATGAGAATGCATCCATCGATAGGCGCAGCTATTTTGAGTGAAATAAAACAGATGCGTGATATTGTTCCGGGCGTATTGCACCATCACGAGCGAGCCGACGGCAAGGGCTATCCGGGCGGGTTAACCGCAGAGCAAACACCGCTAACAGGTAAGATTATTGGGCTGGCAGATAGTTTTGATGCTATGACATCGAAGCGAACTTACCGGAATGCAATGACTATAGAACAAGCTCTCGTGGAAATAGAGAAAGGGTTAGGGACACAGTTTGATCAGCAGGTGGGCAGAATATTTATCAACAGTGATATCTACCAGCTATGGGATATTATGCAAGCCGGATTTAGTGAGATTTACGGGGACAGTACTTTATCGGAATACGGTACTGCTGCTGTTGGAAGCATAATAAGATGAAAATTAAAACACAAGACTATAACGAAATTACGGTTATCGAGCTGCAGGGTGACTTGGACAGTGATTTTACGGAGTTGCTTCAGAACACTATCACTGACATAATCGCTGCGCACAAGGTTGGAATCGTACTTGATATGAGCAATGTAGGGTTTATAGACAGCAAGGGCTTAGAGCAATTGTTATGGTCAAGGGACTTTTGTAACGAAAACAACTGCCAACTCAGATTAGCAGGACTTGACGAACCTATTGTCAAAATATTGGAAGTAACCCGTCTTGAGAACGAATTTAACTGTTATGTGGAACTTGCCGAGGCGGTAAAGAGTTTTGCATAGAGAGTCGTTGTTAAAACTCGAGGCGAATACAAAATATGGGTCAAATAGCAACACAAAATAAGATGCAACTTGGTCAACTGCTGGTGGCACGAGAAATTGTTACGGAGGAGCAGATTGAAAAAGCTCTATCTGAACAAAAGCAGAAGGGCCATCGCAAACTACTCGGCGAGCTTCTAGTTGAGATGAACTACTGCACAGAGAACCAGATAGCTTCGGCTCTGGCTGAATCATATGGGGTGCCATACGCGCAAGTTAGCCCAAAGATGTGCGACGTAAAGGTACTTGAGGTGTTGCCGCGGGAATTTATCGAAGAACATACCATCCTGCCACTTTTTAAAGTGAGAGATGTTCTTACGGTAGCTGTAAATGAACCGACGAATGTATTTCTGATAGACGAAATAGAGCGGATAAGCGGCTGTAAGGTGCAGGTAGTTTGCACGACAAGCAAGGATATTAAAGCTACACTTCAGACATATTTGCCGACAGCAAATGTTTTTGTCATCGATGATATTATCGAGGATGAAGGGCTTGAAGACTTTACACTGATTGAAAAGTGCACCGCAGATATAAGCAACCTTGAGGAAATAGCCGGCCAATCGCCGGTTGTAAAACTAGTCAATTATTTACTCTACAATGCTGTAAGAGAAAATGCCAGCGACATTCACATAGAAGCCGGCGATAAGAAACTTCGGGTGCGATACAGGGTCGATGGCAGGATGTATGAGAAAATGCAACCCCCTCATCAAATGCATTCAGCCTTAGTTTCCCGCATCAAGATTATGGCTGAGCTCGACATTGCCCAGCGCCGTCTTCCTCAGGACGGTGGTATCCATGTTTTAGCAGAAGGCAGGCAAATAGATTTGCGCGTGTCAATAATGCCGGGCAGCTTCGGCGAAAAAGTGGTGATTAGAATTATTGACCCACAAAAGGTGCTTTTCAACTTCGAATCTCTAGGGTTTACGTATGATAACCTCCAGCGATTCAGGGAGCTGATACAGTCTCCCAACGGGATAGTTTTAGTAACAGGGCCAACGGGCTCAGGAAAAAATACCACCCTTTACGCCGCTTTGGCTGAATTAAACAACGAGGAGGTCAATATCTGCACGGTCGAGGACCCTGTAGAATGTAATATAGGCGGGATAAATCAGTTCCAGGTCAACGAAAGTGCGGGTTTTCGGTTTTCGACGGCTCTTCGTAGTTTGTTAAGACAAGACCCTGATATCATAATGGTCGGCGAGATACGAGATAAGGACACGGCAAATATCGCGGTACAGGCAGCGCTGACAGGCCATCTGGTTCTTTCGACTTTGCATACAAACGATGCGCCGGGTGCCGTGACGAGACTTCTGGACCTTGAGGTTGCACCATATCTTGTAAGTGCATCACTGATTGCTGTTTTGGCGCAGCGGTTAGTTCGCAAGATATGCCCGGCGTGCAAGACAGAGTATGAACCGCCTACAAGTATAAAAAAGTTAGTTGAGAAAGTGGCAGGCAAGTTCGAGAAATTTTACCGGGGAGTGGGCTGTAAAAAATGTCGGAACACCGGCTATGCCGGCCGGATTGCCGTTCACGAACTATTTGTACCTGATGAAGAAATCATGGAAATGATTAATGACCGGGCGAGTCTGAAAAAACTCAGAAGTAAAGCACTACAAAAGGGAATGTTTCCTCTTCAGGCAGATGGTATCGAAAAGGTGAAAGCGGGCATCGTATCAATAGAGGAAATACTGAGAACGACGCAGATGGTAACGGTGGATGCCGAAAACAGCAAAAACAATCCTGTCGAGAATCGAAAAGCAAAAAGATGAGTACATTAACAACCAATAGTGCAGAGAAAACTGATATTGCGACAGAAGTGGACAAGTCACAGTCCTCGAGTTCTCCGCCCAATTCACAAACCAGCACAAATAGCTCTGACACAGGTATGATGCTTGGGCAAACTGCCGCTCCAACAGCAAAACCCTATAGCGTGAAAGTAAAACAATCAGAGCTAATACTATTTACAACACAATTAGCGGTAATGCTCGACAGCGGTGTCGTGCTTAGCGACGCACTTGACGCCATTGCGGAACAGGCCGAAAACGCCACTTTCAAAACGATTATTATAGATGTAGCTGAAATGGTCAAAGGCGGCGAAAATTTTTCGAAAGCGCTGGCATCGTACCCAAAAGCTTTTAATAGGATGTTCATCAGTATGGTTAAGGCTTCGGAAGCATCGGGAAAGATGGCGGAGATGCTCAGAGTACTAAGCGGCTATCTAAATTTTGAGGTCGAAACCCGTAAACGCATCAAAGGCGCCCTTACATATCCGTTTATAATGGCGCTGATGGCAGTTGCGGCGACAGGAACATTAATGTTCTTCGTACTGCCGAGATTCACGAAGATTTATGAAGCCAGAGGGGCCAGTCTTCCCAAAATCACTCAAATTCTGATTGGCTTTTCACAGATGCTCGGTAATTTTAGGATAATGACAGCTGTGGTGACGGTGCTGATATTAGTTTCGACGGCATTATATTACTGGGCTGGAACGCTAAGCGGACGGCGAGTGATAGATTTTTTTAAGATACAGACACCTGTACTGGGCACAATGTTTATCGATACTATAGTAGCACGCAGTATGCGGATTATGGCGACTATGGTCAACACAGGCGTGAACCTGCTTGACGCGATAGAGGTAATGCGGGGTTCGTGCGAGAATTACTACTTCCAGCGCCTATGGGCTCATACGGATAAGAAGATTCGGGACGGCTATCAACTGTCAGAGTCGATACTGCTATCGCTCGAAAGCCAAGGTAGCCAAA
>CP070728.1:679415-693932 GCA_020351025.1 Planctomycetota bacterium
TGCACCCCGATACGATGGGCGAGCCTATATAAGAACAGTACAAACCATAGGACTGATTACCGCTGATGGTGCAATTGAGAATTTTAGGCGATGAATAATTATAACAGTATATTCCGTAACGTCCACCTGTAATTGTTATACCATCTAAAATCGAATTTGCATCCTCGTCCGAGTTAAAGACAACTGCATCTACAGATATATTATTGGCGTCAATAATGGTCGAAGCGACCACGTTTGGGTCATTTGGGTCGGTGCTGCGAAGATGAATGCTCTTGCCTGCGAAATTGATAGTCTCATAGTATGTATCTTGGGCGATAGTTATTATATCACCATCAATACTGGCGTTGATGGCCCGCTGAATAGCGTTTACCTGGGTAGGCACAGCAATTGTAATATTATCTAAGGGCACACTTTCTGGGTTATTCGGTTCGCTGTTGTGTAGAAACTCGCTTAGATTGTTGTAATTATCGGTGTCAAGGTCAAGGTCGGCATCGCCCGGGTCATTTGGGTCGAGTCCATATTGATTTTCCCAGAAATCCGGAATGCCGTCACCGTCACTATCGGGGTTATCAACGGTTGTAAAACTCCAGACATTTCCTTTTGTTGTGCCATAGGTGTTACGTTCGTCAATTCGCCAGTAGTAAGTCGTGTTATAGGAAAGCGTGCAGGGGTCATAAGTATTAGTATCCTGGTTGCCCTTGAATACACCCAGGGTTATAGTCGTATTTGCATCGTTCACATTATTGAAATTCGTTCCAAAGTACACATCGTGCGATAGTGTATTGGAGCCCGGTGTCCAGCTTAAATCAGTGCTTATGCTTACATTATTCTCATCATCGGCGGGGTCAGGATTACTGGCCTGGCCTGGTGGGATAGCTTCCTGTTGTGATCGAACATACATGTGGTCGATATAAACCGTATCAAGCGTCTGATTTCCTGCTGACTGGTCGGTATCCATCACCCGTATATAAAGGGTGCCATTAGTGTCACTTGGTAGCTCATAGCTTTGATTTGCGTCGTCATCAGCGGTCTTTGTAACGGTCAGCATATTTGTGTAATTGGAATCATCGGTAGAATAAGCGAAACTGAAATTATCTCCCTCGTTATTAGAGGTATGATGTGCCTCCAGATAGAACGTTACCGTACTGCCGCCGGTGACGTCAATAGTCCACTTATGCACAAGGTAGCTGTATTGGTTTTTACGAGGTGAAGTGGTTGTCAGGATTTCCTGAATTGATTCATAACTGTCATCGCTGTTGTGCGTATTAATATAGCTGCCGCTTACTGTACCGGAAACGACTATATCACTATTGGCTACATCATCAGTTGTTGGGCTGTCGTTGTCCTTGACATTAGCTACTACATCATCGATATTGATGCCGTTGTAATCATTGTCGCTGCTGACGGCACTATGGGTAATGATAGAAGTATGATTTCCTTCCTCATTAGCATCGTCGATGGCTTTTACCGTGACCGTCTGCAGGCTGCTCCAGTTGGTTGTCAAGAAGGTCAAATCAAAGGGATTTCCGGCGCCATTATTGTTAACTTCGGTTTCGACATCAGGGTCCACGGTAATAGTGACTGTACTTGTTGGTTGAGAATCGAGGACAACGGTGTAGGTATCGGAAGTGGGGCCTTCCTCATCTACATCAGTCGAGCCTCCGGATTCGACGATTGTCACACCTGGTGTTGGGACGGTACTGGTGCCGGTAACTTCCACATCGTCAAGGAGGGCACATTCATTGTTTAAGTTAGCGTTTATACGAAATCTTATTTTAAAGCTGCTATTGTCATCTGCCCCTGAGCCACAGGTTTTGTCCTGATAGTCTTCCCACGATTTGGTGTTTGTTGACTCTAGTTCATTCCAATCGTTGCCGTCATACCATTCTGCATAGAGATACTCGTTGGTATCTAAATTTCTGGTCTTACGGTAATATTTGAGATGAATGTCGCTATAATCAGAGGTGTCGATGGATTTTTCTATCCAGGTTGTTTTCACAAGTTTTGCGCCGTAGTCATCTGTATAGGCGGCACCAAAGGCAGCACTGGCATCGTCGTTCTGCGTGACCCAGCCACCTGCAGCAAAATCTCCGCTTTCAAAACCATCGCTAAATAATATTGTCTGAGCTATGCTCTTTGAACTCAGCATTAGGACGAGTACCAAATAAACGAAAGAAATTCTTCTAAGCATTATTATGACCTTCCTAAAAGATAAGTTTGAACGCACTTTCTCCCTTGCCATAGCCTTTTCTGCGAAGCATGAATGTCCCTCTGCAAAAGACTTATTTGGCGATTGTCTTTATTTCCGAGCAAGCTTACTCCTTCAAGTTTTGTATATACAAAACTTGGTAGAGTATGTCAATAGAAAAGATAAATATAGTTTATAAATATTAATACCACACATTATTATTACATATTTGTCATTTGGCGGGGGTTTTTGAGTGACGTACCTATATAATAACGGATTGTGCGAGTTTTCAAAAATGTGGTTTTTAACTCAAAAACGGGTTTTTGGGTCAACAGTTTGAGATTTTTGCTAAATTTTATAAAAAACTTGCTTCAAAAGTTAAAAAACTAAGGTTGCTATAAAAAACTTGCACAACACAGTCTTTGGTTTATGCAGAAGCATCTTTGGGCTTTAGGTCAGCGGTCAAGCTGTCAGAGATTAGTTTCTGCTTTATTTGCAATTGAAACAATTTTCTCAATGGCTGGGTCCGGCCTGTCAATAGACTCCAAGATGCACTGTGAATTTCCGATTGCACTTGCAAAGGCAAAATCGTGGCGCTATTATATTAGTCCGGCAGTTGAAAAAGCTTTTTAAGGTTGATATAAAAAAATAGCAGAGACCCTATTGGATAGCAAATTAACACATTATGTTCCACTTACTCGAATTCAAAAGCTCATTGGTGAGAGGATGTTGAAAGCCAGGCGAAGCAAGCCCTGTTTTTACATCGAGTTAAGAGCGGACGTGACCGAACTTATGGGTCTGCGGCCCAAACTGAGGAAATCTTTGGGTTTCAAAATAACAACGAATGCCTTTTTTATTCGGGCGCTGGCAATAGCTACGAAAGAATATCCACTTATGGTAGGCAAGCTTGAGGATGGTAATATCAGGATAGCTGATGCGATTAATGTTGGCTTTGCGGTCAACGCTCCTCAGGGTCTTGTTGTGCCGGTAATTAAGAATGCAGATAAAAAAACACTGGCTGAAATAGCTGGTCTGGAGAAAATACTGACGGAGAAGGCACGCAGCAATAAGTTGACACTTGCAGAAATGGAAGGAGAAACGGTAGCGTTAAGTAATCTTGGCGCCTATGGTATTGATTCCTTTGTTGGGATTGTGCCACCGCCAGCAAGCACTATCTTGGCGGTCGGCAATGTAGTGTCAACGGTTATTCCCAAAGACGGCAAAGCGATAACGCGTAAAATGGTGAGCTTATGTCTGGTTGTTGACCGCAGAATCATAAATGAAGCTTATGCGGCAGAGTTTCTAAACTTTATCAAAGAGCAACTGCAAAATCCACAACAGCTTGCTTGATGGAAAACTGAGGCGGTGGGATTGAAATAGGTTCGACGAGCTCACTGCAAGTTGGGTTTGATTGGGTTTGTTTTGACGAAGTTCGAAGGGGCGGTTCATTTTCATAATCCTTTGTTATAGCTGAGTTTATGTTCATTTTATCATTTTGGAAATTGGGTTTGTTTTGCATAAATTACTGGTAGCCACAAAGGCACTGAGACACAAAGGGAGATTAGACACTGATTTACATGGGATTAACACTGATATTAACTTGTCAAAGTTGCGCGGGAACGGAGTATGGGCGTTCCATAATTGGGCGGAGATGCGCGTTTGATTCGAAAATTTTGGGTATTTCGGAGGTGCGATTTTTGGTGAGTCGTTGCAATTAAAGAAATAAAAAAAATTTTGATTTTTTGGATTTTTGGTTGAAATCCCTTGCGCAAATGATTGATTTTTGAGGCAGGTCAAAAGTCAAATTGGTACCTGGCGATTTTGCAAAAGTATATTAGTATATGCGTATATATTAATATAGTGCTTTAGCAATCGGGATTTGGGAATTTGGGTGTGTTGCCGGAGGCAGCGACGAGGAAACATACAGTAGATATGCCACAGGCATACAAGTAAAACAGTATCCGAGCTGGAGGCAGCACAGGAAAATTAAAGATTAAAAATCAAAAGGCAAAATTGTGGAGTCGCTGCGCGACGGAGTTTTATATGGGGTCTGGCTCCCAGCCTTCGCTGGGACCCCAGCCTAAGACATGCTGGGGCAGGCAAGGAGGCAGGGGAATGTCAGTTTATCCTGATTCCTGGGACTCAGGGACGTTTTGACCGGCTGTTGTTTGTGTGAATTCTGAAGGTTGTGTTTGCAAATCAGGTTGTGTGATTGGTTTGATTTCAATAGGGGGTTGCTCCTGATTTTCGCTAACGGCAGCAGGTTGTATATCAGATTCTGGTGCTGACTGGAATTGAGCGTGTATGAATTCAGCTACCTTTTTGTAATCTTCGGCGCCGTGACAATTTTGCTCGTATTCAAAGATCGTTTTGCCGTAGCTTGGTGCCTCGGCAAGCTTAATGTTTCTTCGAATATAGCAGGGTAAAACCTGAGCCTGTGCCCAGGCACAGTTGGTACCGCGTGCCTTATCGAGGAATTGTTCGATATCAGCCTTGACCTCGTTTGGCAATGAGGCTCTGCTGTCAAACATACACAGCAAAATCCCTTTGACCTTCAGATTCGGGTTAATTCTTTTATTGACAAGTTCGATGGTTTGCAGCAGCTTTCCAAATCCCTGTAGAGCTAAGAAATGAGGCTGCAGCGGGATCATGACCTCCTTGGCTGTAGCGAGGGCATTTAACGTAAGTAATCCGAGCGAAGGGGGACAGTCGATAATCAGGTAATCGAAATTGTCCTTTGCAGTTTTGATGGCTTCTCGGAGAATGGTTTCCCTGCCGACTACGCTAACCAGCTCACTTTCGGCTCCTACAAGATTGATATTTGCAGGCAGAAGCCAAAGGTTTGGACGTACAAGCAGGAGCTCTTCTTCAAATTTGGCTTCTTTGGTTAGGAGTTTATAGGAGCCGGCGCCGATAGTTTCGGGTTCTACACCGAGATGTATCGTCAGATGTGCCTGAGGGTCCAGGTCGATAACAGCCACTTTCAAGCCGGCGGCTGCAAGGGCTGCGGCGGTATTAACTACTGTTGTGGTTTTACCCACCCCGCCTTTTTGGTTTAATACTGCAATTGTTCTCATGTTCGTATATAGTAGCTCGATTTGCGATTAATGAACTATAAATTTATCTTTCTGATTTCAGTTTTCTTAAGACGGCATCAAGCACGCCATTAACGAACGCCGGCGATTGGGCGGTGCTGAACTTTTTTGCGAGTTCAATGGCCTCATTTATCGCGACTCTGGGCGGAATATCAGGGCAGAATTTCAACTGATAAACCGCCAGTCTCAAGATACTTTTGTCAACGGCTGAAAGCCGGGATAATTGCCATTTTATTGTTGAAGCAATTATAAGTTCGTCACACTGTGTGAGATTTTCCCAAGTTCCTTTTGTCCAAACTGAGGCAAGTTTGCGTACTAAATCATCAGGGTCGTTTTCAATGAAGAACTCAGTTAACTGCACGAGCAGGTCTGGGCCTTGTACATCGAGTTGATATAATCCCTGCATTGCCAGTTCTCTGGCCCTTGTTCTCTTATCCACCTGCAGGCCTCTTACTAAATGATTATTGTTCAATGATGCTTGTTAAGTTGTCAATTTATCAATAATCAGTTTAAATCTGTTCCATAATGCTGACAGTTTCCATGGCTGTTAATGCAGCCTCGGCACCGGCGTTGCCCATTTTAGTGCCGGCCCTTTCAACAGCCTGTTCGAGTGTATCGCAGGTTAGAACACCAAATATTGTTGGTACTGCTGTATCATAGTTAATTTGCCCGATGCCTCTGGCTACCTGCTGACAGATATAATCGTAATGTGATGTTTGACCCCGTATGACCGCGCCGAGGCAAATAACCGCAGCGTATTTACCAGTTTTCGCGAGCTTTTTTGCAGCAATGGTGATTTCACAGGCGCCCGGTACCCAGACTACAGATATTTGGTTGTCGGCAGCATCGTGGCGCCGCAGGCAATCTATTGCGCCGGCAAGCAGCTTAGCGGTTATAAATTCGTTGAACCGGCTGACTACAACAACGTAACTGCCCTTGCCGGCTCGTACCTGACCTTTTACTTCTTTCATAGTTTTTCTTCTCCAAACAACATTGCATCTGTTGAAGTTACATTTCCCACTCTGTGGGCGGCTACACATTATAAGACTATAAAAGCCTGGTTTCCAGAAAAACACCAATTGCGACTGGGTTAAATGGCTAAGCAAGCTGTTTTTGGGGACCTAACCTGCGCAATCACAAGGGCTTATAACATAGATTCCCGGGAAATTTTTAATGTAAGCAAAAAGTTTTGTATGCTGGTAAGAAACCGCTAAGCCAATGGCACTTTATAGGCGATAACGCCGTTGGGCAGTGTTCGTATCTTGTTTGGGATCCAAAATATAAGATACGGGGTAATGCGATTATGCTTTTTGACGACATAGAATTTGGCTCCTTTATGGAAGCTGAGCATAAGGTACGAAAGGCTTTTGAGCTTTATGAGGATGGGGAAATGCCGCAGGCTCTTGCTGAGCTGGAAGCAGCTATTGATATAAATCCTTCCAACAGTTCGTGGCATTTCAACAAGGCGCTTACTCTGGATGCTATTAATCGGTTCGATGATGCAATAAGCGAATACGAGATTGCTCTGCAACTAAGCCCAGATGATTTGGAGGTATTAAATTCATTAGCGGTTGACTATACCCGCACGGGCCAATATGATTTAGCTATAGACACTTTTGAGCATATCCAAACACTTGATCCCAAGTTTGAACCTTGCTATTGCAATCGCATAATTACCTATACTGAAATGGGTCAACATGACTTGGCCGAACAGATGTTTTATCTTGCGCAGCAAATAGATCCGGATTGTCCGTTGTGCTACTATAATATCGGCAACAGCCTCTTTATTCGTGGCCAGTACAAGAAAGCGATTCACTGCTGGCTAAAAACAGCCGAGCTTGAGCCGAGTCATCCACAAATTAACTATCGAATAGCTCAGGCATATTGGTCCGACGGTGACGGCGGGCGCAGTCGGGAGCATTTCCTGGCAGAACTTCGTCTCAGTCCGGGAGACATTGATGTCATTCTCGATTTTGGTCTGTTTCTACTTGATATTGGTGATACCGAATCAGCGAAGGAGAAGTTCAACAGACTACTTGAACTTAAGCCGAATTTTGCATCAGCTTCGTTCTATTTAGGGGAAATAGCTTTCAATAATGCTGATTATGAACGGGCGGTACAACTTTTTAACCAGGCATTGCGAGAAGACCGTACTGTTATGGGGCCGCAGTATAGGCTGGCTCAGTATGCATTGATGAAAGGACAGGAGCAAGAAGCAAGAAATTATCTGATTTCAGAGATGAATCTGGCTCCGGAGGATGCGGATACGTTGGTTTCCATGGGGTCGATGTTTCTGACAATTGGTGACCTGGATTACGCAGTTCATTGTTTGCTTAAGGCTTTGGACATTGATTGTGCCAGCGCAGATGCATATTATTACCTTGGTGTTGTTAGCGCCATGAAAGGGGCGTTTGAGCATTCTGCTGAGTTCTTTGCTAATGTGCTCGATATTAGGCCAAAGGATGTTCGGGCCTTGCGGGATTTGGCTGTTGTTTATCTGGTGATGGGTAGATTAGCCAACGCTGCAGAGTATATAAGCGAGGCTCGATCATTGGCAGATGGTGATTTGCGATTGAAGGTGCTGCAGAGGAGAATTCGTGTGGGGCAGCTAATGGAGCGACTCAGCGATTTTCTTTGGTGGTTTCGGCCTCGTTTTATCTCGTATCTCCCAAACAAAGCGCATAAGTTATGGGGGGATAAGCTATAAGTACAGAAGTCATAAGAGGAGAGTAACTTCCCTACTATTTTACCTACGTACCATTAACATTCAATGTCATAAGCCACCCCAATTTTTATAATTTTTTGTTTTCAAAGAAGAATAAAGTTGCTCCAAAATATGCTGACCTAACCTTAGGCAGGCTACTCGCAGCTGGTCGAGGGTGAGTTCCCCCAATCCTTAGAACGATAATGGAAAAACAATTGTTTGACTTGATTTGGCCAATTCACTAAACTACACGTTGAAAGAGTATTTTAAAGGTGTGTAAGGCAGACTCCATTTCGCAGTGACTCGCAATTGCGAACCTGCGGCAGTATATTTTTGTTCTTAGGCTTTGGCGCACGTTGTTTACGTGATGTGAAAGTGATTCCGGAAAAGATAGAAAATTGCGGTCTTTTTGGTATTTTTGGTAGCGCAGCAGCTGTTGAAAAAACCTATTTTGGCTTACATAGTCTTCAGCACCGCGGGCAGGAATCAGCAGGAATTGCCAGTAGCGACGGAGATGTTATCCAATGCTACAGCGGTATGGGTACGGTAAGTAGGGTTTTCCGCAGTGGCTCGGCCCTTTTAGGGAAGTTGGCTAACCCGATGGCCATTGGACATGTGCGGTATTCAACTGCAGGATCGTCTGAGGCTCTTAACAGCCAACCGGTTTTATGCGAGTACTCACGCGGCCAGGTGGCGGTTGCACACAACGGCAATCTTATAAATGCGGCGCTATTACGGGACGAATATGAAGCATATGGTAGCATCTTTAAGTCCATAAGCGATACTGAAGTAATTATTCATCTACTCGCCAAGCCAACGCATATCAGCAAACCCGACCCATTAGCGCACATATTGAACCATCTGCAAGGTGCCTATTGTTTGCTGTTTTTGTTTTCTGACCGGATTGAGGCAGCGAGGGACCCTTTTGGCATTCGGCCTTTATGTTTGGGTCAAACTGAAAAGGGCTGTTATGTTGTTGCCAGTGAAAGCTGTGCTTTCGATGCCATAGGGGCACAGTTCATTCGTGAAGTTGAGCCTGGTGAGATTGTTACCTTGGATAAAGACGGAGTGCATAGCAGATTTTTTGTCGAGCCAAGCACAGTAACGCCGGCTCATTGCATCTTTGAGCATATCTATTTTGCTAAACAAACCAGTACTATATTTGGTGACAATGTCCATGAGTTTAGAAAGAAGCTCGGAAGGCGACTGGCGGAAGAACACCCCGCTGATGCCGACCTTGTAATACCAGTGCCGGACTCAGGCACATCGGCGGCAATAGGATACGCGGAGCAGAGTCAGTTGCCTTTTGATATGGGACTGGTTAGAAGCCACTATATAGGTAGAACATTTATTTCACCTGAGCAGAAAATCAGAGAGCTGGAGGTTAAACTCAAGCTTGCAGTTGTAAGGGAAGCTGTGGCAGGCAAGCGTATAGTAGTGGTGGACGACTCGATCGTTCGTGGCACGACCACGAGAGGCAAGATTAGAACGTTACGCCAGGCTGGTGCAAAAGAAATCCATATGCGGGTCAGCTGTCCGCCGATAAGGTTCCCATGTTTTTATGGCGTGGACTTCCCTACAAAAGAAGAACTGCTGGCCAATAATCGTGACCTGGAGCAAATCAAAGAATTTCTCGAAGTGGATAGTGTCGGTTATATGTCACTTAAAGGTTTGCTGTCTTGTGCAAATCTGCCGGCAGAAAACTACTGCACCGCCTGCTGGAGTGGGCAATACAGGATACCAGTAGATACTGTGGTGAACAAGTTTGCTTTGAAACGGTATCAATTGCGTATGTTTGAGGACTGGCCTGGAACAGATGAGTAAGTATATCAGCTATGAACAATCCGGCGTAAGTATAGATGCGGGGGATGAAAGCTCCAAGCAAATCTATTCCTACGTTGCTAGCACATTTGGGCCCAGGGTTATTGAATTGCCAAACGCTTTTGCGGGAATGTTTCGAGTTGACTATGATGAAAAGCTCTTCAAGAAAAACTATAAAAATCCTGTTCTTGTGGCCTGTAGCGATGGCGTCGGTAGTAAGGTTCAATTAGCAGGTAAAATAAAGAAGTTCGACACTGTTGGGATTGACCTTGTGGCGATGAACGTTAACGATATGCTCGCTCACGGTGCGGAGCCCTTGTTTTTTCTGGATTATCTGGCGGTTCACAAATTAGAGCCGGGGGTAATAGCTGAACTGATAAAAGGTGTTGCAGCTGGTTGTCGGTTAGCCGACTGCGCGCTAATCGGTGGCGAGACCGCTGAGATGCCGGATACATACCGCGTCGGTGACTTCGATATGGCCGGGTTTGCTGTTGGCGTGGTCGAGCGAAAAAAAATCATCACTGGGGCAAATATAAGAAGAGGTGACGTGATTCTTGGTCTAGCTTCGAGTGGGCTGCACAGCAACGGCTATACGCTTGTTCGCAATATCTGCTTTAAAATGGCCGGTATGAAGATGACCGATTCTGTTGACGAACTTGACGGAGCAGTGCTGGGAGATGTCTTGTTGGAGCCAACGCGGATTTATGTTCGGTCGATAGTTAAACTGCTATCACAATATAAAGTTAAAAAGATCGTCCACGGGATGGTGCATATTACCGGCGGAGGTCTGGTGGGAAATGTTCCACGGGTTCTGCCGAAGGATTGCGATGCGGTTATAAAAGAATCAAGCTGGCCAGTTCCAAAGATATTTAAATTTCTGCAGAATAATGGTCCAGTCGAGGAGGCTGAAATGTTTAGGGTCTTTAATATGGGGATAGGATTTGTGCTGATAGTGGCTGAGGATTTTGCAAACTCGATAAAAAAGAAACTGACCAGATATGGTGAAAAAATCTACCGCATCGGCAGAATAACTTCGGGGACGTGCAAAGTAATTCTCAAGTAGATAATTAAATGAACAAAAGTTTGGGCAAGTTCGCTGCTGTAGCGGCAATTTACGCTGGCTTTGCTGTTTATCTGTATCAGCCGTATTTCAAGCACTTCGACGAACTGCAATATCTTATCATTGTAAACGTTTGTCTGGCCGCTCTCGGCGGCTTTGTGCTGAGTCGTCGGTGGGTAAGTTCATTTTGGGGGTCATTTTTTGCAGGTGTCGTATATGGCTTTGGGCCGTTTACGCTCTGGCTGAGTGGTTATCACCCGATGGCAGGTCTCTTAGCAGTGGCTATACCATGGTTGTTCTGCCCTGCTGTGTTTATCGCCAAAGAAAAATGGTGGTGGATGGCTGTGCCTCTTTTAGCTTTGCCGTTTCTGGCGGTTCTGCTATTCTTCCGGATATCTACCTACTTGCGATTATTCGCGATACCAGTACAGGCTAAGTTACATTTAGCAGATTTGCCAAGCCTGCTGGCTCCACTTGCTATGGTAAATAGAGGTTCAATTCTTGTTGGTTTTTATCACGTCCCGATAGCGGCGCTTATGATGGGATTTTTAATGCTCATCGCAGCTCGGCGGCTCGGGCCAATATGTGTTTTTGCCATTGGTGCTATGTTAGCCTTCTGCGGCCCTTTTTTTAACATTAGCCCGGTCATCTGGTTGACGCTACCTGTTCTGTGCTGCTCAGTACTTGTGGGGATGGGGATGCAAGGGCTTATCTCTGCTGGCTTCGCCGATAGAAAATGGGTGTTGGCAAACTCTATAGTGATGTTGGCACTTGCCATTATTGCATTGCTGCTGGCGACAAGGTATTTTCAGTTATTTGCAGGCCTTGGAGACAAATACGCCAGGATTCTTGCCGAAGAAGCTAAGATGTACATACTCGGTGCAGTTGCGGCTGCCGTTATTTTCTTTATGGCCCGCGCAAAATTACGCGTCGCTGTACTGCGGGTGGTTTTGCTGTCATTGGCGATGGCTGTGGATATATTCTTTGGCGCAAGATTTATTGTCGACAGAATTTTCTAAATTGTGCACGAGTTGCTGGCTAAAACGTCTCCCGCTCGATTTTTCCGAGGTAGAATCGGCCGTCCTTTTGCATAAAGTTTATTATCGCATCGAACTGCTGGTCTACAAAGCTGGTATCATTGGAGACCGTCGCCATTGCGATTACTGCAGATGTTTTGTTGTCCTGGTGGTCAACTTCTGATGCCGAGACATTAAACCTGCTCTTTAGCCTACTGAGCAGACTCTTGATGATACTTCGCTTTTCTTTCAGTGAAGTTAAGCCGTTTAAATGAAGCTGAGCTGTCAACACGCCAACGATCATTCTCGATACTCGGTATCAGAATCTTAACACCTGAATATTTGCTGTTCTAAACACCGAGTATAAAGCTTTCTTGCTTGGATTTCAACTGGAATCGAGTATTACGATTTCATCCCCGCGACAATCTGCCGTGTTTGCGGCGATTGTTTTTTATGGGCTTCTTTGAATGCTGTAGCTTGGGCGTTGTGCTGTTTCTTGAAAAGCTCATTGCCTTGGATAATTTCCTGTAAGGCTTGTGTTTTTGCTTTGGTTGCTGTTAAGAACCGAACTGCCTTTGTGCCGTAGACGCCGCCTAACAGAGCGCAGATGGCAATGGCCAATTCAAGCATATTGTCGGCTAACTGCCATGTGTCAGGCCGGTCGGCCGATTCGCTCAATGCTGTCCGGGCAATCTGCCAGTTTGATTCTGCCAGTATATCTTCGGCTGTATAGGCTTGTGGGAATTCCTTAGGCAGCCCACAATAAGAGGTAAAGGCCCTACTCTGTGATTCAGAAAGACTGGTCAATGCCTGCAACTTCTCCGAGGTGTTTTCACTCCTGGCGGTTTCTGCAGTTATTATCGCTGTGCGGTTATGCAACCAGGCATTTTGCTTCTGTGCTTCGCTTGGTGCGAAACGCAGACTCTCACAACCAGCACAGCTAAGTGCACAGGTGATAAGGGTGTAAATACAAAAACAAGCCTTGATTTTTTCTACTTTTTTCATTGTTTTCTCCTTAACAATATAATGTTTTGAGTGTTTTTACATTATAATGTTGCTTTGTTGCCAGTAATTGAAATGGCTTTATGGACACCGCAAAAAAGTTTAAACCAAAGACTATCTTGCTGTGGCAAAAAGCGTCAGAACACCCGCAAGCCCAGCGAATTGTTAAAATGTTTCCGTTGGCAAATGTTCATTTAATAAAAAATCAACATAAGCCCCCTTTTCTGGATATGTCACCACCTAAATCGCTTTTAGCAGGAAAAAGAATCCTGATGATAGGTCAAACCGCCTCTTTTGTCAGGCGATTCGACGGCATACTCGGCTCGAATGTCCACTGCTGCCCATATTACAAGTTAGTTCCTGTTTCAAACGGCTGTCCATACTATTGCACATATTGCTATTTGGCGTATGTTTATCGCAAATTTAATTCCTTCATTAAGGTCAATATTAATTACGACATGATGTTTAAACAAATTCGAAAAACTCTGTCTGGTTCTCAAGGCAAGGTAAGTTTCAACATGGGCGAAATGCTCGACAGTCTTGCTCTTGACCACATAACCAACCTCACAACAATATTGATTCCATTTTTCTCGGGCTTTTCCAACGCCTACTTAATGCTGCTGACTAAAAGCAATAACATTGATAACCTGCTGTCTCTTGAGCCAAACGAACACACAATCATCTCTTGGAGTCTTAATCCTCGATACATAATCGAGCAATATGAATCGGGCACGGCCAATCTTGGTGAACGTATCAAGGCGGCCGAATTATGCCATGAACACGGCTGGCGAATTCGCTTCCGGATAGACCCTGGGATCCTGCAGCCAAACTGGCGAGCCAGCTATGCTGATTTAATACACAAAGCACTGACCCTTACCGCACCGGAAAATATCACACTTGGTATGCTAAGGATGTTGCCCGGGCATCTGCGGTTGGCTGCCCAGGTCTATGGCAATCGTACCCAAAAACTTTTGAATAATAACCTCATTAGAGGAGCTTCGGACGGCAAGCTTCGTTACCCGATAAATCTCCGTGTTGAATTTTACTCTTTTCTAATTGATACTATTCGCAGTCTTGATAAAGATGTTTCTATTAGTCTTTGCAGAGAAACGCCTGAAATTTGGAACATTTTCAAAGAGCGTTGCGAACCCAAAAAATGCAATTGCCTTATCTGGTAACAATTATGCAACATAATTTTGTCTGATTGCATTTCTGCTATCCGGATTATACAGGCAACTGTAATACGTATAAGTATGTGTGCCGCTTGTATTCTTATCTGGATAAACCTGCTGTGTTAATTTTTCTTTGTGTGTCGACACACCTATAGTTTTGCCAATTCGTCTCATCAGCGATTCCCTGAACCGGTCCTGCAGAAGGAGTATCACTCCATTACGGCTACAAAATTCCTCTACGTTCACCAATTCATTAATTAAATCATCGAACCTATTGTTTTCGTTCAACGGTATTAAAACATAAGAAAAAGTTATTATGTCGAATGCGCCAATGTTACGTTTAATTCGCCGAAGTTGGTGCATGTTATCTGGGAAAGCCTTATACAAGGCTCCATTATTTTTGGGTTCTCATTTTGCGATTTTTCAAGAAATGCCAAATGTACTTTTGGGGCGTTTGAG
>CP070728.1:694032-718301 GCA_020351025.1 Planctomycetota bacterium
TTTTCTCGAAACGCTATGAAAAAAGTGAATCCGGCCTGTGAAATGACATTTAACCAATTACACTGCTCTCGATTGAAAATCCCCTTTGTGCCCGGCCAAGGTTACAATAATAGTTTATGTTTTGATACGCGGGAATTTATTACCCTAAATTATGCAAAACAAACCCAATTCCCGAAACGCCAAAATGAACATAGACTTAGCTTTAACAAAGGATTATGAGAATATCTCACCCATGAGTACAATGGAAAAACAAACCCAATCAAACCCAATTTCACCTCAAAAAAAGACATTCCACCTCCTGCCGGTGATGAACATCAACTTTAGTTATATTAATCCGGCCAACTTAGGCAAGCTGTGCTACCCCCAACCACCTAAAGTTAGTTATTGCTACCCCCCATATATTCCGGCACAAGCTCCTTAATCTTCTTTATTATGTCCTCATAACTCTTTGTATCAGCAGTGTTTACAAGCTCCTCTATCCCCGCCCGCAGCTTATCCCGGTCCATCGGAATATTCTGCCACACAGCGATTTTTGGATGTCTTGTCAGCTGCATATTTTCTCCTTTGATTGACAGTTCTTCAAAGAGCTTTTCCCCCCGTCTGGGGCCTGTGAAAACCATTTCTATGTCCTGTCCGGGCCTGAAGCCGCTAAGAATTATAAGTTCTCTGGCCAAATCCACGATTTTTACAGGTTCGCCCATATCAAGCACGAAGATTTCTCCGCCCTTACCCATACTCGCTGCCTGCAGAACAAGCTGGCTCGCTTCCGGTATCGTCATAAAATACCGCTTCATTTCTGGGTGAGTAATGGTTAATGGGCCGCCCTCTGCTATTTGTTTTTTGAAAATAGGTACAACGGAACCGTCAGAACCGAGCACATTCCCAAAACGAACCGTGACAAAATGTGTTTTGCTTGTTCTGCTTAAATCCTGAATATGCATTTCAGCGATACGTTTGGATGAACCCATCATACTCGTTGGATTAACAGCTTTGTCGGTGCTAATCATTACAAAATTATTAGCGCTACAGCGGTCAGCAGCATCTGCAACAACTTGTGTGCCGACAATATTGTTTTTGATAGCTTCTCTTGGATTCAGCTCCATTAATGGCACATGCTTATGAGCAGCAGCATGAATGACAACCTGCGGCCTATACTTTTCGAAGATTTGTTCAACGCGTATGTTATCGGTAATGTTGCAAATAATCGCTTCTATGGGAACATTAGGAAATCCCTTGCGTAATTCCCGCTCTATTTCAAACAGCGGATTTTCAGCCTGCTCAATAAGCAAAAGCAATTTCGGGGCAAAATTACATAGTTGTCTGCACATTTCCGACCCAATGGAACCCCCGGCACCGGTAACAAGGATTACTTTATCCCTTGCAAAAGCTTCTATTAAGTCAAGGTCAAGCTGGACGATTTCCCTGCCAAGCAAATCGTTGATGTCGACGTCGCGAATCTGCGAGACTTTGAATTTGCCCGATGCGATATCGGTAATTGATGGTACGGTGCGGAACCGAATTTTGGCACCTTCGCACACCCGAATAACACGCCTTAGCTCGGCAGGAGTTGCTGAAGGCATTGCAATTGCTATTTCTTCGATATTGTGCTGCTCATAGATTTTTGGCAACTCATCGACTGTTCCAAGCACAGGCAGACCCTGGATGAATGCTCCCTGTTTGATTGGGTCATCGTCGATAAAGCCAATCACTTCATACTCGGCGATTGGTTTATGTAGAATTGACCGCGCTAATTCTTCGGCAGCATCGCCTGCTCCGACAATCAAGAGGCGCTTCAACCTGCCGGTTTCGACGGCACGGAACTCTTCATGGTACAGCCTTATTACCATTCTCAGTCCCGCCAACAGCAGCACCGTTGCAAACATATCAGCCATAAATACACCTTGGCCGACTTCAGCTATGCTCACGGGCAAGGTTCTACGAATTGCGGTAATATTAAGACCTACCACAAACCACAAAACGACAATAATTACAGTACTGACAAGTGAGGCTCGCAGTATGCCCATCAGGTCAGAAATACCCACGTAGCGCCACCAACCACGATACTGTTTGAAAAGACCAAATACTAATAATTTGATGATGATAAAGAACAGTAGAAAAATAGGATATTGCTCTACAAGCCACGTGCGCCTGAACTGCATATTGTTAGCAACGAGGAAGGAAAGCATCAATGAGGCAGAGAAAGCGATAATATGGGCAAGTATAATTAGTAGCTTACGATAACGCAGCAACAGAGTAGGAAGCACTGATGATTCTGAAAGATTTGGTATGTTATTTTTCTGTGTGTTTGTGTCTGGTTCAGCCATATTTTATCAACACGCAAATATTTCGGACGACCATAAATCTATCCCAAGGTTAAGTGTAATAACAGGTTAAGCGTGTGTCAAGAGATTATCCCTTGCTGGGATGGCCGAGACACATCATACGGTCTTTTTTGAGTTATTGCTGCTCTTAAGCAGGTGGCTGCGGCGAGGTGTCCGATTCTGGCTGCGGTTGTGTCTCTTCGGGCTTGGATTCAACATCGGCGGCCTTGGTCTTGGCCTCATCGGAAGGAGTGTAAATATCATCCAAAGCAGTGTCGTCAACTCTTTTGCGCATAAGCGAGTAGATTATAGTATTGGCGGAAAAGTAGAAACTGATTATGAAGGAGACTACTAAGCCAATCACGAGCAATGAGACTAAGTAAATCAAAAGGGCGGCGATTGATTCCGACCAGTTAACCGTTGCCAAACCTGAAGAATTATATAAGTCGACAAAGGTAGGCATTGGCCAAATCGCAGCAAGTTTGTTGGCCTCTTTGCTGCTACTATCAACCCATACGCCAAACTGCAGAAACCAGCGAGCAGCCCAGAGCAATAAAAAGGCGAAAAACCGAACGAATGTATAACAAATAGCACCATAAACCGCAGCTATTGCGGTGTAAAAGCCCATCTGCCACGGTTTTGAATATACATAACTAAAAGAGCGGCTTATAGCATCAAAACAGTCCGAACCATCATAGGCAATAGCGGGGAACATCAGGTTAAATCCGGCAACGGTACCTACCAAAACGACCGCTATTAATGCCCCTGCAATCAGAGCCAACAGCATTAAGATACCCATTATCAACTCACCCGCCCTTGGAATGTTGCCTATCAGTCCTAAGAGGAATATGAACAGACCTATAAAGAGCATTATCCCGACCGGTGCTAAAGGAGTTGTAAAAAAGCTAACAAATTTTTTTGTACTGAAGCGCAATGCTTCGGTGAGGCCAGGTTTTTCACCTCGGGCAAAATGTAATGCTGCAATTCGACAGACGGCTCCACCGGCAATAGAAATCACAGCAAGATTTATTATAAAGAAGATGATGCTATAAATATAATGGTATCGCAGCGCCCACCCCGCAGCTTTGAAACATTCTGCGATATTTGTGGCTACTCTGGGGAGGTTAAATGCGAATAGGGAGTTTATTGCGTCCTTAAATCTTATCGCAGCGAAGTCCCAAAGCGTAGAAAACACACCCATACGGTCAATATTTCCTTTATGCGCTTCGATATAGGATTGTACCTGGTTTGGGTGAGTCATATAGATTTGCAACTCTGTAACTTCTCCTTGAGTGCCGGGCGTAGCAGCAACAGTTTTGGTAAAATCCATAATCCAGCCAGCCAGGCAAATGACAGCCAGTGCCATCAAGGCAATTATCAATTTAGTTGGCTGAATAGCCGTGCGAAAAGTTTGAAATATCTTCGGGAATAAAAGATTATCAAGAATTTGAGAGGATTGTTCTTTGCCGCCCATTTTGACCCCTTTCAGAAAGATTACAGCTTTTTATAACTTACCAAAAACCAACGCTGATATCATAATTTATTATCAGTTGGTTTCAACAAGATTTTATAACATTTTATTGTTAAAAATTATATTTTATTCTTTGTCTGAAGTAGGTGTATCCGGTGAAGTATCTGACGGCTCGGAAAGCACCTTGTACTTGCCATCCAGCCAGGCACCTAAATCTATAAGCTTGCAGCGCTGCGAGCAAAAAGGGAGTAATTTTACTTCTTCGGGCTGTTTTTTTGGTGATACTTTAACTGTTTTTTTGCAGATTGGACATCTATTTTTCATAACAGAATGCAGGCCCATTTACGTTCTGGTTCCAGACATATTTTAACGGATATTTTTGTCGTTGGCCAGAAACTTAAATGAACGAGTTTAGAGACAGGTGTATCTATTTTTAAGATACTGATACTTTTTCGGGTGAGTATTATTTGTTTATTCAAATCACGTTCAGCTTTCGCTTTTGGAAGATTATTCCTCCGATTCATCTTCGCTTTCATACTCTTGTGATTCTGAAAACGGCTGTTCCTGTTGTGTTACAAGACCTTGCTCAACCATACGTGCATATTCAATACAATATCTGGCCCAGGGCTGGGCTTCAAGGCGTGCTTTTGGTATTCGCTTTCCGGTACCTTCACAAATGCCATAAGTTCGCTGCTCAATGCGTTGCAACGCATCATCTATTTCTCTCAGGAGTTTCCTTTCGCTGTTCATTAATCCCAAGGCAAATTCCTGCTCATAGTTATCAGTGCCAATGTCGGCCATATGAATTGGCATACTCGAGAGGTCCCCGCTTGCATCCAGACGAGGTTTCTTAAGAGCTTCATCTTGCATTTCATTTACATTTACGAGAATTTCCCTGCGTTTTTTTAGTAACATTTGTTCGAAATAATCGATATCAGCTTTAGTCAAATGAGTTTTCTTAGTTCGAGTCGAACTTGTCTTTTTCCTGGATGCCTTTTTACGTTTCTGAGCCACTTTTGTGTCTTTCCCAGTGCTAATCCTTTTATTGTGTATCAATCAGAACGGTAATTATACCATATTAATAATTGGCAAGTATATTTTTTTATTCAACTGTGACATCAAATATTTTTAAAAGTGTGAGCAAGACAACGAACTTATCGAAACCAGTTTCTTTAATTAGGCTAAGCATATAGATAATAAGGACTTACGAAGGGTGCTCTTATATGCTTTGGTAAGGCGCCCTTAGGGGTTGCCGTTGATTTTCTGATTGGCTTTTGCAAATTTACCTAAGGGAAGGAAAAACCTTTGTTTCCCAACCTCACCCTGAAAGGTTTTGACGCCGAAGGTTTTTTCGATTTGCTGTGATGAGAAAATATCGGTGGCTTTTCCGTGCTGGTAACTGTCATCAGCTCCAAGAAGCAGAGTAACATCTGCATACTGGATTGTGAGGTTAATGTCGTGCGTCACTGCTACGATTGTTTTACCATACTCTCGCTGCATTCTTTTAAGTAAATCATATATACCTACCTGATGTTTTAAGTCGAGAAAGCTTGTTGGTTCATCCAAAAGTAAAATCGGTGTGTTTTGAGCAATTGCCCTTGCAATGAAGGCCCTCTGTCGTTCGCCCCCGCTTAGGCTCGCGAGTGTCCGAGAAGCAAACTGGGCAGTATCGGTCATTTCAAGTGCATCAGCAACGTGTTTTTTATCAGTCAGGGTTTCAAATCCAAACGTGCCCAAGTATGGTGTTCTTGCCATAGATACAACTTCTGTAACTGTGAAGGCAAAAACGGGCACAAATTCCTGACGAACAATGGCAAGCTTTTTTGCAAGCTCTCTAACAGAATACGATTCTGCAGTGTTTCCATCGATTTTAATAGAGCCTTTTTCAGGTCTGAGCAATCCACAAATCAGATTGAGCAATGTTGTTTTGCCTGCTCCATTTGGACCTGCTATAGCTAAAAATGTCCCTGGCTTTACCTTAAAACTAAGGTCTTTCAAAATTGTCTCGGTATAATAACCGAAACTGAGATTTTCAACCTCTATGATGTCGCTCATTTTAACCAACTGACTTTTCTCGTATATTTTGCGAGCAAGAGAAGGAAAAACGGCCCACCTGCGATAGCTGTAATCACACCTACCGGCAGTTGAGCAGGGGCTACAACTATCCGGGCGATGGTATCAGCAGCAACCAAAAATGTACTACCAATGATTGTACTTATTGGCAGTAACTGACGATGGTCAGGTCCAAATACCAAGCGGACTCCGTGTGGAACAATAAGGCCAACAAACCCAACGAGCCCGCTGAGACTAACCGCAATAGCGGTAATAAAAGCTGCAAAGCTGAAAGCAACTATTTTGGTTTTTTCTGTGTTAACACCAAGTCCCTTTGCTTCCTCTTCGCCTAATGTCAGAACATTTAAATTACGACAAATGCTAAAGAGTCCAAATATTCCTGTCAGGATACAGCCTGCGCTAACCCACAGTACCAATGGGTCTTTCTCCGTTATATTGCCCATGAGCCAGAATATTGTCGAAAAAACTTGGTCAGTTTTTGCTATTGATGTTAGAAACATAATCACTGCTGAAAAAAAAGCGTTTACTACAACGCCGGCAAGCAGCAGAGTTGTCACCTGTGATTTTCCCGCTAATCGCCCGATGAACCAGACCAGCCAGACGGTTATAAGTGCTCCTACAAATGCAAAAGCTGCTATTGGCGAACCACCCCAAAAACTCCAGGTTATACCGGATAAAACTGCGGTAACAGCCCCCAACCCTGCACCGCTGGATATTCCAAGAATGTATGGGTCGGCCAGCGGGTTTCGCAAAATGGCCTGTAAGACTACACCACAGCATGCTAAGGCCGCTCCTACCAGTGCAGCTAAGAGCACCCGCGGTAATCTAACGCCAACAAAGATTTCATAATCAATATTCTGGCCGGCTTTCTCACCCGGGCCGGCCAAGACTTTTTCCAGAGAAATCTTCTGTGTTCCCACAAGAGAGCACGAAAACATTACTACTAAAAGCACCGCTAAACAAAAACAAACTTTAATTGCTAAACTTTTTGGCGTTAATGTCTCAGCCATTGAAATACCTTATTTACTGTTTGACATCGTGGATTTGTGTGAACATTTCCGGATGTAAACAACGAGCAATCAATTCTATACCTTGTGGCAATCTTGGTCCTAATCTCAAAATGGTGTCGGGGTTGACGACGTAAATTCTGCTATTTTTGACGGCTGGTAAATTTGGCCACTTGCTCCAAAAAACCTGTGCAGCGTGCAGCTGTTTAGCGATGTTACTTTTGCCCATTGATGATTGGATTATAGTCTGAGCACCACAGGCTAGGATTTCTTCACTACCAATGGAAGGATACTGACCAACAGCAGGGCCGATGGCGTTTTCGCCACCGGCCAACTCAATCAATTCACTTATAAAGTTACCGGGCGCTGCCACACGCAAAGGCTCCACCTGCACTACCCACAAGACCTTGACTGTATCGGCTGAAGTAAATCTCGATTTCAAATCATTTATCTGATTGGTGATATTCTTGACCAGCTCACCGGCACGTTGCTGGCAACGTGTGGCGGTCCCTATATCCTGGATTGCCGTTGAAAGGTGCTCGATTTTCTCAAGCCTCAAGGTTAAAACCCGATAGCCGAGCTTATGTAGTGTATCTGCGGCAGCATTTTGCTGCTCCATCGAAAGAGTAATCACCAAGTCCGGCTTAGATGCTATTATAGCTTCAATATTAGGCTGCCAAAATGTTCCCACTTTCTGCTTGTCAGTTGTTTCCGGAGGGTAATCGCTGTCGCTTGAGACTGCAACGATTCTATCTCCAAGCCCGAGAGCAAAGAGAATCTCTGTTAGATTCGGGGCGAGCGGAACAATCCTTGCGGGCTTACTGGCCGAATTTACGGAATTGAGCTCGGTAATATTATTTTGAGTTTCGCCTTGATATCGGCTGATAAAGATAAATATCACTAAGCAAAAGGAAACAACCGTCAGTAATACTGGTAACTTTCTCATAATTACGTTCGCTTGAACTGCTTTTGAAGCTCTGCCATTGAAAATTTTATCATAGTCGGCCTGCCATGAGGACAACGACTTGCAAAATCGGCTGTTTCTCTGTCGGCAAGCAGTTGTTCTATTTCACTATCATTGAGCTTTTGGCCTGCCTTTATTGCCGCCTTGCACGCTGCCATATTCAAAACCTCATCAAGCAGACCGTCTGCATCGAGACTTGCTCCCTTTTCGGCGAGCAAATCGAGCAAATCCTGAACAAAATCCAGCGGCGTCACCTTTGCCAGGAGGCTGGGAAATGCCTGTATGGCGTAACTGCGGGGCCCAAAGGGAACAAGGTCGATTCCTAATTTTTCAATTAGTTCGGCGTTGGTTTTAAGGGCATCGGCGGAGGCATCAGTTAACTGGAAACTTTCGGGTATTAGCAATTTCTGTGATTCGAGCTTGCTCTTTCGTATTCGCCTGTGCAGGTTTTCGTATATTAGGCGCTCATGCAATGCGTGCTGGTCAATAATGACAAAACCATCGTCAGCTTCAGTAACTATGAAACTATCGTGAACCTGTAGAAATTGTCTTTGTGGCAGCGGTCCAGCACGGTCCTTTGTTATTCGTCCGGCGCCGAATTTTAGTGCGTCGGGGTATTTTCGGCTGGGCTGGACAAATTGCTGCTGGGTTTGGATTGGTTTGTGCTTTTTGAAAAATTCCTCCATTGCATCAGCGATTTTCCGGCTTCTGTCGACTTCTGCGGATGTATCCTTTTGTTCCCCGTGGTAACTTGCAGCTATCTGCGGTATTTTTGCCTGTGTTTCCAAATTTGTTCCTAAAAGTTTTTCTCGCAGACATCCAAGGATTTGCGAATGGATTAAATTAGCATTGTAAAAGCGCACCTCAATTTTAGTAGGATGAACATTGACATCATAGTCCTCATATGGCATTCGAATAAACAGGAAGACAACGGGGAATCTGTTTGGCTCCAAGCTGCTGCGGTACGCCTCTTTGATTGCGTGCGAGATAAATTTATCGCGGATGTAGCGGCCGTTGAGAAACACATATTGAAATTTGTTATTTGTTCTTGAAGCGCTTGGTTTACCAAGCAAGGCAAAAATATGTAAGTTTTTCTCTTCACTTTCGGTCTCAATTAAATTTTCAGAAATCTCAGATGAGAATAATTCAGCTATGCGCCGGTGCGAACTTTGTTCGCCAATCAGTCGATAAAGCTCTCTGCCATTATGTTGCAAAGTCATATCCAAACCGCAATTCGCCAGTGCGATACGTGTGAAGTATTCTGTGACGTGCCCGAGCTCGGTATTGGCGGTTTTAAGGAATTTGCGCCTGGCAGGCAGCTTATAAAAAATATCTCTGACGTGTATTGTTGTGCCGTAATCTGCGCTACAGGGGCCAACGCTGCCTTTATTTCCACAATCAATCTCAATAAAGTTAGCTTGGGATGAATCTTTTGTTCTGCTAACAGCTCTGATTTGTGCTACCGATGCTATACTTGCCAAGGCTTCACCTCTAAAACCGAGCGTTGATATCCCTTGTAAGTCTTTGCTTGTTTTGATTTTGCTGGTTGTATGTGGGTCAAATGCGTGTGCCAGGTCTTCGCTTTCTATCCCGTAGCCGTTATCATTAACGGTTATTAATCTTCGGCCTCCATCTTCGAGGGACACGGTTATTTTCGTTGCTCCGGCATCGATGCTGTTCTCCATCAGTTCCTTGACCACGCTGGCAGGGCGTTCAATTACTTCCCCCGCAGCAATCATATTAATCATATTCTGGTCAAGTGTAACTATCCTGCCCATTTTTTTCTCCCACCCCAATTAAATGTCATCTGTGTTTTTTTAACTTTGAAGCAGGCTGCGGCCGGTCATTTCTTTGGGCTGCGGCAGCTTCATCATTTCCAGTAAGGTGGGTCCCACATCAGCTAATCTTCCATTCTGTCTTAGCTGATTGTTTTTATATCGCTTATCAAAGACAATAAAAGGCACGTCGCCAATAGTATGTGCGGTATGCGGCTCGCCGTCCGTATCGACCATTCTTTCGAAGTTGCCGTGGTCAGCAGTGATTATTGCGGCGCCGTCCATCTCCTTGACCTTGTCGAGGATTTTTCCAACACACTCATCTACTACCTCAGCGGCTTTAATCGCTGCTTCCAATACGCCGG
Organism: Planctomycetota bacterium; assembly: GCA_020351025.1. GTDB lineage: Bacteria > Planctomycetota > Phycisphaerae > Sedimentisphaerales > Anaerobacaceae. The sequence continues at coordinate 704,009 of CP070728.1, forward strand.
TATGGCCGACCATGTCTGGATTAGCGAAGTTAACTACAATTACGTCATATTTATTTGAGTCCAGCCTTTTGAGAACCACATCGGTAACCTCATAGGCGCTCATTTCAGGTTTTAAGTCGTATGTTCTCACACGGGGTGAAGGTACAATTTGCCTGTCCTCGCCGCTAAAGGGCTTTTCAGTGTAGTCATTGAAAAAGAAGGTGACATGAGCATATTTTTCTGTTTCAGCACATCGGAATTGTTTCAGCCCTAAAGAGCTCCAGTATGCTCCCAAAATATTTTTCATTTTTGGTGGTTTCGGAAATGCCACCGGCGCGGGTATAGTTACGTCATACTCGGTCATACAGACATAACATATATCCGGTTTTGTGGTTCGCGGAAAATTTTTGAAGTCCGGCTGAACAAACGCCCGTGTAATTTCACGGGGCCTGTCGCCGCGAAAGTTGAAGAACACCACGCCATCACCATCCTTTATAGTGCCTATCGGCTCGTTGTCATCGTTGACTATGCAGGTTGGCTCAATAAACTCGTCTGTTACGTTCTTTTCGTAACAGTTAGCAACTGCTTCTTCCGCGGAAACGGCTTTAAGGCCTTTGCCAATCCTCATGCATTCGTAAGCTTTTTGTACCCGGTCCCATCGGCTGTCCCGGTCCATAGCATAGAATCTACCGATTACAGTTGCGATTTTGCCTAAACCAATTTGTTTGGCTTTTGCCTCGACATTGGCTATATATCCCGCCCCGCTATCAGGCGGTGAATCTCTGCCGTCTGTAAACGCGTGGATAAAAACATCTTTTATATCATTTCTCTTTGCAAGCTCAAGCAGGCCATACAAGTGGTCCAGAAGCGAGTGTACACCAATATCGCTACACAGGCCCATAACGTGCATTCTGCTGTTATTGTTTTTTATAAATTTGATTAGATTTATAAATTCTTTATTCTCAAAGAAAGCCCCCTCACTAATGGCCCTGCTGATTCTTACAGACTCCTGTGGGACGATTCTGCCTGCTCCAATGTTTTGGTGTCCGACTTCACTGTTGCCCATTGTTCGAGCCGGCAGACCGACATTTTCGCCGTCAGTATGAATAAGGCAGTTGGGAAACTCAGCTGTTAGCATATCATCCACAGGGGTATTGGCGCATTTGACGGCATTGGTTTTATCCTCATTTGGATTTGGATTATATCCCCAGCCGTCGCGGATAATCAGCACAAATGGTTTGCGTTCCAATACTGCTTTTGCCATAAAGAGCGACCTTTCAAACAAAAGTAACAGAGACGAGGCGTCGCCTCGTCCGTACTATAGAACCCAACCGGCTTTGGACCTTACCATTTGTTTCAAGAATAGGCCTCGCCGATTTAGACAGATATGATATAAACCAGCGTTGAATATGTCAAATATTTAGGAAAAAACACGCAAATGTAAAAAATTGCAGCGTCGCTAAAAGTTTTTGACAGCAAAAGTTACTATGGTATAATTTAGCCGCAATAACGGCCAAGCGTTCGCAGGTAAACGGTAGTATAATCCTGTGCGGGAAAGGAAAACATACATGCCGAGCAGCACAGACAGCGTAAAAGCGGAAGGTAATAAGCAAAAGGTAAAGGTGAACTACTTTTCGCTCTTTACGCAATACTTTTTGTATGTGGCATTATTGCTTTTAGCCGGCTGCAACCAGGAAGAAAAGGCAGTTGAGTTATATGTCGACGCAGTAATGCTTAATGAGCTGAATGAAAATGAAATAGCTGTTGAAAAGCTCAACTCAGCTGTGCAGTTAAATAAGCGTTTCTCGCTGGCCTATTCCCTGCTCGGTGAAATTTATCAGGGTATGGAGAATTACGAGAAGAGTGCTGCTTCTTACGAAAAAGCTGCGGAGCTAAACCCCTGGTCTTTCAAAGACTATTTTAATCTCGGTGGCGTTTACCAGATTATGAAAAAGTTCGTACTGGCAGTCAAAGCATACGCAAAAGCCTGTGAGCTGAGTCCTAACCACCTGGAGGCACATGTCAATGTCGCCAAATGCTACTATGAAATCGGGGACTACAATAATGCTCTCGTTTTCGGCGAACGAGCGGAGCAGATTGACCCGAAAGTAAGCGAACTTCAGAAATTGCTTGGCGACATCTATGAGTTGCAAAAAGACTACGACCAGGCTATTGCCTCTTACAAACGTGCACTGGAAATGAATGGTAACAACCCTGAAATTATGACCTCCCTGGCAGTTTCCTATCTAAAAGTCAATTACAATGAGCCGGCTAAGGAACTGTTAACATCAGTGATACAAATCCAACCCGAAAATAATAGCGCATATCAGTATCTTGGATATTGTTATCTGCGAGTTGATGAAGTGGACAAAGCAATAGAAAGCTACAGCAGGGCGATTAAGATAAATAATAAGGATTGGGAGGCTTACAGGGGCCTTGGAGTTGCTTATATGATAACGGCACTTAATAATAAAACAGACGATGACAGCAATGAAACTCTCCAGGCAAAAGCGGTCGAGCAGTGGCGTCTGTCCCTGGATATCAACCCCAAACAGCCCCGTCACGAAAGGTTAATGAAGCTAATAGAAAAGTATTCACAATAAAGATAAGTGCACAAAGCACGAGTGTATAAGCCGATTTATGAATCGTAGCTGCAAAAGCAACGTGCTATTGTGCATTTGTAATTTTATACGCACTGGTTATGACGCAGTTGAACAAAGAAGAAGGTATCGCTTGTCAGAGTCCAAGCAGGGGTCGTATTAAGCTTTTATGCTCGGCACTGCCGAGCCTGAGGGCACATCTGGTTTTTTGGTCTTTGATGGCTGCAGGCTTGTTACTGGATTTGTGGAGTAAAAGCGTCGTATTCGACTGGTTGCAGCAACAGCAACGTGACAGCTTTACTATTATAGACGGCTTTTTACAACTGGTAGTAACAGAAAACGCCGGCGCCGCTTTTGGAATAGCCGCAGGGCAAACAAAATTACTCGTGGGCGTTTCAGTGATTGCACTGATTGCAATCCTCGCCATTTTTTTCTTCAGCAAAACCGAACACGCATTGGTTCACGCCGCTCTTGGGCTTTTTGCCGCCGGTGTTTGTGGCAATCTTTGGGACAGAATATTCAACGGCGGTATGGTTCGTGATTTCATCGACGTCTCTTATCGTCAGTACCACTGGCCGGCATTTAATGTCGCAGACAGTATGCTCTGTATAGGCGTAGGCTTATTGATTATCTCAAGTCTTTTTACTGGGAAGTCTTATCGAAGATATGCTCAGCAACATAAATAGGGGCATTTGAAGCCACTCCCAGCGCAATCGCATCGGAAGGGCGGGAATCAACTTTAACTATTCGACCGTTTGTACTTAGATGTATCTTTGCGTAGAAGGTATGATTGCGTAAGTCGTCTATAACTATCTTTTCTACTTTAACGCCAAGACTTTCAATTACGCTACCTAATAAATCGTGTGTCATCGGGCGGGGCGCCTGGATGCCTTTTAACCGACGGTCGATGGCAAAGATTTCGACTATGCCAATGATGATAGGAAAACTGCGCTCGCCTTTACGCTCTTTTAGGACGATTATCTGCTGGTCGGATGTTTCGTTAATAATTATTCGCGATAATTCGACTTCGACGTTCATTATTGACACTGCCTTTAGTAATCAAAAGCACAAAGGCGCTTTTGTTATATATAAATTACAATTCTAAAAGATGTTTTTCAACGGTTTTTAATTGTTCTGTCAATTCAGCTAATTTATCTTTAGCCTGTGCCACGACTTGCGGTTTGGCCTTGGTAACAAAATTCTTGTTGCTTAATTTGGCTTCGACAGCCTTTTTGGCTTTTTCTACTTGGGTCTTTTGCTTCTTTAATTTCTTACGCTCAGCATGAGGGTCTATAGCATCATGTACGTAGACTTCTGTTACGTCCGCAATTCCAACTGCGGCGGTCGCAGGTTTTACAATCTCTATCCCAGCCTCGAATTTTCTTACGCCAGCTAACTGCTCGATGAGTTCTGCGTGATGGTTTAGGATGTCAACGGTTTTCCGCTGCGACTTTGCGGATACGACTAACAGTTCTTTAGGCGGTATGTTTCTGTTACTTCTAATATCCCGCACAGTCCTAATTGCAGCTTGGACAAGTTCAATTTGCTTTTCTGAATCCTCATCTAATAAATGGTCAAGGTTCTGTGGCCATTGGGCAACGACTAATGCATCGGATTTTTTAGCTTCAGCGACTCCTTCGAGCTTTCTTACCGGCGCAACTTCATTTAGTTTCTGGAATATTCCCTCAGTAATAAACGGCACGAACGGATGCAACAGACGCAAAATCTGGTCAAGAGTAAAGGCAAGCACATTTTGAGCAATTGGTTTCTCTCGCTCATCCTGCATTCGTGGTTTGAGCCACTCAAGATACCAGTCACAGAAATCGTTCCAGAAAAATCTGTAAAGCTGCGTCAAGGGCTCACTGTACTTAAACTCATCTAATTGTTGCGTGACATCAGTGACAGTTCGTGCCAGGCGGGAAAGAATCCATTTGTCGGTGATTGTCATTTTGTCTTTATCAAAATTATTAGGGTCGGTACCTTTGAGATTCATTAACGCAAAGCGCGAAGCGTTCCAGAGCTTATTGCAGAAATTCCTGCCGACATCAAATTTCGGTGAAGTATTCTCTATCCGCCCATCGGGCAGTTTCATCTTTTCCACCGGCATCCGGACATCCTGAGTTTGAGTTGTCATACTGGCCAGTGTAAATCGCATCGCATCAGCTCCGTGACTGTCGATGGCAACCAGCGGGTCAATTCCATTCCCCAGGCTTTTGGACATCCTGCGCCCTTCACCATCCTGTATCATAGCGTGAACGTAAACATCGGCGAACGGAATATCGCCGACACAGTACTGGCCCATCATAACCATTCGTGAGACCCACAATGTGATAATATCACGGGCTGTACAGAGGACATCACCGGGATAGAACGTCTTAAGTTCGGGTGTTTCATCCGGCCAGCCCATCGTGCTGAACGGCCAAAGTGCTGAGCTAAACCACGTATCCAAAACATCTGGGTCTTGGACCAAAGCTTTAGAACCACACTTTTCACAGCTTGTTGGATCCTCCATTGCGGTATTGGTCTGCTCACATTTTTGACAATACCATATAGGAATTCTGTGTCCCCACCATAGTTGCCTGCTTATAGGCCAGTCGCGGAGGTTTTCCAGCCAGGCCTGATAGGTTTTGGCGTAACGTTCGGGAATGAAACGCAATCGCCCATCAAGTAAGGGCTTTAATGCCAAACCTGTTAGGGAATTTGCCGGTACATCGGTTCCTTTAATAAGACCCTCTCCAAATTTTTCTTTCAAATGTTCGATTGGTTTTTTGACCGCAATATACCACTGGTCCGACAAATACGGCTCTATGGGGACATGGCTTCGGTAGCTGTGGCCGACTTCGTGTGCGTATTCACGAATATCCTCAAGAAGATTCTCCTGACTGAACCATTCAACAATAGCTTCACGGGCCTCGAAACGGTCCAAACCAATTAAGTTCTCAACATCCGGATTTTTAATCTGTTCCCAGTCTGTCCAGCCGTATTTATCGCTTATGGTGCCGTCAGGCGCCATAACGTTGATGACCGCCAGTCCCTGCCTCTGGCCAATTTCCCAGTCGTCTGGGTCATGGGCTGGTGTGACTTTCAAAAAGCCTGTAGAAAATTTTGCCTTTTCATCTTCGCTGTAAGAGTCGGGTAAAACAACATGCTCATCTGCTATGATAGGGATAATGCGGCTTACGATTGGCAGACGAACTTTTTTGCCGACCAGATATTTGGCTCTATTGTCTTTCGGATTCATCGCAACGGCTGTATCGCCAAGCATTGTCTCCGGGCGAGTCGTAGCGACAGTAACGTATTCGATTCGTTGACTTCCGATTTTGACCGGTTCGATAAGGGGGTAACGTAAGTACCAAAAGTGCCCCTGAACCGTCTCGTGCTCGACCTCATCATCAGCCAGCACCGTCTGGGTAACTGGGTCCCAGTTAACCAGTCGCTTACCCCTGTAAATCAAGACGTCCCTGAAGAGCTTAAAAAAGGCGGCACGAACCGCTTTTGCACATACCTCATCCATAGTAAACCGCGTTCGCTGCCAGTCACACGAACAGCCCATTGCCTTCAGTTGTTCGATTATTTTGGCCTCGTATTCATCTTTCCAGGCCTGCAGGCGGGCGATAAATTCCTCTCGTTTAAAGTCCGTTCGCCGCTTGCCCTCTTCTGACAGGATGCGTTTCTCAACGACCGTCTGAGTGGCTATACCGGCGTGGTCGGTGCCCGGCATCCATAGCGTATTGTAATCCTGCATTCGATGGAACCGAATCAACACGTCCTGCAGTGTGTTGTTCAGCGCGTGACCGAGGTGTAGTGGTGCTGTAACGTTAGGTGGTGGGATGACAATTGTATAAGGCTTGCTGGTGGTTTTCTTACCGTCCGTTGGCGCTTCTGCATGAAAGTACGGCTTTGAAGACCAGATTTTGGTTGCCTGGTCCTCAATCGTTTTCGGCTCATAAACTCTCGAAAGCTGCTCTGCCATAACCTGTGCAAATCGCTCGACTATAAAAAAAATGTTCCGGCAAAACACAGTAGCCAGAACATTATCTTAATCAAAGCTGAAGCTGATGTAAAGTCAGCAACTCAAAACAAATAGTCAGCATACTACTGCGAGAAATAACTTCACAGGCAGATTTGACTTAATCGACGTTCATTGTCATTAGGAACTCGGCGTTGGTTCGGCACTTGGTGAGGCGGTTTTTGAGCAGTTCAACTGCTTCAATCTGATTCAATTCGCTAAGTACCCTTCGGAGCCGATATACAAGCTCAAGTTCCTTTGCATCGAGCAGTAGTTCCTCTCTTCTGGTCCCGCTTCTGCTGATATCTATAGCCGGCCAGGTTCTTCTGTCAACAAGGCGCCTGTCAAGGTGCAATTCCATATTTCCGGTCGCCTTAAATTCCTCGAAGATAACCTCGTCCATCTTTGAGCCGGTATCAATTAGCGCGGTTGCAAAGATAGTCAGCGAACCACCGTGCTCGACATTTCTTGCTGCGCCGAAAAATTTCTTGGGCATCTGCATTGCCCCGGAATCGACACCACCGGTCAGGATTTTGCCCGAGTGTGGCTGTTGGGTGTTATAGGCTCGGGCCAGACGCGTTATGGAGTCTAGGAGAATAATCACATCTTCACCGTACTCGACCATTCGTTTTGCCTTTTCGATGACAACCTCAGCCACCTGGCAATGACGGGCGGCAGACTCGTCAAAAGTTGAGCTTATGACCTCAACGTCTTCAGCTGTTTTGCGCTCCATCTCTGTAACTTCTTCAGGCCGCTCGTCAATCAACAGAACTATCAGTTTTGCATCCGGATAATTTGTGCTGATGGCATTTGCTATTTTTTGCAGCAGGATTGTCTTACCGGTTCGCGGCGGGGCAACTATCAAGCCACGCTGACCTTTACCGACAGGTGTTACCAAATCAACTATTCGCATATTCAATTCTTCCGGCACGGTTTCGAGTATAAACCTTTGTTCAGGGTGCAGCGGTGTCAAATCGCTGAATACGACCTTCTCCGCAAGATTATCCGGATTTTCATAGTTAATCGCCTCAACCCGCAGCAGAGCAAAATACTTTTCCGAATCCTTTGGCGGCCTGATTTGCCCTGATACTGTATTTCCAGTTCGTAGGCCGAATCGTCTGATTTGAGAAGGTGAGACATAGATATCATCCGGGCTGGACAAGTAGTTGTAATCAGGATTTCGCAGAAATCCATAACCGTCCGGCAAGACTTCCAGTACACCTTCGCCGTACATCAGTCCATTCTGGCGAATCCGCTCTTTAAGGATTTTGAAAATCAGGTCCTGCTTTTTAAGAGCGCTGTATTCCGTAATATTTTCTTTCTTGGCTAGTTCATGCAGCTCCGCAACTGTAAGTTTCTGCAGGTCGGTTAAGTACAGCTCTCCTTTTTTAATCCGCTCATATTTGGCGTGAATAGATTCCTCTTCAGCCTTTTTGTCGTTTAGAGCTTTTTGTTCTGCCGTAGTTGTCACCGATTCTTGCTTTGTTTGCTCTGCTTGTTGTGCAGCTTGCTCTTCAGCTGCCGCCTTTCTCTTCGCGGTCTTGTGTTTTTTTGCCGATGTGCCTTTCTCATTTCTTGCAGTAGCTTTAGCCATTGTTACTCCTTTTTCCACATACGAGACATTAATGGTTTGCTCACGCAACCTTCCCGTAGGAATTTAGTAAGATTTGAATTTTGAACAGCAGATTTAGAACTTAATATATCAAAATGGGCCTTATCAATGCAAGTATTATCTGATAATCTACACTACCCATTATTCATAATACAAGAGAAGATATTCGCAACTTGTCCAACTAATGCCGAAAAGCCAGAATTGTTATCGATAATATTGTCGGCGATGCTTTCCTTTTTGTCCAGAGAAATCTGGAAATTTTCTCTGATTTTTAGCTTATTTTCGCTGAAAACGCCGCTTTTTTTGTTCCTCTCAACCCTCAATGACCTCTTGCAATCGACAAAAATCAGCCTATCGCACCGTTTATCCCAGCCGACCTCCACCAGTAGGGGCATGTCCAGCACGATTACCTTAACCTGATTTTGATGATTATATTTACTTATAAGCTCCTCTGCCCGCTCCAAAACGGAAGGGTGGATTATCTTCTCAAGTAAAGTGAGCTTAAGGGGGTCGGAAAAAACAATATCAGCCAGTTCCTTGCGTCCAATTTCTCCTGTGGAATCTAAAATCTCCTGACCAAAAGATGCGACTATCTTTTGTCTTATAGTTTTGCTCCCAAGCAATTCATGGGCAATCTTGTCGGCGTCGATTACAGCACAGCCCAGCTTGGCAAACTCAGCAGCAACGGTACTTTTTCCCGAGCCAACACCGCCTAATACCCCAATTATTGGTTTTTTCTTTGGATTGCCCACAGTCAAACAGTTTAGGTGCCATCTTGCAAACAGTCAAGTGAATTACTGCTTCGATGTCTGGAGCACAGGACTAAGTTTGTATGGAGCTCCAGTTCATAGCTGGCACATGTGTAAGCAATCAGATTTGAGAGGTTAGCCTGCTTGGCGATTAGCTTTTGTATAGATGCTTCTATGCTGTTTGTGGAGTACCTTTTGCAAACTGGGCAGCAGGTAGTTTTTCACCGCTACGCCCCAGCTCATGTTTTTCGCGAGGTCATAACCGACCTGAATAATATTTTCAATTTCCGATTCGTTCTTTGCCAAACGAAGGCATATTTGCATAGCGACTTTTTCACTCTCAGTTTTTTCTATCTGGTCGCGCACCGACCGGTCGATTTGCAGCATATCTTCGATGTCGTCGTAGCTTCTTGTTCCCAAATTTGTATAGTTGGCGATAATGACGTTCTTCACATTTTCATCTGCCGTCATGTCCCTCACGAAACCTATGCACCCGCAGGCACTGCCGACGACACATATCCCACCAAAAGTCAACGACTCCAGCTGAGCAATACCGAATGGTTCGTAAATGCTCTGGCCGAATTCGACGTCGCTTCCCCTGCGAATATCCATAAATTCCATATCTTTCGGCATCTTTCGGCCGCAATAGTCTGCTGAAAAGCCAAACTGGTTAAAAAAGACAATTTTTATATTTCTGCTTCTTGCGTTGAATGCCTGCACCGCCGTATAGAAATTCGCTTCACCGCCTGAAAGGTCGGGCCAACCTTCACGGTGAGCCACAGGCCAGTTATATGCCGATTCCATATTATAAATATCGGCGCTGCGCCGCTGCGTCACTTCCGTTGATAGCAGAAACAACACACCGGTTTTGCCCTGCGTTCTGAACTGTTGTTCTATATGTTCGAGTACGCGCAAATCACGCCAGAGCCCTTTGCTTTGGACAAGTCTTGTAACGTGTGTGAAAACAAAATCCGGTTTGTACCCTAACAGGTTCTCGCAATACAGACGCAGTTTTTCTTTTGACGAAAGCTTCTCGGCAGCACTGATTTTATATGCAGGTACGCCGTTATAAACGATGTCGATGCTGGCAGTCTTGAATTCAGGTCCCAGAAACCGCAGCTCGTCAACAACATAGTCGCCCACAGCAAATATACTATCACAGTATTTTGAAGCCTCAACTAAGCAGTGTTTAAAATAGGAGCCTTGGTCGCCGAACACATCGCTGACGTGTAGCATCTGCTGGCCAGCACGATTTATAACGTTATAGAACATCGTATCGTGACCGGGATGTTCTTCCACAATGCGGCGCACCGTTGCAACCTCGTGAGCATAAAAAGCAGTCTTAAAATCGCACGTTGGCTCAAGAATAGCAGCGAGGGCTGTTGGCATTCCCATAAATTCGTGAGAAATAATAACTGTCGAGTCTTTTGCTGCCCTTATCGCCTTGAGTGCTGCGACCGCAGGGGGCGCTAGTCTTATATACTGCTCGTATTCCCATAAATTTTCATGTAGATGGCTGCGAATACCAAATTCCTCAAACAAGCATTTCTTGAATTCGTTAACAACCCCTTTGTCCATATGTGTTACATCGATAAGCAGCACTTCAGGCGAGCTTGTTATGCCAGTTTGTTTGTCGGTAAATGTTCGCCTGCCATAGACGATGCCTACATTATAGAAACTTTCGATTTTTCGAAAGGCTGGGCCGTACCCGGTGTTTACAAGGCCATCCACAGATGAATACAGAACTTCGCCATCATTGCCAAGCCGCTCTGTTACAGAACCTTCGGTAGTAAACAGCGGGCCTACGAGAATTGAGCGGTCAATTGCTTCAAGGTAGCAACTGCAGGTGAAAAGCCCCTGCAAAACAGCACCTATACCGCCGATTTTCCCCACCGTCTCGTGGGTGACATGCACTACGGTTACTTCATTGGCCATTATAAATTTCCCTCTAAGTTGCAATGTCGAGTTTGATGAAATTACTCCAATTGTTTCCATATAAAATATAAGAAATACCTTCTTTAAGGCCAAATTAGAGAGCGTTGGATGGTTTATTAATTTTTGTGGACCGAAAAAACCGCAGAAGGTTTACAGATTAGGGATATTTTTTGGGACTTTTTGTAGGCAGTTAACAAATACTCGCAGATTCCTTTTGTGTTGACTTTACCAACCCTCCCTACTTTATTTTGCCGCGTAAGGCTCTTATCAAACCCGAGAGCACCTGCTGTGGGATATCGCCCAATCCCGGCTCGGGTATTTCACTCACTGCTATCTCGTCCAGAATCTTGAGAGCTTTTTTACCCTTAGGTACTATCGACTTGGCAATTCGTTCGGCATAATCCAATTCGCCGTCCGCCATTTGTCTTAAATAGTTAGCTATGTCTTCCCTCAATTCCTTATCGTTCCTAACGGACTTCGATTTGCCACCACCGGCCTCACCTGATTCATCGGGAATTTCTTTCTGGCTTAATATTTCCTTCTCAATCTTGCGTGTCTCAGCAATTAATCGTTTTTGTCTTTCAATGTCACTTTCATCTATCGGTGCAAGCTTAAGTTCTTCACCAGCATCCAGACCGGGGACATACACCTTTTTGTGGCATGCAGGGCATTTGCCCCATCTGCCGCTGGCGCTATTCGGTGCTTCTATCTTCTTGTGGCAATACTCACAATGAAATGTTATAGCCATTTTGTCACCTCCTAACTTTCCCTCGTATCTTCACTGCTGCCTTTTAACTGCTTTTTATATTCTGCAACTACCTCGGTGGTTATCCCGCCACGCGGAGTGAATCGCGAGGTAACCTTCATCCACCGCGGCTTACAGGCGCCGGATAAATAATCCAGTATCGCGTTCGTCAGAGTTTCGTAGAAGATACCTTTATTGCGATAGCTCTGCATATAAAACTTAAGGCTCTTTAGCTCAATACATAATTTGTCCGGGCAGTATTCAATAATAATTTCGCCAAAGTCAGGCTGGCCTGTGCGGGGACAAACACTCGTAAATTCAGGACATCTTATAGTGATTTGATAGTCCCGCTCGGGACGAGGGTTGTCAAATAGTTCTAATTCCGGCTTTGAATTCATTTTATTGAACCTCGCCTATTTTTAGCTAAACTAATATAATAGATATTAAAACTTATGACAAGCCCAGAAAAAAATGTCGGCGAAGAATAAAAAAGCGGTTGTTTTGCTAAGTGGCGGACTCGATTCAGCCACTGTCCTGGCTATCGCTCGCAGCGAAGGTTTCCAATTGTTTGCCCTGACTTTCAGATATGGCCAGCGGCACCGGTTGGAGATTGAGGCTGCAAAAAAAATAGCTAAATCTTTAGATGCGATTGAACATTGGATAATCGATATTGATTTAGCCCGGTTCGGCGGTTCGGCCCTCACTGATTCGACCATCGAAGTACCTAAGGATAGAACCGATTTAGGCAGTCCTGACCTAATACCGCCGACATATGTGCCCGCCCGAAACACGATATTTTTAAGTTATGCGATTGCCTGGGCTGAGGTCATTGGGGCGTTTGATATCTTTATAGGAGTCAATGCTATTGACTACAGCGGCTACCCCGATTGTCGCCCTGAATTTATAGCGGCTTTTGAAAAAGTAGCCAACCTTGCCACAGCTGCCGCTGCACAAGATAGAAATCAATACAAAATTCATACCCCTATTATAAATATGACAAAGCGCGAGATTATCCTTACAGGTACAAAACTGGGAGTTGATTATTCATTAACGCATAGTTGTTACGACCCTGATGAAACCGGCATAAGCTGCGGCAGGTGCGACTCCTGCAGGTTAAGACTAAAAGGCTTTGCCGAAGCAGGCATCAAAGACCCAATCGAGTATCAAATATCAACGAAAGAATAATATAACGTGCATACGAACTATGAGGGTAAATGAGATTTTTTATTCTTTGCAGGGGGAAGGATTTTTGGCGGGGATGCCCAGCGCCTTCATACGCCTGGCGGGTTGTCCCTTACGCTGCCAATGGTGTGACACAAAATACGGATGGGACGAAAAAGCAGGGGCCAACTACAGCATCGAAAGAATTGTAAAGACTGTTCAGCAATGGCCCGGAAAATTCATCGTAATAACTGGTGGTGAGCCAATGATAAATGAGGATTTACCGCAGCTGGTGCAAGAATTAAAAGCGGCTGATAAACATATAACAATTGAAACCGCAGGTATTGCATTTATAGAAGGTTTAGCCTGCGATTTAATGAGCATCAGCCCGAAACTAAGTAACTCCGCTCCGGATGACCCTGCTCTCGCCGCAATTCACGAACCTTCGAGACTGGATATATCCGTCCTGAGCAAGTTGGTTGATGAGTATAATTATCAGCTAAAATTCGTCGTAGATTCGCAGGACGATTTACTGGAAATACAGCAAACAATAAAACAAATACCAAATGTGAATCCAGAGAAGGTAATGCTGATGCCGCAGGCTGTGACAAGAGATGAACTTCTGGCCAAGTCAGAAATGGTTGCCGAGTTGTGCAAGCAAACCGGCTACGCCTTCAGCCAGAGACTGCAAATTTTGCTGTGGAATAACCAAAGGGGCACATAATAAAGCTCAACACATTCAATAAACACAGTTTAACTGCCAAATCACAGGAAAAGTCTTTATCGAGAGCGTTTTTTTCGATACAATATACATATATGCCCGGCCCAGGTGGCGGAATTTGGCAGACGCGCTAGCTTGAGGGGCTAGTCTCCTTATGGAGGTGCTGGTTCGAATCCAGTCCTGGGCAGTAATAGGCCTCGCCCAACGAAAGTTTGGGGACGGTTATGCTGATGAAAAGAAAAATTTTGATAGCTCTTTTTTCGCTTTGCATCTTAATGACAGGCGGGTGCACAGGGTCTTTTACTGGCAAGTTTGAGGAAATCGCAGTCACCTCGAACCCCTCCGGCATTAAAGTTCTGGCAAGTACCGGAGATTCTTGTTATACGCCCGGCATTCTGGATTTAAGACGCAATAAAGACCATGTTTTGTACGCAACATACTTGGGGCAAACGCAGGAGAAAACAGTTCATCACGGATTAGACCCTCTGTTTTTAGGCAGAAGCTTATTTGGCGGTGGTGTTGTAAACAGCACCTTTAATGTCGCAACCGGCTCTTGTGATGGGCTGAATCCGGATGAGGTCCATTTCGATTTCACAGAAGACGAAGATGTCCCCGAACCCAAAAAGTCGGCTGAGCCGGCTAAATCAACCATCGACGAGATTAACGAGATAGCCGAGAGAATCCGAAATATCAAATAACACACCAAAGGGTGGCGGTACTCACATCGATAGCAGCGGAGTAATCGGTGAAATTGGGTTTGATTGGGTTTGTTTTCGCGGAGG
>CP070728.1:718401-763490 GCA_020351025.1 Planctomycetota bacterium
GGTTCAACGGCAACTACCACTGCACCCAAATGAACAAACACATTGGTCTTGTCGCCGATATTGGCACCAATATCAAAACATAGGTCATCTCTCTTTATCAACTGTGAATAAAAATCCAGCTCTTTAGCTAATTGCTCGCGTTCCTTGCCTTTTAATTGCCTTGAGTAGAACTTCTTCCAGTTCCGACGGTATTTATAATATTGCTTTAATTTGTTATAGATTTGTATTTCCATCATTTCTTTTCTTTGATGATGATGCGTAATGAAGCTTATCCTTTCCTGAACCAGAACATCCCGCACCCATATCTTGCATTTTCCAGAGTATCTATCTCTATATTTTCAATGAATCTTTTATCATCATCCGAACCGGACAGCTCAACTAACTTAAGATTACCAAAATACTCAAGGATTTGCTTAGGTGAGTGGATTCTATGAGCATTAAAGCAAAGTCGTGGCTTGCCCACCGGAACCGAAAAGAAAAGATTACCTCCTTGCGCTAGACACCGCGATAGTTCTCTTGCTGCCTTCTTTGTCCCAAGTGAGTCTAAATTATCACCATATCTGCCAAGGCCGATATGTTCTGCAACATGAAGGCAGGAAATTGATTCCAAGGAGTTATCAGAGTAGGGCAGATCCAATATGCTCCCTTTTTTATTCTCAATATTGTCAAGGTATGGTGCATCTAAAGGCCTAATATCTACAAAATCAACTTTTGTTATAGTCGTCAGAAAACCAACAAAATTAACATTCGACCCTACATCTACATGCAAACTCGGCTTTAGTGCATATATCTTCTTAAAAGCCCAAATATCCTGATAAAAATAATGGCTGTCTATCTTCGTCTTACTTGTTCTGTCAAATAAACATGGATATGTATCTCGAAATTTAATTAGTTCAGCCCCGTCCATCTTGCTGTATTTACGCATGTCTTTTATATATCTCGGGTACTCTAACAACGCGAGCAACGGTTTTCCCTTCCTGAAAGGCCTTTTCCACCTGCTTAGAACACTTGACATCCCTGTTACTCCCTCCAAACCTACACATTAGATACTGCTTCGTTACGGATTAGTTTGAAATATTCCGGACCGCAGTGTATAGCCCTCGGTTTATTCTTCGCAATGTAATCGATATCTAACCTGTAACCCTGTTTATATTTTGCCGCCAGTGCCTCAACCGTATAATTAAATGAGCTGTTGAAAATCTTACGCTCAGTTACATTCACCATATTTACCTGTACCGCACAGGCACATTGTTTTTGAAAATAAATAAAGTTCGGCAGCTCGTCACTGTGCCTCTGGCACCACCTGCAATTCCAGGATTCTAGAGTATTGGGATTATAAAAATAGCCGAACGACTTTAAAATTGGCCGTACTGAAGTTATTTTCCCTAACGCTTTTATTAAACCGGACTTTGGTGAGAATAACTTTTTGGCTAGTATATTATTATTTTGTGACGAACTTATTATTCTTTTGACAAGATGAGTTTGATAAATTGTCGCGCATAATTCGAATGGATACCTCGTACTTGGCGTCCTGCCTTGTTTCCAGTTCACCCTGTACACTGCTTGCCCGCCCGTAACAGCTTCACTAATTGTATCACCGCATTCCCTGATGCCCTCCTCACTAAACCGGAGCGAAAAGCCGAAAATATCTCTTGCGTATTTACTAAATGTCTCGTCAATTATATCAAAATCAACAAAATCAAAACAAACAACGTCATCTATGCCAAACAAAATATAGTCGGTGTCAATCTTGTCTAAAAGTCCTGAAAAATCACTACTAAAATCCTCTTCTTTTATCACAACACAGCTTGGATACTTTTCAAAAAGCTGCTCATACTCTTGTTCAAACAGTTCAACCTTATAAATAATATACGTTTGAATCAGTTCTTCTGGTAAATACCGGTAAAGACTCTCTAAATACCCATCAAGCTGTAAAGGCCGATTCTTCGTAAATACAATGTTACTTATCTTCTTAGCCATACTTGATTTATTCAAAAAAAACGACCGCAACTGCGATATGAATTATCGCTCATTTTGCAATTTTATCAACAGACATTTCACTTTTTTACTGTTTGTTACAAAACCAAAATCCCCTCAAATCGCCTTTTTATATAGATGTGGGGAAATAGATACATTTGAAGGAGGATGTAATTGGGCCGTCAGTTAAATATGCGTTGACCGCCAAGGAGGTATCCTGAAAGTATTTTCAGTTTTCTTAGCCAGTAGTTCAAGCCACCAGCGCTTTTTTTGCCAAGATAAAATTTACGGTTTATTCGATAATCCAAGACCTTTTGACGATACAGCTTTAACTCTTCCGGCTTAATTTCTTTTATAATATTTGATTTGCCGTCTCTGAAAATGTGCTTTTTGCTGCCGGAAAGTACCTCGTTCCCATATCGTATGATGGCGGACTGATACTGTTTTTTCATGTCCCGACCTAATTTAGCGGATTTAATTCGATTGCTGTCATGATGATATCTGCCGAAGCTGGCAACTACAGGTAAGAAATACGGGAGATAACCCTTCACATTAAAACTATAATTGAAGCTCAAAAGCGGATCGTTTTGTAAGAAGAAATCCGTGTCTGCATACTCGGGAAAACATTTTTTGTACACATCAGCACGTACACAAAAGGTACTTTCCGGACAAAGGCAAAAAGTCCCCAGCCAAAAGGGGAAAAAACTCGTTTTTTGCGGTGGTGGGTGGTTTAGATAACCGGACGGTACGATTTTTCCCAATCTTCCATCTTCGCTCATCTGCTGAGTAAGCCCGTAAACCAGCGACACAGTAGGGTCATTTTCCAGTACTTCCATGCACCTCTCAAACCAACTACTATCCAAATATCCATCTGAAACAGAACACAGCATAATATACTCACCACAAGCCATAGTCATCGCTTTGTAAAATCCCTCGTCTGCATTTTTGTCGGGCTCTGATATCCATCTTATGTCTTTATATTCTTTGAGGATTTCTATCGTGTCATCCGTAGATGCGCCGTCCACCAAAACGTGCTCGTAGTTTGTAAAGCTCTGCTCTAAGACCGACCCAATTGTTTCACGCAAAAAACGCGCGCCATTTTTAGAAGCTGTGATAACAGATATTTTGGGTCTTGGAGCCATCTTTTAACCTCGTTGGACTAGTGTGTAAATACTCCCCCAAGCGGGGATGCCCAAAATGGCGGCTCAATACCTGTTAAAGCAAACGTACTGAGCTGTCCACAAATTTTTTTGTCTGCCTAGCTTTACGATTAGAATATCAGTTGAATACATTTTAATTTCCTGATTTTATTATTATGAGAATTATTTTATCACAGGATTATTTTTTTGTGATTAGTGTTAGAAAATCAAATTTCTATCCCGAAGAATAGCTTGAAGTTCGTTATAATTGTTAAGAATCTTTTCGGCACTCAGACTCTCGCCCCACGGAGTTGTTTTCTTGTATTTAAACAATAAATGCGGCTTCTCATTTTCGTCAAATCGACCAAAAACAGTATAGTAGTCATCCCAGTTTTTGTTAGTAATTCTCATGCCGAATTCATCGGGATTATTAGCAATCTTTGTCCCCGGCATTGGACATAAAAGGGATAGCAGAACCGATTTTGGTTTAGTTTCGTCTATAAAATCCAACGTACGGGAAACGATGTCCTCGGACTCGCCCGGCAGTCCAAAAAGAAAATTAAGCCTAACTCCTATTTCGTATTTGTGAAGAATATTTATATATTCTTTGGCTTGATCTAAATCGATTTTTTTATTAACAAGCTTAAGAGCTTTAGGGGACATGCTTTCTATGCCGACACCGATATCAGCACATCCAGATTCTTTAGCAAGCTTAACCATATCTTCTGAAATCCCATTGGCGCGGGATTGGCCACGCCATTTCACTCCAGTACGTCCGATGGCTTCCAAAAAGGGTTTTGCGATTTTTTTATCAATGGGGATGCTGTTATCGTCTTTTATCGCCAATGCCTCAACCTTATATTCTCTTTTAAGATACTCAATTTCTTCTTCAATCAATTTAGGAGCGCGGAACCTTGTTGTTCCAAGGATTATTTTTGCACAGAAATAACAATTGAAAGGGCATCCCCTTGAAAATAGCGCATTTGTTCCGAGTAAGTGTTTGTTTTCTCCGTCTAAGATCCCAGTATCAACCACAGAGGGATAAGGTAGATATTTACGAAAAGGATAAGGATATTTGTCTAAATCTATGGCGTCGCTGTTTTCATAAACGGGTTTAAGGTTATTTGCTAAAATATCTTTAATTATTTGACTGATAATTTCTTCACCTTCTCCGATAGCAATAGAATCGAATCCTTCCGAAGTCTTTTCCTTAAAGATAATAATATGAGGACCTCCGACTATATGCAGAGATTTAGGGTAGATAGAGCGAATTACGTCTCGAATCTTGCAGATAGTGGAGAACTCCGGGCTCATGGCTGTATAAGCATAAACATCCATTTCGGGGATATAATAATTGATGTATTTTTTGTCGACTCCTCGCAAATCTATCAGTGACAACTCAATTTTATTTCCGAGCCTTTCTTCAAGTATTGACATGAGATAAAGAACAGTTAAAGGCTGATTTCTAAAAGGTGCAAAGTTTACAGTATCAGGAGGCAGTATGAAGCCTACGTGTAACATGATCTATTCTTTCCCACACATCCTTATGTTTGTATAAGATTCTACAATAGTAACTGCGCTAGACTACTAATTATAAACTCACTACTTTTTGCGGACAAGTTAAAATACCACATAAACCTATAGAAAACCGGTAATCGTGTGAAAATTGTCAGGAAGCATATCGTGATTTTGCCTAAAAAGGCCTGGCTTTATCCAAACATTATTCTTGCCTTGTTTTTAATACCTTTTATGTTCAAAAAAAAATTTATAGAATTAAGTAAAAATCTTTCATGGCGAAACTTAACTCATAGAAAATTAAACAAAGATTTTGCTTTTGATATGAAATATACAGCTATTCCTGTTGACTCATTATACGTTCCATTTAGTATATATTCCTTAAAGGATTCTCGTGAAACCAAAACAACCTCTATATGGCTGTCATCTTTATTCTTTAGTAATTCCGCCTTATTTCCATAATAAGCATGTATCGTATTATTTATTCGGCTGGGACAAATCTTTAATGCGCCCAAATATATTATTTGTGTACAGCAGTATCCTGTTTCTTCTTGCAGTTCTCTTCGAATGGTTTCCTCATGTGATTCCCCTTCCCGAACATATCCAGAGGGCAGCTCAAGAGTATATCCGTTCTGTGGCTGTCGAAACTGACGCACTAATATAAACTTATGATCAAGTGTCTGAGCAAGTATAACTGCTGAATCAGGACACGAAATACTGTAATACGGTTCCGCTCCCGATTCCAGTGGAATTGCATCTATCGAAAACCACGGTGTCTCAAAAGCTTTTTTTGTGCCCTTGTTATAATCGTCTTTTGCCATTTACTTTCATACTTTATTCAATATATCACAAAGCGATAAAATCTTCTGCTCTTCAAGCTCAGGGTAGTTGCCGATGTAATATCCATAAAAGTGAATGTGCTCCACTTCAGGATATTTTTCCCATTCTTTATTAGGTATAATCTCCCTAAGATACGGTTGCCTTAGCTGATTGCCTCCGCCGGAGCTGCCGCGGCGAAACTCTACCCCGGCTTTATGCAGTGCCCTTTCAACTCTATCTCGAAACTCCGGGTTAGGTTCCTTAATTACCAGATTAAAGGCATAATTGCAGCTCCCTTCTAAGTCGAAATCGGTTCTATATTTGTTGCCGTCAAGATTTTTTAAAAAAATTCCAAAGTTCTTTTTGCGCTTAACGTTATTTTCATCAAGGCGTTTAAGTTGATTGCGCCCTATAACAGCGCCAATCTCGGTGTTGCGCACGTTATAAGCAGTGTAAGCAAATATAAAGTCAGGACTAAGTTCAGGATTTTCTTGTATATATTTTTGTTTAAATTTATCGCTTGATGCTTCACGCACCATACCGTGAGAGCGCAGCATACGAACCATTTCGTATATGTCCTCGTTATTAGTACAAACCATCCCCCCCTCAATCGTGCTCATGTGATGTGCAAAATAGAAGGAAAAATTCGATATCAGGCCGAAACTACCCAGCTTTTTCCCTTTAAATGTCGCACCGTGAGACTCGCATACATCTTCAATTAATGGGATGTTCCGCCCTTTAAGAGTCGAAATTAACTTGTCGGTCAATCCGTTGAATCCCTGTACATGGGTGAGAAATACCCCTCTTGTCTTATCAGAAAGCTTGGCAATTACCTGTCCATCATCCATACACAAATTTTTAGGATTGATATCAACGAAAATGGGTGTAAAATCATTTTGAAGAACACAAGCAATATCCGATACCCACGTCAATGTCGGGACAATGATTTCCCCGCCACCATGAAGATGCTTCAGTACTGCCATCGTGACGAGATTTGCCGATGCCCCGGAATTTACATAGACGCTGTAGCGTACGCCCAGCCACTTAGACCATTCACTTTCAAAAGCCTGAACATTGCTCGACTGTGTAAGACGGGGGGTTCCCTTGAGAAATTCAATCAGAGCATCAAGGTCTGCTCTGGTGATATTATTCTCCATTAAAGCCCAGTTCAACTTCACAGCCAGCCACTCACAAATTCAATAAATCCCATCCTGCCCATTTTCTCTAATCTCCCTCACCAGCCTTAATCCAAGGTGCTCGTGTCGAAAAGCTGGGGGATAGTTTGTTTTTAAGTCATATAGGTTTGTATTTTCGTCTCGCCAACTCCTGCCAAAGCATATATATGGACTGCCTGGTATCGGTTTAACTTGTGAGTCATAGTATATTTGATTTGCTGTCCATTCCCAGACATTTCCTATCAAATCATAAAATCCCCCGGCGATAGGATGCAACTCGCCGGCAGCATGCGTCATTCCTTCTGCATTATATTTCAGCCATGCATGTTTATTAATATCATCCTGCTCGCTTGTGTACATTGTATATAGGTTGACTAAATGCAAATACTCTTTTTCAGTAGGCAGCCTGTATAAGTTAACATCCTCAATCCTGTTTAAGCGATTTATAAAATCCTCCACCATATAGTAAGAAACATTTTCTACGGGCCGGCTGTCATCCCGAAACTTGCTTGGATTATAACCCATTACTTCCATCCACTGCTTCTGCGTTACCTCAAACATGCCCATCAAAAAATCATAGCCTTGCCCTGATACCTTTTTGAATTGTATGCCAATAGGATTTACGTAATTTGCTTGTTCTAAAGGAACTGTGACTTTCTTAGAAGCTGCCACCAATTGCGGATTTTTATCATAAACCGAGTATTTAACTTCTTCCCGTAAGTAGTCATATTCAAGCAGGTACTTGGGTTCTTTATTATCTATAAAACGGTTAAATAATCCGTCAATACAAGTCTCATGATACCACGCAAACGGTTCTATTTCTGGGGGACGGTCGATTATCTTGAAAGAAAAATCCGGCTCTTTTTTGCGCTCTTTGACAAATTCTCCAACTGAATCAAAATAATTTTTCAAAGGTGCCGTTTCTTCTTGTATTTTTACGTTGATTTGATGTGTCTTGAAAGCGTGATTAACTATTAAAAAAACCAGGATTGTAAAAAGCG
The DNA here is from genome assembly GCA_020351025.1 of Planctomycetota bacterium. GTDB lineage: Bacteria > Planctomycetota > Phycisphaerae > Sedimentisphaerales > Anaerobacaceae. The sequence continues at coordinate 726,028 of CP070728.1, forward strand.
AGAAACCCAACTTGTTCTGTTGTCTCATTTTATCGAAATCAAAAAATGAATAGATGATAAATATAACCAAAGCGCACACGCAGTAGGAATAGTGACCTGCAATATAGCCTAATCTCACCAAAATGTTTATGTACCAGGCACGGCCAAAACATATAATTATTAAAACAGAAAAAATTAAGAAGATTGAAAAAATAGCTTCTTTGGGTATCTGCCTGAATATTCTCCCGCGCATTAAAATACAAAAGAAGATTAATGCAATTAGCAGCGCAATACCAACAAGAAAAACGTTGACATACACTTTATCACTACATTTTATTCCGGTAAAAAAAGGGAAGAATATTCCAGATAGCAACATCATTACAACTCTTACCAAATTGATAAAAGGCTTCCATAAAGCAACCATACTTGACTGGCCGGTCATTTGGAAATTGGGATACACAAAATATAGATGAACGGAAAAGAATATCCCCCATAGGAACATCGGTAGCAGAATTATAAACCAACTGCACCTGTCCTTCAATCTAACCGCTGTTTCGCAGCGCTCCCTGAAGATAACCCAGTACGCAATAAAGAAACAAATGGGCATGAGAAATACAACTTCTGTCGTGAGAAGATTCAGCGAAAGGAGTAACCCCGTTAACACAAAACCTTTTAGAGCAGATATTTGATTTTGTATGGTTTTGCAGAGTGTAATAACTGCTAAAATAGTAAATATAGCTGTCGTTATGTATGCGCCAGTATGTGGCCATATTACAGGGTCCGAATTTACAATTAAAACGGAAAACAATAATGCAAAAACAGCAGATATCCGTCGATGGCTACCTTGCCACATAAACCACCATAAACAAAATGTGGCAAGAATATGCTTTATAAACGTTATAATATGAAACCCCACATAATTGGTATCAAAAACGACACGGTTTAAAGCTACCATGCTTTGAGAAAAAGGGCGGAACATCAAACGGTCATAGGGTAACCTTAGTTGCCAGTCGATATGATTAATAAAAAACCAGAGATTAGGTAATTCATCTTTAGATGTAAAAAAAAGAAACCAGTCATCATGACGAAAAAGATGAAAAAAACTCGGCCAGTAGACCCAAAGATTGACAATAATTATCAAAACAGAAAAAACCACACCCACTGGGATATTAAATTTTTTCTGGGCAAACAAAAAATCCACTAATTTCCTAAAGAAAACAAGGTTTTTCTTTAATATTTGATATAACCGAATAGCTAATAAAGGAGCTAAAACAATAAAGACAAATTCCCAGAAAAAATCAGGCGTAAGCACCGCTCTATAACCTGAATTGGCGCTTATCCATCCGACCACAAAAAACAACAGGAAAAGGAATAATAGTGACAGTAAGTACCTCTGGCAATAAAGAGAAAGCCTGTCTTTACTTAAAAAAAAGTTCCTACCAAGAAAATAAGCTATTATCCATGACAATAAAATTAAAATGTTAGTAAAAGGTGTGATTCTAAGGAAGGCCTTACCTGTTGGTAGATATACTGAATCGGGAAATAAAATATAGGCAATATCGACTATCCGTTTTCTATAATTCGTAAATCTAATCTTTACATCCGAGGCCAAATCCTTCGAAAAGATTATATCTACGCTGTTTACCCCCTCCCTGACTCTTTCTTTGGGAAGGCGTATATAACTCGTTTCGACATATCTTCTTTCGCGCCTGTAATGAAATATATTGGCAGTAAACTTAATCCCGTTAAAAAAAATCTCCCTCTGTATATTTTTGCCTATTTTATGTGTTATCTGTAAAAGATAAGCATCTTTAGGAAGTTCAAAATTTACTCTTATCCTATTCCCCTTTAGGTAAAACGTGCGTTTGATTTTTTCAAATTTTTCGTGCGGGCTGCTGATAACCGCAAAGCTGTATAGAGAAGTTAAGCAAATCCCGACAAAAATTAACCCTGTAATGATAAAAAACCTGTTTTTCATTTTAATGATGAGGTTATACTGAAGATGAGGATTACCTTTGCCATTAAAGTATAAAAACATAATATCAGTTCATTATTTCCCTTAGCTCCACCAAAATTTTTCTCTAATCAACTGAAAAAGGTATGCTGCTCCCCATCGAAACGCCTTTAATTTCGCTTCCCCCCCGATCCTTGCCGGTTCATCCCCCGGAATCTCAGCAATTTTTAATCCTCTCTTGGCGGCTCGGATAGATAATATAATCTCCCACGATATTCCCGTACGTAACAATCTCTCAGGTGTTGAATAAGTAATTTCCTTGTCCATATCCAGCTCTTTGATAAGACTCTTTTTGTATATGCGATAGATATTCATAACATCTGTATATTTGGCGCTGTATAAAAGATTAACAAGGGTGGTAAACATCCAGTTGCCGAACGCCGTTACCAGATTATCATCGTAGCTTTTTGCCCCTTCTCTATAACGGGAGGCAATTACCATATCGTACCCTTCCTTCATCTTTGCAACTAATGAGGGAATCAATTCGGGAATGCAATTGCCGTCGGGACTGAAGGTAATAACTGTGTCGCTCTCAATTTCATCAACTGCCTTTAGCATCGTGCTGCGCAACCCTTCGCCATTCTCCGAGAACAAAACGTAATTATTCTTTTTCACATATTCAGATGTTCCATCTGTAGAATTTCCATCGATAAAAACAATTTCGTCCACCCACCCATCTTTAATTCTTGGCATGATTGATTCTACACCGTCAATTTCATTAAGTGTTGGAATTAATAATGCTACTTTCATTACTTGTCCTCAGTTAATAAACAAAAGTCCCCAAAAATCGTTTGATGGAGTATTTAGTTAAAATGCCCTCTCAAAATCATTGCTGGCTACAGCATAATTACCTGAAGAATTAGACCTTCTAACAATGCTGTACTCCAGCAGTTTCTTAAGAATGAACTTAATATGGGGCAATCTTAACAACCTTATAATCTTAAAACACACACTTGGCCTAAAATAAAACTTCTTAAACGCTCTTGTTCGTGCCTCAAGAAGTTGCTCTTTCGACAATCCTTCCGGTATAAATTCAGGTTCTCTATAACTAAACTTAACCCAGTCTGGAACAAACTCCCCCTTCAGAGTGTCCCATAACTCTGAGCCGGGTAATACATCTAACAACAGAAAATCCGCCTTTATCAAGGCGGTAGTTCTGGAAAAATTTATAGTTTCTTCAATCGTCTCCTTTGTTTCTCCAGGAAGCCCAAAAATAAAAGACCCCCCTACATAGATACCGACTTTATCACAGAGTTCTATCGCTTTGCGTATTTGCTCAATCGTTTCCGCTTTTTTTGCTTTCTTCAAAATCTTTGGATTTGCAGATTCTATCCCGAGCTCAACATAATAGCATCCGCTTCTTTTCATAAGCCGCAGTAATTCTTCATCGATCTTGTCGGCTCTAATACCATCCGGTACACTCCAGCTTATTTTTATCTTATTTTCTATAAGCAATCGGCAGATCTTCTCTATATGATTTCTTTTGAACGTCAAATTATCATCAAAAAAATGAATTTCACGAACGCCAAAATTATCCATCAAATATTCTATTTCTTGAATAACGTTTTCAGGGCTTCTGTACCTCATCCGACAATCATAAAACTTTGGACTTCCACAAAAAGTACAGTTATAAGGACAACCTCTCGTAGTCATAATAATTCCGACCGGATAATCCTTATTGAAAAAACCATGTGGGGTATTAGGGTAGCTATTAGGATTGAGTGATTCCCAGTCTGGAAAAGGAATGTCGTCAAGATTTTTAACAACCTCTGCTTTCTCTATAGAACTGTCGGAACCCTTGAGATTGCTCAGTGAGTAAACACCTTTGATATTATTATTTATCAGATTATTTTCAAGCAGTGCTAACAGTGCAATCTCCGCCTCACCGCATATTACATAGTCAGCGTTTGAATCTAAAAGGGTTTGATGTGGGAGAAAAGTTGCATGTGGACCGCCGATAATACAGGGAATATTATTCTTCTTGATTTCTTTTGATAACAGCACAGTCTCATTATAATGGGAAGTGTAACAGCTGATTCCCACCGCATCTGGAGTTTCACTCAGTATTTTCCCTGCCAAAGCGTTAAAATCTAACTTATTCTTTAAGCCGTCGACTATCGCCGTTTCGATCCCATACCTTCTAAGATGACCCGACAAATACCCAATTCCTAAAGGTGGCATCACTACATGATTTAGACTTCTGTGATTTGGTCTAACTAAAACCACTTTCATATGTCTTCAACTTCCTTAGTGACGCATACATCAATTAGGCTTTAATGTTGGCAATGCTGCTTTTTCAAAAATATGATCATCTCTAATCGCCTAATAACCGCCTTCTCAATTTACGCTTAAGCATATCTCTTATATGCTGAAGTGTCTCTTGCCCGAATTTATCTAAAACCATATTCTGGTATCGTTCGCTGCCGTGGTACTCATTGAAAGCATTGTCTCTAAACTGCAAAATCTCGGTATCGCTTAGGTGTTTGGTCGGCAGCGGCTGGGTCTCGTAACCGTACTGAGAATATCCAAGCCAGGTATCGGGCAGCTTGGTACCGTTAGTCACCGCTTCTTCATAAAGCTTAGAACCCGGATAGGCCATCGTAACGTAAAAATTTCCGTATTCACAATTTATCTCTTTCGCCATATCCAGTGTCCCTCGCATCGTGTCGAAGTCGTCATCAGGAAGGCCGAATATGAAATTGCCCCCTGTACATACGCCGGCATCTTGCATCATTCGCGCAGCCTTTAACATCCGGTCATCATCAAACCTGCCTTTACTGACCTTATCTCGTATCTTCTTGACACCGGATTCAAAACCTATACCCAGCCAGTTAATGCCTGCCTGCTTCATCTTCTCCAGTTTTTTCTCATTGATTGTATCAACTCGGGCATATGCCCATATATTCAAATCATACTTTCTCTCTATAATAAGCTCACAAAACTCAATAACGTGTCTTTCATTTAAATCGAACATCTCATCGATAATCTTCAGATTCTTAACACCATGCTTGTTCACAAGATAATCTATCTCTTCTGCGACTTTCTTAGGGGCTCTGTACCGTATTTTGTGTTTCCCAAAAATTGCATTGATACAGCAGAATGAACAGTTAAATGGACAACCTAAGCTTGTATATATAACCCCGTATGGAGTCCTGTCATTTATATGGCCGAAGCAATGCCAGTTGTGGGCCCGGTATTTATCCATGGGCAATAAATCCCACGCCGGCATAGGCAAATCGTTTGGGTCAAACAATTCGGCTCGCGGATTGCAAACAAAACGCTCGTCTTCTTTATACCACAACCCTTTTATATCACTGCAATCAATCCCCGAAAGCAAATCTAACAATGTGGAGAACCCTTCTCCCTCGCAAACCATATCTACCGGCTCTTCGGTTAATGTTCTCTCCGGAAGCGCCGATGGATGCAATCCTACGAGTATCGTTGTTATATCAGGTGCTGCTTTTTTAATCTCGTGCAATATCGTCCGTGCCCCTACCATATTCATCGTTGACGCCGATGGGTTCGTACCTGATACAACCACCGCTACCAATCGAGCCTGGCTTTCGGTCACTGCCGCTATTACGCTCTCCGACTCTATCTCAGAGTCTATTATCCTCACTTCGTAACCTTTTCCCCTGATAAATGCACCAAGTAACGCTGCCCAAAGTGGTGGCTCAAGACCGGACAGTGTTTCACTTAACTCCTGGTAAAGTTTCTTCTGAGCGCCGGGTTTTATGATTAGAAGGTCCAGCATCGGTTATTGCTATCCTCTCGTAATCCCTGCCTATCTTCCTTTTCAGCATATCCTGTATATATTTTTTCATCCCGAATTTCTTCTCTATCATGTCCTGATATCTTGAACTCGAAAAGAACGTATTAAATGCCTTGTCCCTGAATCTCACCACATCTTCACTGCCGACATGCTTTGTAGGAAGAGGCCTCGCATTCGGCGCAAAAAAACCATACTGCTCCCATTTCTCAGGTAAATCCTTGGCATCAGCTTTATCATACATCTCAGTCCCGGGATAGGGCATCGCTATAAAAAAATTGCTCCACTCGGTATTAAGTTCTAACGCCAAATCAATCGTGTCCTGCATCGTATCAAAATCATCATCAGCAAGCCCGAATATATAGTTTGTACCCACATTCATCTCTGCATCATGGGCTATTTTCATTGCTCTGTGAATTTGCTCTAAGTTTTGTTTTTTAAGTACCGAGTCCAGAATTTTCGTATTGCCCGCCTCGACCCCCATAAAAACCCAGTTGATGCCCGCTTTCTTCATCTTCTCCATTAAATATGCGTCCGCCGTGTCCGTCCTCGAAAATGCCCACATATTAAAATCGTATTTCCGCTCAATTAATAAATCGCATATCCTTTCTACATGTTTCTTATTCAAGGTGAATGTGTCATCAATAATCTCAATGTGTTTGATGTTGTATTTATTGTAAAGAACATCAAAGTCCTGAATTACACGCTCCGGACTCTTCCTCCTGTAAATCCTTTTGCCGTATACCACCGAAACACTGCAAAATTTACATTGAAAAGGACATCCAAGACTTGTGTAAACCAGGGCAAACGAATTCTTCTGACCAATACCCCAGCTCTGCCAGTGGTGTGCTCTGTATCTGTCCATGTCAAGCAGGTCCCATGCAGGAAGAGGCAGCTCGTCTATATTCTTCATAGGCTCTGCAATCTGTATCGCCTCTTTTCGACCGTCAAGTATCTCTATGATAGGTTTGTACCCCTCCCCTTTAACTACAAAATCCACTTTCGTCTCCGCCAACGTCGCTTCAGGAATCGCTGAACAGTGGTGCCCCCCAATGATAGTTCTTATATGAGGCGCCCTTTCTTTTAGAAGCCCCAATACTTTATTTGCTGCTGTCATCTTCGTTGTAAATGCCGTAATACCTGTAAATTTCGGCCTGCGCAGTATAATTTCATCCACGGTCTCGCTGGGTGACAAATCCAGAACCTCGGCATCAAGAATCTCAACCGAAAAGTTGTGCTGCCTTATATAAGCAGCCAGCATAGCAATACCTAAAGGTTGTGCTACCGTCGCGTATTCTGAAACCCCGCCAAATTGGGAGAGTCGATTACCCGGATTTACCAGCAATATATCTAACATAGTATATTCTTCACCGCTGCAACAATCTTTTCGGCCGATGGCGTCTCGTTACGAGACTCGTAACTTACTCCTACCGACCTGTCTTCCAAACCAAATGCTTTCACCGGTTTACCCGTTTCCAACATAAGCTCATATGCTATCGATTGGGCCGCGCCGCATATCTCAAATGTCGCATCAATTACTAAGCCTGCTCTGCTGTTTGCTAATGAACCAAGCAAATGGTCTTTCTTGAGTGGCTTTAGCCACATAACATGGGCAACATTACATTTAATACCTTCCAGATTTAATTGCTCTATCGCTGCATCCACGTTAAAGCGGGCCGCTGAAATCGGCATCAGTGTTATATCTGCTTCGTTATCTGTATTCGAAAACTCCCTCGTACTGCTGAAACTCGTTCTGTGCTCGCTGACAATCATAGGGTCGTCATGGGCCATAAAATCATCCCACCCTTCCTCGTATTCTTTCGGTGTCATAGGTGAACAGACCCTGAAACCCGGCATATGCATAAATATGCTATGTAAGATACCCGAGTGAACACAGCCTGCGTTCTCCTGCGCCAGTGCCCTGACAAATATCGGCGTCGGTGTACCCAAAATATCTTTGGATTTTGCAGCATAATTCACCAAGGTACTGTTATTAAGCCATAGAAAATCCTGAAACCGAATAACTATCATAGGACGCTTGCCAGCTATGGCTGCACCACAAACTATCCCCATGTTAGATACGTCTGACATCGGAAACTCAACTATATTCTTACAATTTGGAACTGTATTGTTTACCCACCCAACTGCTGTAATTGCCTGTCCGAACAAAAGTTCGTTATTATCATTTAAATGTCTGCGAGTAATCTCTTTTATAGTTTCTGCAACTGTCTTTGCCATAGCTCTCTTACGCGAGCCTGTATCTCGCCCTCTATTTCCTCTGCATTCGGTACTATATCTCTCATCTCTGCTATTCTGTCTCGTTCCGGCGGACCATCCGTGCCAATGCCAACATGCCAGAGATGCCTGCACGTCCATATGTTAACAAAGGCAGGAAGCTCATCAAGCAATCCGCTTACAGTTTCTAATATTAACCTCGGCTCATCTTCAATAGCCATGCTCTTTAACCCCATAGCTGTTGTAACCTCGTAAACATTCCACTTTCTTCTGGCATCAATTGGCGTCAGAATAGATAAGTTGTTATCCTCGCAAACATACAAAATCGGCAATTTATGAGTCGCAGCAAAACCAAATGTTGCTAATGCATAATCTTCCTCTGACGCCGCATCACCAAAGTACGCCACTGTTGGTCTGCTGGAAGCTAATGAATATCCCGTCGCTAAAGGAATGTTCTCACCTATAAGCCCGTGATGACCGTACATCGGAATGTCTAAATCCTGTATACACGGTGAACCCCCCCTCCCTCCGCAACAGCCTGTTCTCAGACCTAAAAGTTCATCTATAAGACGTTCTATATCGCCCCCATATGCCAAATAGGCTGAATGACCGCGATGTTGGGTAAATACTGCAAAGTCTTTGGTAAGAGTCGAAATCGTCGCGGATATAGCCTCTTGACCAACCGACAAATAAACAGGTCCTGGAGTAAGATTGCCTTTCACTGCTTCTGCAACTTGAAGCTCGAAATAGCGAATCAGGCACATCCTCCTGAATATCTCTTCTAAATTCGTTTGCTCAGCCATTTCTCGTATAAAGTCGTAATGTCCTTGTCTGTAATAAACTTCTTCTTGGCTGCTTGGTCCTTGAAAAATACCGAAAAATCCTGCATTTGCTCATCATCAAGTTTCATTCCAACTGCATCCATTCTCTCTTTCAAAGCGCGTTTTCCTGATAGTTTGCCTATTACCAGTCGATATCCGTCTAAGCCAATATCTCTTGGATTCAGAAGTTGATATGTCTGGGGCGATTTTATAACACCATCTTGGTGGATGCCGGATTCATGCAAAAACGCCCCTCTTCCCACAATAGCCTTGTTATGGGCAATCTTGATTCCGGAAAGCTCCTCTACTAATTTGCTCGTCCTCAGAATCTCCTCGCTGTGAATATAATTTATATCAACCTTGTAAAAATCACTTCTTGCCTTCAATGCCATAATAACTTCTTCCGAAGATGCGTTTCCGACCCTCTCCCCGATTCCATTTATCGTAACCTCTGCTTGTTTTGCACCAGCCTGTATGCCTACAAGTGTATTTGCTGTCGCAACTCCGAGGTCGTTATGACAGTGTGTTGAAACAACTGTATCTGCTGAAACCGCCTTTACAACAGCGCTGACTATATTGAAGTATTCTTCTGGTGTGGCATAACCAACCGTATCGGGCAACTCTATCGTCTTGGCACCCGCCTCAACACAAGCGCAGCACACTTCCACAAGATATTTCAGGTCACTTCTTGTCGCATCCTCAGCAGCAAACTCAACGTCTTCTGCAAACGTCTTTGCATATTTGACCATATCCACCGAAAGTTCCAGGGACTCCTTGCGGCTCATGTTGAACTTGTGTTTAAGGTGAATATCAGATGTCCCCATAACAACCTGTATGCGCCCCTTCTTGGCGCCTCCCAGTGCCTTTGCAGCAACCTCTATATCTTTCTTATGCGCTCTGCACATAGCGCTGATTGTGGTCGAATCACCGAATCTTTTGGCAATGAGGTTTACACCTTTGACATCCGCATCGGATGCTATCGGAAAGCCTGCTTCTATTATGCGAACACCTAATTTGACGAGTTGTTCGGCAATCCTGAGTTTCTCTTCCGGTAGAAAATTTACCCCGGCAGTCTGTTCCCCATCTCTTAGTGTGATGTCGTTAATCAATATAGACTTCATCGTACTCCCTGCCTCTCTCTCTCACTTTATCTAATATTGGCCTCACCCGCTCTCGTGCACCTCTCTTGGTCAATATCCTTTTCATTTTCTCGCAGCCTTCTATGATAATTTCCGGCCGTCTCGTATAGCAAAGCCTGACGTAACCTTCTCCACGCTCACCAAAACAGGTACCCGGCAGTAACGCTACACCTGCATTGTCCAGAACAAATTCGGCAAACTCAGTACTCTTCAGGCCCGTCTCTTTTATATTTGGAAAAACGTAACAGGCACCCTCCGGCGTAAGACAAGATACACCAGATATTTCATTTAACTTCTTAACTGTCAAATCTCTCAGTTTTTGATATTGTCGAATCCTTTCCTCAATAACTTCTTGATTCCCCCTCAATGCGCTTATCCCACCATATTGAATAAAAGCAGGCGTACAGGAATAAATAGTCTGAAAAAGAATTCCCATTTTTTTAATGACTTCTTTTGGACCTATCGCATAACCCAGCCGCCACCCAGGCATTGAATAATTCTTAGCAAAGCCGTTTAAAATAATCGTTCTTTCTAAACATTTATCAAAAAGACTCGGCGAATGGTGAACCCTGTCATAAACAACCTTTGAGTAAATCTCATCGCTTAAAAGATACAAATCCTCCTCATCTGCTAATAGCGATATATCCTCTATCTCGTCTTCCGTCAATACGGCTCCTGTTGGGTTTTGTGGTGAATTAATGATAATCAGACGCGTTTTATCGGTTATCCGCTTTCGTATTTCCTCCGCCTCTATGTGGAATCCGTTTTCTTCCCTGAGTGGAACGCCAACCTTCTTTATACCCGTATAATTCGTTACAGCTATATAAGTCGAAAAACCCGGGTCCGGATAGATAACCTCCTCACCACGATTCGCAACACAACGCATCACAAAATCGATAATACCATTAGCGGGCATAACAAGAACCTGCTCTACATTTGGCCTGAACCCCAAGGTCTCCTCCGTATAATCACACACCGCCTCCCGCAACTCGATAATTCCCGTCGAATCCACATAATGTGTTTGGTCATGGTCCAGAGCTTGCTTCGTCGCCTCTATGATATGTTGGTGTGCTCTGAAATCTGAATCCCCAATCTCAAAATGAAAAATTCTATGACCTGACCTTTCTAACTCCTCTGCCTTTACAAGGAGCTTAAACATTGGCTGACCTATCAATCCCGCCGTAATGTTAGATAATCGTTTCAATTTTTTAACCCCTTTTTATAAGTTTTCCTTATTTAAAAACTTCAATTGCCGATTTCGCCCGGCCCTTCTTTGGCAAAGAATTCAAAACGGTCAATATCGGTTTCATCAAAAAATCCATAGGGCTTTGTTTATTATCGGTCTTTTTCTATCTTACGCCTGAATGTTTTGGCAACTATAACCCAAAATGTTGCTATAATAACAAACCGCAATCATCTCTTCGGCACATCAGGCAAATGAAAATCCTTGCTCAGGCGGCTCGCTTGTATAATGTCAGAGTTTCTCTTTGGCAACTGTCTCTGTATGCACCTTCCTTAACTTCTTTATAGCCTCCAGCTCTTTGAATGAGCTTATAACTCGTTTGGCTCTGTCTTTTTCCAGTTCACTGTAGTCAACTTGGTCTGGTTCGTAAAAAACGATTTGGCTGCCAACCGACTCAAAACGAAATGGTACATGAATCTTGTCCGAAAGTTCTTCTCTAATCCAACTTTGTTTCGACGGGGGAACGAACAGAAGCAGGAATCCGCCACCCCCTGCTCCCGTGATTTTGCCACCGATGGCACCAGCCTTCCGCGCCCGCTCATATAGGGCATCTACATAACCGTTCGATACATCCTCGCCAAGGCTCCTTTTAAGCATCCATGTCTCGTGCAATAGCTCTCCAAAGCGATATATCGGAAAATTGCTGTTTAAAACCTCAATCCCCTCCTCTACCATCTTTTGCATCTTCTTTAGAACTTTCTTCTTCCTACAAATGTCTTCCACATAATTTTTGGCTACATTCGACGCCGTACGTTTTATCCCTGTGTAAAATAGCATCAAATGCGAGTCAAGTTCTTCCATCCTCGCTCGCGATAGTGTCACCGGTTGAACATCTATTTCGCCATTCGTGTGAAAATTAATTTGATTCAGACCGCCATATGCAGCGCTGACCTGGTCCTGCGAACCAACGGTTTCCTTTATCATATTCTGCTCGATGTGAATGCTCTCCAATGCCAATTGTCTTTTACTTGGCATTATCCCTTGTAAGGCATAAAGAACATGAAGTAAGCCCACCGTGAACGAAGAGCTCGAGCCCATACCGCTGCGGGCAGGCAAATCACCGTCGTAATGAATCTCAAGACCTCTCGTAAGGCCTAAAAATCGAAGGGTCTCGCGAACTGCTGGATGTTGAATCTCTTCAAAGTGCGAGCATAGCTCAGTCTTCGAATATACAATCCGCAACTTGTGCTCGAAAAAAGGGGGCAAAACTCGGCAACTTATATAGCAGTATTTATCTATGGACGTATTAAGAACACTACCTCCATGCTTGGTATGCCAGGAGGGATAATCCGTACCGCCGCCGAAAAATGATATCCGCAATGGTGTTCGATTGATTATCATTTTTCAAACCTCCTTGTTTATTCCCAATCTTTACTTCCCTGCAAAATCCTTAAAAGCCTTCAGTGGCAAAGAACTTTTGGGCTGTTACGTAGGATTCAGGGGTCCCGATATCAATAAATCTCCCCTTAACACAAAAACCATAAAGTTCACTGCCCATAAACTTTGGAAAAAAGTCACGTTCCAGCGAATAAAACCTTCCAGCTGGTATAGTACTAATCAGTGACTTTCTAAGCAAATATATTCCAGCATTTATCCAGCCTGGACCAGAATTCTCGCATTTTTCTTCAAAAGATGCAACTGTTTTATTCTCATTTATTCTCACGCTTCCGTAGCGGCTTGTATCGTCAGCCAAGCTCAGAAGTAGTGCAGCTTGCAGCTTTCTCTCAAAATACCAGTCTACATAAACACTCAGGTCTGTGTTTATGTATGAGTCCCCATTCATAACTAATATAATATCAGATGACAGATATGGCAATGCTAATCTCAGTGCTCCTCCTGTACCGAGAGGTTCATCCTCTCTCGAATAAACTATACCTAATGACTCATAAGCCTCTCCAAAACACTCCTCTATCTTATCACCCATATAACCTGTGCAAATCACCGCCTTGCGAACACCCACCGACGAAATCTGCTCCAGAAGATATGCCAAAAATGGCTTACCTGAAACTTCAGCCAATACCTTTGGCCTGTCTGAGACTACCGGTTGAAGACGCCTGCCCAATCCCCCAGCTAAAATCGCTGCTGTTATGTCTGTGGAGCCTTCCATGGTACCTTCAAGTATTAATACTCATAACCGACTCTTATTCTCATATGGCTGCTTGGGCTACTGATTGCTCCTGATACCATTCATAAGTTCTTCTCAAACCCTCTTCTATACTTATCCTTGGTTTCCAGCCGAAGGATAAAAATTTAGTGCTGTCTAATAATTTCCGTTGCGCACCATCCGGCTTACTCTTATCCCATAAAATTTCCCCATCGAAACCAACAATCTTGGCTGTAATACTCGCTAACTCCTTGATTGAGTAATCTGCCCCGGTCCCTATATTATAGTGCCTGTTTTCAAAACGGTCAGCGTTTTGCATCGCAAATACCGAGGCCCCCGCAATATCTTCGCTGTAGATAAATTCTCTCCTCGGCTTTCCACTGCCCCACAATGTCGCACTCTCATGGTTGTTGACCTTTGCTTCGTGAAATCTGCGAATCAATGCTGAAATAACGTGTGAGTGTTCAATGTCGAAGTTGTCATTCGGCCCGTACATCGAACTTGGAATAAGCGCAATAAAGCGATTTGTGTTATATTGTTGATTGTAAACTTTACAACCAATTATTCCTGAAATCTTCGCTGTGGCGTAGCCTTCGCTGGTCTCTTCGGTCAAACCGGTTAATAGGTATTCTTCTTTCATTGGCTGCAGGCATTGTTTCGGATAAATACAGGATGAACCATAAAAAATCAAATGTTTGACCGCGTATTTCTGCGCTGCCTCAAAAATATTATCCTGAATCGCAAGATTCACATGCAGGTATTCTGCCGGATAGCTCTTGTTGCTCTCGATGCCCCCGACTTTACCGGCTGCCAAAAAAACATATTCAGGATTCTCAGTCGAGAAAAAATCAAAGATACTATTTTTATCCGTCAACTCCAGCTCAGAATGCAACTGCGTAATCACATTACTGTACCCATCACCAATTAGCCTTTTCATCAAGGCTGAACCTAACAGCCCTGTGTGGCCCGCTACGTAGATTTTAGAATCTTTATACATTGCCGTGCTTGCTGTTGCTAAGAAAGGTATAGCCCTTAATTAATTCCCGAATCCCCATTTCTAATGAATAATCTGGCTTATACCCCGTCCTTTCTATCTTTTCGTTGGAAACTATATAATCTCTTTTATCTGGGTCTTCCCCGATCGGTGCCTCCAGATAGACAAAATCCGCCAGCTGTTCTTTGATCTTCACGCAAAGCTCCAGCTTCGATATATTCGCATCTGATAGCCCGGTGTTATAAACCTCGTCTTTCATACTATCAAAATTGTCTATCGTGTGAATAAAAGCTTTGGCTACATCCCGAATATGAATATAGTTGCGCTTGAAATACCCCTCAAACACAACAATAAAACGATCCTTTACTGCCCGGTGAGTAAAATCGTTCACCAGTAAATCTATACGCATTCTTGGGCTTATCCCAAAAACCGTAGCCAGGCGTAAACTAACGCTGTTCCCCCTATCCAGAACAATTTTCTCCGCCTCCACCTTCGTTTTTCCATAGAATGAAATGGGCTTTAGGGGTGTCTCCTCAGTGCAATAGATGCTTTTTTGCCCGATACCGTAACCGCTGTTGGTCGTAGGAATTATGACACGTTGCTGCTTGGAAAGTGCCTTGCTAAGGATTCTTATCGCACCGATATTTGTGCTTTCCGCTCCGATTTTATCACGCTCGCACAAAGGAGCACCAACAAGAGCTGCTAAGGGCATAGCAATATCTATGCCTCGTACAAGTCCTTTAATTAAGGTTTCGTCACGAGCATCACCGTTGATAACTTTAAAATTCTCGTAATGACAGCAGTCCAAAAGTGAATCGGGCTTATACATAAAGTTGTCAAGGACTGAAACATGATGTCCCAGCTTCAGAAGCTCCGAAACAAGGACCGACCCTATGTAACCGGCACCGCCTGTCACCAAAATCTTATAGCTCATATGCTTGCTCCAATAATCCTACTTATACATCAGTCTGCCTAAGAAATGTAACACTTTCTCAGCCAAATTGTCAACTCTTTTAGAGACCAAAAAGCCTGTAAACTTGACTAAAGTAACACTTCTTCATTGATTGCCCTGCTCGAAAGCTGAGATTTCATCCGGCTGCTGCTTTCCTATGCCGGCGTATTCGATGAGTCACCTTTAACGCCCTTTTCGCCTTTCGTAAAAACACTCACCACCAAAAAACTGTTTACGTTAAAACCGCTACATAAGCCCTTTTCTCAGTTAACAGTTCTGCGTTAAATTTTGAAATATACAAAAATTTTAGAAATTATTGACAAACCAGAGGAAAGACTATATAGTATTGGCTCCTATATACAAATTCAAAAGCAGTTTGTGACTGGCAAAGAGAAAAAGCTCTTAAAAAATTTAGGGAAAGGTGATCTTATGTTGTACAGTGATAACAGTGATAAAAATACTAAGCTTAATAAAAAAATGGATGATTTCAAAAAAAGCTGTCATGATGCAGGGCTGAAAGTGACAGCACAACGCCTCGCTGTTTACAAAGCACTCATCGAAACCGGGGAACATCCTTCGGCTGAAGCCCTCTTTAGAAAGGTAAAACAGATTTTCCACACTATATCCCTCGATACCGTCAATAGAACCTTGCGGACCTTGAGAAAAATTAATATCGCATTTATTGTTGAGGGTTCCGGCGACGCAAAAAGGTTCGACGCCAATCTCCACCCTCACCAACATTTTAAGTGTGTAAGGTGCAAAAGAATTGTTGACTTTTATCATCAGCCTTTCGACAATATCGAAGTGCCTCTAAGCATTACCGAAAAGTGGAAAGTCCTGAGAAAAACCGTATATCTCGAAGGAATATGTGGGTCCTGTAGCCATAAAAATTAATTCTTGCTTGGCTTTCAAAATTTACCTATCATAACTTTGGAAAAAGGAGCTTTGGAGTGGAGCTTAAAGCAAGTCAGACCGAAAAAAATCTGTTGGTTGCCTTCGCAGGTGAATCACAGGCAAGAAACCGTTATTCATATTTTGCAAGCCAGGCCCGAAAAGAAGGTTACGAGCAAATCGCCGCTATCTTTGCCGAAACCGCAGACCAGGAAAAAGAACACGCAAAAAGAGAGTTCAAATTCCTCAAGGGTGGTGAAGTCGAAATTACTGCCGCATTCCCTGCAGGTGCTATTGGAACCACGCTCGAAAACTTAAATGCCGCCGCCGCAGGTGAACATTACGAAAATACACAAATGTACCCAAACTTCGCAAAAGTAGCTGAACAGGAAGGCTTCGCGGAAATCGCAACCGTTTTTAGAAGTATCGCTGTTGCTGAAAAACGCCATGAAGACAGATACCTTGCTCTTGCCGAAAACATAAAAGAAGCACGCGTATTCAAAAGACAAAAACCTGTCAGGTGGGTCTGCAGAAACTGTGGCTATGTGCATGAAGGAGCCGAACCACCTGAACTTTGCCCGGCCTGTGCTCATCCGCAAAGTTACTACGAGTTGGAAGCCGTCAATTATTAATGTTGCTTCGTTTTTTCAGTTATAATTGAATTAATGAGAACTCTTGTCCCGTTAAGAAACCAGGGTTTCGCACTATTGATTATTACCACAATTGCCGTTATCGCCTTTGGTTGTAAGGAGGGATCTATGTCGGAGCAAAAACGTCTAATAACTATGAAGGGGACACCTCTGACTTTGGGGGGTACCGCAGTAGAGGTCGGACAACAGGCCCCCGATTTTGAAGTCATTAACAACGAACTGTCGTCCGTTAAGCTCTCTGCATTTCGCGAAAAGGTCTGCATTATTTCATCCGTGCCTTCACTGGATACCCCGGTCTGTGATACTCAAACACGAAGATTTAATGAAGAAACCAAAAAATTAGGCAATGATGTCGTCGTTTTGACCATTAGTATGGACCTCCCATTCGCTCAAAAGCGTTGGTGTGGTGCCGCTGGTATTACTAATCTTCAGACCCTTTCAGACCATCGTGATGCAGCTTTTGGCAACGCCTTTGGCGTGCTAATCAAAGACCTCCGACTGCTTGCTCGAGCTGTTTTTGTCATCGATAGAGAGGGGATTATCCGCTACATAGAGCTCGTTGATGAACTCACCCATCAGCCAAACTATGAAGCGGCACTGCAGGCGGCAAAAGAATTGCTCTGACAATGCCCCCATAGTGTTTTCCCCTATAAAAGAAACAGTCTTGTCCCCGATAGACGCTTAACAGTATTTACTGCATTATATGCATCTTAATGATGCTAACGCGTAAAGTGCCGCTGCCGTCCTCGGCTTCGCAATAACGCCGAATGTAACAGCTGTATCAGGATAAAAGTACGACAGAAAGGCTCCAAAAATGAGACAGCTAAAGCCTAATGTTTATGCCGTTGGTGCCATTGACTTCGACAGAAGGTTATTTGACCGCCTAATCCCCTTGCCGGATGGTACTAGTTATAATGCCTATCTCATAAAAGGCAGCAAAAAAACTGCTCTTTTGGATACTGTTGACCCAACGAAGGCAGAGGTGCTGATTGACAACCTCCTCAAAGTAGGAATCGACCGAATAGATTACATTGTCGCACATCACGCCGAGCAGGACCATTCCGGCAGCATACCTGATGTATTGATGCTCTATCCTCATGCAAAACTCGTAACAAACCCTAAGTGCAAAGCCATGCTGATTGATTTGCTTAACATCGCCGACGACAGATTTATCACCGTTGATGACGACCAAACGCTCTCTCTCGGTGATAAAACCCTCCGGTTCATCGATATCCCTTGGGTTCACTGGCCGGAGACAATGGGCACTTACCTAAAGGAGGATAAAATACTTTTCCCTTGTGATTTCTTCGGCTCACATCTTGCAACAAGCAGCCTCTTTGTCGACGATCAAGCTGTTGTTTATGAAGCTGCAAAGAGATACTACGCTGAAATCATGATGCCATTCAGGAATCATATAAACAAAAACCTCGAAAAAATAAAAACCCTCGATATCGATATGATTGCCTCAAGTCATGGCCCCATTTATGATAAACCCAACTTTATTATCGATGCCTATAAAGACTGGGCCTCCGACAACGTCAGAAACGAAGTCCTGCTCTTATATGTTTCAATGCATGGGAGTACAAAAAAAATGGTTGACCATTTTGTAGATGCCTTGATTGAAAGAAATCTCAAAGTTAAGCAGTTTGACCTTCCTGTCTCGGACATTGGCAAGCTCGCCATCTCTCTGGTCGACGCAGCTACTATCGTCATTGGCTCCCCCACTGTCTTAACTGGCCCGCATCCCGTTGCTGCCTATGCCGCCATCCTTGCCAACGCCCTCAGACCAAAGACAAAATTCGCTTCAATTATTGGCTCCTATGGCTGGGGTGGAAAAATGGTCGAACAAATTACTGCTTTAATCTCAAACCTGAAAGTCGAGCTCCTTCAGCCGGTTGTAGTAAAAGGTTTCCCAAAAGACGATGATTTTATGGAATTGGAAAAACTCGCTGACCGAATCCTCCGGAAACACAGAGAGCTTAAAATTGCAGATTAATACAGACTCTTTTGCAACCAAATACAGATTTGTTACAATTACCGAACGGTGAAAGGGTAGAATCATGGCAGAAAAATTGAAAATTTATAAATGTAACGTTTGTGGCAATATCGTCGAAGTCCTGCACCCAGGCCCCGGTGAATTGGTTTGTTGTAACCAGCCAATGCAAGAACTCATCGAAAAAACCGCCGACGAGGGCAAAGAAAAGCATGTACCGGTAATTGAAAAGGTCGATGGCCGCATCAAAGTAAAAGTCGGTAGCATCCCTCATCCTATGGAAGAAAAACACTATATTGAGTGGATTGAAGTCCGGAAAGATGGAAAAACATGCAGACAGTATCTAAAGTCAGGCGACGCTCCGGAAGCAAAATTTGACATCGAGCCAACCACTGTTACAGCACGGGAACATTGCACTATTCATGGATTATGGAAGGGAGCCTAATATGCTGACCAAAAAAATGCAGAATGCCTTGAACGACCAGATTAACGCAGAGTTCTACTCAGCCTATTTGTATCTCTCAATGCAGGCCTATTTTCAATCTTTGAATTTGCCCGGTTTCGCAAATTGGATGAGTGTCCAAACCCGGGAAGAGCTGACCCACGCAATGAAGTTTTACGATTTCGTAAACGAGTGCGCCGGCAGGGTCATTCTCAAAGCAATAAACCAACCACAGACTAACTGGAAGTCCTCACTGGCCGCTTTCGAAGCTGCTTACAAGCACGAACAAATGGTAACTGGACGTATTAGCAACCTTGTAAATCTTGCCATCAAGGAAAAGGACCACGCTACCAACAGCTTCCTACAGTGGTTTGTCAACGAACAAGTCGAAGAAGAGGCTTCTGTTAACGACGTGGTTCAAAAACTAAAAATGACTGACGATGCGCCCGGACGCCGCTTCCTGATTGACCGTGAATTGGGCCACCGCGTATTTACGCCACCAATACAAGCTGAAGGAGAATAACTTATGAGTATTACCTTTAACGCAGATGAAATCTTCGAAATGGCAGTGCAAATCGAAAAAAATGGCGCAAAATTCTATCGCCAGGCAGCACAAAACACCCCAGATGAAAAAACAAAAAAAATCCTCCTCGACCTCGCCTCTATGGAAGATGGACACCTCGAAACCTTTCAGGAAATGAGAAAACAACTTGGACCTCGTGAAAAGGAACAGTTGGTTTTCGACCCGGACAACCAGGCTGCAATGTACCTCAAGGTTGTAGCTGATGGACATGGATGGGAAGGCAAAAAAGACCTCGCAGAAGACCTCACAGGACAAGAGTCAATTGAAGATGTCCTCAAAGCTGCCATTAATGCCGAAAAAAACTCCGTAGTCTTCTATGTCGGCTTGAAGGACTGTGTCTCAGCCCGGGCAGGAAAAGATAAAGTCGAGGCTATTATCAAAGAAGAACTGGGCCACGTCGCTGTCCTGAATCGACACCTTGCAGTTCTAAAGTAACTTGATAAACTTTTACTATAGGTCCATTGCCGATTGCAAAAACGCCGCAGGGGATGTAAATGGTAGATTTAGAATCGCTGTTCAAGCTAAGTTATGGTATGTGTGTAGTCAGCTCAAAAAAGAAAGATTCTATTAACGGTTGTATCGTCAATACCGTATTCCAAATAGTCCCTGAGCCCCCGATGGTTGCTGCCAGCATCAATAGAAATTGCCTGACCCACGATTATATCACCGAAAGCAAAGTCTTTGCTGTCTCTGTCCTCTCCCAGCAGGCACCGATGTCTTTTATCCGCCGCTTCGGATTTCGCTCCGGAGGAGACTTCGATAAGTTTAGAAAGGTAAATTACAAACTCGGCCAGACCGGTGCACCGATACTCTTGGATAATACCGTAGCCTTCCTTGAAGCCCAGGTCACTGAAAGTGTTGATGTTGTAACTCACACATTATTTATCGCGAATATCGTTGCCTGCCAAATGCTTAATGAATCCGCAGAACCTATGACTTATGCTTACTATCGTGATATAAAACAGGGCAAAACACCAAAAACTGCTGCAACGTATATCAATCTTGAAAAAAACCGAAAAAAGGAGTAACTGTTATGAAAAAATACAAATGTCGTATGTGCGGTTATATTTACGACCCGGATGTCGGTGACCCTGATAACGGGGTCGACCCCGGCACCGCCTTTGAGGATTTGCCCGAGGATTGGCTCTGCCCGGACTGCGGAGCCGACAAGGATGAGTTTGATCCGCTCGAAGAATAAATATTACACCGTAAATCCTGATTTTTGGATTAAGAGTTCAAAATGTAGAGGATATTTATTATGCAGCAAATCAGGCCAACTTTAACCAAAGAGGATATCATCTGCGCAGAAACACCTGCAGGACCAAATGCTTTCGTCGTTTTTGGAGCTTCTGGGGACTTGACACATCGAAAACTCCTCGCTAGCATCTTTCAGCTTTTTGCCCATAATTTGCTCGATGAAAAATTCTATCTTTTAGGCTGTGGCAGAAAAAAATTCACCGATGACCAGTTCCGAGTAACCGCACAAGACTCAATTCGCCAAAAATCCCAATTCCTGTCCGCCAAAGCCCTGAAAACTTTTACAGACAAGCTGTATTACATTGACGGTGATTACGCTGATGATAACTTGTACCAACGTATAAAAACCCGACTCGCCGAGTTGGACAAAAAGCATAATGTCTTCGAAAGTCTTGTCTATTACTTGGCCGTACCTCCCTTCCTTTACTCCACAATAGTCGAGCATCTTAGCTCAACAGGGCTGGCGTGCCCCAAAAAACTCGGTTCAAAAGAGCACATCAAACTCGTTGTTGAAAAGCCTTTTGGAAGAGACCTAAAAACTGCTGCCCACTTGAACAACACTATCAGTCACTGTTTTGACGAATCCCAGATATATCGTATTGACCATTACCTCGGAAAGGAAACCGTCCAGAATATCCTGATGTTTCGATTTGCAAATGCTATTTTCGAACCCGTCTGGAACCGAAATTACATCGACCACGTTCAGATTACTATAGCTGAAACTGTCGGAGTCGAACACCGTGCCGGTTATTATGATAAGGCCGGTGCGCTTCGTGATATTTTTCAAAACCATATGCTTCAAATGCTCGCGCTCGTCGCTATGGAACCGCCAATATCTTTCGATGCTGACCACATTCGCAATGAAAGGGTAAAGCTTCTACGCTCAATTCGCCCTTTTAACATTAAAACACTCGACGATTGTTGCGTCCGTGGCCAGTATGGACCAGGCTCGATAAACGGCAAAAATCTTATAGACTATCTCGAAGAAAAGGGTATCGACAAAAATTCAAAAACTGAAACCTTCGTTGCTGCTAAGCTTTTTATCGATAATTGGAGATGGCAGGGTGTACCCTTTTATCTGCGAACAGGAAAAAGACTCGCCGCAAAGGATACCGAAATCGCAATTACTTTCAAACAGGTCCCATTTTCTATGTTCGCCTCAGTCGCCATTGATGAACTTCCACCAAATATCCTTGTATTGCAAATTCAGCCGGAAGAGGGTATTTCACTTAGCTTCCAGGCAAAACGACCAGGCTCTAAAATCTGCATGACCAGCCTGAATATGGATTTTAACTATAAAAATATTTTCCTTGTTGAAATGCCGGAGGCCTATCAGAGGCTGCTTCTCGACTGTATGCTCGGTGACCAAACCCTCTTTGCAAGATATGATGGAGTCGAGACCTCCTGGCAATTATTAACGCCCCTTCTCCATGCCTGGGAAAAAGATAAATCACCGCCCTTCAAATATCCTGCCGGAAGCCAAAGCTTGCCACAAGCTGATAAACTCATCGAGAAAGATAACCGAAAGTGGCGAAAACTCGCTCAACATTAGCTCTTAGCACTGATTAAGGAAAAACTATGAATATTTTTGATTTCGCAATGGAAAAAGAAAAATACAGCGAAAATTACTACCGTCAGTTGGCTGCTCAAGCTGACAATACAGCCCTACGCAATATTTTTACTATGCTGGCCGATGAAGAAGCAAAGCATTACAAAACTGTTTCCTATATGAAAAAAAATGTTAAGCCAAACCTGGCTCAGATATCTGTCCTCCCAGATGCAAAAGAAATCTTTGCAGAAATGAGAGGTTCACCGGACAAATTCGATTTCAATATCAGCCACCTTGAACTTTATAACAAAGCAAAAGATATTGAGGCTCAGGCTAAAAAATTCTATCTTGAAAAAGAACAACAAGTCGAAATTGATGCCCAAAAAGATATCTTCCTAAAATTAGCAGACGAGGAACAAAAGCATTTTATTTTGCTGCAAAACATTATTGATTTTGTATCCAGACCACAAACCTGGCTCGAAAATGCCGAGTGGCACCACTTAAACGAATATTAAAGAACCGTAACGTAAACTTCAAATTCTATGAGGAGAAAAAATGTTACAGGATGGACAAAAAGGTGTAATAATTCAGCGGGATAAATGTACCTATGCCGTAGCTCCGCACATTCCTTGTGGCGTCGTCAAACCGAAAACTCTTAGAAAACTTGCCGATGTAGCTGAAAAATATAATGCCGCCGCACTTAAAATAACCAGCGCCGCAAGAATCGCTCTCGTGGGCTTAAAGGAGCAAGATATTGATAACGTATGGGCTGACCTTGATATGAAACCCGGTGCAGCTGTCGGACTTTGTGTAAGGAGCATCAAAGCCTGCCCCGGTACTACCTTTTGCAAAAGAGGAATACAGAATAGTCTCTCTCTCGGCTTAAAACTTGATGAAAAATACCACGGGACCCAGCTGCCCGCAAAATTCAAAATTGGCGTAAGCGGCTGCCCAAACCAGTGCGCCGAAACCTGCATAAAAGATATTGGACTCGTCGGTGCAAAAAATGGGTGGAGAATACTCGTCGGCGGAAACGGCGGACCAAAACCCAGATTGTCTCAGGAATTAGCAAGAGACCTCACGGACGAACAGGCAATCCAGCTTATTGACAAAGTTATCCAATATTACAAGAAAAACGCCAAACCTCACCAGAGACTTGGTGCTATACTCGAAAAAGTAGATTTTGATGAATTTAAAAAAGCAATACTTGGTGAGTAAAAATTCTGCAAAATTAAAGAATGTGCTCGAGAAACTGTATGATAGATACAGTCATCCCGCTTTTATAAAACCCGACCCTTTGCAGTTCGTATACTGCTACTCTAACCCCAAGGATATGGAAGTCGCGGCTTTTTTGGCCGCCGTGCTCGCTTATGGCAAAGTCCTGCAAATCCAAAATAGCCTCACTCGCCTCTTTGCGCCTATGGGCGATAGTCCTTTCGAATTTGTAAAAAACTTTGATAAGCATAAAAAACAGAAATTGCATAATTTTAAGCATCGTTTTACAACCGGCGATTGCCTCTCAGATTTAATCCAGCTCTTATGCAAGGTTCTAAATCGATATGGTAGTATCCAGGAATTTTTCATCCAGGGCTATGATTCGGACGACGAAAATATCATCCCTGCACTGAACAGATTCTGCGATTCCCTTTTGACTATGTATACCAAAAACCATAATGGTCGTCTCCCAAGAGGCTTGAAGTATTTGCTGCCAAAACCCTCAGCTGGCAGCGCCTCTAAAAGGCTGAATCTCTTCTTACGATGGATGGTACGTGATGATGATATAGATACCGGCTTATGGAAATCCATCGATAAAGCTAAGCTCATCGTGCCCCTCGATGTCCATATGGCAAGATTGTGCAGGATTTTGAAACTCTACGACCAAAAAACACCTTCTGTGACTGCCGCACTGAAAATCACAAAAGGTTTCGCTCAAATTCAGCCTGCCGACCCCGTCAAGTACGACTTCGCTTTGAGCAGAATCGGAATACGTGATAACTGCACAGGCCGATATCGCTGCTCTTGCAGCATTTGTGAGCTGTATAGCTTTTGCTTTCGAAGCTGATTTAACAAGCGCAACAGGAAACGTTATGTCCGAACCTAAAGAAAAAATAAAACTGCTCTTTCTGTGTACAGGTAATGCCTGTCGAAGCCAGATTGCCGAAGGATGGGCCAGACACCTAAAGTCCGATTGCCTTGAAGCCTTCTCAGCTGGCATAAGCCCTGCCTTTGTAAATCAGACTGCTGTGGAGGTAATGGCCGAAGCCGGTGTCAATATCTCAGCCCAAAGACCTAAACATGTTAATGAACTTATCGGCATCGACTTCGATTATGTCATTACTCTCTGCGATAATGCCTACGAAAATTGCCCCACCTTCCCACCTAACGTCAGGCATATTCACAAGCCATTCTACGACCCTGCTTTTATGCCTGGAACGAATCAGGAAATTATGGCCGCGTTCAGAAACTTGCGAGACCAGTTAAAAGATTTTGTCCAAAAAATGCCCGAAATCCTCCAAACAGAAAGTACTGAATAAAATGAACCAGCAGCAACTCGAAAAATACACTTCTGCTATCACCCTCTCCGATATGGAAATCTTCGTCTTTCCTGAATTGATCTATAGCCTCGTCCTCGCCAATATTATCAGCCCCGTTATCTGGAAGTGGCGAAACCTCGACTGCTTCAAAAAACTAAAGCAAAAAAATAGCTACAGAAAACTGATGCGCCTCAGACAATTTATAATGGATGAATTTGACTTTAATCTTGACCTCGAAACTTGGGGCTTAACCAGCAAAGCTAAAGAGCTTAAACGATTTGAAAACTTAATCTCAACCGAGGGAATCGCAAAAAGCAACGCACTGTTTGGCTATCATGGTGACAAATATTATTTCGATGTCGATATCAGAAAGCATTTCGGCCTCGATAAATACGATAGTGACATCATCCCCTACTGGAAAACAGAAACAATCGAAGCTATGAATGCCTTTCGCCTGAAACCCGGCTACAATACCGCCGCAGGTGAATGTGTCTCGCTTGCCGCCCTCTATGTCGCCGCGGCTTTCATCGTATGCGAAATACCGCTCGAAGATATTTTCATGGTTCTTACACCGCTTCACTCGCAAAATTTCATCGATGTAAAAGACGGCGTACTCACCAACAATAGAAGGCTCATTACCAAAGCAATGTGGTTCAATGGAACCGCCATCTCAAACAAAGCCCAGCGTGCCCTGCGAAATGAAAACGTCACTATCGTCGCCCATCCCACAGGATTTATTCATTGTATGTATGATACTGCAACAATAAATAAAAAAGCCTACCAGTATTTCACCAAAAAACTCGGTTCATATTTATCAGCGCCTTTGACTCTGCAGGTCTTTGCAAGCTTTCTCCGCTCAAATAGACAATATCAAAAATTCTTTCAGGTCTGCCGCGATTGTCACGGCCAGCCAAAATTCTTGAAAGCCGAAGTCCTTTTCCATTATGAACACTCCAGCAATTACAGAATTGCCGATACCACCTTCAATAAATTACTTGCCGATGTCTCCGAAGAAGATTTTGTCCCGTATCAACTGCCGGACAGAATTCGATGTGACAACCTCGATGAGCTTATACAAAAACATAAACCCGACCTCAAAAACACACGCGATAAATCTAATTTAATAAAATTCTTCGAGCCTGTTATTCCTGAACCACAGCGTTTTGTCGACCGGTTAGCCGATTTTGTGTATATCGAACCAAAGCTGCCCTCTTTAGAAAAAAATTTCTCCCCAGCCCAGCCCATTGAAATCTCCGTCACGCAAACAAGAGAACAGATAATCGAATATCTACAGCAAATCCGCTCCGGAAATACAACTGCGGACTTGGCCTTTTATTCTTTCCGCGATATGCAAACCTGTGATTGGAAACCCTTCATCAAAGCTGCCCTCGAACGCAGCCCCGTCTCAATTGCTCTGACAAAATCTATGTCTATAGAACAGGCTTACAACTGGCTCCGGCAGCTCCAAAATAACTCGATTTATGATGAAAAACGCCTCGCTCAGCCCGATGAAGTCGCTAACTACAAAACAGGCGACGGCCTCGAAAAAGCATTCCTCCTCGCAAACATAATCAGAAACAGAAACCCTGAACAACACATAAAATTAACGGTAGATAATAGTGATGTCATATTAGAACAAAAAAACAAATACCGTTTTGTATCGGATAAGGGCTTCAAGAAGGTGATTGATATTGAAGCTGAGAGCCAATCTTACTAAAATTGACCGCAAAAATGTATGTATGGATAAGGATAACTGATGCTCAGATGTCCCGGACAAGACCAAAGGTTTTGGAAATCAGAAGACATCTTTGAAGTCAACTGCCCCAATTGCAATCAGACCATCGAGTTCTTCAAAGATGAGCCGAAACTAAAGTGCAAAAAGTGCGGACAGCTCGTAGTCAACCCAAAAATCGACCTCGGCTGTGCCCAGTGGTGCCAGTACGCACAGCAGTGCGTCGGAATTCTAAAATCTCAGGACAACGATAAATCGTCGAAAAAACAAAATCATAAAACCAAAAAAAAAGCTGCTAAAGAAGTTCAAAGCCACGGCGATTGATACTTAAGAATGTTACGGCAGAAAGGCCGAGCTAATAAAGGATTTTACTATGGTTCTGCGAAACATTGTAAAAATCGACGAAGAAAAATGCAACGGCTGTGGCCAGTGTGTCGATGCCTGTGCCGAAGGGGCTATAAAATTAGTCAATGGCAAGGCAAAGCTCATCAGTGAAACTTATTGCGACGGCCTCGGCGCCTGTATCGGGCACTGCCCAGAGGATGCTATAACCGTTGAAAAAAAAGATGCTGATGAATTCGATGAAAACGCAGCTAAAAAACACCTCGCCAAAATGCACCATAATAAAGAGCACTCTGATTTTGTCTGCCCCGGCATGATGGCCAAAAATCTAAGAAAAAAAGGCAAAAAAACCAAATCTAAAACAGCAAAAGTCCCATCACAGCTGACCCACTGGCCTGTCCAGTTAAAGCTCGTCTCGCCAAACGCCTCCTATTTTGCCGATGCTGATTTGCTCCTCGTTGCAGATTGTGTCCCCTTCGCTATGGCTGATTTCCACAACCGCTTCTTAAAAGAACATACTATTGTCGTAGGCTGCCCAAAACTCGATGACCCAGACTTCTACATTGAAAAACTCGCGGCAATACTAAAAGCAAATAAATTAAATTCCCTGACCGTAATTCATATGGAAGTACCATGCTGCTTTGGATTAAATCACATCGCACAACAGGCAATAGCCAAAAGCAGCACAAACCTCCCCTTTGAAGATGTTACAATTGATTTGCAGGGCAATGTAAATAAGACTGAAACGGTGAAAAGTTAATGGCTGATTTCGCAAAATCCATATTCTTCGATTTCTGGGCCACCATTGCCGAGATGTCACCCTACCTGTTATTCGGTTTCTTCGTCGCTGGCCTCCTCTCCGTCATTATATCCCAGCGATTTGTGGAAACACATCTCGGAGGCCGTGGAATTTGGCCCCTCCTAAAGGCCTCAATCCTCGGCGTCCCCCTCCCTTTGTGCTCCTGTGGTGTTATCCCTGTATCAATGTCACTCCACAAACACGGTGCAAGCAAAGGCTCAACCATCGCATTCTTGCTCTCTACCCCCCAGACCGGCGTCGACAGCATCTTCGTCACCTTAAGTCTTCTCGGCCCCATCTTTGCCGTCTTCAGACCACTCGCAGCACTTGTAACCGGTATTGTTGGTGGCTCCCTCGTGGATGTATTTGAAAAAACCTCTCAAGACTCCAAACAACCACAGCAAAAATGTGAAGATGAGTGCTGTACCACCACCGAAGATAAAGGAAAAATCGCCAGAGGACTAAAATATGGCTTTGTAACCCTGCCCCGTGACATCGGAAAAGCTATGCTGCTCGGTTTGATTATTGCCGCCTTCATATCCGCCCTCGTACCCGATAACTACTTCGCAGAAAAACTCGGTACCGGCCTCTTTCCAATGGTAGTGATGATGTTCTTGGGAATCCCTGTTTACGTCTGCGCCACTGCCTCTGTCCCCGTTGCCGCCGCCCTCATATTAAAGGGCCTGACCCCAGGCGCAGCCCTGGTCTTTCTTATGACAGGCCCTGCCACCAACGCTGCATCATTCATCACCATCTGGAAAATCCTCGGCAGAAAAACTGCCATCACTTATCTCGCAGCCGTAGCTGCCTGTGCCCTCCTGGGCGGTATTCTGCTCGATTATATCGCCGCTGGCCTCGACTTCGAAATTATCTCCCGACCTCACCGGATGCTCCCGCCCGTCGTCAAATACGCCTCCGCCGTCGCCCTCCTCGCCGTCCTCGCCTTCGCCATCCTAAAAAAACCCACTCCAACAACCGCAACCGATTAACAGCCTTCCTAATGCATTTAGAATTTTTAAAGAGCAGCCGAACATTTCTACTAATAACATTAAACACCCTTTAATTGCACCCTCACCTCCAGAACATTACTATGAACTGCATAAAATAATGCTTGAATTTATCAAAAAAAATATTTATGCTCCTGTGTTCCAGCGTCAGAATGTAAATGAAAAAACCGGTTATTTTAGCAATAGTTATACAGTAAATAAGCTACTATGGAAAACCCTCGTAACAGCAAGATTAAAAGGCGGCGGAAAATGGGCTTTCGCGCACGAATAAGAACAAAAAATGGCCGAAAAATGCTCAGCCGAAAACGGCACGTCGGCCGCTCCGTAAACTGCCTTTGAAAATCCCCCAACCTTGTTTTCCGCATCCTTAAGCTAATTTGCCGTCGCGGAAATATAAAATGGGCCTCAAACAAAAAATTACTGATTTCTCCCTCATACACTACAAACTAATCACGCTTTTAATGCTCGTCTTTACACTCGCCCTCGCCGCATTCATCCCGCTTATAAAAGTCGACACCGACCCCGAAAATATGCTCGCAGAATCTGAACCCGTACGCGTCTTTCACAATCAAACCAAACAAAAGTTCGCATTAAGCGACATCGTTGTTGTCGGCATCGTCAATGACAAAGACCCGCACGGCGTCTTTAACACTTCTTCACTGGCTAAAATCTATGAACTGACCGAATTCGCAAAAAACCTTCGCTGGACCGATGAAAAAAATCCTGATAAGCAAATTGGCGTCGTTGAAGTCGACCTGCTCACTCCCTCCACCGTAGACCACATAGGACAGGGCGGACCAGGCGAAATTAAATTCGAATGGCTTATGCAAAAACCTCCCGCTGACCAGGATGCCGCCTTGCAAATTCGTGATAAAGCCCTCTCAAATCCCTTATTAAAAGGAACCGTCGTCTCCGAAGATGGAAAAGCTATATGCCTCTATCTACCTTTGACCAGTAAAGACCTCAGCCACAGAGTCTACAAAGAGCTGCAAAAGAAAATCGCCACTTTCACCGGCGACGAAAAATACCACATTACAGGCCTGCCCGTCGCTGAAGATACCTTCGGCTATGAAATGTTCATCCAGATGGCTGTCTCTGCTCCTCTCGCTATGCTCACAATCTTTGTCCTGATGCTCATTTTCTTCAGAAAGCTAATCCTCGTTATCTCCCCGATGCTCGTGGCTCTGGTTTCCGTAATCTCAACAATGGGACTTCTCATCGGCCTCGGCTACCACGTCCATATAATGAGTTCTATGATACCTATCTTCCTTATGCCAATAGCTGTCGTCGATTCCATCCACATCCTTTCTGAGTTCTTCGACCTCTACACAAAAGAAAAAGGCCGAAAAAAAACCATAACCCAGGTAATGGACTCCCTCTTTATCCCTATGCTATATACCTCACTCACATCTGCTGCCGGCTTCGCTTCACTGGCTCTCACTCCCATCCCGCCCGTACAGCTCTTCGGTGTCTTCGTCGCCATCGGAATTATGCTCGCCTGGCTCTGCACCGTAACCTTCATACCCGCCTATACTATGTTTCTCAAAGAATCCTCACTCGCCAATTTCGGCCTCGCCGCAGTACACGAAGAAAAACAAACCTGGCTTACAAAATTGCTGCACACCGGCGGCCTGTTCACATTCAATCAGGCAAAACCTATCCTGACTGTTCTGCTTATAGTCCTGGCAATCGCAGTTTACGGAATCTCCAGAGTCGAAATAAACGACAATCCCGTAAAGTGGTTCGCAAAAAACCACCCAATCCGCCGCGCTGACATCGAACTAAACAAACATTTCGGCGGAACATATATGGTATACCTCGTCCTCGATGACGCTCAGGAAAAAACCATTTCATATAAATACATAAACGAGCTCCGTAATCGCCTGCTAAATAAAACCATCGAGCTGAAAGAGCAATTCCCGCTGCCCTCCGACTCCATCCTCGAACTTGAAAACAAAATCCCTGAATTGTCTGAGTCCGCAAAAACTAAAGAGGAACTGCTTACAGCGTTAGCCGCCTTCGCTGAGGAAAAAATTACGACCGCCGAAGACAGAGACATCGATGCATGGTATGAGCTCGTTGACTTCTGCGAACTCGAAAAAGAAGGCCTCAAAATCTTCAAACACCCTGATGTCCTGCGATATATCAGCCGTCTCCAGAACCATCTCCAGAAATCCGGCCTTGTAGGAAAATCTTCTTCCGTCGCTGATGTCGTCAAAAAAGTCCACCAGGAACTCATAGATGGAAAACCACGAAGTTATATCATCCCTGACTCATCCGCCGCAGTCGCTCAATGCCTCCTCCAGTTCCAGAGCTCCCACAACCCAGATGACCTCTGGCACCTTGTCACCGTCGATTATAATAGTGCCAACATCTGGCTCCAGCTGACCTCCGGCGACAACAAAGATATGGAAAAAGTTGTAAATGCCGTTGAAGTATTTGTTAAAACCAATCCTCCGCCTGTCCCCATAAAATATAACTGGGCGGGTCTTACTTTCATAAACACCGTCTGGCAGGATAAAATGGTCGCAGGTATGCTACAGGCATTTCTCGGCAGCTTCCTCATCGTCTTTATTATGATGGCAGTCCTCTTCCGCTCTCCCCTCTGGGGCATCGTCTGTATGATACCCTTGACCATAACCATCGTTGTCATTTACGGCATAATCGGCCTCATCGGCAAAGATTATGATATGCCCGTCGCAGTCCTTAGCGCCCTCACCCTTGGAATGGCCGTCGACTTCGCCATCCATTTCTTACAACGCGCAAAAACAGCTTACCCGCAAACAGCCTCTTGGAAATCAGCAGCCGCTGATATGTTCGGCGAGCCCGCAAGGGCTATCTCAAGAAACGTCCTCGTCATCGCTATCGGCTTCCTGCCCCTTCTTGCTGCCCCCCTCGTCCCTTACAAAACAGTCGGCATCTTCCTATGCGCTATAATGGCACTCTCCGGCGTCGTTACTTTGCTCGCATTGCCCTCTATCTTAAAACTTGCAGAAAAAAGATTATTCAAACCTGCCCTCCAGCCACAAACTCCTGCTTGCAATTGCGGCTTCTGCCTTATTATCTCCATCGCCGCAGTCCTGCTCATCGCTATAAACATCCACCAGTACGCCGTCGTCGGCTGGAGCAAACTCGCCCTCTTTAGTATAATAGCTATACCAGTAATGGCACTTATCTGCGGTATAATGTCACGAAGACAAAAATGTAAAATGCTCGAAACTCAAGTTAAGGAGCCGTAAAAGTGAAACCAATCCACATATTTATTGCCCTTATTGCTCTTTCTGTCTTCCTGTTTGCTGCTGATTCAGGCAACAAAGAAACCGAAAAAATCCCCAACGTCGATGAAATTGTAAACAAAGCCAACCTCGTCGCCTACTACCAGGCTAACGATGGTAAGGCCAAAGTCAGTATGACCATCACCGATAAAAAAGGCCAGACCAGAGAGCGCGAATTTATCATACTTCGAAAAGACCTCGCCGATGGCGGCGACCAGCATTACTACGTCTATTTCCTCAAACCCGCCGATGTAAGAAAAATGGTCTATCTCGTCCATAAACACACCGCTCAGGATAAAGACGATGACAGATGGCTCTACTTGCCTGCCCTTGATTTGGTAAAGCGAATCGCCGCAGGCGACAAAAGAACAAGCTTCGTAGGTTCCGACTTTCTTTATGAAGACGTCTCAGGAAGAAGTCTCGAAGAAGATTCTCACGAACTTATCGAAACCACAGAGAATTTTTTCATAGTCAAAAATGTCCCCAAAGACCCCGACAACGTTGAGTTTACCTACTATAATGTCTTTATAGACCGTAATAATTTCATACCTATGAAAATGCAGTATTACGACAACCAAGGCAGCCTCTATCGAACCATCGAAGCTCAAGGAGTTGAACTGATACAGAAATTCCCCACCGTTGTAAAAGCCCTCGTCACAGACCTCAAAACAGGTAGCAAAACCGAAATGCAGTTCTCCGACGTCAAATACGATATCGGCCTCGATGACGAAATATTCACCGAACGTTACCTCAGAAGACCACCTCGTGAGGCAATCAGATGATGAATTCAAAATCTATAACAGCATTTGTTATAATCGGCTTTGTCGCTTTTTTCATTTTTTCACCGTTCGCAAAAGCCGATGACCAAAATGAAACTGACCGCCTTTTTACCCTCCCACAGGTAGAGGTACACGGCTTCTACGAATTAAGAGCTGGCTACCGAACAAGAAAAGACAAATACCAAAAAGATATCTCCATAATGGAAAACCGCCTCCAGCTCGACCTCGCCTCATACCTCGATTGGGCCGACCTCAAATGCAAAGCCGATATCATCGGCGACCTTGTTACCGAACAGGCAGACTTTGACCTCCGGGAAGCATACCTCTTCACAATGCCCGTCGGCTTTATGGATGTAAAAATCGGAAGGCAAATCCTCACTTGGGGAACCGGAGACCTTATCTTTATAAATGACCTCTTCCCGAAAGATTGGCAGTCTTTCTTCATCGGCCGTGACCCAGAATACCTCAAAGCGCCCTCCGATGCTGTCAAGATAAGTGCCTTTAGCAAAGCCTTCAATCTCGACATCGTATATACCCCCCGATTCGACCACGACCGCTTCATATCAGGCCGGCGCATCTCATACTTTAATTCAAACCTGAACCGACTCGCTGGCCGCGATGCAATCCAGCACACCGACAAACCAAACTCCTGGTTCCGCGATGATGAAATCGCCATACGTCTCTACAAAAATATCAGCGGCTACGAGCTTGCCTTCTATGGCTACCGTGGCTATTGGAAAAGCCCCGCAGGCCAAACTCAAAACGCCACCCAGGCAATCTTTCCCGACCTCAACGTCTACGGCGCAAGCATCCGCGGAAACCTCGCAAAAGGTATCGCAAATCTCGAATTCGGCTATTATGAATCCGACGACGACCACAGTGGAAAAGACGGCAACATCTTCAATTCCGAACTCCGCTTCTTAGCAGGCTACACACAGGAAATCGCAAAAGATTTCACCGCATCCGTACAATACTATCTTGAACGAATGTTGGACTACAGCCAGCATAAAGATAGCTCCCCCTTCGGCCTCGCACGCGATGAAAATCGACAACTCTTGACCCTTCGACTGACAAAGCTCCTTATGAATCAGAACCTCC
Organism: Planctomycetota bacterium; assembly: GCA_020351025.1. GTDB lineage: Bacteria > Planctomycetota > Phycisphaerae > Sedimentisphaerales > Anaerobacaceae. The sequence goes on from CP070728.1 coordinate 760,209, forward strand.
GCTGCTCACTCTTTACTTACTTCTCCCCCTCCGATAAGGATGCTTACTTTCGCCCCAACATAAATTACAAAGTCACCGACGACCTGGCCGTCGAGCTCGGCGCAAACATCTTCTTCGGCGATTACAATAACACCTTCTTCGGCCAGTTCCAGAACAACTCAAATATCTACACCGCCTTCCGTTACAGCTTCTGAACCCCCATACATTTCACACAGTCCTATTTAACTAACGCCTGTCGTGCGGAACGATAACCGTTGCGCTGTCAATCGCAACGTTATTTGAATCGTCAACCGCCTGATACGTTATCGTATAAACCCTGCCGCTTCCTGCCCCGCTGCGTTCCGCCCGCAGCCATCCCGTAAAATCACTACCCCGAGCTCATCAAGCTCCTGTCCTCAGTGCGCGCTCTGTACAGCTCTCGTGCTCTGTCAAAATCAGATGCGCTTATCTTCAGTCTCCCCACAACCTCACCTGCCGACAGCGTCGAAAGAATGTCCCCGCTCGGGTCGCTCGCTGACAGAAAATGTGAAGTGAATATTATCGCACCGGGAATACTGAAGTTGCTGTCAATAAGTGGAGTATGATGCCGTAAAACTCCCTCCTGGATAATTGGAGAAAAATTCCACTTCCGACATATCTGGGCTCCCACTTCGCAGTGGTTCGTACCGAGGTTCGCCTTCTCGTCATGAACCACAGATGCCATCTTGTCCCACAATGTCCCTAACACATGCGAGCTCGTCCTGTTGCTTGCGACCATTATCGCAAGCCGGCCTATATCATGAATCAATCCTGCTACTGCATATATCCCGCACTCTTCTCCCTCCTTTCTACTAATCTCAGCCAGAATGCGGCAGCCTATCGAAATCTCCTCAGAGTGGTCAAGGTACTCATTCAAATATTTAAGTGATGAAAATTCTGCTTCAATCGCATTTCTCGCGTAGGAAATCCCGATTAGCTGAACTATTGCCTGAGCCCCGACGTGATGCACTGCGTCCTCTGCCGTTCTGATGTCCTCTGATTTGCCGTAATAAACTTTCGCCAGCCGAAGTAGCTCGCTCGAAAGTCGCGGGTCGCTCTCTATCAGCTGAAGTATCTCTGTAATATCTTCACTCGGCTTCACCGCAATCGCCAGCAGCTTGTCAATATCACGCGGAAATAAAGGCAGCTTATCTACCAGCTCCGTTACCTTGTTAGCAAACTTTTGCTTCTCCCTCATTTCGTCCCCCTATTTAGCTATCGACTTCAACAACATCTTTACCGGCTTGCCTGTCAATATGCTCCGAACACTCAGAATTGTAAACAATCAATAATAAATAATCAATTCCATTATCCTCCGGGCGGGGTTTATTTTATATTATGTTTAGCCCCCAGCTTCGCTGGGGGTCATTCTTTCCTTACACCAATCGCTTACACCAATCGCAAATCGGCAATCGCAACTTCATAATCCGACATTCCTTGTTCGATATTGGATATTCCTACCCCGCACCCCTTGTGACCCTCCGTCATTGCGAGCGGAAGCGAAGCAATCTCACTTCTTTACCACAGATGATTCCTTGATTTGCACTTGCGTAACTTTCGTCTCCCCAAGAGGCCGCCGAACCGCTCCCGCACTAACCCCACTCTTAAAGGCCGCCTGCCCCATAACCGCTACCCACACCAGCGGCTGTGAGTTAAAGTCTTGTGCTAACTATCCGGCCTGGCGCAAAACGAGGGATAGTACTGACCTCAACAATTGATTCTAAAAGAATCAGTTGTTTTCCTTCCAGCACGGTAACCGGCCTATAAACGTGCATGTAAGTACCGCCCTTTGCAACTCTTGGAAGCTCATTTACCGAAGCCATTTGCGAGAGGTCAAAAATGACATAGAAATTATCGTTAGTTTCGGAACCAATAAACGCGTGTTTCCCACCTAAGCTTAGCTCGGCATCTCCAATTAATGGGATTGTCCCCAGGCTGATTATTTCGGAGCCATTAAATTCACATACCTCATTTTCCCAACCTCCACCGGATAACCTCCTTCTTTTGAGAAATCGTAGTTTCTGATATGATATAGATACAGGTCCGCAGATGTAGCAGTTTTGTGGTAGGGCCGGAGTGAGTGTCTCTATATGGCCTTCATTGATATCGACTGCGATGATAGACTGGTCAGTTTTAGTCAAACAGACCTTGTTTTCGCCAAACCACGCCATCCCCATCTGTTCTGGTATATCCACTAACTTTTGCTCTTGACCTTGATTGAGTTCACCAATTTTAAGGACCTTGCGGACGGTACCACTGACTACATCAAGCACATACAACCACCACTCGCCTGTTTTCGTAGTTGTACTGCCGGAAAAAGCTGTGAATGCAAGGGCCTTTTCACTTGGTGACCATGCTAATCGAAAAATTTCTGTAATGTCCCCATCAGTTTCCCAGTAAATCTGGAAATCCTCTGGATACTGCGACGAATTTATATAAAGCTTTATATACCCAATATCACCATTATCTGATTTGCCCACTTCGCCCGCTGCTGTAGCCATTCGACCGCTCACAGGCGAAAATGCCACTTGCCATGTTGGAGCATCAGGCTGAGGCATCAAGCTGACTTGAATAGGCTCCGGCAAGAGAACTGTTTGACCGATATTATTATCACTTGCTCTTAAAACGCGGGTCAGGGCAAAAGCAACTCCCCCAAAAGCAAGGTTCCGCAGGAACGCCCTTCTGGATTTTGCTAATTTTTTATTCATTCTTATTTTCCCCTTATCTTTTCAATAAATTATACGATTCCGTAAAGCCGTCTGTCCATCGTGGAAACTACGGGATTTTCACACTTTTTTTAATTTCCACCCCCATTTTTAGCCCAAAATCCCACTTCACCAAATTTTTCCCATCCCTTCCAAAAATGTTCCTTACTTCCCCGAATCCCCGCGAAGCCTGTGCCTCAGGTAGCGGGGACCCAGTTTCCTTCCCTTGTGCTGCCTACTGCTCGGATACCATTTTACCCGTATGCCTTCGGCATACTTGCTGTATGTTTCCTCGTTGCGGCCTCCGGCAACACCGCGTAAGTCCCAAATCCCCGCCTGCCTGCCCTGCGAAGCCCACAGGGCGTAGAAGGGCCTGCCCTGAGCTTGTTTAAAAGAATACCTAAGTATCTTAGGTATCAATATCACCATCCACCGCCGCGCGCTCAAATGCTCGTACTCGTTTCGAGTACGTCTCTGCCAATTAACACGCAAAAGCCCCCGCGGCGCTTGAGCGGGGTAGACTCAATCATTTGCGCATATACCTGAAACCAAAAATCCA
>CP070728.1:763590-766302 GCA_020351025.1 Planctomycetota bacterium
GCACCGGCCATCTCAACGTCTGCGGTAATCTCCTCGGGACTTTCTGCATAATAATCAGCTGGTCGGCCAAGTAAATCGGTCACGTCATAGACCAATGTTACCAACGGGCTTGGAAGAGCCTCTACTGTTGCTATCGTAATGACTCCGTTTTCCACAACGTAACCGAGGTCTGCAAATCCACCTGAAACTGACTCCAATAAGAGCTTTAATGCTGCACCAAGTGGAATTGCTGATATCGCGTCCATATTTATTGGCGTAGTCTGATCAATATCAGCATTGTCATACAAATCCCGCCACAGGACAATTATCTTCAGCGACGGTTCGACAGAATTTTTTAATATCCCGATGGCTTCGCCAAAAGGCATTTCTGAAGTCAGTTCTGAAAGGTCAACGTGCTCATCTAACTGTTTATAGATTGCTACGTCAGCAGGATCCTGCCCAATTGGACCTTCGGGTTGGCGGAAAGGACTGGCAGTAATTTCACGCCAATTTTTAGGAAAAGTTAGCTCCTCTGCATAGGGTATCGACGACTCATCGGCCTTAATCAAGTTTGCAACGCGCTCCCTGTCTGATTCTCGCCAGACCTCCAGTTGTTTGCGGAAGTTAACCATGTCCTCGAGCGTTTGCTTCAGTATCAAAGCATCATCATACAGCGGGTCTATTGCAAGCAAACTCTCCAACTGGCCAAGAGCCTCTTCATAGCGTTGCTGCTTCTGATAGGCCTTTGCATTGTCCATTAGCTCGGCTATTCTCTTTTTTCTGTCACCCTCCATTTGCTCTCTATACAGACGTTGCGCTTCTTCAGACTCCAATTGTTTCTGCTGCTCCAACTGCTGAGCTTTTTCCTGCTGGCCCTGGCTCATTTTACCAGCCAAGAGCTTTAATTGGCTGTTGTACTGGCTGAAAAGCTCATCTCCAAGGTACAGCTGGTTTTTATTCACAGTCCGCTCAGCGGTTTCAACGGCCTGTTTTGCCTTATCGAAGTCACCTTGACTGACGTAATTCTGCGCTTTAGTCACAGCATCATTAACAACCGCTCTGGTGTGACTTCGCAGGATGTTTCTTTTGCGATTAATGACCTCGATGTAGCCGCCTTCGTTTACTACCGGCTCAGGAGCTTCTGGTTCAAAAGTAACTGCTGCAGGCTGGTTTGCCTGCAAACTAACCGTGGTTAGTCGTTGCTCGCTACTTGGTACAGGTTCTTTCCCAACAGCAAGCAATTCATTTTCAACGGTTCTCAAAACTGTTTTACGCCCTTGCGTATTTTCTACAGCCGCAACTGCATTCTGTGGCGATTCATCTGAAGACCCTACCTCGATCGTCGGCGAAGGCTCGGTTTCTTCAGCTTGCTCAAGCTGACCGGCAGGGTAAGATTCCTCGGCAGTGCTATAAAGCTCGGCAGCTTCTTCTTTCTGAGCACCTAACTGGTCATTTAACTTCTTAATCTTTCCTGCAATTAGCTGCCGCTCTGCCTTTGCCAAAAACTCACTGTTGACAACCTTTTCAAAGTGCTTTTTGGCCTCGTTTAGTGAGCCCTGCTTTTCCAATTCATCGGCCACCCGAATATGCTCTAAGATGTACTCCCGCTCCAGAACTGCCGTGTGTGTGTTTTCCAAGAACTGGTTTAGCTTCTTACGCTCTGCATCAGCTAAGTATTCCTGGTAGTCCTGGGCTCGAAGGAATGATTGTTCTGCGGCCTTGAAGAAACCTCGACCGTACTGCTCCGTCCCTACCTGAATCCACTTCTGAGCTACCTGACGTACTATCCTCTGCTTATCAGATTCATTCGCTTGGGATAGGGCTACCGCCGGCAGAAACGCTGTCAACAGCAAAATGGATGCTAAAATAAGTAATAGAGGTTTATGTCCCAGATATTTGAGTGAATGACCTATCTTACTCAAAATCAACACCTCCTCCAAATAATTTAATGTTATAGAAAAAGTTTTAGTATTCACCAACCCATCTAAGAAAAGATAGGTTAAACCTATGGCATTATTGTACAAACAATTCCCCTTTTTTGCAAGAGAAAAATTTGACTACGCTCGATTGACCGATAATATCTAATTTATGACTTGTTAACCTTAGAAAAATGACCTGTTAAACTGGGAAAAACAATCAACTAAAAAACGCTTTTTTGCCGTAAAAAGGCATTTTGCAAAGGACACGTAGTTACCTTAAAGAAGTATATGGTTCAAAAGCCGCTGATATTAGCTGTTGAGACCTCAGGCAGATTAGGTTCGGTTGCAATAGCGATTGGAGAGAAAATACTCGGCGAAGCTGCTTTTTCAGGGCCAATGAGACACAGCGCAGAGCTTTTCCCCGCCATTAATGGCCTGCTTGAGCCTTTCAGCCGCAAACCAAATGAAATCGACCACATCTATATTTCATCCGGCCCGGGTAGTTTCACCGGCCTGCGTATTGCCGCAACTTTTGCAAAAACCATGAACTTAGCAAACGCTGTCAAAATCGTTGGTGTTGACACGCTGGATGTCATCGCGGCAAACGTATCTGACTATCCAAATGAGCAAAACACAGAAACAGAATTAAAGAAAATCGCCGCTATACTGGACGCTAAACGCAATCAATTCTTCATTGCCGTATACAAACGCAATACAAGCCACGAAACTCAAAACACGAAACACAGAAGCTGGGAAAAAATCTGTCCAGATTCGCTAATGACGGCTTCGCAGTTTCTTGACCGATTTGCTGGCA
>CP070728.1:766402-775688 GCA_020351025.1 Planctomycetota bacterium
GCCTGCATTACCGTCAGTAATCTCGGTGGCTTTGGTATAGAGTCTTTTATTCCCATAGTCATCCCAGGACAGTGCAGTATCCTGGGAATCGGACAGATTACCGATACCTGTGTACCCGATAATGACGGCTTTGCAGTGCGAAAGTTAATCAGCTTGACCCTCTCCGTAGACCACAAAGTTGCAAACGGTGTCTATGCATCTCAGTTTCTGGATCTCGTAAGAAAGCTGCTCGAAGATGCACCCTCGTTTGAATAATCGAGTGACACTCTTAATTATTACATCGTGTCGTAAAGAAAGGTGCTCTTTTTACCAAAGTCAACAAAGACAATATAAAGGAGTATTCGCAATGGCAAAGAAAGTTAAAGCTGTGCGTTTGCCGAATATAAGAAAAACTACCACAACCCGGAATCCCGTTGTTTAATGCATCTTCGACTGGTCTCCGCAATACGGTATTTACCATCGCTTCTTTCTTTCTGCTTACAACCCACCGAAATAAAAACAGCACCTATAGCAACCAGTACAATTAGTCCTATAGTCTTTTTCACGCCTTACACTCCTTGGGGTCGCTGTTTTGAAATTACGGGCGCATTGTAAGGAAGCTAATCGTAGACAAAGTATATTTGCTCTGGTGCAAATTGCAGACCTGAGAACTCTTACAGCTGTTCAACACTATAATCCTCACTTAAATCAGTTCTAAACGTGCTTAACTAACTGATTCATTTCCCGTAGCAGTTCACAGTGCACTTAAGCTTATAAAATAGTTGCTTGGTTTTGACACTCTTAAACGGGGGCAAAAACGACTTTTGCTGTCTTTTGTCTGCTGTTACATAACATTGGCTTAAATTTTCACAAGACTTTATAAAATAAGGGCTTATAAAAATTGGAAAGTTCAAAAATGTAACATAAAATGTTGCATTCATCTATTTTCAGTTTCCCGCATGATGACGCTGCTGCTAAGGCCTGGAGAAAATCCACGTCTTTTTGTGTGCAAACAGCGTTTGAGTTTTATAGCGGGTATTCTCGTCCCCATAATCAAGGGGTCGCAGCCTTCGAAGAATAACCAGCCTCCGCAAATTGCTTGTGATTTCAGCCTAATATGGAAGTGAAAGAGCAGGATAAGATAGGGAAAATCTAATTAGGAAAGTGCTTTTCGGTTGTCAATTTATTGGGTACAATAAGTTACTAAATTTGAATTGGCGTAAAATAAAAATGCTCCAACCCTAAGAGTGTATCCTAAGGTTACTAAAAGGTGATGTCTTATGAAGGTCAGCCTTTCAAAGATAAAGAAAATAATTCATCAATATGACTCTGATAGAAGAGGAGCACTGCTTCCATTATTACAGGATATTCAAGCGGTTTATGGCTACGTTCCTAAGGAGTCTGTAAATTTGATATCTAAAGAGTTATCAATTTACCCTGTAGAGATTTATGGAGTATTAACATTTTATACTCAGTTTCGCCTTATACCGCGGGGCAAGCATATAATTAAAGTTTGTCATGGTACCGCTTGCCATGTGATGGGCGGCAAAGACATTCTTGATTATTTAATGAAATCATTAGAAATAAGCGAGGGGAAAACCACATCTGATGGCATGTTTACCTTGGAAAGAGCAGCCTGTCTTGGATGCTGTGGTATGGCGCCGGTTGTTGTCGTTGATGATAACTTTTATAGCAGATGTACAATTCGCCAGGTGGGAAAACTTTTGCATAAGTATCGGTCAAAGAAAGTCTAATAAATGGAAATCAAAATACTTATATGCATGGGCACAAGTGGAATCTCAGCTGGTGCCGAGAAAGTGGAAAGCGTTTTCAGAAAGCAATTGAAGCTACAAAAGCTAATCGATAAATGCCAAATTGTAAAAACCGGCGACAGGGGTTTGTTTAGAGATGTATTAGTAGATGTTATAACTCCTGAACTCGGCAGAATTATTTATGAATATATTAAACCTGTGAATGTGCCTGAAATTGTGCAAAAGCATATCTTACACGGTCGGCCGGTACAAAAATTACAAGCAGGAAAAGATTATGAACAGTTTTTTGCCGGCCAGAACCGAATTGTTCTTTCAAATTGTGGACAGATCGACCCCGAGAATATCGATGATTATATTGCAGGCGATGGTTACAAGGCTTTAAAAGACGTTCTTGCTCTGGCACCAGAACAAGTCGTGGAGGAAATCAAGGAATCCGGCCTTAGAGGTAGAGGTGGTGCTGGATTTTCGACTGGTTTAAAGTGGGAGTTGTGTAGAAATGCTCAGGGTCGTGAAAAATATATCGTCTGCAATGCAGATGAAGGCGACCCCGGTGCATTCATGGATCGTAGCGTCTTGGAAGGTGACCCTCATTCTGTGATTGAGGGCATGATTATTGCCGGTTACGCCGTGGGTGCCTGCAAAGCCTATATCTATTGTAGGGCAGAATATCCGTTGGCATTGGAAAGATTAAAAAAGGCTATTGCGCAAGCTCGGAAAAGGGCGTTTTTAGGTGAACATATTCTCGATAGCAACCTTTCCTTCGATATTGAAATAAAGCAGGGTGCAGGAGCGTTTGTCTGTGGCGAAGAAACTGCCCTTATAGCATCAATCGAGGGGCATAGAGGCATCCCCAGACCAAGACCTCCTTTTCCGACGCGCCACGGCTTGTGGTGTGAACCAACAGTTATTAATAACGTAGAAACTTTAGCTAATATCAGGCATATCATTCTAAAAGGTGCTGAGTGGTTTTCTTCTGTGGGAACTGACACGAGCAAGGGAACCAAGGTTTTTGCACTCGCCGGAAAAGTGAGAAATACCGGCCTGGTAGAGGTGCCAATGGGAACCACGATTCGCGAACTTATATATGGACCTGGGGGCGGAATGGCAAATAAAAAAATTGGCTTCAAGAGTGTACAGTTAGGTGGGCCCTCTGGAGGATGTATTCCTGAACGTCTTTTAGATACACCCATTGACTATGAATCTATTAACAAAGCAGGTGCCATCATGGGTTCCGGTGGAATGATTGTCATGGACCAGCGAACTTGTATGGTTGATATAGCAAAATTCTTTTTGGATTTTACTGTGGAGGAATCTTGTGGCAAATGTGTCCCCTGCAGAATCGGCCTGAAAAGAATGCTGGAAGTTCTCGAAGAAATTACCGAAGGTGCAGGTCTGCAGGAACACATTACTTTCCTCGAAGAAATGGGCACTGCAATAAAAAATACTGCCCTTTGTGGACTTGGTAATACTGCCCCTAATCCGGTGCTGACAACTTTAAAGTATTTTTTAGATGAGTATCGAGCCCATATCGAAAATAAAGTGTGCCTCTCTCGCGTATGCACAAAGCTCATAAAATTTGAAGTTGATAAGGATAGGTGTGTTAAATGTGGTCAGTGCTACAATGTTTGTCCGGTTGGTGCCATTGACTGGAACAAAAAGGAATATGCAAAGATTAATAATGCAAAATGCGTAAAATGCAAAGCCTGTCTAAATGCTTGTGAATTCATGGCAATACAATGATTAAATTAACTATTGATAATAGAGTAATAGAAACTCAAGAAGGTAAAACAGTGCTTGAAGCAGCGCTGCAAGCCGGCATCTATGTGCCAAATCTGTGCTATCATCCTGACATTTCTCCTATAGGTTCCTGCAGATTATGTATTGTGGAAATTCATGGAATCGATGGCTTTCCTACCGCCTGTACCACAATAGTTACGCAGGGAATGATTGTTCATACCGATACCGAGAAAATTCAGGAATATAGGAAAAATATCGTTTGGCTTATTTTAAGTGAACATCCGGCGGAAATGAACAAGTCTTCACAGTTAATGAAGGTAGTTGACTATATAGGCATAAAAAAATTACTTTTGAAGCATAAACCACCCTCAAAAAATCTTCCCATATTTTCAGATGACCCGCTTTTTGTCAGAGACCTTAATCGATGCATTTTATGTGGGCGCTGTGTCAGAATGTGTCAGGAAGTGCGAGGCGTAGGTGCGATTGGCTTTATAAATCGGGGCATAAATACAATTGTAGGTACAAATGCCAATTCATTAATGAAAGATGCGGATTGTAGATTCTGCGGTGCCTGTGTCGAGGTGTGCCCTGCTGGGGCGTTGATTGATAGAGAAACTTATGGCGAGAAGGACCGAAAGGCTGTCCTTCTACCATGCCAGAATACCTGTCCTGCTGGAATAGATATTCCGCGTTATGTAGGACTGATTGCCGAACGAAGATTCCAAGATGCTCTTGACGTTATCAGAGAAAAAGTACCGTTTCCACATCTGTTGGGTTGTGTGTGTGACCATTTGTGCGAGACCGAATGCCGTAGAAATGAAATAAATGACCCCGTCGCCATAAGGGCGTTAAAAAGATTTGTAGCGGAACGTGAATCCGGCACATCAAAACGGAAAGTTAACATCGCACCTGAAACAGGTAAGAAGGTTGCAATCATTGGTTCAGGACCTGCAGGGCTGACCGCAGCGTGGTTTTTACGCAAATTAGGCCACGCAACAACTGTTTTTGAAGCTCTGCCCGAAGCGGGGGGGATGATGAGAGTCGGTATTCCCAGATATCGGTTGCCAAAAGAGGTCTTAGATAAAGAGATTCAGGATATTGCCAGCATTGGAGTGGACATTAAGACCAATACTAAAATAGAATCACTTGATGAGCTATTTAATTCCGGTTTTGATGCTACCTTCGTCGCATTGGGAGCTGTTGAGGGTGTGAAATTGGGAATTCCCGGCGAAGGGGATCACCGAGTTCTAGATGGAATATCTCTTTTAAGGTCTATAAACCTCGGCCAAAAGGTAGATATTCAAGGGAAAGTAGCCGTAGTTGGTGGAGGTAATGTTGCTATAGATGTAGCAAGGAGTGCTTTAAAGGTAGGTGCTGAAAAAGTTACTATCCTCTATCGACGAACTCAAAAAGAAATGCCCGCTGACCCTGAAGAAGTTAAAGAAGCGTTAAATGAAGGTGTGAACATCCAGTTTCTTGCAGTTCCACACAGAGTGTTAGCAAAAAGTGATAAATTAAAGGTAGAGTGTATCAGGATGAGGTTAGGCCCCCCTGATGAGAGTGGTAGAAGCAGGCCTATTCCTCTCGAAGGTAGTGAATTTACAATCTCAGTAAACAGGTTAATAGTGGCTGTAGGTCAAAAACCTATAGTGCCAAAGGAATTCAATCTCTCTTTGAACAGATGGGGGTATATCTACACAGACGAGGAAACTCTCACCTGTTCAAGGCAAGGCGTATTTTCAGGTGGTGATATAGTAAGTGGACCCGCCTCTGTAATTAAAGCGATACAGGCGGGCAGAAAAGCTGCCGTCTTTATAGATAAATATTTGGGTGGTAAAGGCCAGCTTGAGCAAAAGCCTCTGCCGCAACAGCAGGACAATCCCTGGTTGGGAAAGCATGATGGTTTTGCGTATATAAAAAGGGCCAAAATGCCCACACTTGTCTTGAAAAAAAGAATTGGCAGTTTTGACCAGGTAGAATGTGGTTTCGACGAAAAATCTGCGGTTGAAGAAGCAAGCCGATGCTTAAGATGCCAACTAAGGCTTCAAATTTCCAAAGCACCCTTGCCGCCAAAAAAACCGGATCTGTAAAAAACTATTTTGACTTGCTCTGAGTAGTAACAGGCTATTTGAGCTTGAAGGCCTTGAGCTGAAATTATGAGTGAACTGCCAACGCTTGCTATAATCGGGCCGGGCAAGGTAGGTACCTCGATAGGAATTCTGGCTGTTCATGCCGGATATCCTGTCGTTGCAGTGGCTGGCCGAACCAAAGAAAGCACTAACTCCGCAGCTCGACAGATTGGTAAAAATGTTCGCCCATGTAGTGTAATCGAGGCTGCGCAATCTGCAACAGTAGTGCTGCTCTGTTTGCCGGATGATGCAATAGAGCAGGTCTGTACCAGCTTGGCTCAGCGAAAAAAGTTCCTTGAACGAGCTGTTGTTGTTCATTTTTCGGGTGTTCACTCGAGCACTATACTCTCGGCAGCTCGTGATTGTTGTCAATGTTCAGTTGCCTCTATGCATCCACTGCAAACATTTCCTACGGTTGATGAAGCAATCAAAAAAATGAGCGACACTTATTGTTTTTATGAGGGAGATGAACGTGCAATTCCTGTCGTCGAACGTCTTGCCAAGAATATAGGATTGATACCTATCCGAATAGCGAGTACTTCGAAACCCCTGTATCATGCTGCTGCTGTAATGGCCTGTAACTACTTGGTTGCTCTCATGGACTCTGCCATTATGCTTGCAGAAAACGCCGGAATTGATCGTAAAACTGCATGGTCGGCACTCGAGCCGCTTGTCAGAACGACGCTCAATAATATCTCCAAAATGGGAACAATTTCTTCGCTGACAGGCCCCATTGCTCGCGGGGACCTCAAAACCGTCTCCAGGCATTTACAGGAATCAGCGCTGGCACAAGGACACATAGCTTCGATATATCGAACAATGGGACTATATACTGTAGAAATGGCAATCAGAAAAGGGTCCATTACACAGAGAAAAGCCGAAGAGATAATCGATTTATTATTAGGCTCAGATAATTCGCATACTTGAGGTAATCCTGGGCCAATAGGCACACTTTATGGAAAAAGTGGGCAGTAAAATAAAAGAATCAGCCTATACGCTGAGAGGCAGTTAACTATAAAAGTATTCAGTTCTTTTAAATAATATTTTTCTCAACGTACTGGGCCAAACTGTGAAATACCCTTATGAGGCTTGCTACGAGCAGCGGCGACACGGCACATTTCATTCGTAGAAACAAATCAACTTCATTTTTGTAGCGGGTAGCCTATTATAAAGCTCTTGGAAATGTTGACTTTACTTTGCCTTTATGATTAGCTCGTCTATCCGTTGGGCCAGGTCGCTCAAATAGGCTTCATCGCCGCCCTCTAACTCCGCGGTCATATAGCCCTCGAAGCCGATTTCATCAAGTGCTCGGCGGACCTCAGCCCAGTTTACGTCACCATCGCCTAAATTGGTCCATTTGTATCCTGCCCGCTTAAAGTCCTTCAGGTCGATTTTGACAATCCGCTTATTTAGCGTCCTTATCCAGTCCTGCGCATAACCATGGATAATTACATTGCCAACGTCGAAGTAAACCCGAACCCATGGGCTTTCGAATTCATCTATATAACGCGCAAACTCAAGCGGACTTAGCAGAAACTTGTTCCACACATTCTCGATGGCGATAATTACTTTCACTTCCTCAGCCAAAGGTATAAGTTCACGAATGTGCTTCTGTGACCGCTTATAGGCATCGCCGTAGCTGACATTCTCCTTGACCAACGCTGGCACCAAAAGCACCGTCGTAGCCTTCATCGCATTGGCACATCGAAGCGCATTTTCCATTCCCGCAAGACCTTTTTGAATCACTTTGGGATTAGCCTCTGAAAACGGCGCATGCCAGCCGCCAAAGACAAGGCCGTGGATGGGAACACCAGCATCCCTTGCTAACTGTGCCTGTTCCTCTGCAGCATCGTGGTCCTCCATAGGCTCACCATCAATGCCGTCAAATCCGCATCTCTTAGCCAGCTTGAATTTCTCCGCATCAGACAGTTTCTTAGGCAACATCCCAATCTTAAGTGCCTTGTACAGTTTTGTGTCTTTTTTAGAACCGGCAGAAAATGACGGGGATGTACCCATAAGGCTAACACCCAACGTGGCGGCCGAATACTTCAAAAATCTGCGACGGCCCATTCCTTTATCACTCATGGCTCTTTCACCTTTCGTTTTTATAAAGCGTTTTTGGTTCACACCAGTTCTGTCTTGCCCGGTACCGCCACAGGCCTGACCGACATATCGCCAAACTCATAGCTCGGCGGCCTCAGGTCCAGCTTCGATGTCTTCATCACCCAGTCCCATGACAGTGCTCTGCCGGTGTAGGCGCTCATACGACCCATAATCGCTGTTAGTGTACTTTCAGCAATCCTCCGGCCTTCATTTAGACGCTTACCATCACGAATTGCTGCAATTTGGTCGGCATGTTGTTGGATACATGGGTCCGGTATAGCGCCCTCATATGTAAACGCTTTTTCTCCTTTGATGACCGCATTACCAAAGTCCAGGTAGGCAGAGCCCCTTGTTCCGACCAGCCGTTGGTCGCAACGAACGCTGCAGCCGTCAATCTGGGCACCCATATAACTAACCCGTACGCCGTTCGGATACTCATACTCAACCGAGAAATGGTCATAAACATTGCCGTACTCCGGACCGATTCGCACCTCACGCCCACCCATTCCCATACATTTCTCCGGATGGGAACCAAGCGCCCAGTTAATGATATCCAGGTTATGAATGTGCTGCTCAACAATAAGGTCGCCGGATAGCCACGTGAAAAACAGCCACCTCCGGAGTTGCCACTCCATATCCGACCAGCTGTGCTGCCGAATCTTCGGCCCCCAGTTCGGCATGCCGTCACCTATTCTGACGCACCAGCCGGCTAAAATATCACCAATATCACCGTTATGAATTCTTTCCATCGCTGCTACAAGATGTGCAATCCGCCGCATTTGTGTACCCACCACTATCGTCAGGTTTTTCTCCTCCGCTGACTCTGACGTCGCAATAACTGAGCGTACACCGACAGGGTCCACCGCCACCGGCTTTTCCGTGAATATATGCTTGCCCGCTTCAACAGCAGCCTTGAGATGTTCCGGCCGGAAGTGCGGCGGTGTCGTCAGTATTACCATGTCCAAATCGCACGCCAGAACTTTCTTGTATGCCTCAATTCCGACAAAGCTCATATCTTTGCTCACCGATACCTTATCGTCAACTGTCCTGCTCAAATCAGCAAGGCATTTGTCAATATGGTCCCCAAATACATCACCCATCGCTACAAGTTCCACATTCTCTGAAGACTTTAGGCAGTTTGTTGTGTCGTACCTGCCACGGTCGCCGCAGCCGATTAAGCCCACGCGGATTCTGTCGGAGCCCGAAGCGAAAACCTTGCTCGCTCCCGCCCCCAGTGCGCCCAGCGATACCGCCGCCGATGCCTTCATGAAATCTCTACGTGAAACCTCGCCTCTTTTTACCTTTGTTTTATTTTTCATTACTATCTCCTTCCATTCTCTCCGGTTGGTTATGTGATTTACTATCCTAAATGATGCAATCCTCGGGCTTCGCCATCTGCTTGTTTACGTCCTTACTGTTGACCTCACCGAATTTCCCGGATAAATATATTACGAAACCGGGCCTTGCTCTTTTCATAGCCTTCTCCGCCCGGATGAACCTGAAGACACAACGTTCCCTTCGTAGGAATTCCAAATGTCGTCTCTGCTCTGTGCTGAAAGTCTGTAA
>CP070728.1:775788-786964 GCA_020351025.1 Planctomycetota bacterium
CAGCCTTTAGATATGGCTCCGTTGCTATCGTCTTTACTATTCTAAAACGTGCTATGCCGTGTACCACAACGTTAATTGTGCCTTGGGGCATTTTGATGACTTTCAAAACCGAAGCTGCGGTTCCCACAGGGTAAATGTCGCTGAAATCGGGCCTGTCAGTTTCGGGGTTATGTTGTGTGACAAGTCCTATTATGGATTCATTGGGTTCGGTGTCGGAAAGCAAACGTCTGCTTCTTTCCCTTCCTATCGCCAGTGGTGTTACTGTGCCGGGAAAAGCCACAGCGTTTCGTATCGGCAAAATACCGATTACCTCCGGCAATTTGAATTGTTGGTTGTTCTCGTGTGATTGACCGCCTTCGTTGTTCATATTGTGTTCAAAACTTACAATTGGTTCTTCTTTTGTCATGTCAAATTAACCGTTTAAGAGCAGAAAACAGCATACTTTTGGGTGTTCAACGTTCTTTTTATTCGGTCATTTCTCGTCTATACTAAAATATATACTTTTCAGACAAAACTAAAAAAAAGTTAAAAAGCGTGCATAAGAGCAAAATGGCACTTAAAAGCTCTTAAGTTGCGCGTTTTTTCGGTTGTTCTCATATTCAGTTTTTATACGTTTTCAGCAGCCAAAAGTGCAATTTTATCAGATGCGCCCAGCAAGCTATCTGGAGGTTTTTGTGGACATTACTTGATGCCCGAATGGTAGCTTTGCAGTGATTTTACCGGGCAAGTGGCTGTCCGGTAGGCTGCAATACCCTTGACAGCCGCCGCAGCCGCCGCTGTTGTCGTGATGTAAGGGACGTTGTACTTAATAGCCGCCTTGCGGATGTAAGAGTCATCGTATTTACTTAACTTGCCACTGGGGGTGTTGATGATAAGCTGAATCTCAGCGTTCTTAATCGCATCTATAATGTTGGGTCTACCCTCATGCATTTTTAGGATGGGCTCAGCCTTGATACTTTTATCTGTAAGGTAACGATAGGTGCTATCGGTTGCCTTGATTTTAAAGCCCAGCTTGGTGAATTCTTTGGCTATTCCGCTGACTGCAGCTTTGTCCCTGTCGACAACGGTTATCAGAACGGTTCCCTCGGAAGGTAGGGATAGTTGTGTGGCATCCTGTGCCTTGAAAAAGGCCAGTCCGAATGAATCAGCCAGACCCATTACTTCGCCGGTGGAGCGCATCTCCGGCCCAAGAAGAGGGTCGACGGTGTGGAACATATTGAACGGAAAGACTGCTTCTTTTACACCGAAGTGTGGAATCACGCGTTGTTTTAAGTTAAGGTCAAAGAGCCTTTTGCCAAGCATCAGTTGGGTTGCCGCGCGGGCCATCGAAATACCACAGACCTTGGAGACCAGCGGTACGGTTCGCGAAGCACGGGGGTTGGCTTCAAGAACGTAGACGGTATCATTGGCTATCGCATACTGCATATTCATCAGGCCGACGACGTTCAATTCTGTCGCTATCTTTTTGGTGTATTGGCAAATGGTGTCAATATGCTTTTTGAGAATGCTAACAGGCGGAATCACACAAGCTGAGTCGCCGGAATGAATGCCAGCCAGTTCGATGTGCTCCATAACCGCAGGAACAAAGACATCGGTCCCGTCGGCTATGGCGTCGGCCTCGGCCTCAGTGGCGTTTTCGAGAAATTTGTCTATCAGGATGGGTCTCTCAGGCGTTACTTCCACCGCTGCGGCGACGTATTCCTGTAACATTTCCTCATCGTGCACAACTTTCATACCACGTCCCCCGAGGACATAGGATGGACGGACCATCAGTGGATAACCAATCTTCTTGGCGATTCTCAGGGCCTCGGCAAGATTGCTTGCCATGCCGGATTCAGGCATTGGTATACCCACCTTTTTCATCATCGCACGGAAGCGGTCACGGTCCTCAGCCAAATCGATAGTTTTTGGTGATGTTCCAATTATTTTGACGCCGGCCAGGGCAAGTTCGCTTGCAATATTCAGCGGGGTCTGGCCGCCAAACTGGACAATTACTCCCTCGGGTTTTTCCTTCTCATAGATGCTCAAAACATCCTCGACCGTAAGCGGTTCAAAGTAAAGCTTATCAGAAGTGTCGTAATCTGTTGAGACTGTTTCTGGATTGCAGTTGACCATAATTGATTCGAAACCTTCATCACGCAACGCGAAAGCAGCGTGGACGCAGCAATAGTCGAATTCAATTCCCTGGCCTATGCGGTTAGGACCACCACCCAAAACCATTATCTTGCGTTTGTTACTTACGCCAACCTTGTCTGCCGCGTTGTATGTGGAGAAATAGTATGCTGCGTCTTCGACGCCGCTGACCGGAACAGCTTCCCAGGCTTCGACTATACCCGAGCCTATACGCTGCTTGCGGATTTTTTCTTCCGGTATGTTGAGCAATTGGGCGAGGTAGCGGTCCGCAAAGCCGTCCTTTTTGGCCTGTATAAATAGCTCGTCGCGAGGCTGTTTGCCTTTGAATTCAAGGATTTTTTCCTCGAGTTCGACAAGTTCTTTCATCTGTTTGATGAACCAGCGTTTGATGTATGTTTTCTCGCAGAGGGTATCAATATCGGCTCCCTTGCGTAGGGCCTCGTACATAATGAACTGGCGTTCGCTTGAAGGGGTGTTGAGCAGGTCAAGCAGTTCATCGAGAGCAAGCTTGTTAAAATCTTTTGCGAAGCCCAGACCATATCGGCCGATTTCGAGAGAGCGAATGGATTTTTGAAATGCCTCCTTGTAATTCTTACCGATACTCATTACTTCGCCGACTGCCTGCATCTGTGTTCCCAGTTTGTCTTCGAGGCCTTTGAATTTTTCAAAAGCCCAGCGGGCAAACTTGACAACGACGTAATCGCCGGATGGAGTGTATTTTTCGAGTGTGCCCTCTCTCCAGTACGGTATCTCATCCATTGTCAATCCACCTGCAAGCAGTGAGGAAACAAATGCTATTGGAAAACCTGTCGCTTTTGAAGCGAGGGCCGAGGACCGTGAGGTTCTTGGATTGATTTCGATTACAACCACTCGGTCGGTATCGGGGTCGTGGGCGAACTGTATGTTAGTGCCGCCGATAACTTCGATGGCATCAACAATGTCATAGGAATATTTTTGCAGGCGCTTTTGCAGTTCCGCGGCAATTGTAAGCATTGGGGCTGTACAGTATGAATCGCCGGTATGAACGCCCATTGCGTCGACGTTTTCAATGAAACAGACGGTTATCTTTTGTCCTTTGGCATCCCTGACGACTTCCAGTTCCAGTTCTTCCCACCCCAGCACTGATTCCTCAACGAGGATTTGCCCGACCAGACTTGCCGAAAGACCTCGTGCAGCTATGCTGTGCAGTTCCTCAACATTAAAGACCGCGCCGCCGCCGGTGCCGCCCATGGTGTACGCCGGTCGGATTATGACCGGATAACCGAGTTCATCAGCGATTTTTGCAGCTTCTTCTACACTAAAGGCCAGCTTGCTTTTTGGCATCTTAATGCCCAGACGGTCCATTGTTTCCTTAAAAGCTCCACGGTCCTCACCCCGCTTGATGGCATCAACCTGAACGCCAATTATTTTAACGCCGTATTTGTCAAGCACGCCTGCCTGAGCAAGTTCAGAAGACAAATTAAGGCCGCTTTGGCCTCCAAGGTTCGGCAGCAAGGCATCGGGACGCTCGGCTTCGATGATTTTCGTAATAGTTGGGACATTAAGCGGCTCGATATAAGTTGCATCTGCCATACCCGGGTCGGTCATAATGGTAGCGGGGTTGGAATTCACCAGCACTATCTCATAACCCAGCTTACGCAGTGCCTTGCACGCTTGTGTGCCCGAGTAATCGAACTCACAGGCCTGGCCGATAACAATAGGACCGGAACCGATAATCATCACTTTTTTTATGTCATCTCGTTTCGGCATTGATAATTCCTTAGTTTTCCCGAATATTGTGCCTGACTTAGAAATATATTGCGGCGGATTAAACTATATAAAAGTGTGCTTGTCAAATAAGAAAAGTTTATAAGCCAAGTAAGTGGAATTGATGTTTCAAAAAATTTCCAATCCTTTTTTATAGTGTGCTTTCCTGCTCCGCAGAATATGAACTGCGGGCAAAGGGCGCCGATATTACCCAGGAAAATCCCAGTTCGATGGCCTTTTGTTTCCAGAAGGCAAATTTCTCAGGTTGTATGTATTCGACCACTTCAAGCGAATTTTTTGATGGTTTCAGATATTGGCCGATTGTGATTCGGCTGCACCTGACCTCGCGCAATTCTCTTATGACCTCCTCGACCTCACCATCCGTTTCTCCAAGACCCAGCATAATCGAGGACTTGGTCTGGATACCATTGTAGCTTTCCTTGGCCATTCTAAGAAGGTTTAAGGACCGCTGGTAATCACCGCCGGCTCTAACTTTTTGATAAAGCGATGGAACTGTTTCGACGTTGTGGGCAAATACCAATGGTAGGGCATCCCGAAGAATTTCAATTGCCTCAGCCTGACAATTGTGGAAATCAGGCGTTAGTATCTCAAATTTTACATCAGGACAGTGCTTTCTTACTTTGTTAATACAATCTCGAAAGTGCCCGGCCCCGCCATCTGGCAAATCATCTCGATTAACACTGGTAATCACAAGGTATTTGATGCCCATTTGCTTTACCATCCAAGCTAACCGCTGCGGCTCAGTCGCATCCGGGGGTGCGGGTTTACCTGTCTTTACAGAGCAAAATCCACAGTTCCGTGTGCAGATATTACCTGAAATCAATACTGTTGCCGTGCCTTTGCCCCAGCACTCGCCCCGATTTGGACAATTAGCGTTGTAACATATTGTCTCAACACCTAGCAAACTTAATATTTCGCTCGTTCGTTCATATGTTTTACCGGCCGGTAGACGTCTTTTCAACCACTGCGGCAATTTTCGTGTCTCGTTTGAGTTTGAAAAGTGCCTGACAAGTAGCTTGGCTAATTTTTCTTTTACCTGCTCTATAGAATAACGCTTTCCGGTCTCTTGCAGTACTGATGTCATCTCTACACCTTCCAGCCCGCACGGCACAATAAAATCAAAGATGCTCAGGTTGTTCTGAATATTTATCGCCATACCGTGATAGGTTATGGATTTTGATACCCGCACCCCGATAGAAGCTATTTTTCTTTCGCCGACCCAAAGTCCGGGCAGACCCTTTCGCCTTTGGGCCCTTAAACCTAATTCCTGCAGCAGTTCTATACCTATCGCTTCCAGCTCTCTGATATATTGACTAATCCCAAGGCCGAACTTTTGCAAATGTAGAATCGGGTAAAAAACCAGCTGACCCGGGTTATGTGCCGTTGTCCCGCCACCTCTGCGCGCCTCTATTACATCTATGCCCTTTTGCGTAAGCTCATTACGGTTAGTCTGCAGTTTGTTGGCGCTTTGCCTGGCACCGAGAGTAATGACAGGCCGGTGTTCGGCTATTAAAACCGTGTCTGATATCTTGTCTTCGCGCCTTTGTTCGTGAAGTTCATATTGTTCCTGCAGAACCTGCCGATAGTCAGCAAGCCCGCAATCGCAAATCCTTAAAGAACGTTTTTTGGTTTTTGTAGCAACTGCCATCTTCGCAGCTTCTCGATTTTTATGTTTTCTATGGCCTCAGAAGCTCCACTTGCACGGTATCTTCAAGCACGGTGCCTTTTTCAAGTGGTTTCTGTTCGTCTCTGAGGTGGCCAAAGCTGACACCATCTCTGCCGCCTGTGGAATAACCGGCTACCAGTAACCGGACCCGGTCGCCTTCTAAATATGAACGTGTGCTCTGCCTGCCCACAGAGCGCACTAAGATACCATAACCATCGGCATCTTTCAGGCAAGCCCACCTGATGTTGCGTTTTGTAGAGCGAAAATCGTTCGTGCCGAGCGCATTGCTGTCAAGAGACCAGGGCCAGAGCGGCTCACTGTGAGCTTTTATGTCGGGCCACATTGCATCGCGGAAAGCCCTGGCCTGACCGCTGGGTCTGCCAATATGCTCTTCGGGGTACGTTGTCCACAACGCTTTACGCTCCCAGCTCAAACTATCGAATGTTTTGGGTATGTCGAAAACAATACCCATTTGTCGCAAATGTGCCTCTGCCGCCCCATTCCACATCGTCTCAAAAGGCTTAGGTTGTTCATCGTAGGTGAATTTGTACAAAACCGTCAAATCGCCGCTATTGTTTATCTGTAACGTATAAATGCCCGATGCCTCTTTGTACTTGCCTTTAACCCGGATTTCAACGCCTTCGGTCGTCTGCTCGGCAGTAACATTACAAACTTGCCACTGACTGCACGTGTCATTAAAAGGCAGCATATCTTCTCTATAGGTCGGCTCACATGTGCCGCCCGTTAGTGGCAGTACCATAAGTATCGGGCCTCCGATAAGAACAGTTTGGCCGTTTATTACAGCGCTTTGAATTAAACCCGTTTCGCAGTCGATTACATAACTGAAACTGCTGCCTTTAATTGTAAAATTATCTGTCTCCTTTATTAATTCCACCTTGTCATCTGTGCAGGTGCGCGCCTTTGCAACGGCTTCCTTATAGTTTCCAATCGGCAAAAGATATGAGTCAATCAAAAAACCGCGAGGGCTGATAAATTTCAGCAACAGCTTTTTGCCGTCAATATTGGTAGACTTCGGTCGAATTGAAATCGTCCCGCTCTTACGAGGGGCAATGTCGCTTTTAACTGTACCTCTTTCATCGCCTAAGGCCCACTCAATTTGTATTTCACTTAAGTTCGTAAAGTCATGACGGTTTTCAAGTTGTAGCTTTATGGCCTCACCCTCATCGGGGACATTTATTGTTCTTGTGATAACTTTAATCGGCGAGTAAGCCTTTTTAATATGCCAGTATTCCGGTTTGGTCCTCCGCCAGCCGTCGACAGGCCCCCAGCTTCCATAGCCCGTCGAATGACCTGCCGGCAGGTGGAAGATATCATCGATGCCGGACCAGATAGCCCCACCAAGACATTCATTAGCTGCATCCATTTTCTCCCAGATTTGTGCAAAGGCCCTTCCCCACTCCTCACGCACGCCGGGGTCGGTTACTATTTCACGCCTGTTGTAGCTGTTAAGGTGCATGTACTCATCGAAAAGAACAGGCACATTGAATTTGGAAAGCTCATCTTCAATTTCAATACCGGGATAGTGATGTGATATGATGTCAAGCTCTTGTCTCCAGCTGAAAATCCGCGGGCGGCTCGCGTCTGTTTTCTGAATTGCTTCTGCCGATTTTTCAAAGTTCTTGCTCCATGGCGATTCATTTGCCGCCGACCAGATAATAATGCACGGATGGCTGCGGTCTCGCTGTACCATTTCTAATGTTTGCCGAACGACTATATCGAAGTATTCTGGACTGTCTTTTTTATCCTCGTTCCACCGGGACGCCCAGCAGAAAGGTGCCTCATCTTCCACGAAGATGCCTAATTCGTCACAGGCATCGAGAAATTCCTCCGAAGGTGGATAATGAGAGGTTCGTATGAAATTCATATTGGCATTACGGAATAGCTCAGCGTCCTTTCTACACAACTGAGGCGTCAGGCTCCGTCCTCGCAAGGGGTGTACCTCGTGCCGGCAGATACCATGCAGTTTTACAGCTTTGTTGTTCACAAAAAGCTGCCTGCCGTGAATTTCTACCTGCCGAAAACCAAAACGCTGCTGTACTTTTTCCATCTTCTTATCTGCGACTCGCAGTTGGCAGCTCAGCACGTACAGATTCGGATGCTCCGCGTCCCACTTTTTCGGCGCCATTACCGCTGTATCTATCGTTTGTTTGATTGTCTGACCTGCTTTAATGGCTGGAAGTTTCACTGTAGAAGGCTTGATTGATACTGCTCTGTTGTCCGGGTCTGTCAGTGCGAATTGTACCTGTACATCTTCGATATCCCTTTGACTTTCATTCGTGACATCTATCATCACCTGCAAATCCGCATCACGATAATCTTTATCAAAGGTCGTATTTACGTGTAAAGACGATACGTTCAATTCCGGAGCCGCAAAAACATATATCTTCCGTGTTATTCCACCAAGCGGATGTCCTGCATAATATGTGCCGCTGGCTAAAGTGTCGGCAAGCGACTCATTCTTAACCGCTAAGGCTATTGTATTGTTCTGTCCTGATTTAATAAGCTCGGTTATATCTAATTCAAATGGTGTAAAACCGCCGATATGGCTACCTGCCTTATTACCATTAACCCAGACCTTCGCATCGCTGTAAACACCATCACACCGAAGCTTAACGCGATAGCCTGCCCATCCTGATGGAACGGTAAACTGCCGCGTATAACCTGCCGCTGTTTCTTTTGCAACCCTGAAGCCCTGCATGACCCACTCGCCGGGCACTTCAATATCCGACCACATAGACCCTTTCGGCTCATTCGTCTTCCAGAAATCCTCCGGTGGCCTGGGATTAAATTGCCATATCCCGTTAAGGTTCACTTGTAGCTCATCCACACCTGTAACCGTAATTGGCCGAGGCGTCAAACGGGGTAGCTCCAAGGACGCACCACGACATAGGACTTCCCCTGTTAAGGCTTTGATTGAATCACTTGTTGTTTGTTCGCACGAAAATACACAAAGCAGCGCCGAAATCATAACTATTAGCGAGTTTTTCACATTCATCTTAATTACCTTTTTTGCATATGGAATTTAGTTTGCAATTATTTGGCTATTGTTGTATGCGCGGCATCAAACATTCTCACGCCGCCTGTTTCCAACTGGAGAATAAAGCCTTTTTCCGGGTCTATTCCAACGCAATTGCCGGTAAATTCGCTGCCCTTGAAAGAAAGTGTCACCCTCTGACCTAACTGGTTGCTTAATTCACACCATCGGTCTGTTACCGCTTCGCTACCGGTCTGGGCTATCTCAAGCCAATGCTCCAGTGATGTGAGTAATCTCTTTGCCAGCGAGATGCGGTCGCATATTGTCCTGCCTTCAATGTCGATACTTGTTGCCCTTGATTGCAGCTCTGAGGGGAACGACTCTTTCTTCTGGTGGCAATTTATTCCTATACCGAGAATGTACACATTATCACCGTTATTTGCCTTTGATTCGACCAGGATTCCGGCCGCCTTTTTGCCATTCAATATAATATCGTTTGGCCATTTGATTTTTGCTTCGTTGCTGCCTGCTTTGCCGATAGCTTCGGCAGTTGCTACTGCGCAGCTAAGAACGAGTAGCTCACTGTTGATTTTTGTGCCGGTTAAAACAATTGAGCAAAGAAGGCTGTCCCCTCGTCCGCTGTGCCATTTAGTGCCTGCTCTACCCCGGCCGGCGGTCTGCTCCTCTGCAAATACCACCAGGCCGTCATTGTCCTTGTCACTTGCATACTCGCTGGCTACATCGTTGGTGCTTGAAGTGCTCTTATACACGAGGATTTTTTGGCCGATGCGTTTGGTAGTCAGGTTTGTCTTTATCCGGTCGGGGTCGAGCTGGTCCTTATTATCCAAAGCCATAAATCACCCATCGAGTGCTATGTCAACAGACCTGGCTGAATGTGTAATGGCCCCTACGGCAATTCTATCGATGCCGCACTGTGCAATGGCTGAAACGTTGCTTAACGTTATGTTACCTGAGGCCTCAAGCAAGGGCTTCCTGTTCTTGCCGCGCATCTCATTACGCATATCTACCGCATGCTTTAACTGCCACTGGCCCATATTATCCAAAAGAACAATGTCGACTCCGGGAATCTTTAGAACGTGGTTGAGCTGGTCGTCCACATGGTCGACCTCTACTGCTATAAATTTGGCGCCTTTTACCTGCGTTGCTTCTTCGATTATCTTTTTCAGCTTCGGGTAAAAGTGTCTGCCAAGCTGGGCCAAGTGGTTGTCTTTAATCAGAACGGCGTCATATAATCCCAGCCGGTGGTTGTATCCGCCACCGCAGCGTACTGCATATTTTTCAAGGATTCGCCAGCCGGGCATGGTTTTGCGAGTGTCGTAAATCTTTGCTTTTGTCCCCTGGATCGCCCGTACGAATTTCCGCGTCGTCGTCGCTATCCCGCTGAGTCTTTGCAGGAAGTTCAGCATGACACGTTCGGCGCTTAGCATCGACCGCAAAGGGCCTTCGATTGTAGCAATCTTACATCCAACGTATGCTCCCTCACCGTCATTGACGATAACCTTTAGTTTGAGTCTTCTGTCAAAGTGCTTTAGAACTTCTCTGGCAACATCCATCCCGCAAACAACTATTTCCTCTCGTGATATAATATTATATTTGGCAATTGTATCGTCTTTGAAAAGTATCTCACTTGTCATATCACCTGTGCCAAGGTCTTCTTCAATTGCCATCTTGATAATTGGAAGTGCCTTTTTAATATTTAGTTCTTTCATCTTTTTCTCTTTTAGTTGCTCTTCGATTAATTATTTTCCTTTTTCTTATACCTTTTGAGCTTTTTTGCGGCTGCATAGCTGCTTTTCTTTTTACTTGAATCTATCAAAACAAACTCCGGCAATTCCTTTAACTCTCGAAGCTGGTCTCGCAGAAAAGCTGCACGCTCGAAGTCCAGGGCCTCCGCAGCCTCAAGCATCTCACTTTCAATCTGTGACGCCAGCTCTACCTTGTCGTACTCGTGTTCTCCGAACCGAACCGCCTCACGAGCCGTCCTTCTCGCCTTTATCTGCTCGGATAAACCTCTGCGAATCTCCTTTTTTATCGTCTCAGGCCTGATTCCGTGCTCTTTGTTGTATCTTAACTGAATTTTACGCCGTCTGCTCGTTTCGTCAATAGCTTTCTGCATCGATTGTGTTACCGTATCGGCGTATAAAAAGACCGTCGCTTTGATATTTCGGGCCGTCCTGCCGATTGTCTGTATCAGCGAAATCTTACTCCGCAGGAATCCCTCCTTGTCTGCATCAAGGATTGCAACCGCTGAAACCTCCGGCAAATCCAGTCCTTCACGCAATAAGTTTACTCCAACTAAAACATCGAACTGACCGTTACGCAAATCTCGCAGAATCTCAATTCGCTCTAATGTGTCGATTTCACTGTGCAAATACCGGCACTTAAATCCTCTCTTTGTAATGAAGCCTGCCAAATCCTCTGCCATCCTTTTTGTCAAGGTCGTAACAAGCGTCCGCTCTTTGACCTTCACTCGCTTTTCAATCTCACCAAGTAAATGTGGAACCTGATTGCTGGCCGGATGTACATAGATTTCAGGGTCCACTAATCCTGTCGGCCTTATGATTTGCTCGACTACTTCATTGTTGCATTTCTCC
>CP070728.1:787064-811111 GCA_020351025.1 Planctomycetota bacterium
AGCCAGTGATTTCTTTCTGCCGTGGAATAATAATGTTCTTTACGATTCCAAAACGAATATGATTATTCAGGATGGGCGGGCGCATCTTCAGCTAACCAACCAAAAATATGATGTTATAATTTCCGAGCCGTCTAATCCCTGGATGGCCGGCCTTGCTGCCTTGTTTACCGGCGAGTTCTTTGCACTTGCTGAAGATGGACTCAACGATAACGGTATATTTGTTCAATTTATTCATTCTTATCAGATGGATTGGCCAACATTTGCCCTTGTTGGCAGGACCTTTGAGAAGGTCTTTCCGAACAGCCTTTTAGTCTTAACTGCCCCTTCCGGTGCTGGCGGTGATTACTTATTGGTCGGCTTTAAGGGTAAAGAAAAGCTTATTTTGGAAAATGCACAGCAGAAACTGTCCTATGCCCAGCAATCCCGGAACATATCTATTGCCGACCCGAGACTCTTATACAGACTCATTGTATCTGAGGACCTTCGAGAGCTTTTTGGTCGGGGTCCTGTTAATACGGACAACTGGCCTCGACTTGAATACGCTGCACCGAAACTGATACATACTACTGACCCAACGGTAGGTAAAAATGTTCGGCTCAGGGGATGGCTCAGTCCTGAGACAACGCATATAGTTCAGCAGGTTACAACAAATGTCAATGCACAAATCGATTTTGCCGCTTATGCTCTTTCAGTCTATTCGCCGTTTCCTGATATGGTTGACTTGTCGCAGGCTACGCCGTCCCAGAAAGAGCGCTTCTTTAAGCTTGTGGAAACGTATTGGGCAAATCATCCGATAGACACCGATGTTTTCGAAGACGAGCAGCTAAAACAAAGATGCTGCTCAATTCAGATAGAGGTTATAGAAGACAATATTGATTCTATGCCTGACAAGGCGCTTTCATACTTTTATTTGGCCACTCTTTATTATGAAAAAGGTATGCTGGATGAAGCAATAGCCAATTGTTCAAAGTCACTGCAAATAAACTCTGAAGATGCCAAGGTGCGCTACAATCTCGGCGAGGCACTCGCTCGGCAGGGCAAGTTCGATGAAGCTGTCAAACACTTTGCCGAAGCACTGCGAATAAAACCCAATTTTGGTGAGGCACATGGCAACTTAGCATGCGCTTTTGTTGAGTTGGGCAAACTTGACGAAGCCGTCAAGCATTTTTATGAAGCACTGCGAATCGAGCCTGATAATCCTAAACTACTTAATAATCTTGGTGCTGCCCTTGCAAAGCAGGGCAGAATTGACGAAGCTATCAAGCACTATTCCAATGCCGTGCAAATCGACCCCGACTTCATTGAGGCACGCAATAACCTCGCATCCGCTCTGGCCTGGCAGGGCAGGCTCGATCAAGCTACCAAACACTTTGCTGAGGCGATGCGAATTAAACCTGACGATGCTAAAGGATACAACGACCTCGGTAAAACACTACTCCGACAGGGCAAACTCACGGAAGCTGTTGTATGCTTTACTCAAACGCTTCGAATTGACCCTGATGATGTCGATGCCCACTACAATCTCGGTATTATATTTGCTCGCCAGAGCAAGTTTGCCGAAGCCGTCTCTCACTTAACCGAAACACTGCGATTCAGACCCGACTTCACCGATGCACGCGGCAAACTTGCGTATGCCCTGACCCGTTGTGGTAGGCTTGAGGAAGCTATCGGAGAGTATCGCAAAGTTCTCCAGGTGATGCCTAACAGTCCCGATGCTCACAACAATCTTGGTGTTGCACTTGCTATGCAGGGAAAGTTTGATGATGCTATTGTGCACTTTAACGAAGCGCTGCGCATCAATCCCGATTTTGCTGATGCACGCCGTAACCTAAAACGTGCACTTAATGGCCAGAATAAGTTTGACGAAACCGCTGCAGACCAGATAAAAGAAAGTCAACCTGACCCGAACTTGTCCGATTGATTAAAGCCTTTATATGCGAACAGACCTCAAGTTGCGTCCTGGTGGCAACAAGTTCCTTTTCTTGACAGCAACACCTGTGTTGAATAAAGTTGTTGGAAATGGCGAAGAAACTCTACATAATTGACGGCCACGCACATATCTATGCCGCGTACTATGCCAAGATGCGGCCACTAACCACCCCAACTGGCGAGCCGATCCAAGCAACCTATATCTTTACTACAACCATTGTCGGCCTGATACAACGCCTTAAACCTGATATGTTAGCTGTCGCAATGGATTCCAAAGCCCCGACCTTCCGAAGCGAAATCTACCCCGAATACAAGGCTCACCGCCCCCAAATGCCCGACGATATGCCCGCCCAGATTAACCGCATAGAACAGATTCTCGATGCAATGAATGTCCCTGTATTGCGGCTGGATGGTTTCGAGGCCGACGATATAATAGGCACCTTAGCAAAAAAAGCTGCCGCCAAAGGCTATGATGTTTTAATCTGCTCAAAGGACAAAGATATTCTCCAGTTGCTTGATAAACACATAAGTGTCTTTGATAACAAAACCGATACTCTCACAGATGCCAACACAATGCTCAAGCAAATGGGAGTGACTCCTGCTCAATTTGTTGACTGCCTTGCCCTGCAGGGTGATACCACTGATAATGTCCCCGGCATACCGGACGTAGGTCCGAAGACCGCTTTGGATTGGATACAAAAATATGGCTCAATCGAAAACCTTTACGACCATATTGATGAGATAAAAGGTAAACGCGCCCAAAATTTACGAAAGTTCAAAGCCAATATCTCTTTAAGCAAGGAGCTTGTAACTATTGATTGCAATGTCCCAATTGAAATAGATTACAAGGCTTTGGCTTTGAAGAAATTCAACCAAGCCGAGCTTGCTCAGATTTTCACCGAGCTCGGCTTCAATCGCCTGCTCACGCAGTTGGGTTTGGAGACCTCTTCTGTCGTCCAACCGCTTGGCACTTCAGCGGCGACTGTTGAATTAGACGAACCTGCTTCAAATAGAACAACATCTCACGATTATCAACTCATCGATACACAGGAAAAATTCGACTCCTTTTTCAAGGAGCTTAAGAAGCAAAAACTATTTGCTATCGATACTGAAACAAACTCAATTGACCCAATGCGAGCTGACCTTGTTGGCATCGCCTTTTCCTGGCAGCCGCACAAAGCCTTTTACTTGGTGGTAAAGGCCCCACTCGGCGCAAAATACCTTGACTTAAACGTCCTTCGCCGCCGGTTAGCACCAATTCTTGCAGACGAAAATGTAAAAAAAATCGGTCAGAATATAAAATATGACTTGCTCGTATTGAAAAACGCCGAAATGCCGGTTAAAGGCGTTCATTTTGATACTATGGTTGCCTCTTATTGTCTCGACCCGCTGCGAACGAGCCATTCAATTGCTCAAATGGCAGCCGACTTTCTAAATTACGACTGCATCCCAATCTCAGCACTTATCGGAAAGGGCAAGAACCAGCTAACTTTTGACATGGTCGATACTGCCGCTGCATGTGAATATGCCGCTGAGGATGCCGACGTAACTTTTCAGCTTTACAATTATCTAAAGCAGCGTCTCGAACAACAGCTCGACCTGAAAAAATTGTTTGAAGAAGTGGAAATACCTCTGGTCTCAGTTTTGGCTGCTATGGAATACAATGGTGTTTCACTTGACACTAATTTATTAAAGAAAATGTCTGGAGAATTTACCGAAATCATAACTTCCTTAAACGAAAGGATTTACGAGCATGCCGGCATAACTTTCAACATCGATTCTCCAAAACAACTTGCTGAGATTCTTTTCGATAGGCTCAATTTAAAATCCATTCGCATCGGCAAAGCCAGCCGAAGTACAGACGCCACCGTCCTCGAACAATTGGCTGACCAGCACTCCATTATTGACCTGATTCTTAAATATCGTTCCCTAAGCAAATTAAAAAATACCTATGTGGACAAACTCGGCTTGTTAATTAATCCACGCACTTACCGAGTGCATGCCTCATTTAACCAGACAGTAACCGCCACCGGGAGACTTAGCTCAAGTGACCCCAATTTGCAGAATATTCCTATTCGCACCGAACTCGGAAGGAAAATTCGCTCAGCTTTCATTCCTAAAAGTAACGAAGACTGTATTCTAAGCGCAGACTATTCGCAAATTGAGCTTCGCCTGTTGGCACATTTCTCAAAGGACCAGGTCTTGATGTCTGCTTTTGCCGCCGACCAAGACATCCATTGCTTTGTCGCTTCACAGATTTATAATGTTGCCATCGAAGATGTAACCGACGAAATGCGCTCAAACTGCAAAGCGGTTAACTTCGGTATAATTTATGGTCAGGGTGCGTTCGGATTATCGCGTTCGATAGGTATAAGCCAGACTGAGGCAAAAAAGTTTATTGACGACTATTTCGCTCGCTACAGTTCAATCCGCAAATTTATCGATAGCGTCATTGATATAGCTAAACACACCGGCTACGCCGAAACAATCCTGCATCGCCGACGCAAAATCCCAAACATAAATACCAAAAACAAAAATAAACGCTCACAAGCTGAGCGTACGGCCATCAATACCGTTATTCAGGGTTCTGCCGCAGATTTAATAAAAGTCGCTATGATAAATATCCAGCGAAAAATCGAAGCAGAGAATCTGCCTGTCAAATTGATTTTGCAGATTCACGATGAGCTTGTTTTCGAGTTACCCGCTGTCGAAGCTGAAAAAAACGCAAAATGGATAGATAAAGAAATGACAAGTGCTATTAAGCTTGATGTGCCGCTAAAAGTCCAGATAAGCTATGCCCCCACCTGGCTAAGTGATAAATAACCCTACCGACCACTATCCGAGGAATCGCCCCGGCAAAGCCTCTCAATATCCCTCGCCACAATCTCCGCAATTATCTTATCCTCTTCCAATGTTAGCGCCGTTGGCTGATTAATACTATAGCCAGCCAAATCAGATTGTAGCTGTACCTCCTCAGTCTCAGCTTTTTTCCCGGGACCTTTTCTTCTTACGGCTGTAATCTTTCGCTGCTCAGCCATTATTTCTTCGGCAAGGTCGAACTTTGGTATGTCGACTTGCTTCTGTTCTGGTAGGGGGGGCTCTTTGCGTTTTGTCGTTTCTCTTGCTGTTGGTTTTATATCATCACGAGTGGTCTTTCCCTTTTGACTTGATATCTCTACTATATCTGCTGGTGGGTTTGTCTTTTCCTCTGTTTTTTGTGACTTTCGTTCCTTATCTGTTTTCTTCTTAAATGGTGGCATTATATCACGTGCGCGAAGAACATCCTCTTTGCACTGTAAAATATCATCATCAACAATTTGCTTGTTGTTTTCGTCCTTATCCACCATTTAACCTCCTCTTAATACTTATTTTACTCTAACACTATTACCCTTATTAATCAAGGTTAAACTGCCAACGGCTTAGCTATTTCCTGCGTACACCAACGGTGAAAGCTTTTGCCGGGTTATCTACAAACAGCTTTTGTAAGTCATTGTCAGTCAAGCCTGCTGTTTTGAGCGCTGGAATAAGTTTGTCGGATATGGCCGTATAAGGGCGTATCTTTTCTTTGCCGCTTTTGCCTTCACCCACGCGATACCACCCTGCATCGTGCGAAATAAGTAAACGGTCGCCATAGCCGGCTTTAAGCATTTTCTTAATCAGACCCGCGTGCCTTTTAATTGGTTTGTCGCTGACCCCGTCATATTCCACCCACGCGCCAGCCTCAGCAAGTTTAAAGTGTACCTTCATATCTAAAATGCCATCAGAGTGTACAATTATCATCGCCGATGGCTTAACTCCTTCTCCTTGCACAGTCTCCAGAACACCTAAAGCAGCTCTTGCCTCTCCAGTGTGGCACGCTACGGTCAAACCAGTTTGTAGATGTGCTTTCGCTGCCGCCCGCACCAGCTTTTGGTGTATCTCACTTAATGGGCCTTTGTCCACACTGATTTTGATAAACCCAGGCCTGATTTCTGTCCCGTCAATCCCCTCCTTCCATTCCCTAATCCAACGACTTGCTAACTGTTCAGATGTCTCCTTAAGAGCATGAGATGGAAGATACTTATTATTGCTGGCTCCGTAATATCCCGTGTTCGTTAATATGTGTAGGTCAGTTGATTCTGAAAGCTGTCGCAGCACCTCGACGTCTCGTCCAAGCCAGGCGGGGGTACAATCCACAAAGCCCCTAAAACCTCGCTGCTTTACTTCTTGTAAAAAAGGAAGCGTCGTTTTCACAACATCATCCACCTCGTAGCGATGCCGTCCAGTCTTGGCAGCGCCAATGAAGTCACACATCACGTGTTCATGAGCCAGTACCTTACCAAACTCTGCAGGCTCGATCGCACCCCGCACCGTCATTATAATTCCTGTCTCAGAGGTCTCTTTCATTACAGTTTTATCTTTAGCTGCTTCTTCTGCAATACAGGCAGTAACTAACAACAACCAAATTGAAATGAATATCAGCTTTTTCATAATAACCAAATCCTCCTTTTTGCACCTTATTGTTCCGGCCCTATTGAGAACTGCGTAAAATCACCTGGGTTGAACTGTTCTATAAGCGAATGAATATCATCAACAGTAACAGCTTTTATGGCACTAATATCGTCTTCAACGGTACGATACTGCTTTAAATATGTCCAGTTAAGGCCCAGGTCAACCAGCCGACCTATCGGTAGTTCATTCTTTATTACCAGCGCACTTAAAATCTTATTTTTTGCCTTCCTTAATTCATCCTCGGCTATACCGCTTTTGGACAGCTTCTCGAAAATATCCCGGACTATATCAAGCACTTTGCCGACATTCTCACTCATACAGCGTATATAACTGCAAAATGTCCCCGTACCATCCATAGCACCGAATTGCATCGTTGCCGATTCAGCCAGCGCCTTATCAACCAGTTCCCAGAAAAATCTTGACCCAACATCATCACCGATGATAATTGCAAGAAGCGAAGCTGCAAAGCGCCTCGGGTCCTGACCAGCCACGCCAGCACTCATCAAACATATATGCTCACAATTCAGATTTGGTTTTTCTGCCCGCTGCTTCTTTTTACTGCCTTGGTAGTGTTCCAGCAGTCTTGCCGCGGTTTGCTTCTGCCACTTATCGCAAAGGTTTTCAGCAACGCTGCACACCTGCTCCCAATCGAAATTGCCCGAAAAAACAAGTGCCATATTGTTTGGCGCATAGCGGTTGAGAAAGTAATCCTTCATCTGTTTTGCTGTTAGGTTATCAATACTTTCCTCACTGCCTAAAACACTGTTGCCGCAGGGGTGATTATCAAAATGAAGACTTCTGCATCTATCCATCACATCAAAGCTCGGCAGGTCCTTATACATCGCTATTTCTTCTTTGATTACATTCTTCTCAATATTGAAGTCCTCATCTTTAAGTGCCGGCCTCATCAGTTCTATCCACAGTTTAGTCACCTCGACTAAATATTCCGGTAATAAAGCAGCGTAAAAAACAGTATTTTCCTCACTCGTAAAGGCGTTGAATTGTGCCCCCGTCCTGTCGAACGCCTCATTGACCTCAAACGCGTTTAGCCTCTTTGTACCTTTAAATAGCATATGTTCCAGAAAAT
Organism: Planctomycetota bacterium; assembly: GCA_020351025.1. GTDB lineage: Bacteria > Planctomycetota > Phycisphaerae > Sedimentisphaerales > Anaerobacaceae. The sequence goes on from CP070728.1 coordinate 794,572, forward strand.
GCGAAACCCCGTTTATCTGTTTGCTCTCGTCTCGGGAACCCGTCTTGACGAAAAAACCCACCGCCGATGATTTGGCGGATTTGTTAACCTCACCCACAATAACCAGGTCGTTCGCCAACTTCTTGTTCTTAAATTCCATATCGTGCTCTATTTTACAGTTACTTCTTTTGGACCGATTGTTACCACAGTAAAATCGCCGAATCTGTTTTTTCGTAAAAACCCCAGGACCGAATCGACACTCGTCGCTTCGATTCTATTTTTGATTTCATCCAGACTTCGGACCCTGCCTAAGATATAGTAATCGCCTCCAATTGCACCAGCCCGGCTGCTCGACGATTCACTTTGAAGAATCAGAGCGCTTTTAAGACCCACTTTGGCCCTCTCGATTTCTTCTTTGCTAATCCCTTCACCAAGCCGGTTGAACTCACCGATTATACAATCGAGTGTTTCCTGGGCTTTGTCCGGTGTCGTGCCTGCATAGCACATTACCCCGGCCGCCTCTTTCAGACCGTGATACCGCGCTCCAATAGCGTAGCAAAAACCCCGCTTTTCTCTTACCTCTGTAAATAATCTTGCGCTCATCCCGCCCGAAAGGACTGAAACCGCCACCCTCGCATTATAATAGTCCTCGTCGCCTGGTTTAACAGTTTCCGTCATCAAGCCGATATGCACTTGTGCACCCTCATTATGTAGATGCGTATATTTGCCGGCTTTAGAACCTGGCACAACTGGCTCAAGGACTTCCTGTGTATCTGTTTCAAAAAAATCTTCTATTTGTTTGACGATTGCCTCAAAATCATATTTGCCTGCTACTCCAAAAATCGTTTCTGATAAATTGAAATTGCTCTGTATAATCTGCTTTGTCTTCTCCGACGTCAATGTCTTCAGCTCATCGATTTTTCCTAAGGTGCTTCGTCCCAGGCGCTTAGGATAAAACCTCTCTCGCAGCTTTAGCATGACCTTTTGCCGTGGGTCGTCGTCAAGAGCGCGTACTCCATCGATGGCCAGTTGTTTAGCCAGTTTGAATTGCTCAGCTTCAAGACGTGCCTTGAGGATAATCTCGGAATATAACTCTATTGCTTGTGCTAAGTTACCTGCTTCCAATGCCGCCCCAAAAGTTATATGTGAGCTGCTGACCGAACTGGCGCGATGTAATCCGAGCCCCTCGAGGGCATCACTAAGCTCTCTGCTGTTTCTGTCACCGGCACCTCTGAATATCCAGTCGGCAATAACATTTCCAGCCCCACAGCAGCCATCCGGCACTCTTGATGCTCCTGCTGGCAGCATAAAACCAAACGCCACCGAGTTCACCGCTTCCATCGGCTCACCCAGAAGGACCATCCCGTTGGTCAAAATATGTTTATCGAATCTTTGCGTCATTCTTAGCCTTCTCAGATTACATAAAAAAAGAAATGTTATTTTAACAATAAATAAGGCTATTTTTCAACCGCAAAATTCACCAGCAACGAGCCCCAGTTCATGTCATTGATTGGTATGATAAGGTTGCTCTGTCTTATATAGCGTTTGTAACCTTGCCATCTCTGCTGCTCGTTTTTGGTTTCCGCGAGATAAAAATAAATCAATGGCCTTTTGAATAGTACGAACCGCTTCCCTATATTCACCAATCTCTGCATATGCTGCCGCAAGTGCATTGAGTATTTCAGGCTCTTTATAGTTAGTAAGCTCACACGCCCTTTTTGCTAACCAGACCGCTTCGGTACCATTACGATACTTAGCATCCCTGCTCGTAGCCAGTATCCAGGCCAGACGGCTTAAAGCCTTGGGGCTGTTGGGCCTAAGGCGAATTGACTCTCTAAAGTGTTGAATAGCGCCGCCAATTTTGCCTTTCGAATACAATGCATTAGCTAAATTATGATGGGCCTTGTCGTTGTTTGGCTTCAACTGGATTGCCTTGACAAAGTGTGCAATTGCTTCATCCAAATCTCCTCGCTTGGCCATCATAACGCCGAAATTAACGTACGGCCTATGATAGAGTGGCTCCAGACGTATTGCTTCGGAAAAATGAAATATGGCCTCCTCATCTTTTCCCTCTTTGACAAGTGCTAAACCCGCAAATTCGTGAATCATCGCAGAATCCGGAGCCAGTTTGCTTACGTACTTACGGTGACTTTCCGTATCCTGCCAATAAACTAAATAACTCCTCGTGGATATAATCTCTAATACTGCCAAAATTGCCACCACCGCAAACGCTGTGTTGCGCCGTAGCTTCAATCGACCCCTTACTTCACCACTTTGCCAAAACCAAATAAGTATCCATGATAGAACCAGTAGAAAGCCGATACTGGGCAAATACAAAAATCTGTTAGCTGCAATAGCATCGGTAAATCCAATTGCTCCTATCGTAGGAAATATAGCCAAAAAGAATATAAGCCACCCCGTCACTAACGCCCGTGTCCAGTGCCACGATACCAGCAAAACCAAAACCAGCACGCAAGTGCCTATCACACTCGCTAATACCTTCGGATTCGACACCGACAGCGGTTTTGGAAATGGATAAAACACCGTCAAATTCATAGGCCAAAATGTCTTATAGAGGTAGAAAATGATGTTGTGGCACAGAATCATTGATGTCTGCCTGATGCCTTGTTCTCTCATCGGGACGATTATCGCTGTGCGATTGAAGGAAATATACGCGATAATAAACAAAATTGCTCCTGTGGCAAAAAAAGGCACCTTCTCCCATATCATCCGCCACCCTAAACGCCGCAAAGGCCAGTAATCTAATAGCAGCATCACTGCGGGCAGCGGTAAGCCGCTGGGCTTAGACAGAAGGGAAAGTACATACAATAGCAGACAAATACTGTATGATGCCCACCCTCGTTTCTGCGTATAATGGACATAAATAATCAAACACCACAAGGCAAAGAAAGCACTGAGCACGGTTTTGCGGTCGCTAACCCAGGCCACTCGTCCTACCGTTAATGGATGTATACCAAATAAAAGGCCAACCATTGCCGCAGGCCAAACGCTGCCAAATAATTGATAAACTAATAAAATCACCAACGCCGTATTGGCCACATGCAAAATCAAACTCGTTCGATGAAAAGGCCGCAGATTATTCAATCGACCGCCCATCGCATAGTCCAGCATATGAGAAATCATAGTGAGGGGTGTATAGGAACCGGGAACTGTGGATGGCTCCAGTATTTCGGTTATAATCTGCTTCACCGAAGCCCAGCTCGGATTCTCAATTAATGGATTGCCTCCGATGTACTCATTATCGTCAAGTGAAAGAGCCTGAGCAGATAACCCGGGCCAATGCGTTATGGCAACAATAACGCAAACAGCAGCCGCTAAGCCGCACAATAAAACTGTTGGGCGAAACGGTTTATGATTTAGTTCCTTAGCCACGAATTGCACGTATGGTTCTTATGTTTCTTGCCACAGACATCTCTGTTCTCTGTAGCTGTTTCCCTTTCCTTCTTTTTTACTTTTGCCTTTTAGCTTTTTGCTTCCATTTCATATTACCATTTTTCTTTTTTTTAGCCCAGCATAATTCTCACAAAGCCAAATACCGAAGCACCATTATCACTGAGACTTAAAGTGGTAGGGGTCTGGATGCTGTGTTGCTTTGGCCTTTGCCGTACCCTTTCTCGCTTGACCCTCACACGCTATACACATCACGCACGGTACTATACAAAATGCAATCTGTGTATTAATGAATCCCCAGCGCTTCTACCTGTTCCATCAAGTTACGGTATATCTGGCCGACAAAGTAAGAGCACAAAATGGTGAGCCCAATAACTATGCATGTCCCCGCGAACTTGGTAATTATTTTATATCGTGGGTTTAGCCACACTAGCGGCAGAGCAAATGGACCTACACACAGAAGGGCGATAATAACAACAGGTGTGGAAAAATACCATTTTCCTACTTGCTTCTTGGGCTTGCTAAGAAATTCCCCGCAAAAACGGCACTTTATGGCCTCGTCCTGAATCTCCTCCGCACAAAATGGGCACTTCTTCATAACTATACGCTAAACCCTATACGCTGACTTACGCCACAGCAACCGTTTCCTCAACCTCGTCAAACTGGTCGAATTTCACGCTTATCTTCTTGCTCACCCCACGTGTCTGCATCGTTATCCCGAACAGCACTTCTGCGATACTCATCGTACGCTTCGAGTGTGTGATTATTACAAACTGCGAATCCTTTTCAAATTCCCGCACTAGTAAATTGAAACGCTCGTTGTTTGCCTCATCCAGAGTCGCATCAATTTCGTCGAGGAAGCAGAATGGCGATGGTTTCGACTTGAAAACCGAAAATAGTAGCGCAATCGCTGTCATTGCCTTCTCGCCTCCGCTAAGCAATGATATGCTCATTGCCTCCTTGCCGGGAAGCCGTCCTATTATCTCTATACCTGCTTCGAGGATATCTTCAGCGTCATCAAGCAATATGTCGGCTTTGCCGCCGCCGAAGAGCTTCCGGAAAATCTGCTGGAAATTTACCCTGATTTCTTCGAATGTCTCTCTGAATTTCTCTCTGCTTTTTTTATTTAGCCGGTTTATCAATTGCTGTAGTTGAACTTTGCTCTTGTTTAGGTCTTCGACTTGACTGCTTAAAAAGTCATTGCGCCTCTCGAGTTCATCTTGCTCGGCAATTGCGTCCACATTCACATTGCCGAGCCGTTCAATCTTACCCCGAAGTTCGATTATTTCTTCTCTTATCCTTTCCCAATCGACTTCATTGTCACTGTAATTTTCATAAGCCTCAGCTAAATCAATCTGTAGTTCCTCCTCCGCTCTTTCAGCAAGGTCCTGGCATTTTACCTCCAATTGGCTTAATTCTATTTTCAGTTGATTGATTTGTTGCTCAATTCCGTCCTGCTCAGCTTGCCTCTGTCGTATCAACTGTTCTGTTTGCTTTTGCTTCTCGAGCAGCTTTTCTATTTCTTTATGCAGAAGACTGCTGCTTTGTTGCTTCTTTTCTTTTTCACTAAATAGTTCTGACACCACCGCTTCACTATTGAGGATATCGCTTTGAGCTTTTGCTATTTGTTCCCTGCAGCTTTGTATTTCTTTTTGCGCCGACTCTGTTGCTGTTTGGTTTTCGCTCATCTGGCTTTGCAGACTCGCAATTGCTTGCTTAACTGATTGCTGATGTTCCGTGATTTGCCCCAGTAAGACCCTCAAATCCGTAAGTTGGCTTGTCTGGGTTTGTTGTTCGGTTTTTTGCTTGGCGTATTTCTCCTCGAGCTCTTTAATACGCTCCGTCCGCTGGTTATTTACCGCCTCCAGTTCCTCCAATTTTTGTTTCGAGTCGTATTCTTTTTGTACCGATTGAGCAATTTGAGCTTCAAGAAGGTTAATTTCATTGGATATCAAGGGCCGCTCTTCGCTCAATTGCTTTATATTTTGCTCATAAGCAGCCAGTTTTGATGTCACCTGCATCTTTTCTGTATTCGCTTCGTAAATAGCCGTCCGCAGGTCCTGGCACAATTTAGCCAAATGTTCATTTGTCTGAGTGTTTTTTCTGATTTGCTCTTCAAGCCATGTGATTTCAACTGTAGTATTGCTGATTGTCTCCTGCAATTGGCGAAGTCTGCTCTTTCGCGATATCAAACCTGTCGCTTTCCCCAAGGGCCCAAGTCTTATCGCCCCGTCAGCACTTAAGAATTCTCCCTTTAAAGTAACGAATTCATACTCCTTGCCGAGTTCCTTAGCTAATTTAACTGCCGCATCAATCGAGTCTACAACTATTGTTTTGCCCAGCAATTTCCAAACCAATGGCGCATGTCTGCCATTCGTTTTTACGAATTCAACCAGCCGCCCCTTCACCGCAGGTATTTTTGACAGCTCCTTTTTGTCCGCAAATGGCTCTATTTTATCCGCGCATATGAAATTTACTCTGCCTTCCAGTTTTTCAATTGATTCTCTATCGGCCATCAGCTTCTTTGTACTGTTGGTTACAAGAGCGTCAGTTTTACCCTCCAGTGCAGCTTCAACAGCGGTTGCATGTTCAACATCGGTCGCTATCACATCTGCCAGTATCCCTTCTACGTAATCGAATCTATTGTTCTCAGCTAACCGCTGTTGCAGAATACTTTTAATAGCGTTGTTAAGACCCTCCCGCCTCGTCTCCATATCCGCCAATACTGCCAGTTCGCTGCTAAGTGCGCTTCGTGTCTCTTTGCTTTGGGCTAATCGCTTACCGTCTGTGGAAATTACACTCTCTATTTTTTCTATTTCTTTGCGTTTGGAATCCAGACTTTCTTCCAATTCACTCAGTATCTTCTCGATATCGCTCAGGCGAGCTCGGTGCTGTGCCTTTTCAGTTAGAAGTTTTTCAAGTTCGCCGCGAACGCGTTCCGCCCGATCGCCAAGACGGTCCTTCTGGTTGGTTAGGTTGCTGCGGTAAACCGAGATGCTCTGAACTTCGTTATGAAGTTGTGCCGTTCTTCTGACTATATCAATAATACCCGATTTTTCATCTTCCAACTCCGCTTCAAGCGAGGCACATTCTGCGCTTACGCGCTCAATAGCTTTTTGAAATTCCTCGACGCTTCGTTTTTTCTCCTTCAGCGTTTTCTCGCCCTCTGATAGCTCATCTCTATATTGCGTCAGATTGCCCTCAAAAAGACCTTCTTGCTCTTGCAGTTTTTGAATTCTCTGCTCTGCACTTTCTTTTCTTTGCTGAAGTTCTGAAATTCTGCTTCGCAGAAACTCGATCCGTTGTAGCTCCTGCTCGATTTTGCTTTCGGTCGCTACAAGCGAGTTACCGGTACGGTTTAATTTATTCTCTGTTTCTATTTTTTCTTCCACCAGTTTGCTCATCAACGAATCTTGTCTTGCTATTTCAGCAGCGATGCCGGCAAATTGCTCTTCGAGTTGGCTAAGGCTTGCCTTTTTCTCTGAGCTGTTAGTGACTATTTTATGATATTCCGTCAGAGAGTAATTGACCTGTAGCTCCTTAAGCCTTTGGCGGTATTGCAGATAATTCCGTGCTTTACCTGCTTGGTATTTCACGCTTCGTAGCTGCTTTTGAACTTCGCCTAATATATCTGCAAGTCGTAAAAGATTTTGCTCAGTCCGTTCCAGTTTGCGAAGCGCTTCCTTTTTGTGAGCTTTATATTTGCTTATACCTGCCGCTTCTTCAAATATTGCCCTTCGCTCTGTTCTCGACGCATTTAGTAGCTGCTCAACCTCACCCTGCTCAATAATCGAGTAGGCTTTGACCCCAACGCCCGTATCCATAAATAATTCGCGGATATCTTTTAGACGGCAGATTGTGTTGTTTATCCGATATTCACTTTCGCCGCTCTTGTATATTCGCCGTGTAATCTGAACCTCGTCGGTGTCTATCGATAGCTGCCTTGCTCCTGTTCCATTTGGATTTGAGAGAATCAGGTTCACTTCGGCTGTCCCTGCAGCTTTTCTGCTGCTGCTGCCGCTGAATATCACGTCTGCCATTTGTTCGCTTCGCAGACTCTTAACACTTTGTTCGCCAAGTACCCACTTTACCGCGTCAACAATGTTGCTTTTACCGCATCCGTTTGGGCCGACAATAGCAGTTATAGGACTATCGAAGGGAAGCTCCAGCTTGTCGGCGAAGCTTTTAAATCCATTAAGAACAATCTTTTTAAGTCTCATTTTTTACCTCTGTTGTTTGTCTTTGGTAGTTTTTCATGCAAAATTTGCGCAGTCAGTTTTTGCAAATACGCACTAATGTTATCGGCCGAGGTTCTATCTTATCTTGATAATTAGATCGATTTTTGGAAGGGGCCCAGCTCGAAACTTCGCATCTAACGCTCCTTTGTAGCACATCTCCTTAAGAAGCGCAATCCCCTCAGCGTATGAAACGTTTAGTCCAACACCGCCTTTGCCTACTTTTTTAAGTGGTTCTTCACAAAGTTTTCGAATAATATCGCTCACGTCATAGGGGCTTTTTAGCTGAAGTATTACGTTGGGCCGTTTGGGGTGTTTACGTATTATCGAGACATAAGGCTGACCGGACGGCGCGTTTATTGTTATATTGCCGTCCGGGGACTGAACAAAAATATTCTCATGGCAGTATAGCGGCGCACCAAATAATACAATTCTTGGCTGGCCACTACGCGTAACGAATACCCCCTTGTGTTGTGTCTGTGTGATTTGCTCCAGAAAAAAATCCCGCGAAATCAGCTCTCGGCTTATTGAAATATCGTCTAATTTTCGCAATTGTTCGTACGCTGCTAATCGAATGCTAAAATCATCGTCACGCAACAATTTTCGGGATATTGTTGCCGCATCGGTGCGACTCCCCGCCGCCGTAATTGCTTCAAGAGCAGCAATCCGGTAAGGCGAATTCTTAGTCGATGATATCTCTCGAAGAGCTTCCAAACCAACGTCACTGCCAAGGTTGAGCATACATCTGGCCGCTCGAAAACGCACCTCAGCATTTGATGAATTCAAAAGAGCTCCCAGCTTACCTACACCATCAATGCCTATCGCCTCAAGACCTGCTTCGTATGTGTCCTTGTCTTCTGAAACGGCAAGCTTTTTGACAAATGTGCTTATTCTTTCTCTGGTAATTTCCGTTGTCTCAGCAAGGTACGTTGCTTTGACTATCGAAATGAAACGTTGTTTTTGATCCTTATATTTAGCTGGTACTTTCAATTCGATTTGGCTCGGCGAGATTGCTTCTGCTGTGCCCTCGCCGAAACGTTCGTTTAATTTGTTGCGGATCATGCTTGCGATTCTATAATTTGGCTGTCTAAGTGCTAAATTTATCTTGTACTCATCAAGCACACTCCCACCAGCCAGAATATACCCAATTCTTTTATTTGATTCCTTCGGGTTGATTGTATCAATGAAGACAGGCCCTTCCGCCCTCGCTAACACTTTTATAGTTATCCCGAAACCACCAGCTGCTTTAAGCTCCGTTTTATATAATCGCCCACCTTCCAGAGATGTTGTTTGAGTGCCCGGCAGAGCAGTTATTCGTACATCGAAGTATTGGTTTTTCCCAACCGCTCTCGGCATTATTCCTTCTACCAGTACAACAGCGGTATTGAGACTGCTGATAAATTCATCAGGTTTCAATACGTCTGTTGGCAGTTGTTTAAGAATATATTGTTGAAGATATGCTCTAATCCGTGGCGGACACTCCACTGAGCCTGTCCCATTTAATCCGGCTACCAGCCCGTACCCCTCCACCGGTATCGAGTCCGCGGAGAATAATTCCACCAAAGACCCAATTGTCGTGCCCAAACTTATCTCAGGTACAAGTTCTTTCGGCCCCTTAACATCTTTGACCGCCTCCTCACAGCTGCTCATAAGTAGGCCGACAACCAATAACACCGCAATATTGTTCCTTCTGGTATTCATAAAAACACTTCTACCCACAATACTATAATTATATTTACTATCTTCTATACCTGTGTTCTTAACACGTATGTTCTGCAATAGTAAATATTCTATAGTCAATAGTCAATTATTTACTCCCCAATTATCTGGCAAATGACCGTTCTTGTTCTTGCCCTCGTGTCAAAATCTACTAGGATAATCTGCTGCCACGTGCCTACTGTCAGTTGTCCATCAACGATTGGCACGCTCAAAGAAGGCCCCAGTAACGAAGCTCTCACATGCGCGTGGCCGTTATCATCGTGCCACGTCCGCTCGTGCTCATAAACACCACCTCGCGGTGCCACTCTTTCAAATGCCGCTTTTATGTCATACTTTGCCAGCCCCGGTTCGTACTCTGTTGTCGTTATTGCTCCTGTCGAACCAATGTTGAAAAACGTCGCTGTTCCCTCTCTGATACCTGACTTTGAGACAACCTCGTTTACCTGCTCGCTAATGTTAACTACATCGCAATTGCCATCTGTTCTGACTTTGATTCGTTCGGTCTTTACCATATCCATAGAATAGGAAATCCCTGAAGATGTTGCAAGAAAAGAAGTTCACTACTCGTATTATATATAATTATGATTGCCTCTCGAACTGAGGTAAATTTTCTTTTGTCCTGTATACTTTATGCTGAACCTTTATTTGCACAAATTGGCCTGTTTAGTGTAGAAGATATTAGTGGTGGTGCAAGATAACTTTATGGTCTAAAATATCGATATCGAGGTGTGAGATGTTGACGAAAAGGAATATAACGTTACCTCTTGCAACGTTGCTGTTTGCAGCCCCCTCTGCTGGCCAGAGCAGGGCGTAGGGGTAGGAGTGCACATAGTTCTGCAGGAATCGGCTTTCACGGTGGGCGGTTTCGTAGTAGGCTTAAATCACAGACCGCTTATCGGCCTCCAACGAGGCTTGCACAATAGGCCAAATATCGGCCGCCCTCATGACTTGTCTGACAGACCACGCGTTGACCACCACCCAGACTTGTCCGACAGACCACATCTCAGCCGCAATCCAACCCTCCCGCATGACCACTATGAATATAAACTGCAAAATCGGCTGGCAAAGGTAACCAAGACCATCACCGGCAGCACTATAGCGGAGATTACCGAGTATAAGTATAACCCGCAGGGCATACGTGTAGAAAGCCATAGCTGGACCGAGTTAAGCGGCACGCCTCAGGGTGACGATGTTTACACAGATTACCTGATTGATGCATATAATCATACCGGCTACGCGCAGGTCTTCGTCGAAGACGATGGCACAAATACGACCAGCTATGTCATCGGCGATGATGTTTTGGCTCAGGCGACCGATTCCGCCGACCCACAGTATCTGCTCTATGATGGCCATGGCTCAACAAGACAATTGGTACAATCCGATGGCACAACTATCACTGATAGTTTCAGCTACGATGCTTATGGCGTAATGCTTGGCGGCAATCCCACCTCCGCGCCTGCAACTTCATTGCTGTATGCTGGTGAGCAGTTTGATGTTGATGCCCAGATGTACTACCTGCGTGCCCGCTACTATGACCAGAACACCGGCCGATTCAACCGCATGGATCCCTTTGCTGGCAACACCCAAGATCCACAATCGCTGCATAAGTATTTATATGCACACAATAATCCAGTGAATGGGATAGATCCGAGTGGGAAATTTGCTACGGCGTCTAGCGTAGCAGTCTCTGTGAGTATGATGATAACTATTTTAGTGATAGGAGTTCTGATTGCCATGCCTCTCTACCACCGTTCATTGCGCGGTAGGGCTACAGGGACGTGTGGCCCTAAGATAGATAGTCAATTAGACTCACTGTGGAAACGTTTAAAGATTATATACAAAGATGAGTGGGGCTTTTGGGAAAGAACTAAAAATTGTACACGGATGCCCAGCACGGATGGATGGGAGATTAGTGAGCTACATCATATGTCGTTACCTAAGGGGACTGGGGATTGCAAAGAAACTGTCGCTGTCAATGGTAACTGCTATAGCGTTCATGAGGCCAATTATTTCTTATGGGGCGCAATAAATAAGCTATGTCCGCGTCCGCTTACTAATATCGCGAATGCAACATCCATGGCTTGGGGTTGGTCTACTTATGGAGCTCCAGTTATGGCATGGATTGGCGGCATATCCTATGAGGGTACAGCAGCTTCTAAGGTCAACTGGACAAGAGTAGGTTACAAATACAATGGTAATTTCGACCTCCTTGATCCAGAGAAAAGCCAATTCAGTTCATGTACAGGGTGCGCTTCGTCTCCCCCGTGGGACGGAACTAATTTTGGTTTCAAGTGGGGATATTACAAAGGAAATTAGTTTGTTTGTATATAAGAGATATTGACATTAGCAGTAACAAGGATTACCTTAAGAAGAAATCGTTTGGAAATTAAGGGTAGTTGAAATGCAGAATCAAAATACCGAGGCAGTTCATGTCCTATCAAAAAACGCAGGTGGCAGAATATCCCAAATGACTGCATTATTGCTCATGTTGTCATCTTTAACCATTCTCATCTTGAGCCATTATTTCCGTCATATGATCATAATTTTGGGTGTTCTTTATTTCTATCTGGGAAGCCTATCAATGATATTTATCTCTATAGGAGAGCAGTGTAAATTTGCCAAGAATAAACCTATTAGAAATACTGTAATGCCGACATTTATATATCTTTTTATGTCATTTACAATTCTTATGATAGCAGCGTTTCTTATGGGGTTTGTCGATTTTGAGTTTGTCGGAATTGTGGTTGGGTTCCTACTTGCGGTTGGTTGGGGTTTGGCAGTTCTGTCGGTTACATATATTCCTTTAAAGCAAAGGAATAGTTTTGAAGACCGACGTATTGGCAAAAATCGATTAGCAGGCTTTATCATAATGTTTTTTATGTTTACACTTCTCTCGGTTCTATCTTTTACACCTTTTATTTTTAAAATCTTAGTTATAGTTTGTTTTGTCCTTGGGGTTTATTCAGTTGTATTATTTATATTAGCTCGTGGTCCATGGTTGGCACTTACTTTCGCTTGGATACTAACAGTGATTTTTGCCTCCATATTGTTTTACACATGGTACGAGAACCGCCAAAAAGCTTTATTCATCGCCATACTGAACGGTGACGTTCCTAAAATAAAGTACCTAATATCTGAGGGTTATGATGTAAATGCCACGGATCGGTCTTTGGGTACGACACTTCACGCAGCCATCGAGTGTGGAGATAGGGTACTTGGTGGTCCGTATGCATATACAAAGATGTATGGGAAGACAATGGAGGAAAGGGAACAAAAAATATTAGAAATGTTAGAGCTTCTGACAGACAATGGTGTTAATATTAACGCTTTCGATACCCAAAACAATACCCCCCTGGCGCTTGCTGCAATGAAAAGTACGGAACGAGTCGTTGAATGGTTTATTGAGAATGGTGCGGAGGTTAATACAAAGAACAAACAAGGTGACACACCACTTAAACTTGCGATAATGAAAGGCCACAAAGAAACCGCCGAATTCTTGCGCAAGCACGGGGCAAAAGAGTAAACTCCTGGAAAAGACCGATCTTCAGCCAAGACCATAATACCTGCTCTACGATGGCCATGGCTCAACAAGACAATTGGTACAATCCGATGGCACAACTATCACTGATAGTTTCAGCTACGATGCTTATGGCGTAATGTTAGGCGGCAATCCCACCTCTGCGCCTGCGACTTCATTGCTGTACGCTGGTGAGCAGTTTGATATCGATGCCCAGATGTACTACCTGCGTGCAAGGTACTATGACCAGAATAATGGCCGATTCAACCGCACCGACCCATGGGCAGGCAGCCCACAGGATCCGCAGTCACTCCATAAATATTTGTACTGCCACAATAATCCAGTGAATGGGATAGATCCGAGTGGGAGGTTTGCATACCTTATGATTGGAATTATCTCTGTGATAGGTGCATTGCTCTCGCTCGGGTATCTTTATTTTCAGCATACCGTGCGTTCTTTATCAAGAATAGTACCTGTGCGTATAAGTGTGGATCCAGATGGTAAACCCGCAACGTGGAATACAGCACAAATTGAATATCATCTGAAAAAGATTATGGAACCGTGCTTTAACCACACCCCACCAGATCAGGGTGTTCGTTTAGAAGTCGTTGAAGAACAAGGTTTCTCTAGGCAATTAGATTGGACTGTGGAAAATGGTGTTAGGGTGGAGTACAATGGCCGCGTACATTTTGACCCTAGCATAGGATTAGCTTATTCACCTGGAGATGGAAATACTTACATTAATGTAGAGGTCACAGAAAACCAAATATTTGAAAAACAGCTTACTGATGTAGTAGACTGGGACATATATTGGGCAAACGCTTTGGCTCATGAGCAAATCTGGCTTAGTGTGTGTTCCTTTTTTGGCCCCATCGGCCCCCAATTTGATATTCCTTGGGCTCCGGAAGGTGATATTAGGTCTGGAACTCAATGGGTGAATAAATACGCAAATATTCCAGAGAGTGCGTGCAAAGAAATATTGAGATCAATGCGATTGAAACATCGTTAAATCATTGGCTATTAATATGAAAACCCACTTTTCCTTGTACTATTAGGTGTGCGCTATTTTATTATATTAAGGTGGATTATTATGCAAAAGTCAAAGCTTGCAAGAACTATCTTTCTATTATTAGTCTTAATTATATTCTGGTTTTTGGCAGTGGATATATCTTGGTTTGTGGAAAAATGTGATGATTGCTTTTATGATAAGGATGTTTTTGCATTCAGGCTCTTCACCTTGCCGATTTATCAAATAGTGCGCGAGTACGATAGCCCGGTATCTTACACTGCAGAAAAGTTAGGAGTAACATGCTTACATAATAATATAAACCGATGGCATAAACAAAAATGGTGGGGGATGCTTGTTTGTTGTAGGCCATGCCATAGTGGTATTTATCGTTTGAGTAGTTCCGATAACGAGAAGGAAAAATACAAGCGATTCATAAATGAGAATATAAAAAAACTGTTAGAAACAAATCCTGATCTGCCATCCGAATTTAAACAGCATGTTTTGATTGAGCACGATATGGATTACTGGAAGGAACTCAAACAGAAGTTACTTCCCCAGGATAGTGTTATCCCTCAGGATTAAGTAACTCCCTAGAGCTCCATCGCTTCGCTCGGTCCCAAATCCACTTAGTTTCTGTTGAATGATGGCCATGGCTCAACAAGACAATTGGTACAATCCGATGGCACAACTATCACTGATAGTTTCAGCTACGATGCCTACGGCGTAATGTTAGGCGGCAATCCCACAAGTTCTCCTGCAACTTCATTGCTGTATGCTGGTGAGCAGTTTGATGTTGATGCCCAGATGTATTACCTGAGAGCCCGATATTATAATCCCTCGAATGGTCTGTTTAATAGAGTTGATCCGTTTTCCGGAAATAATGTTGACCCACAGAGTTTGCATAAGTATCTTTATGCTCATGGAAATCCGGTGAATGGGATAGATCCAAGCGGAGGATCACTTCTCGGAATAGCTGTTCATATCACTGGATTGTTTGTGGTTGGGCTGATAATCACATACGCTATTGGCAGAATCGCGGTTGGTCTCCATGATATCTTTTACACTATCAGGGGCAGATGTGGAACTTGCGGCGAAAATATTTCTGAAAAATTTCGAAATTTAATTGTCAGGATTAATGAGGATGCTCCAAGCACCGAAGAAGAGCGTTCTGAACGATGTGGCAGGATTAAAAACATTGTAGGTGGCTGGGTCGTTGGTTGGGATATAGGCGACCTCTTCGAAAAGCGCGTCAAGGGATGGACAGGTAGTTGTAGACATACAGCTACTTTGGATGACAATTGCTATAGTCAAGGCGCTATAAACTACTATCTCTGGGGCCGAATCGCAAGATTCTGTGATTTTGGATTAGCGCGCGCAAAATCTTACGTTACAATTTGGAAAATGTTTAGGGGAGCAGAATTGGATGTATATGAGCAGACGATAGCATTTACTAAGGCGGGCTATTATGGGACGACTGATTTTAGTAGCGGGGAAGTAACTAGATTTTCTTTCAAAAATTGTGAAGCAAATAACAATCCCACATCAGAGAGTCTGTGGAGGTTTCATTGGGGTGATGTTAGTCCATGGCCATGGGACTGGGATTGGTTTGACTAAGATCGGCATTAAGGACACCTATAGAAAGGCAACATAAATATTTATTGATGAAATTATGTCCCTTATTGAGGTTATTAAGTAATCAAGAAGACATGATAATAAGGTGCACGCGATTTTAATAAATCACTTGACCCACGGTGACTACGATAGTACTGATATCAGTATAAATAAACAGAATGGAAAATCCTATGGGCAAAAGGCGAGTGACACGAACCGAGTTTTTTGTCTTGATTGCCAGTATTGTATGCTTAACCTTATTGATAGGTTGGTTATATCGTGTAAAACGAAGCGCTTATTTAATTAAATATCGTAACGACATTAAAAATTTACAGCTGGCTTTCCAGCAATATGCTGCCGAATTTGACGGGCACTATCCTTCTGCGGATACGTGGTGTGATTCTCTTATTAAGTATGCCGGAGTTAACAGCGAACACCTTGTTTCTTCGTGGGCTGGAGACCCGATGTTCTACGATACAACCGATCCATGTGCCGAGCCAAACTTTCCCGTTCAGTTGAGGTTCCTCCGAGAGTATGATGATTCACAAGGCAAACATCACTATACTTTCATTGTTCAATGGTGCCATTTTGCACTTAACCCAAATGTCGAGCCCGACTCTTCTGGCGATGTTGTCCTGCTCTTCAGTACGCAAGGTGGTTGGAACCAGTGTGGTGGGCCAGAAATATTCAGCACCGAAAACTATCGGGAAATAGACCATGTAGGTGGCTATGTTCTATTGAACAATGGAGACGTGAAATTTATCAAACCGAAGGATATTGACAAGCTTAATTGGGGCAAGAAGCCGTGACTGGCCACTTGTAATGGTAGACTGATGTGCAGTACAGTACATGCTCTACGTTGGCCACGGCTCAACGAGACAGTTGGTACAATCTGATGGCACAACTATTACTGACAGCTTCAGCTACGATGCCTATGGCGTAATGCTCGGCGGCAATCCCACCTCTGCGCCTGCGACTTCACTGCTGTACGCTGGTGAGCCCCTGGTTATTGATGCGGTCGGCACGCTGTACGACAGCCTGGATGCGTGGCGTACGGCC
>CP070728.1:811211-814987 GCA_020351025.1 Planctomycetota bacterium
AGCGTCACGCCGACTCCACTCTCGCCTACCAGGGCTGCGGACGCGGGCTCGACCTCGACCTTCTTCGTCGGCTCAACACCTTTTGTTTTTTATAAATTCCGAACGATGAAAATTGATGTTGACCCCTTCGGACCAAGTCCAAAATCCGGCGACGATCCAAGGCTTACCAAGGTAGGCAAATTCTTGCGTGAGTATTCACTTGATGAACTGCCGCAATTGTTCAACGTATTAAAAGGAGATATGAGCATCGTGGGACCCCGGCCCCTGTATGCCTCACAGGCGGCAGAATGGAATCAGAGGCAAAAAAAACGCCTGCTTGTTAAACCCGGCTTAACAGGTCTGGCACAAATATCAGGACGAGGAGAATTGACACGCGAAGAGAAACTCGAACTCGACGTCAAGTATGTCGAAACCGCAACCATCCTGACCGATATAAAGATAATCCTTACGACCGTTGCACAAGTGTTTCAGCGAAAAAGCATCTACGAGAAACGCTACTCAAAAACCGAACTCACAAGAGGTGACGACAATAAACTGTCAAGCTAACAAGTAAATGGAGTAAACCAAATGACAAAAAGAACATCTGTTAAATATTTCACAAAAGTAAATCAGTTGAATCAGCTAAGTGAACAGGAAAAAAACGAACTTAAAAAAATCACCGATAAATTCGCCTTTCGCGCCAACGACTATTATCTGTCACTTATTGACTGGAATGACCCTGACGACCCCATACGTCGCATCGTAATACCAAGCCTCCAGGAGCTTGATGAGTGGGGCAGGCTTGACCCTTCAAACGAAAAAACCTATACAGTCATGCCTGGACTTCAACATAAGTATCATTCGGTTGTTGTATTTTTGGTAACAAATAAATGTGACAGCCTGTGCCGATATTGCTTTCGTAAACGTCTTTTTATCGAGTCAGAGACCGAATATTTGCAGGATTGGGATGCTGCATATCAATACGTGAGGGAGCATCCTGAAATAACTAATGCCTTGCTAACAGGCGGTGATGCCTTAATGCTGCCTACACCAAAACTTGAAGAAATTATTGCGACATTACGTGAGATTAAACACGTCAAAATTATCCGCCTCGGCACAAGAATACCCGCATATAATCCGTATCGAATTATTGATGACCCCACACTGTTAAAGGTAATTGAAAAATACAGCATCAAAAGAAAAAAAATATACATAATGACTCACTTTGTCCACCCCAGAGAACTAACTGACGTCGCTGTTGAAGGCGTAAATCTCCTCCAAAAAGCTAACGCTAAACTGGCAAATCAGACACCTCTTACCCGCGGTCTAAATGACGACCCAAAAGTACTCGCCGAGTTACTTGCAAGATTATCATTTATCGGTGTCATTCCTTATTATATCTTCCAGTGCCGACCCGCCCTCGGCAACAAAGCTTACACCGTACCAATAGAACAAGGATATGAGATTGTCAGACAGGCTAAGTCGCAGGTATCAGGACTGGCAAAACGCGCTCGATATACAATGTCACACACAAGCGGAAAAATAGAAATTGTTGGCAAAACTAAAGATAAGGTATATTTTCGATATCACAGGGCTTTTCGAGACAAGGATAGTGGACGCTTTATGGTCTTCAAAAGCAATCCAAACGCTTGTTGGTTCGATGATTATGATGAACTGCTCCAGGATGATCCGATAAATACACCGCATTTGATGCACAGTCCTGATTAAATTTGTGCTTTTAAATTGAGTAGTCTGGACGACCTCCGATATAACTGGGGGTCAATTTTTATGAGTTCAAAGCCATATCGAACATGATAGTCAGAGTTGGGACAGTTATTTTAATTATTTTATGCAGCTGTCAGACTGGATATGCTCTCGAGCCCAATGAAATTCTGGTCATAGCAAACAGCGATATTGTGCAATCTGTACAGATTGCCGACTATTACTGTGTAAAACGCCAGGTCCCAACAGAGAATATTCTTGCTTTGCCTTTAGGGACAAACCTCAACGATACAATTTCAAGAGACGATTATGAAAAAAAACTTGCCGAGCCTATTCGCCAAAAACTATTAAGCCTTGAACTTGCCGGTAAAATCAAATGCCTTCTGACAACATATGGCGTACCTATTAAAGTCGGTGCCCGCGGGCCCCTCAAAAACCAGCAGGACCAACTAAAGCAATTAGAAAAATTGGCCCAGCAAGAAAAAACCAGGCTTGAACAGTTGAAGCTCAATCGTTCTGCCAATTCAACGCAGCAAAAGAAAGAAGCTGATTACAAATTAAAAAAGCTGCAATCCAATATTGACCAAATTCTCGGCAAAGAAACAGGTGCTTCCGTAGATAGCGAGTTGTCAATGGTATTGTTCGGCGACTATGAGTTGTATCGCTGGCAGCCGAATAGATTAAAGGACAGTATCTTGGGTTTGAGTCTTAACACGCTTATGGTCTCCCGCCTTGATGGGCCTGCCACTGATATAGCAAAAGCCCTTGTCGATAAAGCAATAGCCGCAGAAAAAACCGGCTTAAGAGGCGCCGCTTACTTCGATTCACGAGGCATTACAGATGATAAAAAGCCTTATTCATTTGGCCATTTTGACCAATCATTACGGGATTTGGCTGTATTAACAAGATTGCGAACAGAAATGACCGTTACGCACGAACGAACAGAAGAGCTTTTCGCACCCGGTTCCTGTCCCCAAACGGCCATTTATTGCGGCTGGTACAGTTTGCAAAAATACGTTAATGCTTTCGATTTCGTTGATGGTGCAATCGGTTATCACATCTCAAGCCTCGAAGCAATTGACCTTCGTGACCCAAATAGTACTCAGTGGTGCCCTGCCATGCTCGCACAGGGCATAACCGCAACTTTAGGAGCAGTAGCTGAACCTTATCTTAGCGCATTTCCCCAGCCGAAAGCATTCTTTTGGGAGCTGTTCAAAGGTCGATGTCTCGTCGAAGCATATTACTACACAAAGCCGTTCAATTCTTGGCAGTTGATTTTGATAGGAGACCCGCTATACAAACCTTTCAAAAAAACTAACACCCATTGGATGAGACTTTTTTAGTAAGGCTTGAGCGAAATAAAGCAATCAGGTAAATTGAAATAACAACAGCAACAATTCCGGTAGAAGCTATGACAACACGTAGCAGGTTGAAACCATTACCTACAACTGAGCAAAATAATTCCACTACCAGCAACAAGCCTATCGGAAGAGCCAATGCACCTGCCAGCCATTTAGATTCCGGAGCCCTTATTGGCAAATGATGATATATATATTGAAGCCACAACAAGCTAAAAAGAATATAAACAAACAAATAAATTGCCGCGCTCGCTACGGGCAGCTGTTCCGCCATGCCGGCCTGCAAAAAATTAATTAAAAAAAAGATAATGGCACCTGTCAGTACAACAGATGCCGGCCAAAAAGAAAAAACTGTAAGCAGAACTAAACCAGTAACTGCTCCTGCCAAGTCAGCGAAAAAATCCCTGATATCTGCGTTGCGCCCGACATAGCTCTGCAGCCATTCATCAAAAACACCATACCAAATTACCACAAGAAGCACCCACCACACTGCTGCCTTGCCCCACTGCACCTTCTTGCCCGGATTGATTGCTAACCAAAGCAGAAAAGACAAAACCAGATAAGCAAGGTAGTGAAGCGTCTTATCGGATGGAGCGATATTTCCGATAAATATTTGTGGGATGGGTATATGTGAAAGAACGAAGATAACGGACCAATAGAACAGCAACGCTGCTATAGTAAGCTTCTGCCGACGGGATAAAGCCATCGAAAATCTCC
>CP070728.1:815087-816998 GCA_020351025.1 Planctomycetota bacterium
GCATACATATCAACCAATTGTGAGAAGCACCTGGCATGGCCATTTTTACAGCCGGCTATTATCTCAGTTAGACCATTGTTTTCTGGCATACTTAAGCAGTTCTCACATAGGTAAAGACGGCGTCTGCGATTGATTTATTGCGTAAATGAGGAAAATTCGTAATTTTTTTGCTCGAAAGACCCGGGTGCGTACCGTTTTTTAGGCATCCTGCTGCTGGTCTTCGTCGTCGGCTTTCCAGCGTTCCGATTCATCTATATCGTCGATTTCCCGCTGCATGTACTTGAAGATTTTATCCTGGAGCGGCGCTAATCTCTGATACCACTTGAGCATTCCCTGATAGCTTGCTACGAGCATATCGAGGCGGATTAACTGCCATTTTGCCAGGCATTCCGGCTCTTTGATATTAACGAACGGGTCGCACTTGAAGACTCTGTGGTTTTCGGGACTAATCTCGCAAAATTCACAATCTTTGCATTGAATCATTTTTCAGCCCAATCTAAATCGGTAAAGGAGCCTGAGCGGAAAAAATTGCCCTTTCGGGTCCTTTTGCCTTTGCATCTTTCTATAATATCATATATTTTATTGGCTCAAAAGTGTTTTGGTAAAAAAGATTTTTTTGATTGTTTGTGGAGAAGTAGATGGCAAAATCCAGGCGTCGTCGTAAGGTGGGCAGTAAAAAGAGGCGTGCCCGCTGGAAGGTACGGCATAAAAAAAGCTAAAAAGTCGTTAGTTAAATGATAACCGGTATTTGGTAAATGGGGGGTAGGTATGGGGCACTAACGGCTAAATACTAAGATGAAACATTTTAATATAAGCTTCGAGCCCGACGGCAGGCAGATTTCGATTCACGCAGGAGCGACGATTATCGAGGCTGCAGGCCAGGGGGGCATAATTTTAAACACTATTTGCGGCGGAAAAGGGACATGCGGCAAGTGTGCGGTGACTATAGGGCCGGAGGGGCGGGAAGTTTTGGCCTGTCAGCACCGTATTCAAAGCGACCTTGTAGTAACGATTCGACCCGGCTCGAGGTACTTCGAACAGAAAATTCTCTCTTGCGGCATCGATATAGAAAGCAGAGTTCATCCCGCTGTTCCTGCGGGAGTTGGGCGTGCGGCCGCTGAAGCATACGGCCTGGCGGTCGATATCGGCACAACTACCGTAGTTGCCAAACTCATCAATATGGCCGATGGGAAATGCCTGGGGACGCAGGCAAGCTTGAATCCACAGGTTAGGTTCGGTGACGATTGTATAAGCAGAATCAGCTACGCCGGGACCGATGAGAAATTGGCCGAACTGCACAAGACGATAATAGATTGTATAAATGAATTGATTGCCAAACTCTGCGAGGAAGCGTCGATAGAATCGAATCAGATATGTCAAATATGCATTGTCGGCAACACAACAATGAACCATATTTTCCTCAAATTGCCCGTGACGCAGCTCGGTCAGGCGCCTTACAAGGCCTTTTCGCTCGAAGCTAAAGACCTGCCTGCTGATAAGCTCAATTTAGGGACAAACCCGGCGTGTAATATTCATACTGCCGCCAACATAGCAGGCTTTGTAGGCTCGGATACGACCGCCGTGGCACTTGCAGTTGATATAAATTCAGCAGAAGAGATGACGCTGATAGTGGATATCGGTACAAACGGCGAACTTGTACTCGGCACCAGGAACAAGCTCTATGCCGCCAGTTGCGCGGCGGGGCCCGCACTGGAAGGCGCCCGTATAAGCTTCGGCAGCAGGGCGGCAGAGGGGGCGATAGAAGCGGTTGTGATAAATGACGGTGACATAGATTTGGATGTGATAGGTAATTGTCCGCCCCGTTCCATATGCGGCAGCGGACTTATCGATGCTGTGGCGGTTTTGCTGGATTTAGGTGTGGTTGATTCGACCGGCCGATTTGTCGAGCCT
>CP070728.1:817098-879024 GCA_020351025.1 Planctomycetota bacterium
CCAGTTTTTCCTGAACCATTATGGCTTTATGTATGACCTCTAAGGCGCTGTCAACTTCTGGGTTATACGGTTGTTGTCGGGCAAACTCATCACGCCGGTTCTGCGCCTCTATTAAATCCTGTTCGGCCTGGACCAAGAGGATTTCATTTTCCTCAATCTTTTTGGCGATGATATCGTACTGGAGCTTCGCTTTCTCCAAATCATAAGCAGGCACAGCATCCTTATCGCGCAATTCCTGGGCAACCTTTACTTCGAGGTCCAAGTCCTCCAACATCATGCGGTCGGTTTCAATCAGGGTTTTGAGCTCAAGTATGGCAAGTCTCGCCTGCTCAATGTCGACAGAGAATCGCCTGTGCCTTGCAATCCAATCACTCTCGCGAGTGGCAGCATCCGCGAGGAGGGTCTCTTGTGTTGGAACTAACTGGGCCATCAGGTGCTGTATTTCAGCTGATACAGTAGCAAGTTGTGCTTCAATCGGCTCATTGTCAAGAACGGTATCGACTATAGCAACTGTGTCACCTTTTTTTACCTCCTGAAACAATTCAACAGGGACACTCTTTAAACGTCCTGTGCAGGTGGCTGCAATCTGACGAACTTGCCCCTGAGCCATACCCAAAACTTCAAAGCGTCTTGCACGATGCTGGAACAACGCAACGACACCTGCCACTGCAGCCAGCCATACGAAGACCGGCAAAACATGCAAGCGGAGACGACCAAATCGATAACTGTCTAATCCTACTTTTGCCATAAAAGAATTAAACCTCTAACAACTGCTCCTGCATTGTCAGGCTGACATTTGCGATACCCTCGACCTTTTCGAGCTCGGTCAACATTTGTTCGTTTTTTGCGGCACTTCGTACCATCAACTGATAGGCGTACTCGACCTCGGCACTGCCGAATCCACTATCCTGGGCCGATATCAGTGTGAAGCTGCCGCAGAAGCGCTTAAGAATAGCCGGAATCGGATGCTTGGGCCCGATATGACCTGGGAAACTAAACCTCAAAAAGCCGTTATGAGGCTGATGCGTTCCGAAACCTGTCGCATACAAATATAGTGCTATCAAACAGAGAGTAATTGCGCCCAATATGGCGATGGCGTATCGCTGAGAACCGGCGGCCATACCGACCACCAAGGCACAGAAAATGAAAACAATATCGCGTGTATCCTTAACAACGTTTCGGAACCTTATAATAGCTAAAGCACCCATCAGGCCGAAGGCACGAATAATATTGTCGCCGATGACAGCCATAACCATAGCTACAACTATGGTTACCAGGACCAGCGACTGGACATAAGTTCTTGAATAAGACAGGCCAGTGTGAGTGATGTAGTAAACCCAGGCAATAACCTGCCCGAGAACAAAGGCCAACAATAAAGACAACAGGACGTTCTCAGGTGTAAATACCCCCCCAGTCAAGGGAGTCCCCTCAATAATTTCCCAAAGGCGATGCATATTCATAATTAAAACACCTCTACTGGCAATTTGGGTGCGCAAAACCTCAAAGAACAAGCTTTCTTCATAGAGGTAGCATATTTGGATACAGATTGCTGACGCAATTCAAAATACCGAGCCATTCGAGACAGCCAAGCGGGGAAACGACCAGTAAACTTAATTTCGAGAATTACGTTTCTTAAGGTTAAGGGATTATGTTGCCAGCGGTTGCCAGAAAACACAACGTGAGGCTCTGTGGTAATTTTGTATGCAAGCTGATGGTCGAAGGTCAGACGGACCCTGTTTTCCATACTGCCTTCATAGGCTTTACGCATATAACGAACCAAAACTACGGGCTTTGCGCGGACACTTTTCATATATAACTGGAACTGCTTAATAGCATTTATATCATCTTGATAATTTTGTATCGGATGGACATACTGGCCTGAAAGTAAAGCGGGCACATCCTGAGTTTTGACCTTGGCTCTACTTTTTATAATAACTGTGTTAGAGCGGCGTTTGATTTCGAAAAAGTGTGGATAATCAGGGTCATCACTGTAACTTCTGATACGCAACTTAAAGCGTTTTAGAACGCCTCTGAGACTCTCTGTGCAAAGCTGCAAATTATCTGAGTCGAGGTAGAGGCTGACAATCGGATAGGAGCCTTTTAGCTGCAATTTGCTGTAACGGTCGAGACTGATGTATGGCTCGATAAAGCGCTGAATGGCTGCTGCCTTGGACTGGCTGATGATATATTTAATCTCATAGCGGCACCGCATGAGACGGTCCTGGAAAGCACCATTTGCCATATTCTTCACCACAACACACCTCTTGTTATATTATACCCAAAAACAGGATGTTTAGTCAAGTATATCATAGCCTGTCAATCTATAAATAATGTCTGGACGTGGGGTGTAAGTGAAGAACAGCCCCTTCACCCCCCCGAAGCCGGTGCAATCACAATACATATTACCGGCTGGTCGGTATTATCAGACCAACTCTACATTGGCCGGCTCGATAACACACCCAATAAGACTATTGGCTGCAGTTATTCAGCCAGTACTCGACTATTTCGGCCAAATCCCCAAAATTAACGACATCATTCGCATCAATATCACCGGCAAGACCGGAGCCGGTTAGATACCAATCATTTGCAAGTATTGAAAAATCCACAAAGTTAACAGGGTCAATGCCATCAAGATTTACTGCATGGCAATGCGTTCGCTTTTTTATTGAAATCTCGTCAAGCCATACATTCTCGCCAGTGGTCAGAGCGATGGCATCGAACTGTATACTGAAATTGGGGTTGAAATACTGGCTGTCTGTTATTACGTCGGCGTAATTCAGCCATACATCGTCACCACCGAGAGTATCCAGGTCGGCGATGAGGTCGTAGTCGGTCCCATTGTAGTAGTAGAGCAGCAAATCATCCGTGTCTGTGTCATCTTTCTGGAACCAGAAATCTACACAGATGGTCTCTGCATCAGTAGTATCCAAACTGATAGAAGTGAAAGTTCCGTCATTGTCCTTGTCTGCTGATGCCGACCAAGAACCACCGTAGACCGTGGTATCATCTCTATACCAGCTGCCGCTCCAGTTGGCGTCCCAGACAGCTCCTTCAAAACCATCCTCAAGCAAGACTATACCATCAAAAGCAAAGCTGGCGGTAACGGTCTTATCGGCATCCATCTTAATAGTGGCCGGATTGTCATCACCTTCAAGGTCACCGCTCCAGCCGATAAATATATAATAAGGGTCGACTGTAACAGTCAAAATGACATCGGGGTCGTCGCGATAATATGGTTGGTCAGGATTTATCTGGACGGAACCGCCGCTGGTTGTGTTGACCGTCAGCGTGGGCAGGTCAGGCACAACCTCGCCGATTTTGCTTGCAAAATCATCCAAGTCGTCATCTCGCATAATTCCAATACGGCTTATGTGCCAGATGTCCATCGTGCCGGTGTTTTCGACACCTCCCGATGCGTCCACGCCACCTAGATAGTTATTATCCGGGTCCTGCAGGGCTGCTAAGAGTTCAGTGGTGGACTGGCCGAATGGATAGGGATAAAAGTTCGGGTCCGGGATACCCAGCTTCGAACCTATCACGCCGCTTGCGCTTGCCTCATAGACGGGGTCGTATGTTGAGTCGGATGTAGAGTCGTGCCTTCGGCTGTGTGCTTCAACAGCCCAGCCGGCATTGTAGAGCGCTGCCACTTCCGGCCAAATCATATGCCAAGTAATCGGTTCCGGACCATTGGCATCGGTGTCCCATTCGTTGTATCTTCGGTTTGGCTCATCGTCTCCAACCCAATCTGTTATTATGTGGGCGACACCGAAAAAGCAGGGGTCATCGAATTCCTGGAATATGGGCAGAGCATGTGTGTAGGTGTTCTGGTAAGCGTCGTCAAAGGTGAGAATGACGGGCTTTGCGGGCAGCTCCGCCACGTCCGTAATATGGTCGTACAGGTCCTCATAGTCGACTGTCTCATATCCGAGGTCGCGTAATAAAAAGAGCTGGTCCTGGAGATTATCATCGGAAACCCAATATGTCGTCGGAGTGATTTCGTCAATTTTGTGGTACATCAGGATAGGCACATCCCTGGCATCGAAGGCATATGCGTCAACAGGCAGCAACGCTGCCATCAGAGCACACAAGCCAAGCAGACCAATAACTGCTTTTCCTTTTGCTAATAACTGTTTCATCATTCCTAACCTCCATAAATTCTGGACAAAAAAACATTTTTTCAGCCGGTCGCACCCAATGCGCAAACCTGACCTACACATCCTTGTTTGGAAATATGGCCGGGTTGGGCATCGTTACAGCCTATCCAGCCACTTCATCCGTGTATGTTAAAGGTTCACCTTATTTGCCTGACACCTTTATCTCATCGATGTAAACATCATCTCCGTCATTGTCAGCGTCACACGTGAACCTGATTTTCATATTTTTCGGGAACGTATAATTCTCCTCATCAATATGCACAGTTTTACTGTAAAATATGTAGTTTTCGAAGTCAGTACCAGAGATATAGCTGGCCACTGTATGCCACGTTGAGCCGTCATAGTACTGCACCCAGAAATCTTCGCCTGGGTCCATACTTCGGCAATAGAACCAGAACTCGACTTTAATTCGGGTGTACCCGGCTGTGTCAACATCAACTCCGTTAGTGTAGTAGAACGAAGATTCTATTCCTGCGTTGTCCTCGATATTTACTGCACATCTTCCCTGGCGGGCCCAAGTCCCACCGTGGTACATTCTGCAGTCGCTTCCGCCATCGGTGTAATTGCCCCATCCTGACTCAAAATCATCATAAGTCAACAGCGTCCACTTGGGCTCGTCAGCCGTGGTGGCAGAGGCAGCAACCGAGTAGTCGGTCTCATTCTTATTGGACGATTTATCGCGGGCCTTAACCCGATATGTATATCCAGTTGCCGGCTCAAGCCCTGTGTCCTCATAAGTCGTACTATCCTGCCAGCCGCTGTCATTACCGCCGCCTTCTGTGCATTCAAAGTAGTATTCTACTGCGCTGGTATCATCGATTGCCGTAACTGCTGTCATTGAGATAGAAGTTGGGCCCGTTGCAAATGGCTTCATCTCCCACTCCATGGGGTCGGGCGTTGGCGGCGTAGTGTCAGGCACAGGTGTACCACCGCCTACCGCAGCGATGATAACATCATCAACCCATACATTCTCGCCAGTGGTCAGAGCGATGGCATCGAACTGTATACTGAAATTGGGGTTGAAATACTGGCTGTCTGTTATTATATCGGTGTAATTCAGCCATACATCGTCACCACCGAGAGTATCCAGGTCGGCGATAAACTCGTAGTCGGTCCCATTGTAGTAGTAGAGCAGTAAATCATCCGCTTCTGTGTCATCTTTCTGGAACCAGAAATCTACACAGATGGCCTCAACGTCATTAGTATACAAATCGCGAGAAGTGAAGGCTCCGTCGTTGTCTCTGTTCGCTGAGGCTGAATAAGAGCCGCTGTGGACAGGGTAATCATCTCTGTACCAGCTGCCGCTCCAGTTGGCGTCCCAGATGGCTCCTTCAAAACCATCTTGAAACAGGACTGTGCCCTCAAAAACAAAGTTGGCAGTAACGGTTTTATCCTCGTCCATCGTAATAATGGCCGGATTGTCATCACCTTCAAGGTCACCGCTCCAACCCGTAAATATATAATAAGGGTCGACTGTAACCGTCAAAATGACATTGGGGTCGTCGCGATAATATGGCTGGTCAGGATTTATCTGGACGGAACCGCCGCTGGTTGTGTTCACCGTCAGCGTGGGCAGGTCAGGTACAACCTCGCCGATTTTGCTTGCAAAGTCGTCAAGGTCATCATCTCGCATAATTCCAATACGCTTTATGTGCCAGAGGTCCACCGTATCAGTGTTTTCGATACCTCCCGATGCGTTCATAGCACCCAGATAATTATTCACCGGGTCCTGGAGGGCTGTTATGAGTTCGGTGGTGTACTGGCCAAACGGATAGCAATAGAAGTTCGGGTCCGGGATACCCAGCTTCTCACCTATGACGCGGCTCGAGCTTGCCTCATAAACGGCATTATAATCCGGGGCAGAAGTAGAGTCGTGTGTTCGGCTGTGCGCTTCAATAGCCCAGCCGGCATCGTAGAGAGCAGCCACTTCCGGCCAAATCATATGCCAGGTAATTGGTTCCGGACCATTGGCATCGGTGTCCCATTCGTTGTATCTTCGGTTTGGCTCATCGTCTCCAATCCAATCTGTTGTTATGTGCGCGGCCCCGAAAAAGCAGGGGTCGCTGAATTCCTGCATCACCGGCAGAGCATGTGTGTAGATGTCCTCGTAGCCGTCGTCGAAGCTGACAATAACGGGCTTTGCAGGCAGCTCCGCCATGCCCATATAATGAGCGTACAGGTCCTCATAATCAACGGTCTCATATCCGAGGTCGTGCAGTAAAAAGAGCTGGTCCCGGAAATCACTGTCGGAAACCCAATATATCGTCGGAGTGATTTCGTCAAGTTTGTGGTACATCAGAATAGGAATGTCTCTGGGTTCGAAGACGTCCGCTCCAAGAGGCAGCGATAGTACCACCAAAGCGCACCAGCCCATCAAGCCAACCATTATTTTCGACTGTTTCATTTTTTCTCCTCCATTAATTAGACAAAAAAACTTTTCTTACCTCTTAATCAAATGCCTTGCAAAGCCAACATAAATAACAATTTATCTATGCCGGTCACATGCTCAGTCTGCATAAGCAGCTCATCCATCCTTGCTTAGCAAATGCGGAGTGGTGAATTTAGAAACTTAGCTCTAATTAGAGCGGGAAAGCTCAAAGGCGGTTAACCCTCCTGCCTTCTCACCACACTTCTCCTATAAATCTAAACTTTATAGTAGTTTACCAAATAAGTTGTCAAAAAATCAAGAAAAATAATTTACAAATTATGAACGTTTTTTTGAAATTTAAGACGTGTTTTGGCTTTTTAAGTATGGTTAACGTAATTGCTTGCAAGAACAGAGTTTAAATATTACAGAGAGGGATTTCATCACCCGTTGCAAAGGCTTTGGGCTGCATAAACGCGCCAATTTAATCAGGTTATTCTTATATCTTTACAAACTTGCCGGCTTATGAAAGCCTAACCACAGGTAAAAAATTGTATTTTAAAGAGCGTAGTTCAGCTGCTGCGAAGCTCTCTTAGGATATGCCAGTAAGCCCCCCGAGCTCCTTTTTTGACCGCTTCTACAAGTTCAGCATTGTCATTGTAATTGTGGTCGGTGGAGGGGTTGTCTACATCAGCTTCCGGAGTTTGTTCCTGCACTGGTCCAAAAAACCGTTTATCACCCGCAATTAAATCCTGGATGAGTGCAGCTGGTTGCTCGCCCAAGGCAGCAGATATATAGAATGTTGGTCTGAAAAAGTCGACGGTCCCAGGATACTTTCGACGGATATTAGGGTTGGTCTCGAGTGGGCCTTCAGCAGCTACCAAGTGCGCCATTTCGGTGTTGGGGTAGATTCTGACGCCAAGGGGTGCACCTGCACAATCGGGGTTGATTTTCTTAATAAAGTCGATTGTTTCAGCAGCTGTCAGTGCTGTTTCGCCGGGCCCACCCAACAGCAGGTCTATCATAACTTTTATTCCGTTTTGACGACACAAATGAACGGCTGAAGCGAGGTCTTTCTTGAGATGTGGTTGACGATAAGTTTTTAACATTTTGGGACAGGCGGAATCACCTGTGAAGTCGATGCCGACACAGCCGGCATTACGCATAGCTTTAGCAAGCGCGGTATCGAAAGGTACCACTGCCATATAGGTATACCAACGCAATTGCTTTCCAACTGACCGGCGTTTAAACTCCTCACAAACGGCGTACGCATGATTTGGAGGGATGTTAAATTCGGAATCACATAAATGTAATACATCTATTCCTTTGGCTATTAAAGATTCAGCTTCGTCTGCGACTTCGGAGGGTTTTCTCAGTCTTAATGTGGTACCTTTGGCAAGGGGGTCTGCACAATAGATGCACTTACGATTACAACCTCTTTTTGTCTCCAGGCCACACTGGCCTCCCTTTTGGAAGTAAGTTTGATTGTCAATCGCGTCCCTATTAGTGGGTAAAGAAAGCTGTGCGTTCCAAGCTGGTGGATTACTTGACATTTCTCCATTACGGTGCCAAATCAGGCCATCAACTTTTTCAAAACACTTTGTTTTCTGCAACTCGTTAAAAAGCGAAACTATTGCCTGCTCGCCGTCACCGCAAATTCCAAAATCTGCACCAGTATATTCAACAATGCGCTGAGCGAAGATGGAAAAGCCAACGCCACCAACCACAATCGGAGCATCCGTCATATTTCGTATTGTACGTACGGTCTCAGCCAGGCCGGGGACAAACCACTTGGCACTGGGCCAAAAACAATCGTCAACATTGCGAAAAGAAACCCCCACTAACCCAGTGGTGTGATTAGCAAAATAGTCCTTCAAGCTATTGATTGGGTCGTCAGACAAGCACAAATCAACAATATCGACCTTGATGCCGACTTTGCTGACAGTTTCAGCGATATAGTCCAAGCCAATAGGTGATACCGCAGGAATCATCGTGTTTGTATTGATAAGAGTTAACATATATGCCACTTAGCTCCAGGCCGATATCTATCGTTTAAGAATTGCTATTCATTTATCCTCTTTTTACGGTTTGCGAAGTAGCTTAGCAATATCCCCAACTCAAACAATAAATACAGCGGCAGTGCGAGGGTTATCTGAGAAATTACATCGGGCGGCGTAGCCACAGCTGCCACAACAAAAACCCCGAGGAGAACAAATTTTCTCGACCTGCGCAGCACCTGGAGGGAAACCAAGCCGGTTCTATTTAAAAAGAGAATTGCAACCGGAGTCTGAAAAGCGATGCCAAAAACGAGCATCAAAGTGGTTACAAAAGATATGTAGTTGCGAAAGGTAAAACTGGAGCTAACACCGAGGATTTTTTCATTGAACTTTACAAGAAAACCAAGAGTAATCGGCGCTACTACAAAGATAAAAAACAAAGCGCCTGCAACAAATAACGCTGCTGAAAAAGGTGTGGCTAAGTGTACATATCGTTTTTCATTAGGATAAAGCCCGGCGGAGATAAACATCCATAACTGATAGAAGACCCATGGACAAGAGAGTATCAAGCCTGAAATCAGTGATATTTTCATATAGCTGACAAAGCCGTCGGCAGGGGCAAGTGTTTGCAGACGTGCTTCTGGGCCCATCACATTGATATACGGTTTTTCTATAAAGGTTATTATTTTTGAGCCAAAGAAAAGGCAAAAGATGGAACAGACCACCACACCAGCCAGCGCGAGGATAAGCCGCATGCGCAATTCCTCGAGATGGTCGCCCAGGCTCATAGTGGAATTAAAGAGGTCGTTTTTATTATCGTTCTCGCCCATTTCAAACGGCAAGGTGGAATTCGGAAAGCAATTTTAAGTAAGTTAATCGCCCGTGTCAGATTCGTCCAGACCAGCGGCGTCTTTGGCCTCGCTTACAATGTCATCTTTGACTTTTTTGACATCCTCTACCAGCTCATCCTTGGTTTCTTCTGCTTCGTGAATCCCTTTCTTGAATGCGGTTAAGCTTTTACCGATGCTGCGAGCGATTTCAGGCAGCCGTTTGCCAAATATCAACAGGGCAACGACAAGAATAATTAACCATTCCCACCCACCAGGGATTCCGCCCCAGCCTAAGATATATTGAGTCATTTTAATCTCCTTACTTAACTACTGGGGTATTATAGCACGATCCAAGATACTCAGTCAATGAGTAATGATTCATTAAAATCGTATTTGCAGCACAAACTTAACATATACTCTGATTAAACCTTAACCAATTACAAACCTACGTTTATTTCAACAATCCTTATATGCCGGTCACGATCGGCGGCAGTTGCAAGTGTTTTACCATTTTTATCTACGGCCATGCTCTGCCCGCCATATACTTGACCTTTCCATGGTCCTTTTGTTATTTCACCAACAAGGTCGGTTGCAACCACGGCTGCTCTTGTTTTGTTAGCAGCGTTCTTAACGACCTTTTGCAGCTCTTTACCGTGGTCAGGCCATTTTTCCTCCGGTGCGGCCCATCCGTATGGTATCAATAGCAAGTCCGGTTTCAGAGCGGCCATTCTTTCTAATATTTCAGCATCAAAAGTGTCGGCACAAATCAACAGACCAATTCTACCAAATTTAGTCGCCACCACATTAACTTCTTTGCCGGGTGTATAGGGCGGAGTCATCAGTTCCGGCAATATATTTATCTTTCGGTGCTTAAAAAGAATCCGGCCTTTGTCGTCAATGAAAAGAACTGAGTCATGCAAGTTTGTGCCATTCTTTTCCGCCAGACCAACGCAAAGATAAGTTTCATACTTTTTAGCCAGTTCACAAAGACGCTGAGAATCTTTACCCGGGATTGGATACGCCCTTTCGTGCGCATCGGAGTTTACCCAACCCAAAATAACGGTTTCCGGGAAACAGATAATATCGGCTCCGTTGTCTTTTGCCTGGCGAATTGCATTTTCAATTCGGACAAAGTTTCCGGAACGGTCACCGTCAAGTGAAAATATCTGACACATAGCAACTTGTATACTACTCATTTCTGCTGAAACGCCCTTTGTAATCCAAAACAAGGGCAATAATGCCAAAAAAATGCCATAAAAAACAGCTTTTATTGCTATATTTTTGTGCCAAACCATCTCAAAGCTAATTATTAACAATTTAGACTAAAAGTGCTGACTTTTATCACGCCCGTTTTACCTTCTTCAATATTTTTTCTTTTTCAGCAAGATTAAAAATACGTCGGGCATTTCCATGCATTATCGGGTCGGTTAGTTCCAATGCATCATTCAAACTCAACCACTTCTCCTCAACCAATTCTGACAAAGCCAGGGCAATACCATGCCTGGCTATTAAAGCATGACCCAAAACCGGTTCGACCGGACTATAATCACCGCCGAAAGTCAAAATTTTATTGGCAGGAACCGCGACAAGGTACTTTTTTAAAAAGTCCTTGGCTGCAACAGGATTGATTATCCATGACCAGCACATATCCACGTAGGCATTCGGGTAATGCTTGGCGATTGAGATAAGCTCCTCGTAATATGGGTAGCAGATGTGCATAAAAACAAATCTTGTCTGCGGTGACATTCTACATAAGTCCGTTGCCGCTCCCGGATTATGGATGAGTCGAGACAAAGGCATTCTGGGTTTTTTATCGCCCCAAATTGCATAATAGCCTGTATGCAATTTTACAGGAAGATTATGTTCGGTAGCTTTATCAACTGCATACCAGAACAAGTGGTCCTCAAGTGCTTTTTGCTCTTTGGCGGTTAGGGATTGGCCGCTTAGTCTTTTACTAAAAATCACATCTACTTTTTCTGATGGCACTTTCTCATAATCGATATTACGGTCGTACGCATTTTGCGATTTAACCGCAACGGCGTATTTGCCGTATTTATCAAACCACCAGTCTATGACCTTATGCCAGTCATTGAGGCAGGTGACCTTAATACCTGTGGGTTTGCTGTAATGCTCAAGATTCGGGCCTGCCAACATACCTACAATACCTATATCCTGCATAAGCAGTGTCGGCATATTAGATTCATGGAAACCATCGCCGCTGTTCACTTGGCAGGATTCTATTTTTGCCAAATCGCACAAAATGCGCTTATAAAAGCCCGGGCGGCGGACCTTTTCATATCCGGCCTGTACTTTGCCTATAGTTTCTGCGGTAAGCTCTTCAACGCCATATAATTCCTTCACCGAAATACGCACTGCCTGTCCGTATCCGGTATTCTTGATAAACGGCCAAACAGGTTCAAGGAAGGCCCATTTTTTCAAGGGGTCAACACCTGGAGAAAAAAAGTTCCTGTGGTCTTTTTCGGACATACCCGCCGAACGCATATCGGATTGTAAGTAACCTCTGAAAACTATAGTCCAATCATCGCTGTTGTTTCCGTAGCTGTAGAAGGCCGGAGAAAGCCGCTTGCTTTCATCCGGCAGATGTTCATGTGTATCAATAAACGGAGTTTGGAAAACCTTCTGAAATATTTTCTTTCGGATATTGCCCAAATGAGCAGTTAAGTCAGATTCCTGTAGAGTTTTTTCCTCACCAACGGCTGTTTTCGAACTCAGGAAAGCAAGAGCACCGGCTGCCCCTATGCCTTTGAGAGTGGACCTCCTTGAAATCAAAGTTTTGCTTTTTTTATTATTCTTCATTTACTATTCCTCTTTACGAAATTTCAAAGTCATCGATAGTCATTAGTCTGCTTTTGTTGGACAGTCTTTATCAGAACCCGCTACAGTTGTTTACCGGGCTTGCTGCTAAAGGCGGTATTGACAAAGCCAGCAACAAAAACTATAATCCGTCCGAGTTGTGAGGTCAAGTAAACGCCGTTAGAAATTTCACTTTCGGGATTTCTAAGGGAATAGAAGGCCCTTATGGGAGTTAGCTATGGCTTCGGCTGGGCGACGAGCAAAAGTTCTCGAATCTGCCATTAGCATCTGTCTGTTAGCACTTCTTTTTGTTACCGGGGTCGGAATATTCATAAAGCAATACAATTCAGATATGAGCCGATTTGGTATCGGCACAGTCACTACAGTTCAACCACTGCAAGAACTTCAAGTAATTTCAGAAGAAAAACCAGACTTAAGCTCTTTTGTACCTGCAGAATTTGAAAGCCTGTCAGAAACTGAAGTCTACCAACCCGTAACTCTTTACGAAAAGATTAACGGCAAAGCTCCTCTTTATATCGAAGCCGGCTTTGAAGAATTGTCCACCAAGCGTTTCGTTGACAAGAACGACGAGAGCCTGTGGATGGAGCTTTTTGTTTATGATATGGGGAACGTCAGAAACGCTTTTTCCGTTTACAGCATCCAAAGGAGAGCTGACGCGGATATTCTCTCGCTCTTCCATACATCTTTCGGTTACAGGACCAGCAACGCTTTATATTTTGTTCACAGCAATTACTACGTTGAGCTGGTCGGTTCCTCTGAATCAGACGAGCTCTTTAAGGCCCTGATAGAAGTTGCTCAGAAAATTCGGTCGGATTTACCCGTTGATGATAAAACCAGGATTGCCGAACTTGGTTTTTTCCCCACAGAGAACCTGGTTTTAGAAAGTATAAAGCTTTACCTGGCAAATGCCTTTGGATTCGAAGGCCTGACCGATACTTTTACTGCGAAATATAACATCGAGGGTGAAACTGTTACGGCATTTTTGAGCAAACGGTCCGAACCAAAAGATGCAAAAATGGTCGTTGAAAATTATTATAACTTTTTGATTGATAACGGCGGCGTGGTTAAGCAGGCGGTCAATAAAGTTTTTGAAGGCAAAGTTATGGATTTCTATGGCACGACGGAAATTGTCTTTGCCGTGGGACAGTTTGTTGCCGGTGTCCACGAGGCGGAAAACCAGCAAGCTGCCGAGAAAGCGGCAGATATACTCACTAATAAGCTAAATAATGTCATGAGTAATGAGTGAAGACAACGAGAAAAAATTAGACCGAAGGAAGTTTATCGCAAGGGCCGGTAAGGCGGCAATCTCACTCGCCGCTGCGGGTACAGTCGCGTATTTGGTTTACGACAGTAAAGGTCCCGGTCCGAGTACCGGAGTTGAAGAGATAGTGACGCTTCCGGACTTCACTGTATCCCCACAAGCCGGGCAGACAATAAGCATTGTAAAAGGACCAGACAGGGTAAAAACAGTCGATAAGGCAATAGGACTTCTCGGCGGCATAGAAAGATTTGTCAAGCCCGGTGAAACAGTTGCAATAAAACCGAATGTAGCATTTGCGTCACCGCCGATGCTTGGTGCTACAGCCAATCCTGAACTGGTTGCTGAAGTTGTGAGGCTGTGCTACAGCAGAGGCGGAGCAAAAAAGGTTTATGTCACGGACAATCCAATCAACGACCCTGCAAGCTGCTTCAGGTTGAGCGGGATAGGTAAAGCGGCAAGCGAGGCTAATGCCGAAGTGGTAATGCCAAAGGATAACCTTTTCAAACATACAACCCTGTCGGGGGGCCGGCTGATTAAGGACTGGCCTATTTTCTATGAGCCATTCAAGAACATAGACAAATTGATTGGTATCGCTCCGGTTAAAGACCATCACCGCAGCGGTGCTTCGATGTCCATGAAAAACTGGTACGGGCTTTTAGGTGGGCGCCGCAATATTTTTCATCAGGATATAAATACAATTATTGCCGAACTGGCAATGATGGTCAGGCCGACATTGGTTATACTCGACGGCACTACCGTTATGATGACCAACGGGCCAACGGGCGGCTCGGCCTCAGATTTAAAACGTGCGAACACATTAATCGCAAGCTGCGACATGGTAGCGGCTGATTCTTACGGCTGCAGCCTCTTAGGGCTGGCAGTGGCAGATTTGCCATACCTTGCAAAAGCTGAAAAAGCCGGTGCTGGAACCACCAACTATGAGACACTTAAACCAAAATTTGCTACCGTAAGCTAAAAAGCGCAATTATGAAAATTGTACAGACCAGGCGAACAAGTCAGATTTTCTTTTTCACCCTCTTTGTATGGTTCTGCATTGTCAGCACTGTAGGAGAAAAGTTTTGGCAAATAAGAGGATGGCCTATTAACTGGTTTTTGCAGCTCGACCCTCTGGTGGCAATCGGCACGATATTAACAACAAAAACGCTTTACCGTGCCCTTTTGTGGGCGCTGGTGACGGTTTGCCTGACAATAATATTGGGGCGGTTTTTCTGTAGCTGGGTTTGTCCTTTCGGTTCACTGCACCACTTTGTAGGCTATTTGGGCAGCAGGGAAAAAACGACAGCACAAAAAATCCAGCTCAACAAATACCGAAAGGCTCAGTGTATAAAATACATTATCCTCGTGTTTTTTCTCGCTATGGCTGCGTTTCCATCGATAGCGGTGACTTTGCAAACCGGCTTACTGGACCCGATACCACTGATAACCCGCTCTTTCAACCTGGTATTATTGCCTATAGTTGATAGGACGGTCAACGTTGCTTCAGCAATGGGACGCTTCTACGAGAGGGCATGGCTGATACTGGCGATATTTTTCACAGCGGTCTTTTTAAATTTGCTTATCCCTC
Organism: Planctomycetota bacterium; assembly: GCA_020351025.1. Taxonomy (GTDB): domain Bacteria; phylum Planctomycetota; class Phycisphaerae; order Sedimentisphaerales; family Anaerobacaceae. Next base: position 832,126 of record CP070728.1, read on the forward strand.
GATTCTATTGCAGATTTATCTGTCCGCTCGGTGCGTTGTTCGGTATTCTCGGCCGATTTGCAATCTGGCGAATAGGCAAGAACAAAAGCGAATGTATTAATTGCAAACTATGCGAGAAGTACTGTGAAGGCGGCTGTGAGCCCAGTGGCAATATAAGGATAAGCGAATGTGTACTTTGCTTTAATTGCCGGGACGATTGCAAAGATGAGATAATCAGTTACCAAACCCAGATATCATCGCCGGGCGAAATCACAGACCCAGATATATCCCGCAGGGCTTTTGTCCTTTCACTGGCCAGCGGGATACTTGCGGTGCCTGCGGTCAGGTTAGGCAACAAGCTGGGGGCAAACTGGTATCACAAAGCTATTCGGCCGCCGGGCGCTCTGGCGGAAGAAGAATTCTTAAGCAGGTGTCTCAAGTGCGGCCAATGTATGCGGGTATGTCCTACAAATGTCATCCAGCCTGGCGGCATCGATGGGGGTTTGGAAAACCTGTGGACGCCCGTATTAAACAATAGAATCGGTTCGAGCGGCTGTCAGTTAAACTGCACTGCCTGCGGGCAGGTATGTCCAACCTCGGCTATCAGGCCAATTACACTGTCAGAAAAACTCGGCACCGGTGAGTTTGCAGAGGTTGGGCCAATCAGATTGGGCACTGCCTTTGTCGACCGCAACCGATGTCTGCCCTGGGCAATGGACAAACCCTGCATAGTCTGTCAGGAAAACTGTCCCCTTAGTCCAAAGGCAATTTATACCGAGGAAATTTTCAACACTGTAAGAGAAGGTACTTTGACAGTGAAAAAAGCTACAGAGAAAAAGATAGAGACTGTTGAAGAAACACTTGTGCTAGGGAGGTTTTCTACTGGTGACTATTATTGCACTAGCGAAGGCGGCGAAGGCTTAAAAATTGCAGCAAATACAAAAAATTTAATCGAACTGACACCCGACAAAAAAAACGGGAAAATACCTGCTGAGGGTAGTATAATTGAGGTTAAGGTCCGGCTGCAAAGACCTCTCATTGATATTGAAAAATGTATTGGCTGTGGAGTTTGCGAACATGAATGCCCCGTCAGCGGTAAAAAAGCTATAAGAGTCTCTGCAGAAGGTGAGACAAGAAACGCCGACAGCAGACTGTTACTTAAAAGTTAAAGCATTTTATTTGGAGTTAAATGTGATGAACGAAAAACAGAATAAAATCGATAGAAGAAATTTCCTGAAGACAGTGGGGGCTGCAGGGTTCGGTTCCATTCTTACTTCGGCACAAACTAAAGCAGGCCCAAACGAGCCAAATGCTATTGAACCTAATGAACCTGAAAAAGAACAAGAACCTAAAATGCCGCAGGTCCCAAGGCGGAAACTCGGCAAAACAGATATTGAGGTCCCCTGCTTGGCTTTAGGGGCAACGTTCAACACTATTGAGAACCAAGTTGTACTAAGAAAAGCTCTTGAATGGGGCGTTACCTACTGGGACACAGCCGACACATACGCCGGAGGCAACAGCGAGGCTGGAATAGGTAAGTTCCTCGAGAAAAACCCACAGATGCGAGAGAAGATATTTATTGTCACCAAGGCGTTCGGCACAAAAACCATTGAAGAGACGGAAGTGCATCTTCATACGTCACTTAGAAAACTGCATACCAGATACGTTGATTTGTACCTGATTATGGACCGGGAAAAGGATGAGCATGGCTTATCCGACCCCGACCAGCTAACGAATGATAAAGGCAGATTAGAACGCTGGGTCAAATTTGCCAAGAGGCGGAAGATGATACGATGTTTTGGTTTCAGTACGCACAAAAATATGGCCAAGTGTCTTACTGCCGCCAGCAAGCTATACTGGATTGATGCAATAATGACAAGCTACAGTTTCCGATTGATGCAGGATGCTGAAATGCAGGATGCTGTTGCTGCATGCCAAGAAGCAGGTGTCGGCCTTATTGCTATGAAGACACAGGCCTTCGGTCAAAAAGTCGAAACAGATGAGGACAAAAAACTCCTTGAACATTTTCTCCAGCGCGGCTTTACCGAGGGTCAAGCAAAGATAAAGGCAGTATTGCAAGACAAGAGGATTAGCTCAGTATGCTCGAAGATGGACAACATCGGAACTTTAACTTCAAACGTTGCTGCTGTACTGGATAAAACCGAACTTACCCGGGAGGATTTGGATGTTTTCAAGAGATACGCAGCAGCGACATGCAGCGGTTATTGTGCCGGTTGCGCACACATCTGCGACCGAGCCCTGCCGGAGGCTCCATATGTCAGTGAGATTATGCGCTATTTGATGTACTACAACAGCTACGGGGAAAAAGACAGAGCAAGAGAACTCTTCGCCAAGATTCCAAGCCAGGTAAGAAACAATCTGCTCGGAACCGACTACAGCGTTGCAGAGCTTCGCTGTCCGCAGCAGCTGCCGATAGGCAAACTTGTCGCCGAAGCAGTGAGCAAATTAGCATAACGAAAATTTATTTATTGAACGTTAATCATTTGGGAGCTGGTGCGATGAAGAAAAAACAGAATAAAATGGATAGAAGAGATTTTCTAAAGACGATTGGCGCCGTAGGTGTGGGCTCTGTTTTACCCTCGTGCGATGCAAAAGCCGAACCAAATGACCCAAATGCTGTAGCAAAAATGCCCGGGCCGGCACTACCACAAGTGCCTAAGAGAAAACTGGGCAGAACCAGTATTGAAGTTCCGTGCCTATCACTTGGCTTAATGTATGACCTTATCGAGAAGCAAATCATATTAAGAAAGAGTGTTGAGCTGGGTATTAGTTTCTGGGATACGGCTCCAGCCTATGCGGGCGGAAACAGTGAGCTGGGAATAGGTAAATTCCTTGCTAAGAATCCGGAGGTTCGAAAGGATGTTTTCCTTGCCACCAAGGCATCTGGGGCGAGAACAGTAAATGACGTGGAAAAGTGTCTCCAGGCCTCGCTGAAGAGACTCAATACGAGCTATATTGATCTATATCACGGCGTTCACGCATTAACCGACCCTGAGCAGCTGACGGACGAATTAAAGCAGTGGGTAAAAGATGCGAAGAAGCGTAAACTAATACGATCTTTTGGATTTAGCATGCACACAAACATAGCGGAAAACCTTGCGGCTGTGGCCAAGCTTGACTGGATTGACGCTATAATGACAAGCTATAATTTCCGACTGATGCAGGATGCTAAAATCCCGGAGGCTATTGATGCGTGCTACAATAAAGGGATTGGCCTTATTGCTATGAAGACAACCGGCAAAACAATCGTTAGCTGGGCACGCCAGGACATTGAAACCAAAGAGGACAAAAAACTGATTGACCATTTCCTCCAGCGAGGCTTCGGCGAGGAGCAGGCAACTATAAAACTTGTACTGGATGATAAAAGGATAAGCTCAGCTTGTGTGGGTATGGAAAATGTTGCTATTTTAAGCTCGAACCAGGCGGCAGTACTCGATAAGACCGAACTCACCAAGGAGCATTTTGAGGTATTCAGGGAATATGCAAAAGCTACCTGCAGCGGCTACTGCGCCGGCTGTGCAAACATCTGTAACCCAGTTTTGCCGGATATGCCATATGTCAGTGACATTATGCGTTATCTGATGTATTACAATACATACGGCGACAAGGATAGGGCAAGAGGACTCTTCGCTCGAATACCACGTGAGGTAAGAAACAAATTGCTTAGGACCGACTACAGTGTTGCAGAGGCACGCTGTCCGCAGCAGCTGCCGATAGGCAAACTTATCGCTGAGGCAATAAGCAAATTAGCATAAAGCAAATGTAATTGGCTGGACGTTAATCATTAAGTATTTTAGGAATTAAGGCGATGAAAAAAAAATATAATAAAATAGACAGAAGGAATTTTTTAAAGACGATAGGTGCTGCGGGGCTGGGTTCAGTTTTAACTTCGCCCAATGCAAAAGCCGACTCTAATGAACCCAACGCGCCGCTGGAAAAAAAAGAACCGGCGTTCCCAAAAGCACCTAAAAGAAAACTGGGCAAAACCGGCATGGAGGTTTCCTCTATAGCTTTGGGGATGATTTTTGATGTTCTTGAGCAGCAGGTTGTACTAAGAAAGGCGCTTGAATGGGGTATCACATACTGGGATACCGCTGACTGCTATGTTGGTGGAAACAGCGAATTAGGAATAGGTAAGTTCCTTGAAGCAAATCCGACAATTCGCAAGGACCTCTTTATCGTCAGCAAGTCTGATGAAAGAGACCCGGAAGGTATGCAGAAGCTTCTGGAGCGCTCGCTTGAAAGAATGAAAACAGACTACATTGACATGTATTTTATCCACGGTACAAGCGAACCGACAGAACTCAGCGAAGAAGTGAAGAGCTGGGTCGCTAATGCGAAAAAGTCAAAAAAGATTCGATTTTTCGGATTCAGCACACATAAGAATATGGACCAGTGCCTTACTGCGGCAGCTAAACTGGGCTGGATTGATGCGATAATGACAAGCTATAATTTTCGAGTGATGCAGGACCCAAAAATGCAAGCTGCTGTTGACGCGTGCTATAAAGCAGGGGTTGGCTTGGTTGCGATGAAGACCCAGGCGCGAGGCCAGGAAATTGAAACCGAAGAGGACAAAAAATTAGTCGAACACTTCCAGCAGAAAGGTTTTACTGAGGGACAGGCAAAGCTAAAGGTTGTACTGCAAGACGAAAGGATAAGCTCGGCCTGCACAGGCAGGGGCAACCTTAGTGATTTATTAGCAAATGTAGCAGCTGCGCTGGATAAGACCAAACTTACCAAGGCTGATATCGATATCTTCAAGGAATATGCCATAGCTACGTGCAGCGGTTATTGCGCCGGCTGCGCGCGCATATGTGACTCTGCCCTGCCGACCGCATCTTATGTCAGTGAGATTATGCGGTATTTAATGTACTACAAAAGTTACGGCGAGCAACAAGAAGCAAAAGACCTTTTCGCCAAGATTCCCGGCAGTGCAAGGCGCAGATTGCTTAGTACCGATTACAGTCTCGCTGAAGCCCGCTGTCCGCAGCATCTGCCGATTGGCAAACTTATCGCCGAAGCAGTCACCAAGTTAGCCTAATAGATACTGCGAATATAAAGTTTAAGCTGATTTTGGGACATGAGCTTTGAAAACAATCAGCTCAGCAGCTTCGTTACTTTTGTGCCATGTTTCTACAATCTATCAACACTAATCATATGTAAAAAAACGGCAGCTCTACGCACTATAAGCTCCTTATCTGCAAATAGTTACACTCTTTAATCGAGGATTTAACTTGACTTTAGCCACCCTTTTTGGTTACAATAGCATCATAATAAAAAAGCGATAATTTGAGATAAGCGATGAAAAAATTTTATTACGAATTCTGGCTTCCGTTTACTATTACAAAGAAACGGATATTGATTCTTGCAATTGCAAGCTATCTTGCAATGTGTTAAAAATATGCTGGCCTCTTCTACTTTTCATAAACCGCCTATCTTTGGGCGGTTTTTTTTATGCGCGCAAAACCCATTAAATATTTGACACCGAAAAAACAGCAAATTAAGCTTACTGAAACTAATCCGTAAAACGAAGGGATAAACAGATGATAATAGTTACCGGCGGTGCCGGTTTTATCGGCTCAGCAATAATAAGCGGATTAAACAAACGACAGATTGCAGATATTCTGGTTGTTGATGAGCACGGTAAAGATAAGTGTAAAAATCTTGCAAATCTATCCTTTGCCGACTATGCAGAGAAAAACGACTTTATGGAAAAGGTCGTTGACAAAAATATCAGCACAGACATCACAGCAGTTTTTCATATGGGAGCCTGTTCCGATACAACTGAGACAGACACTGAATATCTTAGAAGAAATAACTACGAATATACTAAGGTTTTAGCTCAATGGGCAACCGATACAAACATTCGCTTCATTTATGCATCCAGTGCCGCTACCTATGGTGACGGCTCTGCCGGCTTTAGTGACAATGAACAAAAAATAGAAAGCTTAAGGCCCTTGAATCTGTATGGCCAATCCAAGCAGATGTTTGACCTGTGGGCACACAAGACCGCCCTGTTGAAAAAAATCGCAGGACTTAAATACTTTAACGTCTTTGGGCCCAACGAATATCACAAGGGCGAGATGAGAAGCTTTGTTGTAAAGGCCTTTGAGCAGATAAATGCAAACGGGAAAGTACGCCTGTTCAAATCATACAAGGCTGAATATGCTGACGGCGAGCAGTTGCGAGATTTTCTCTACATACAAGATGCAGTGGATATGACTTTATTTTTTTTGGATAATCCCAAGTTAAGCGGGCTCTTTAATATCGGGGCAGGTAAAGCTCGGACCTGGAACGACCTTGTAGCCGCAGTTTTTGCAGCGATGGGCAAAACACCTAAGATTAAGTATATCGATATGCCCGATTCAATCCGCAATCAGTATCAGTATTTCACCGAAGCCGACATATCGAAATTGCGCCAGGCTGGCTATGATAAAAAAATAACATCCCTTGAAGATGCTATTACCGACTACGTTCAAAACTATCTGCAAAAAGGTGACTACTTGACCGGCATTTAAGTTTTATTATTCCCTTCAAGCGAGGTGCATGTGCCTTTTACAGCGTATCATTTTGGGCCGAGTGGACTAATCGGCCTGGGCCTTAGAAAATATATCGATATACCCGTCTTTGTGCTCGCTAACGTCATCGTCGACTTTGAGGTTTTGGTCATAAATCTGTTTGGACTCGGCTGGCCGGTGCATCGATATTGCCATACTCTTTTAATTGGGGCGGCAGTGGGTGTTGTCTGGGGCCTGGTAGCGTATCCGCTCCGGCACCTGTTTAAAAAGATAATGCATATACTTCGGATACCTTATCAAACCGGCTTCTGGAAAATGGTCGTATCGGGCATTCTTGGCGTGTGGCTTCACGTAGCCCTTGACGCAACTTACCGTGGGGATGTCCAAATATTCTGGCCAAGCAAAGCAAAACCATTGGGGGCCCTCTTAACCCGCCAGCACGTATTACTCATATCCATCGCCTGCTTTGTGGCGGCACTTATTCTATATGGCCTTATCATCAGAGCATACAAATCAAAAAACACTCAAAAATAAACTAATGCCACATTAATAGCTATCTCTTACATTTACCGATGATTGTTGACCATTTTTCAGTTATCATCTATAATCTTTACTCCTTGGAAACCTTTATTGTCTGAGAAAAATATGACTAAGAAAATTACCGAACAGATTAAATTAATAAAACGTGGGACGATTGAGATACTCACCGAAGAAGAGCTGGCTGAGAAATTAGCTGAGTCGGCTAAAACGGACAGGCAGCTGCGAATCAAGCTCGGTCTTGACCCGACCAGCCCCGACATTCATCTCGGCCATACGGTAGTACTGCGAAAGATGCGGCAGTTCCAGGACCTCGGCCACAAGGCGGTTCTTATAATCGGTGACTACACCGCCCGAATCGGCGACCCCAGCGGACAGGATAAGACCCGCCCGATGCTCAACCAAAAGCAAATCGAAGAAAACGCAAAGACTTACTTTGAGCAGGCAGGTAAAATACTCGAAACATCCGAAGAGAAACTTGAGGTACGTTACAACAGCGAATGGCTCTCAGACTTGAAGTTAGTCGATATTATTAAGTTAACAAGCAATATGACAGTGGCTCGCATGCTCGAAAGAGATATTTTTGAATTGCGGTATAAAAAAGGAGACCCTATCGGCATCCATGAGTTTCTGTACCCGCTTATGCAGGGCTATGACTCGGTTATTATAAAAAGCGATGTTGAGTTAGGAGGGACCGACCAGACTTTCAATAATTTAGTCGGCAGAGACCTGCAAAGAATTAACGGTCAAAAGCCCCAAGTCGTAATTACTACGCCGATACTCGTCGGGCTGGACGGCCAGGAGAAAATGAGCAAGTCCAAAGGTAATTACATCGGCGTAACTGATGAGCCGAATGATATGTTCGGCAAGATTATGAGTATCTCCGACGAGATGATGGAAAACTACTTTACGCTTCTAACCGACCTGCCAACCGAAAAAATAACAGAACTTGTCAACCCTGATAAAACACACCCGAAAAAAGCAAAAGTTCTATTAGCCAAAGCGATTGTAACAGATTTCTATGATGAGAAAATCGCTGAGCTTGCCTCAGCTCAATTTGACAAGATCTTTGCACAAGGTCAACTGCCCGATGATATACCAGAAGTAATCATCGCTGACCCAAAAATCTCAATTAAACAATTGCTGATATCGAGCAAACTTGTCGAAAGTGGCGGGGAAGCTAAACGCATGGTTGTACAGGAAGCAGTAAGCATTAACGGCGAAAAAATCAACGACCCAAATATGGAAATTACGCCAAAGACCGGCATGGTGATTCAGGTTGGCAAACGAAAATTTGCACGTCTGAGGATTAAATAAAAGATTATGGAATTGCCTAAATTACATCAACCAGATAGATATGTTGGCCTGTATGTCTTCGACTTTGGCGAGCATACAGGCGTCGGCTTTACCGCTGAAGAGGTAGCTGAACTTTTCGAAAGCCAGAAATACAAAAACTGTAAGGCATATAAAATACACAAAGCATACCCTGACGGCAGAGTTGAACTAAAAGGTGTGCGAGCGGAAATCTTCCAGCTTGAGGCGGGGATGTTCTTTTACTCAAGCGATATTAAAACAGCGAAGAGAGATTTCAAGGGTCTTGTTAACATGGCAGTTAAGACCAGCCCTCCCTGCCGGGCCAAGGTGCACCTCGCTAAATACGATGATAATAAATATGTTGTTGCTCTAATTTACCCTGCTGAATATGACGACGAATTGAGCTTGTGGCTTTTGGAAGGTGATTACAAGACCGGTGGTGCTGCAGAAGGCGGCATCGATGCTGTACAGCAATATTATGATGCTAAACCACAGCTTTTAGACAAGCATCAACTATTTGGCAAAATCGTATTTGAAAACAGAACCGGTGAAAAACTATTGGCCTCCATAAAATTAGCTGTGCAACGGTAATTTATAGCTATAGTGGCTTGTGACCCGAAGCACGGGCGACGAGGCACGAAACAGAAATGTCTGCTCGGACCAAAATAGGCTCGATTCTGGGGTTCTTTGCGGGTGCACTATCGTCAATATTCGGCAAATCACCTGCTGAACCTACTGCAAGCGATTTAAAACAAGCTGAGTTTAAGACAAGCACACAACGTCTTGGAGTTCGATTTACCGAACGGATTCGCCGGGTATTCAGATTCAAATGGCTAAGGAAGTCTTGAGTTTTGAATTTTTGAGTTAAACTAAAACTCAACGCTGAAAGATTAAAACTGATAAACGGTAGTGGCATTTTATGGCTGAGTTCAATACACAACCTCCGCCCGGTGAGCCCCCTGTGCTTACTGAAAATGCAATAACCATTTTGCAAAGCAGATATCTAATCAAAGATGAGCAGGGTAACTGCATTGAGACACCGGCACAAATGCTCAGCAGGCTCGCATCGCTGGTAGCCAAAGCGGAAATTAAATACGGGGCAACCGAAAGCGAGGTCAAAACATGGTATAGAAAATTTTATGACTTGATGGCCTCGCTGAAATTTCTGCCTAACTCCCCTGCCCTTATGAATGCCAACCGGCCCAGCGGCATGCTCAGCGCCTGCTTTGTGCTCCCCATCGAAGACAGCATTGAAGGGATATTCGAGACGATTAAACAAACTGCTTTGATCCAAAAGGCGGGCGGAGGCACCGGATTTTCACTCGATAGATTAAGACCGACAGGCGACCGGGTCGCATCCAGCGGCGGGACAACATCAGGGCCAATAAGTTTCTGGCGGGTCTTCTCCGAGACAACCGACGCAATTCAGCAAGGCGCATTTCGTCGCGGTGCAAATATGGGTATGATGAGCGTCGAACATCCCGACATATTAAAGTTCCTGCACGCCAAACAGAACTTAAAGGCCTTTACGAATTTCAATATCTCCGTCAAAATCAACGATGATTGGATGGAAAAGCTGCTCGAAGCCGGCAATTCCTCCCACATTGTGATAAATCCACGCACCGGTCACCGATATCTACTGCCGCGACGAATTGATATCGGGCGTTATGCAATAAACGACTTGCACAAGCTAACCGACGAACCTCTGCAAAGCAGCAGGCAGGCAAACCAATTCTACACCGTCAGTGACATTTGGAAAATGATTGTCAAGTGTGCTCATAGAACCGGTGAGCCTGGTGTAGCTTTTATTGACCGAATCAACCATGACAATCCAACGCCATCACTCGGCAAAATAGAAGCAACCAACCCCTGTGGGGAGCAGCCGTTACTGCCCTACGAAGCCTGCACACTCGGCAGTATCAACCTTACAAAATTTGTGAAATCCGACAACGGAAAAAAAGATTTGGATTGGCCAGCACTGGCTGAAACCATCAAATTAGCGGCGCGAACTCTTGATAACATAATCGATGTTTGCAATTTTCCAGTCACAGATACGATACGCTTGTCCCAAGCTAACCGCAAAATTGGTTTGGGCGTTATGGGTTTCGCTGATTGCTTGTTTTTGCTCGGCATAGCCTATGACTCACAACAGGGCATTGAATTCGGAGAAAGCGTTATGAGATTTATTAACAAGAGCGCTCGCGATGCCAGCCATGAACTTGCAAACCTTCGCGGACCATTTCCGAACTGGAATGACAGCATCTGGAGAACTGAAAGAAACAGAAAGGTTCGCAACGCCTCGATTACCTGCATAGCCCCGACCGGAACGATAAGCATTATTGCAAACTGCTCCTGCGGAATCGAGCCGGCTTATTCGCTCGTGTTTATCCGCCGGATACTGGATGATTTGAAAATGCTTCAAATAAACCCCGTCTTCAAACAAGTTGCTAAAAAAAGAGGCTTTTATAACAAAAAACTGGAGGAAAAGATTCTAAGAGCCGGCAGTATACAGAAAATCCCACATCTCCCAGGTAGAATCCGGAAAATCTTCAAATGTGCATATGATATTAAGCCGGAATGGCACGTCCAGATGCAGGCGGCTTTTCAGCAGCACTGTGATGCAGCGGTCAGCAAGACCATAAATTTCAGTGAAAAGGCCACGGTTGCTGCTGTGGACAAGGCCTACAAATTAGCCTACCACCTTGGCTGTAAAGGCATTACGATTTACCGCCGACACAGCCGCCAGAGCGAGCCTATGACACTTTATTAGCGCGTGCCGTTTCCCGATTTTGTCCAAAATGGGGCCCTTAGCCACAAATCTACAAGCAAATCTATAATCCCATGAGAAATACAGAACCTCCACGCATTTATAGCGTAAAAGTTTATAGAAGCAGTTAGAAACGCAATTTTTCGGTTAAAGTAGCCCCTATAAGGTCGCCGATAACAAATGTAGCAAGACAAGAGTTTTTTCTCCCCTCCGGAAAACATCGAGTAGCGAGGCGTTGCTCGATGTTTTCTTTTTCAATTAATAGGCGACATAAAAGCCAGACCTTCGACGTTATTTTATGTGGTCTTTCCGCAGCATTTCTTGTACTTTTTACCGCTGCCGCAGGGGCACGGCTCGTTTCTGCCGACCTTGGGCTGCTGCAGCCGAATTTGCTTTACTCTCCGCTCACCCTGGGGGGCCTGGGCAGCAGCTCGCTGGCGCTCAGCCATCGCAAACTGACCCACTTCATCGTGCACCGTTTGGCTTACTCGCCAAACGCTTCTCGCTCTGGCGCCGGCCTCCAGTCGAACCTTGAAGATAATATCTGAAACACGGTCCTCAATAGTATCGAGCATCTCGTTGAACATTCGGAAACCTTCACGTTTATATTCGGTCTTAGGGTCCCTTTCTGCCCAGGACCGCATCCAAATACTGTCCTTCATATGGTCCATTGAATACAAATGGTCCTTCCACGTACTGTCGTAAACCTGGAGCAAAACATATTTCTCTAATTCGCTGAGCTCGGCCCGCAAAAACTCCCTTGCCACTTCACAGAGCACTTCTCTGCGTTGCGGTCCTTCACCCATGGACTCGGCACTCAAGGAAGCTCCAAATCTTTCATTAGCCCAATTTGCTAACTCACCGGTATCTAATCGAGCAATCCTATCCGAGAGTTCCTGCTCTAATTGTCCATTGTTGAAACTTTTACTTAATTCGAGAAGTTGCTTGTACAAAGCTGCGGGTTTGACGTTCTGTATTTGCTCGACTGAAAGGCCGGCGTTATATTTCTTATTCGCCCACTCTGCTAGCGCCTCAAACGCATAAACGTTGGCACCTTCGGGTCCGTAAACCATACTCATCGCAAATTCAACAGGATACTCAATTTCCCTTTGTTTGTATTTGGCTGCAGTTTTTTCGCTAAGAAGCTGACAAACCTGGGAGGCGTTTAGCCCCGCCAGTTCGCTAATGTCTAACCTCACATCAAATTTGGCTCGGGCCCGTTCGGTAAATGTGCGGACAGCAAAATCTACGGCTAAAAACTCTATTAATTTTGAACAATCTTTTTTGTCGATTTGCTCGGCAGATGCTGAAATTAGTTGCTCTTCAATCTCCTCAGGCTTTTGTGCCTTGACTTTCGCTGGACTTAAATTGACACGAAAGGCACTCATCGCCCATTTGCATAAGCCTGCAATATCCCAGCTTTGTGCATCTGAGTAATCTTCCAGATACTCTCCCATAGAAAGCGATATCTCGTTAGCGGTATTGTCCTTTGCGAGCTGTTTAATTATTTTTTCAATATCTGTTGCTTTAACATCTGCAATGTCAGCAAGTTTTAACTCAACGCCAAAATTGCCTCTGGCCCATTCGACAATACATTTAAGCGCGTAATCAGAACCAAGAATAGTGTCGCAGCTCTTCGCAATGGCATTCTCAATCATCTCTTCGATAATGCCTTTGAGCCCTTTTCCACTCAGTATCTTACGCCTTCGCGAATAGAAGATTCTTCGCTGGTAGTCCATTACCTCATCATATTCGAGCAGGCTCTTTCGAATCTCGTAGTTCCTCTCTTCGACCTTCTTCTGTGCCTTTTCAATACCCTTACTTATCCGCCCGTGATAGATTGGTTGTCCTTCCTCCCACCCAATCCAGGACAGCGCCTTGACGGTCCAATCCGGCGCAAAAATTCGCATCAAGTCATCATCGAAACTCAGGAAAAACTGGCTGGAGCCAGCGTCACCTTGTCTGCCTGACCGACCGCGAAGCTGGTTATCTATCCTTCTTGCTTCGTGGCGCTCCGTGCCCAGTACATGCAGTCCGCCAAGTTCAGCTACGCCGGGCCCTAAAACAATATCCGTGCCTCTGCCTGCCATGTTTGTTGCGATGGTGATATTGCCTCGCATACTACCATCTCGGCCTTTATGCTGCTGGCCTGCCTTGGCAACTATCGAAGCTTCTCGTTCGTGGTGCTTGGCATTTAAGACCTCGTGTTCATACTCTTTGCCGTATCGCTGCTTAAGGGCATTGGACAGCGCCTCATTCTTTTCAATACTCACCGTCCCGACAAGCAACGGCCGACCGGAAGCACTAATGTTGTTTATCTCCTCCACTATTGCAGTAAATTTCTCGCGCATCGTTTTATAGATTACATCATCAAGGTTCTCTCTGATGCAGGCTTCGTTGGTTGGTATCACGACAACCTCAAGACTATAAATCTTCATAAACTCTTCTGACTCTGTTGCAGCAGTACCTGTCATCCCTGCTATCTGGTCGTATAGTTTGAAAAAATTTTGAAGCGTAATGGTAGCAAGTGTTTGACTTTCTTCTTTTACCGTGACATTTTCTTTTGCCTCGACCGCCTGGTGCAGCCCATCCGACCACTGCCTGCCATGCATCAATCGGCCGGTAAATTCATCAACGATTACGACCTTCCCCTCCGTAACAACATAATCTTTTTCTTTTTCGAAAGTAACGTGTGCTCGCAGGCTTTGTTCCAAAAGATGAGGCCATTCCATATTCGAGCCGGTAAAGAACGAGCCTACCCCTGCAGCTTCCTGGGCAGCTCCAACTCCTTCGTGTGTAAGATGCACCTGTTTTCGGTCGTATTCAACTTCATAGTATTGTATGGCATGTGCCAAATTCGCTTGTGCAATCTCAAGGTCGGATTGTGCCTTTTCGATTACCTTCTGGGCATCTCCTGCTCGCTTGTTATCGCCAGCTTTTTTCGCTTCTGCTAATTCACCTTCGGCGCTTGCTTGGCTTCGCTGGGCAGAATCAATCTGTCTTTTGATGCGGTCGTACTTACCTTGCAAGCCGAGTAGCTTCCTTGAAACTTCATCTGCTTTCTTATATCTGCTGACATCATCAAAGGCCGGGCCGGATATAATCAGAGGTGTCCTCGCTTCATCGATTAAAATCGAATCGACTTCGTCAACTATGGCATATTCCAAAGGGCTTTGAACCATTTGCTCGAGCGAAATTTTCATATTGTCGCGAAGATAATCGAAACCAAACTCGTTGTTTGTGCCATAAGTTATATCGCAGGCATATTGACTCTTCCGCTCATCGCCACTGGTATCCATATCCGCCTGAATTGCTCCAACAGTCAATCCGAGAGCTTTATAAATAGGCCCCATCCATTCTGCATCTCGCTTGGCCAAATAATCGTTGACGGTAACTATATGAACCTTTCGGCCGGTCAGATGAACAAGATAAGCAGCCAATGTTGCCACCAATGTTTTACCTTCGCCGGTTACCATCTCCGCTATCTTGCCCTCGTAGAGAACATTACCTCCTATAAGCTGGACGTCGAAATGCCGCATACCGACATTTCGTTTTGCAACCTCGCGAACAACAGCGAAGGCCTCGGGCAAAATATCCTCCGGCTTGGCTCCGGCTCTTAAAGCGGCCTTGAACTCGGCGGTTTTCGCTTTTAAGCCCCCATCATCGAGCTTTGCTATTTGCTCTTCAAACTCCCCCGCTTGCTGAGCGATTACAGAATATGCCTTTATTAACCGCTCATTGCGGGAACCGAAAACTTTCAGAAGAATTTGACTAACTTTTTCAAACGACATAGAGTTTTTAGTCTCTAATCTGCCAACATAGTAAACACAATATTGCTATTCTTTGACTCTTGTTACGTACTCGCCGCTGCGCGTATCAATACGTAAAATGTCGCCGATTTTAATAAAAGGCGGAACTTGCACGACAAGACCAGTTTCCAGCGTTGCGGGCTTGTTCTGGTTTGTCGCCGTGGCACCTCTGATTTCCGGCGCAGTCTCAGAAACCTCCAAATCAACCGTGTTAGGCAGCGTAACAATAACAGGCCTTCCTTCATACACGCTCACCTGCAGTTGAGTATTGGCTTTTAGGTATTTTGCCCCATTACCAAATGCATCATCATCCAGAGTAATCTGGTCGTAAGTTTCGGTATCCATCAGAACATGTTCGCTTCCGCTTGAATATAAGTACTCATATACACGCTTATCCAGATACGCCTCTTCAACAGTTTCTTCCGACCGCAGGCGAACATTCTGTATTGAACCATCAGTTAAGCTTTTTAGCTTTGTCTGATAGACGGCACCTCCTTTGCCAAGCTTAACGTGTTGATAATCTACGATTACGTACAGCTTGCCGTCAATCTTCACCGTCTGCCCTTTCCTCATCTCGGATGCCTTCATCTTCTACTCCAAAAAATAAATTAAACAGCAATACTTTCGCAGCCAGTATGGCAAACCTAAAGCTGAATGTCAAGATATCAGTTATCTCACAGTGTAATGCTCCCTTGACGTACCACTAAGATATGTAATTTACACTGGTAATTACAAAAGCTTTCGTGGAGAATAAGCCGATAATATTTAATGAATATTAACTGTCTTAATAAACTAAATGGGAGATATATAAGAAGATTATGAAAAAATTTTCTATTATCCATATCCCCCTTCTGTCATTTTTTTCGAAAGACTTGTATCAAGATGTAGGCTTGTACTGGAAAGGACTGAACTTTACTTATTTGTTGTTACTTCTGGCTGTTTGCCTAATCCCAACAATGATTAAGGCACACATAGCCTTTTCGAATTTTATCGATAATGATGCACCCAAGGTTGTCGAACAGGTACCCGAGATTACAATTACCGATGGTGAAGTCTCAATAAAAGAACCTCAGCCATACTACATCACTAACCCTGAAAACGGCCATATCCTGGCTATCCTTGATACTACCGATACAATCAACTCGCTTGAAGACACAGACGCTCTCTGTTTAGTGACAAAGAACTCGGTGATTTACCGAAAAGACAAGTTCCAGACTCAAACAATAGACCTGACTAAAGTGGAAAATTTCGCTTTGGACAGCGCCCGTATAACAGGGTGGTTAAACACCACAAAAAAATTCTTCGTTATAACAATATACCCCTTTGCGCTTCTGGGCTCTTACTGCTACAGAATTGTTCAGGCATTGATTTATGCTGCGATAGGCCTGCTCTTTGCCTACTGGTGCAAGGCAACACTCTCATATAAGACTTTGATTCGTCTGGCAATAGTAGCTGTGACACCGTGCATAATAGTCGGCACAGTTCTCGGTTTGGTCGGAGTCTATCTGCCGCCGCTGGTATATCTATTGGTTGCGCTGGCGTATCTGTTTTTCGCAGTGAAAGCAAACTCTCAAACAATGCCTCCGCAAGAACAAATTCAGGCTGAGGTGAGAGATGAAAGCTCAGTATCTAAAGTGCGTGATTTTAAAGAATTCCAAAATCTCTGTCTTTAATAACTCAAAAAGTTATTGAGCGCTTTACCGTAACCCCATCCTGAGCATGCCATCGGCTCACATTCTATCTCTTCCTTTTCCTGACTTTGCCTTTCGACCGCTTTACCACAGGTTCCTTCTTATATCTCTTTGGAGCTTTCTTTTTCCCTGCTGGTTCAGATATATTAACCAATGGCTCTGCGGGACAGACGTCCAACTGACGGGCGCCGACATTGACAGACACTATACGAACTTTCATAGCCCGTCCAAGGTGAATGGTACAGCCTGAATGCTGCCCAATTATACACTGTGATTTTTGGTTGAACTTCCATCTGTCCGGGCCCAGGTTATCGAGTGAGATAAGCCCTTCAATGCCGTATTTCTTCGACTGCACAAATACACCAAAACCGGCAAGGCCGGTAACAACACAATCGAGCTCCTCGCCGATTTTCTTGCTCAGCATTTGCAGAATCAGAACAGTTTGCAGCTCTTTTTCAGCATCCTCTGCCCGCTGCTCGGTAAAGGTAATGTGCTTTCCAATCTCGGTCAAATCCTGCTCATGAACTGATGAATCCAGTTTATTTTGCAGGTAACTTTCAAGAACGCGATGGACAAGTAAATCCGCATAACGCCGTATCGGGCTGGTAAAATGGCAATAGTGCGTCGAAGCCAGCGCATAATGGCCGATTTGCAATGGGGCATACTGGGCCTTTTCAAAGCTACGCAAAACCACTAAATTCACCGCTAACGAACTGTCACTGCCTTTTACAGCAGCTAACAAATCCTGCAGCGAAGAACGGTCCGGCGTCCGCGGCAAAGCAAACCCCAAAGTACGCACTAACAGGGAAAGATTTTTCATACTTAATATGTCAGGCTCCGGATGAATCCGACGCATAAAGCCAACATTCTTCCTGTCAATCAGTGAGGCAACTGCCTCGTTAGCCTCGACCATAAACATTTCGATTATCGTGTGCGGATAGCTGTCATCTGCTGGATGAGCATCCACAACCCGCCCCGATTTGTCCATAACTAACGCCATCTCCGGCAAATCCAGGTGGAGCATCCCGTTTCTCATTCGCCGTTTCTCAATCGCCCGGCTCAGTACCTCCATATTTTTCAGCAGTTCAACAACCTGCGGCTTAATCCCCTTCGTCCGCCCTTTCAAAGCCTTATCCGCCTGCCGGTAAGTCAAACGCTGCGCCGAACAGCTCACAGAATTGGCAAATCTACGCGATAAAACATTGCCGTCATTATCATAAGTCAAATACACACTTTTACAAAAACGCTTCTGCTCCGGCTGAAGACTGCATATCCCATTACTTAAAACCTCCGGCAGCATTGGAATAGTTTTACCGGGCAGATAAACGCTGTTGCCGCGGGCCTTCGCCTCGACATCCAACGGTGAATCAAACGTCACAAAGAAACTCACATCGGCAATGTGAACTCCCAGAACCCGGTTGCCGTCAGCGTCCTTTTCAAGGCTTATCGCATCGTCAAAATCTTTTGCATCAGGTGGGTCAATCGTAATAATGACTTTTTCCGTTATATCTTCTCTGCCGTTAACCTGCTCCGGATTAAATTCGGCAGCCGCCCCTCGGGCATGTTCCAGACAGCCGTCATCAAACTCGCCCGGCAAATGATATTGACGAATTATTGACTGTGTCTCGCTTTCGTAAGCCCCTGCCCTGCCGAGCACCTCGACAATTACACCGCGAGCAAGATGCTTTTCACTCGGCCAGGTAACTATCTCGACCACAACTTTGTCTTTTTGCCTGCCGCCTTTTACCGTGACATCGCCAACACTAATCGGCTCTAAAAAGCCCTTACCATCCGGCTGAACAACCCATCCTTCAGCCCCTTTTATGAGAGTCCCAACAAATCTATTTTGTCCTCGCTGGAGAACCTCGACCACTTTGCCGCTAAAGCGCATTTGTCCGCCGCGGCGACCTTTTTTTACTACTTTGGCGGCAACAACATCGCCCGTCATCGCTTCTTTTGTTGCATCCGGAGGTATAAATAAATCGCCGTGTGCTGTGGGCTCAAGAGGCGTCACGAAGCCGAACCCCCTCGGATTCGCTCGAAATGTCCCTATGATTTGACCGGCCATAGACGGCAAACTAACCACGTTCCTCTCACCAATCACCACGTGACCGGCCTGACGAAGCTGCTCAAATGCCGTTTTGAACTGCGGATAATCTCCCGAGTTTACACCCAGCGCCTTCGCTAATTGCGCAAGTTTTACCGGCGCATAATCCGGATGCTTCAATAGTTTAATTATCCGCTTCTTAAAAACTTCAGCCACCTGACCAACCTGCCCAAAAAAAATCGTCCAATCAATTCTAATATCGACTGGACGCTGTGTTTACTTTCATAATAAACGCCGAAGCTCACCGCCCTCACCAGTTCGCTTCAACAATCCGTTTTGAGTTTTTTATTTTGGTAATTCGAATTTGTTTCTACCGTAAGGTGTCCTGTGGAGTATTTCGCTTGCCCCTGCATGCCTTAGGCAGGGGTGCTTCGCATTTCGGATTTACCTTACTATCCGCTCTACGCTACACGCTAAACCCTATCCGCTATTTTATCCCTTTTTCGGCTTAAGCTTATTAAGTTCTCTGGCAAGACGCGATTTCTTTCTCGCAGCGGTTTTTTTGTGCATCGTGCTTGTAGCAGTGGTCTTATCTAATTTTTTCGCAACAAGCCGGTACTGCTCGCTCGCAGCTTCAACATCACCACTGTCCAATGCAGCCTTGAAATACTTAATCTGCGTCTTTATCTGGCTCTTACGGCCGCGATTAATTGTCTTTCTTTTCGCATTCTGCCTTATTCTCTTCTTAGCTGATAACGAATGTGCCACTATAATCTCCTGAAAAAAACCACTTATTCTACAAATACTCGTCGTAAACACTCGCTGTGAAACGAGCTCAGTTTTCCTTTTTGCTGGTTCCTCGCAACTCATCTATTCGCTGGCGGACATCTTTGTATGCAAAATCAAGCTGGGCAATTTTGCGGTAAACCTCCAGCGCTCTTTCAGCATCGCCCTGCTCCTGATATGCCCGGCCAAGGTTATAGCGTAAGTCCTTGGCGACATCATCATCTTTTATCTCATAGGAGTCTATCGCATGAGTAAAGATATCGATTGCATCCGGGTACCAGCCCTTCATAAAAAAGCACAAGCCTATTTTACCCATCGCAGAAATCTTATGACGCGGGTCCCTCTGAGCGTCCTGGAATAAAGGTATCGCCTCGTCATATCGTGCGTTCTCGACCAGACGAATTGCATACTCGTACTTTGCACGCAGGTCCGTCGGGTAGTTTTCCACACAGATTCGATAATGTTCTAATTCGGTACTGCTTAGTTGCGACGACAATTCAGACAGGCGGCTCCTGTTCTGCTCGTCATCGGGCTTAGCCTTAACAGCAGCTTTGGCTTCTGCTATCTTGCGTTTTATTTGTTTTATTCTTATCTGTCCCGCTCGCTGTTCATAGCTAAAATCGCTCTTAGCTTTATAGGCGTTTTCAAGTAGCTCTATTGCCTCGTTCTCAGCCTGGTCATTTCGCAAATCTGCGAGAGCGTCGGCCAAATTAAAAATGTTTTTTGGAATGTCCGGCTCAGCCGCAAAGGCTTTTTTGGCTTCTTCAACCGCTGCGATGCGGTAATCCTCGCTCTTGATAACTGCCTGTTGGGCCTGGAGCTTCTCCTGCCCCTCGCGGTCCTTAATCGACTGGCGGAAATCCCCCTCCTGGTCATACTTGCCTCTGGCAACTGTCAGTTCAGCTGTAAGGTTCTGATACTCATCCGTTAATTCTTCGTCATCAGGCTTAACCTTAATTGCCCACTGGCAGGCCGCAAGTGCTTTGTCGAATTCACCGAGGGCCATATAGCAATCTTTTAGCAACAGATATGTTTGTAAAGATGGTTTCTCTGCAGCATTATTTGCCTGAAAGATAAAATTTGCAATCCAACCGGCGGTTTTTTTATAACCGCCTTCCACCGCAGCTCTCAGCATCGACTCAGCATAGGGCAAATGCTCAGTGTTTTTGACGAAAAGGTATTCGGCATTGAGCATTTTCGCAAGAGCTGTTTTGCCACGCAGGTGCTTTACCTTTTCCATCACAGACGCTTTCTTCCCGCCTTTTCCTTGGCGACGTATCCCCAATTCACACAGCGGTATATGCCCTTCCTCAACCGCATCCGGGACGCACCGCAACCCTTCAAGGTACAGGTCGATAGCGTATTCAAAATTGTCCGTCTCTGCTACCTTCTGGGCTCTTTGAAAAAAAACCCTCGCCTTGGCCAACATCTGTTCATCTGTATCCGGCATAACCTTGACTGTACCTTTTTAGGACCATTCGTTAACTCGTTTATCCTAATCTGAACGCCAATTTTGTCAACAAATAAATACTTGTACATAAACTAATGGTGTGCTATAAAACATGCCTGAAAAAAACTCGAACACCACGGTAAGACAAAAAATGACTATAGAACTGGAGCACTTGTGAGCTGTACATTATAATCAAAGGAGGAACCAATATGATAAGTGCCCTTGAGCAGTATGACCCGCAGATTTACGAGCTGATAAGACAGGAAAAAGCAAGACAAAGTGGCTCGATTCGACTTATACCTTCGGAGAACTACGTATCCAGAGCCGTCATGGAAGCCAGTGGAAGCTGCCTTACGAACAAATACTCTGAAGGTTATCCCGGCAGACGATACTACGAAGGCCAGCAGGTAACCGACCTTATCGAAAGAATGGCTCAGGAGCGGGCAAAAAAACTATTCAAAGCCGACTACGCAAACGTCCAGCCTTATTCCGGCTCCGTTGCAAATTGGGCCGCATATCTGGCCCTCGCAAAACCCGGTGATACCATTATGGGCCTGTCACTTCCACACGGCGGACACCTCACACACGGCTGGAAAGTCAGCGTTACAAGCAAAATTTTTAAGTCCGTTCAGTACACCGTCAGCCCCGATACCGGCAGGTTCGACTATGACCAGATTGAAGACCTCGCTAAAAAGCACAAACCAAAAATCATCATCTCCGGTGCCACCGCATATCCCAGAGAGATTGATTTTGAAATCTTCGGCCAAATCGCTCAAAAAGTAGGTGCCTACCACGTCAGCGACATCGCCCACATCGCAGGTCTTGTTGTAGCAGGCATACATAAAAGCCCCGTCCCATACGCCGACATCGTCTCCAGCACTACGCACAAGACACTGCGAGGCCCTCGCGGCGGTATCCTCCTCTGCAAAGCTGAGCACGCTGATAATGTCGACCGTGCCGTATTCCCCGGACTGCAGGGTGGTCCCCATATGCACACACTGACCGCCGTCGCCGTGGCTCTCGCAGAGGCCGACACCCCTGAGTTTATCGCTTATGCAAAACAAATCGTCAAAAATGCAAAAGCCCTTGCTGAAAAGCTCCTCGAACACGGCTTCAACCTCTCCTCCGGCGGAACAGACAACCATTTAATCTTAATCGACCTGCAAAATAAAAACGTACCCGGCAAAAAATTAGCGAAGGCATTGGACAGGGCAAGAATCGTTACTAATTACAACACCACACCTTTACACCCTGCCCATCCGGCTAATCCTACCGGCCTGCGCATCGGTACGCCCGCAATCACTACGCGTGGAATGAAAGAAGAGCAGGCCAGGCAAATTGCCTCACTCTTAAACAAAGTCGTTGAAAACGTCGATAACGAGTCGGCTATCGAAGAGGTCGCAAAAGACGTCTTGCTCTTGTCCTCCCACTTCCCCGTGCCGGAGCACTTCATCATACCCAACAAGAATAATCCCCAGATGCCGCAGGTCGCAGACCATCTGACACCATGGCTGTTCTAAATCCAGGAAACCATCATGCAAGAGCAAGTACTCGTTGTCGAGCGAAAGGTCCTTGAGCAGGTAGGAATGTTCCAGGGCCTTACATTGGATGTCGAGCACTATCTCGACAAGCTGTTCGCTCCCGGCGTTCCCAGCTTTATGCCACGCCCAAAGGCAGAAGCCGACCCCGCTTATAAGCAGCTCATTCCCTACGTCATTATGAGTCACGCCGGCAGGTACCTCACCTACGTCCGCGGCAAGCGCGCCGGCGAAGAGCGCCTTGTCAACCTCAGGTCAATTGGCATAGGTGGCCATATAAACCCCAGCGATGATTTATATAACGCGCCACTTTTCGTCAATTTCCGCGAGATGTACGAGGCTGCCGTTGAGCGCGAAGTCGCAGAGGAAGTCTCCGTAGAAGCCAACCACACTGACCAGATTGTCGCCCTGTTGAACGATGATTCCAACGAGGTCGGAAGTGTCCATCTCGGCCTCGTCCACTTTTGGCTCCTCGATGCACCAAACGTCAATAAGCGGGAGCAGATGATTACCCAGATGTCCTTTATGACACCTGCCGAGCTGCACGGCCTGCGCGATACTATGGAAACCTGGTCACAATTGTGCCTTGAGCTACTTGAGAAGTAGCCAGGCAGCATTATATGTATGTTCTGCAGTTATAGAAAAAAGAGGTACGAGTATGGAGACGATTGAGAAGCTCACGATTCGATGTTTTTTAATTGGGATGCTGTTCATGCTGCTCTGGTTTTTCATGTTCTTAGGGGCAGGTGACTGGATGTACGGCATTCATTCGCAGTGGTTCGCTCTGTCGAAACATGAGTTCACGGTTGTCCATTACTGCGGCATGGCGTTTCTGAAGATTTGTATCTTCCTGTTCTTCCTCGTCCCTTATATCGCCTGTAAGCTGTGCGCAAAGCGCACGTGACTCAGGTACGAGCAACAAAATTGCTTGACGCCAATTTTACTTTCCGCTATTCCATCTGGCCAAAGGCGGAAACACCAAAGGGAGGTAATTCCCATCGAATCGCCTGTTGGTTTATTACGAGCGACGAAACTTGTCCTGAGTAACATCGAAGGATTGTTTGCCGGGAATCGCGGCTTCGGCCTCATTCTCGAACCGGCCAGACTTCCAATGCCCTCGCCGCAAATTCTTTCTTGATTTTTATTTGAAAATCTGTTAAAATACCTCCATGTTTACCAGCAGGTAAACGATAACCCGCCAGCAGGCGGAAGTATACAGCCACGTCTGTAAGCTGCAGCGCACCAAGCCCTTCGGCCCGCAATAGCCCAAGTCAAATTTAATTGTGCCGTCAGGCATCTTGAGGATTAGCAAATGGTAAATAACCAATTACTAACTTGTGCCCTTGTGCTCTTTGCTTTCCGAGCAATGCCGAGGAAAACTCCGAACCCCGAACTAAGAACTAATTTATGCAAAACAAACCCAATTCCCGAAAGGCTTAAATGAACATAAGCTCAGCTATAACAAAGGATTATGAAAATATTTCGCCCGTCAGTACAATGAAAAAACAAACCCAATCAAACCCAATTTCAAAAAGGGCTCCCTTACCATTGAAATTCAGGCAAGGTGCTGTAAAATTAAGGAAACAGAAGGCCAGTTTAGCGCATCTTATAAATGGTTAAAGTATGAGCGAGAATAAATTAAAAACTGCGGTGCTCGGCTTGAAGGACAAAGGCCGGCTTTTGCTCGAGGCTGCGGCTGGTATCGAACAGTTTGAAATCGCCGCCGTTGCCGACAAGGACACCAAGCTTGCTGAAAAAACAGCTCTTAAATACAGCTGCAGAGCCTATGACGATTATCGACAGCTCATAATTCAAAATCAGTTCGATTGTTTGTTGGTCGCAGCCGGCATGCACACCTGCGAACAATATTTAAGGGCGGCGATGAAAAAGAAATTCAATATACTCAAGCTCGCCCCCCCGGCAAGGAACTTCGAAGAAGCTGTCGAATTCGTCCAGTTGGCTGAAGATGAAAATATAAAATTTGCCGTTGGCAATCCCAGCCGCTTTGCGCAAAGCTTTACCGCCCTGCAGCAGTACTTGCAGGAAGGTAAGATTGAGCAAATCTTTCTGGTAACGGCCTTTTGTACGTTCGGCAACGAGCAGCAGCCAAGCTGGCAAACCGACCCGAAATTAGCCGGTGGAGGTGTGCTGCTGCACAACTGTTACGATATAATCGACCAGATACTTTGCAATTTCGCCGCACCACAACAGGTCTACTCTCTAAGCACAAACACAGTCAGCGATAGAGGCCAGCGCTCTTATTTGACGGAAGACACCGCCGTTATAACAATGAAATTCTCCGATTCTTACTTCGGAAATCTAATCGCAAGCAAGGTCTTCGGCCAGGAACAAAAACTTTTGAAGCTCTACGGAAAGGATAAGATTCTAACGGTCAGCAACTCTCGATTAACCATCAGCGATTGTCTCGGTCAGCTCAGTGAGCAGCTGAAATACGACGACGACGAAATTCGCTGCATGACCAAGCAATTGAAAAATTTTGCTTTTAGTATCCTATCACCCGATAAAAACAAGCTTCGCAGCAGCGGCAGAGAGAATTTAAAGGACATGGCGGTTATTGAATCAGCATATCTTTCGGCAAGAACTGCAATGCCGGAAGAACCCGCCAGAATTTTGGAGATGGCGTCACGGCAGGCCGGCAAGGCCATAAATACTTAGTCAGTCCACAAATAATAAAAAAATAAGAATTTGACAAATAATGTAATAACTAATAACCTATCGTTCTAAGTCACTAACTTATTGTTTTTTGTTATGGGAGATTATAGTATGGAAGATAAGAGAAAGCCGATTATGATCGCAATAATTGTGGTGTGCTTTGTTTTAGCCATCGCAATAACTATTATGACCCGAACCTCTGAAGAAGAAGAGATTCTCGATGCCATTGACCCCACCGAAATGACTTGGGTCAAGTGCCGCAATCCTAACTGTGAAGCCCTTTATGAAATCAGCATAAAAGAGCACGCCATATTTGCCAGAGAAAACCGGGACCCCGAGACAGGGATAGTACCAGGCATGGTTTGCAAAGAGTGTGGAGATGAAACTGTCTACGGAACCGAAAAATGCGACAAGTGCGGAGCAGCCTTCGAGCGGGGCTCTGTGCCAGAAGACTTCACAGACCGTTGTCCGGAATGCGGCTATAGTGCAGAAGAGGAAAAAAGGAAAGCCTCGAGGAGGAGGCGCAGCAGATAAATAACTGCCAACTCGACAGACAATATTGAGCGAAGCATTTAGCTTTCTTTAGTTAGACGAAAGATACAGGAGACGTTACGACGCCGTCCTGAGTGCAATTATAAAGATACCAATAAGTTAGTTTACTGAGGCCATTTCGTTAATGAGGTTTTATTCCGCGCGTGGTTAATCTCCGCAAATTTGTGGTATTTGCTGCTTAGGATTAGTCCTACTTAATCGGCCAACTGCTCCAGAACAATGTTGCGATAATCCTCTTCTCCGACTTTTAAATCTTCAAGCCTATAATAATCTGTTTGAATCTTTTGGGTCAGATATTCTACACGGTTTTGGGGAGATGGGTGCGTCGAAAGAAATTCTATGGGCCTGATTCTCTGCTGGTCTTGCAGCATCTGCATAACTTCGACCGCCCCGTAAGGATTATAGCCTGCTCGAACCATATAATCCAAACCACCGAAATCGGCGACCTCCTCCTGCTCTCTGCTATACTTAAGGTCTAAAATTTGCCGTGTCAGGTCCGCTATTAACAGCACACTCTCGGGGGTTTTTTCTGAAGTCACTGCAGAGAGTAAGATATTTATGCCAATCTGCCTGCTGATAGCGGCAGAACTGTCCCGTGCAACAATATGGGTCATCTCATGAGCTAATATCGCTGCCAACTGGGCTTCTGTTTTCATCTTTTGAAGCATCCCCCTCGTTACAAAAACGTACCCACCGGGCAGTGCAACAGCATTGACTGATTTATCTTCCACCGCAACAAAGTGATATTCCCAATCCGGCCTATGACCAATGCGGGCAATCTGCCGGCCGACACTATCAATATAATTCTGCAAGCTTTCATTGGCAATCCTGCCACCCAATTGCTTTTCAACTTCAGGAGAATATTCCCGACCTATTGTGATATCTTGCTGTTCGGGAATTAACATAAACTGTTCCTGGCCGGTTATTGGATTGACCGCGCAGCCGGTACACAGACAAAAGATAAGACCTAACGTCAGCAGGGTTAATTTCTTAGTCATAATAATGCCCCCTACCTATAAAGTTTCTATTTGAAAACCTGACTTATATATCTATTATAAGTGTGGTTTATTTTATCGGATAGTGAAAAAGTATGGACCAGCCAAAATTTTGTGAGGATTGCGGCCAAAAGCACGATTGCAGCGAGGTTTATCGACAGTTAGGCAAAAAAGAAGGCCAATCAGTTACCTTCAAAGTTGTTGTGGCATTTTTGATACCGATATTGGTTTTTATCGCATCGTTGGTTGTTTTTGAGCACATTTTGGCCGGAATGATAGAGACCAAAGAGCTGCGAATAGCCGTTGACTTTCTGTTGGCTGTGGCGGTAACTTCTGCAGTAGTATCGGTTATAAAGAGAACAAAAGCATAACTCAAAAGGTCACAAATCACAAGGTATAAAGGGGGTCTTGTAGTAGATATTGCCACGGCCTGTCGGCCTCGCCATGACCCCCACCGCGGAGCTGAGGGCTAAACGATAAGGAAAAACCCCAAAATAAATTTGGGGGCTAAACAACAAAGGAAGACTTGCGGTAAGAAGCTGCAAGTCTTTTTTTATGGGGGATTTGGGATAAAAGGGCGTGCATTAAAAATCGAATTTGATATTATAGCAGGCTGTTAAATCGTGTATATGGGAAATCCCGCTTCAAATATATTGAGTATGAAGATTGCAACTAAAGGCATATTTACTTTTGCCGGCGGGACACATCCGCCTCAAAGCAAAGAGCTTACCGCAGAAAGCGAGATACAGCGTGGCCCAGCCGTCAAACAAGCTGCAGTGATGCTCAGCCAGCATTTAGGCGCCGCCTGCCAACCTCTTTTAAGAAAAGGGAACATGGTGCAGGCGGGGCAAAAAATCGGTGACAGTGACGCATTCGTTTCCGCACCTGTCCATTCACCCATCAGCGGGAAGGTCAAGGATATCGCCCTGCAATCGCACACGGTCTTAGGCAGAAGTCCGGCGATAATTATAGAGGCATACGAGCACAATCCAACAAAACGACCGGTTGCAGATAAATTTACAGAAGAATTCGATGAGAATAAATACTCAGCAGAGCAGATATGCGATGCAGTCCGTCAGGCGGGCATCGTCGGGATGGGCGGTGCCGGCTTTCCGACAAGGGTAAAAATCGAGCCAAATCCGCAATTTCCAAAGGAGACAATGATTATCAACGGATGCGAATGCGAGCCGTATATTACGTGCGACTATCGGATTATGCTCGAGTGGACGAACCAGATTATGGCAGGAATCAAACTTGCCCGAAAGGCAAGCGGCTGTTCGCAGGTACTGATAGGAATCGAAGATAATAAGCCCGAAGCTATAGAGGTTATGAGTACAGTGATTGAAAAGTCCCCGAACAGGGATGGTATCAAAGTTGTCCCGGTCAAAACAAAATATCCACAAGGCGGTGAGAGGCAGCTAATACAAGCGATTCTGAACAAGAATGTACCTACGGGCGGTATTCCACCAATGATAGGGATTGTAGTATTGAATGTCGCCACTGCAGCGGCAATAGCTGAAGCAGTGGTTGACAATACCCCCCTAACCCACAGGGTGGTAACTGTTACCGGAGAGGCAATTGACGAGCCGGGTAATTACTATGTTCCAATAGGGACATCGGTTGAAGAGCTTATAGAGTTCTGCGGAGGAGTTACCCAAAAAAGTGCAAAGGTTATTGTCGGCGGGCCGATGATGGGTATAGCAATCGCAGACCTGACAACACCTATTACCAAAACTACCGGCGCGATAACGGTATTAACAAAAGAGCAGATTGGAAAAGCCAAATTTGAAAGACAACAAACGCCCTGTATTCGCTGTGGCAGATGTCTGGAGGTCTGCCCCGAACATTTGAACCCGACGAAAATCGCGCATGCTGTCAAAAACAATCTGTTAGATGTAGCAGAGAGCTATTATATAAGCGGGTGCATGGAATGCGGCTGCTGCAGTTATGTTTGCCCTGCCAATATCGAGCTGACGGGGTACATTAGAACAGGCAAGATTTTTCTGGCCAGACAAAAGAAAAAGATACCGGAATAGGAAAAGGACGGATGCTGACGGATTTGAGAGTTTCGTGTGCGCCGCATATTAGTAAGCCGCTTTCGACGCGCAGCGTAATGATAGACGTCATAATCGGTCTTGTCCCTGCAGTAGTAGCAGCGGGCTATTACTTCCGTATCTACGCACTTATTCTTACCTCGACCTGCGTCATCTCGGCAGTCGTCACCGAATGGCTATGCAATAAAATCCTCAAAAAACCAAATTCTCTCGATGATTTCAGTGCAGTGGTCACCGGTATAATCCTCGCGTTGTCACTGCCGCCGAGCCTGCCCATCTGGGCGGCGATAATTGGCAGCGTCTTTTCTATAGCAATAGGGAAAATGGTATTTGGCGGACTCGGCAGTAATATCTTTAACCCCGCCATGGCCGGCAGAGCCTTTCTGACAGCCTGTTTCGGTATGCTTATGACAAGCTGGACAGTACCTGCAACAATTGATACCACGATGCCAAAAATATCAGCAGAAAATACAATTCACGCACGAACACAGGCAACGCCACTTGCCTGGAGCAAACAGGCGATAAAAACGAAAACCGGCGCAGAAGTTGTTAACGAGCAGTTCAAAGACACCTTCACAGGAGAGGTAGGCGGATGCCTCGGCGAAACAAGTGCGGTTGCACTTTTGCTCGGAGGTCTTTATTTACTGATTAGGCAAACCATCGCCTGGCGTATTCCTCTGGCCGTCTTAGCTTCAGCCTTCGTTTTCAGTGCAATAGGATATTTGACGGATAATACCGCTTATGCTTCACCACTGACCCATTTGACGAGTGGAGGAATGCTTTTGTGCGCATTTTTTATAGCGACAGACCCGGTTACCGCTCCTTTGACAGGAAGGGGTATGTGGATTTTCGGAATCGGAGTAGGTGCGATAACAATGCTGATAAGAATTGTCGGAGAATATCCGGAAGGCATAATGTATGCTGTTCTTTTAATGAACGCCGTGACACCCTTGATTGACAGGTTATGCAAGCGGATACCTGCAGGAGGTAAGCCGAGTGCCTAAAATAAAATACTTTTTCCAACAAAGCTGGCTGTTGATTATTTCATCATTTTGCTTCGGCCTTTTGATTGCGATAACAAATGCCGCCTGGTCACCGAGAATCGTGCAGAATAAAATCGATAAGCTCAACCGGCTAATGGGCGGTCTGCTGCCAAAGGCTCATAACTTCCAATTACAAACAGAACTCGAAATCGAGTCAGCCAAAGGTAAAAAGGTAAAAAGCACAATTTACAAGGCACTTTCCGATGCAGGCGAATGTGTTGGCTTGGCCTTTAATACCTCCGGCCCGGGTTTTGCCGACAGGATTGAATTAGTCGTCGCCGTCGATGACAATTTTCAAAACTTTGCCGGCTATGCGGTTCTGGCAAGCAATGAAACCCCCGGCTTTGGAGACCAGATAAAACTGCCCTACTATCGCAATCAATTTATAGCAGCTCCGGCAGCAAAACTGGAGCTTGTCAAAACCGGCAATGCTGAAAAAATCGATCCTGAAATTGTCGCCATAACAGGAGCTACCGTAAGCAGTGAAGCGGTCCTAGAGATAATAAACAACTCCATAACACAAATTAAAGACCAAATGCTAAAGAAGGGCTTAATCAGCAATGACAAATGAACCACAAGCAACAAGTGTTCTTTATAAACAAACGCTCATAGCCGGGCTGTGGCGTGAGAATCCGGTCTTTCGGCTGCTTTTGGGAATGTGTCCGACACTGGCGGTTACTGCCGCGGTCAAGCCGGCTTTAACTATGGGACTCAGTGTTATCTTCGTGCTTTTCTGC
The DNA here is from genome assembly GCA_020351025.1 of Planctomycetota bacterium. Taxonomy (GTDB): domain Bacteria; phylum Planctomycetota; class Phycisphaerae; order Sedimentisphaerales; family Anaerobacaceae. Next base: position 862,637 of record CP070728.1, read on the forward strand.
AGTAATATCGTGGTCAGCCTGATGCGAAATCTCCTCAAACCTCACCTGCGAATCCTGATGTTTACACTGACAATATCAACCTTTGTTACCATTGCTGATTTGTTCCTCAAAGCGTTTCAGCCGAGAATGAGCGAGATACTTGGGCCATATGTCCCGCTGATTATTGTCAACTGCATTATCATCTGCAGAGCCGAAGCCTGTGCCAGTAAGAACCCACTGCTGACAAGTATTATCGATGCGATTGGGATGGGCATCGGATTTACATTAACATTGTGCGTTCTGGCTGGCATAAGAGAGATACTGTCAACCGGTGCAGTTTGGGAAATCCCGATTTTACCCGCCGCTTTTGTGCCGTGGACAGCTATGAGAATGCCGGTAGGAGCGTTTCTAACATTGGGGCTTCTTCTGGGCCTGGTTAACGCAATAACAAAAAGAAAGGCTTAATAGGGGAAATTTATGGATACCCTTAACATTTTACTTACGGGTTTTATATCCATCGTCATAATCAACAATCTTGTCTTTACCAAGTTTCTCGGCATCTGCCCATACCTCGGCGTCTCAGGTCGAATTGATATGGCCTTTGGTATGGGCATGGCGGTAACGTTCGTGGTAACACTCAGCGGCACGCTGACCTGGCTGATTGACCATTTAATACTGCTGGGTACACCATTAGAGGTTACGCGATACGTCTGTTTCATTCTGGTTATTGCCGGTGCAGTACAGCTTGTGGAAATGTATCTTAGAAAATTCTTTCCCTCATTATACGAGAGCTTTGGAATATTTTTGCCGCTGATTACCACCAATTGCGCAATACTGGGGCTGTGCCTGTTTATTAACCTTTGGGGCATCGACAATTTAATAGAAGCGGTGGTTCTTAGCTTTGGTGCGGGCATCGGTTTTACTATGGCCATTTGTATAATGGCCGGCATCCGCGAGAGTCTAAATCTGGCTGATGTGCCGGAATGCCTTAAAGGCGCACCAATAACATTAATTACTGCAGGACTGCTTACGCTGGCGTTTATGGGTTTTGCAGGAATGATAAGATGATTTTAGCTGATATTTTTCAACTATGGAATAGTTCCTGGCCGGCAGGGATGACAATGCTGGCGCTGGGCACCGGCTTTGCCATAGTACTTTTAATCGCAAGTGAGAAGCTCAAGGTTAAGATTGATCCGAAGATTGAGCAAATCCATCAGGCACTGCCGAAGGTTGATTGCGGCGCCTGCGGTTTTGCCGGCTGCGGTTCATACGCTAAAGCTGTGGCGGAAAAGCCGGCCCTTATCGGCAAATGTGCCCCCGGAGGACCGGAAACCGCAGGTAAAATCGCCGAAATATTAAGTCTGCACATAAGCGATTCAGGCCCTGCAAGAAAACCGATGGTCCACTGTCGTGCCCAAACAGATGATAAAACATATTTTGCAACATATCAGGGCATACGAACCTGTATTGCTGCAAACGCTTTAGCTAACGTGCAGGCCTGCAAATTCGGGTGTCTCGGTTTCAGCGATTGTGTAAGTGCCTGCAAGTTCAATGCGCTCCATGTCATTGATGGTTTAGCTGTTGTTGATTACGAAAAATGCACGGGTTGCGGTGCCTGCTCGAAGGCCTGCCCGCGGAACCTAATAGAGATGGTGCCGTTTTCACAGGAAAATATGATGACAGTCGCCTGCAGAAGTTATGAGAACGGCAAGACCACTCGTTCAATGTGCAAGGTCGGGTGTATCGGCTGTGGCCTCTGTGCCAAACAAACTGAAATATTTGCGGTTGAAGACAACTTAGCCCGACTGGATTACGACAAATACCAGCTAACCGGGCAGACTAAAACCGCCTTTGACAAATGCCCGACCGGTGTAATAGTCTTATGCGGTCCAACAGCCCCGGCTCCTCGCCAGCCCAGCAGAAAACCGGCTTCTGCAACCGCTTGACGAACGACAAACTGCTTTCCTCAATCCATCGCCTGTCTATGGCCTTTAGCTAACATTAGCAAACTACTCTATATATTTTTCTGCGCTGCTGGTTTTGATAAACTTATACTCAGGATGTGAGGTTATCAAAATCGCCTCGGCTTGCGGTGTTTTTTCGATTAAGGCAAGGCCTTTTTCAGCCCCCATTACGTTAACCGCCGTTGCCAGAACATCCGCCCCAACAGCACTTTCGAAAATAACGGTTACGCTTGACAGCTCATCACAGGTGTTACCTGTTTTAGCATCAAGAATATGACTGTACATTTGGCCTTCTATGACGGCAAACCGCTGATAATTACCACTTGTGGCTGTTGCAGCATCTCCCAATTCCAAAACTAACAAAATCTTACCTATACTGACATCATCGTCCACACCTGTTTTTCGGGAGTCCTGCAGTCCGATTCGCCAGCCTTTTTCACCAAGCGGTGGCGCACCAAAGCAGCGAATATCACCGCCAATTTCGACCATTCCCCCAAGACCGCCTCTTTTTTGCATAACCTCAACCGCCCTATCAATTGCATATCCTTTCGCCACGCCGCCCAAGTCCAATCTCATACCCTCCACCGCGAACCGCACGCTTACATCGCTGGCATCGAGCATAAGCTTATCATAGCCGACTTTAGAAAGAGCTTGCTGCAACTCTGCCTCGGCAGGAAGGGTATCGGTCGTCTCTGCCATACGCCAAAGGTCGACCAAAGGCCCAATAGTAATATCAAAAGCTCCGTCGGTGAGTTTGCTGAACTCGATGCTTCTTTGCAGAACATCATACGTTAATTTGCCAACCTTGACGGGCCGCTTAAATGCGTCCCGGTTAACTTCGCTTATCTCGGAATCCTCCTTGTAGTCGCTCATTAATTTATCAACGTTCTTAATCTGCTCAAAAGCAATCTCAATGCAGGCCTTAGCTGTATCTACATCTGCTGCAACAGCAATAACGCGTGCAAATGTCCCCATAACCTCACGCCGGCCACTGTCGATATCAAGCCTTTCCGAAGGCCACGTCGATTCTTTCTGAGGGTTTATGAAGAAATAAACGGCTGCCGTGATTAAAATAAGCCCAATAATGACTTCTAAAAAAATGCGATCCTTCTTACTCATAAAAGGTCCTTTGTTATTGATTGTCGTTAAGTTAGCAACCGAACCTACCAATTATCGATTATTAATTTTCGATTATCAACTGTATAATGCTGCTATGAATAAAAAAGAGCTAACAATATTGGCTGAGCGCGTTGACCGAGAGTTCTTACCGTTTGTTCGCAAGCCAAGCAGATATATCGGCGGTGAAATAAACCAAATCAAAAAAGACCTCTGGCAATGTGACCTGACGGTTGCCCTGTGTTTTCCGGATATTTACGAAGTGGGAATGAGCTATCCTGGTCTGTCAATTATTTACGATTTTCTAAATAAAATTGAAGATGTAGCCGCAGAGCGAGTCTTCGCACCGTGGGTCGATGCCGAAAAGGTCCTGCGCAACAAAGAAATACCATTATTCAGTTTGGAATCCAGAGCACCTTTGAAAAGCTTTGATATCGTCGGCTTTAGCCTAACCAACGAACTTTGCTACACTAATGTGCTCAATATGCTCGACCTCGGCGGCCTGGATGTCAGAAGCAGCCGACGCAGCGAAAATGAGCCTTTGATAATAGCCGGCGGTGGTATGACCAATTGTTGTGAACCTATGGCTGAATTTATGGACATGTTCGTGCTTGGCGAAGGTGAAGAAACTGCCGTAGAGTTGATAAAATTGATTAGACACGAAAAACAATCCGGCGCTACGAAAAAAGAAATCCTTTACAGCACCGCCAAACGATTTAGCTGGGTCTATGTACCTGCTTTTTATAAGTTCAAATACAACGGAGTAAAAATAAAAAGCTTTGAGCCGGATTCGCCTGATTTGCCAACGAAGTTCGAAAATGCTGTAGTCAAGGATTTTGAGAACACGCCTGCTCCGCTTGCCCCGGTAGTTCCTTTCACAGAGGTTATTCACGAACGAGTCAATGTCGAGATTATGCGGGGCTGTCCCGGCCGATGCAGATTTTGTCAGGCCAGCTTTTGCAGAAGGCCTATTCGTTACCGAAGCATTGAAAAAATCACTGAAATTGCAAAGGCCTGTTACAACTCAACAGGATTTGACACGGTTTGCCTATCAAGCTTATCAACTGCTGATTATCCAAAACTCGAAGAACTGGTATTACAACTAACCAAATATTTTCAAGACAAACATGTCGGATTATCTGTGCCGAGCTTGCGTGTCGACCAACAGTTGAAACTTTTGCCTACACTGCTAAGCAGTGTAAGAAAAAGCGGTCTGACGATTGCTATTGAAGCTGCCAATGAAAAATTAAGAGAAATTATCAACAAACCTTTAAAAGACAAAGACCTTTTTGCCGCTGTTGAGGCAGCCTACAAGGCCGGCTGGCAAAAACTAAAGCTATACTTTATTGTGGGCTTGCCCGGCGAAACCAAAGAAGATATAAAACAGATTGTGCATCTGTCTTATGAACTTGCCAGACTCCGTAAGGCGATTGATGGAAAGACAGCACAAATCAATATTACCATAAGCTGGCTTGTGCCAAAGCCGCATACGCCTTTCGGCTGGCTCGTCCAAAAACCACTGAACTATTTCGAACAGGCAAAACGCCTAATACTCGATGAGAAGAAGAAACTTGGAGCGAGATTCCTGCACTTCAAGTTCCACGACATAAACCGCAGCATTTTGGAATCGGCGATAGGCCAAGGTGACAGACGATTATGCGACGTCATCGAAGCGACCTGGCAGGCCGGTGCAAGATTCGACTTATGGGATGAATGCTTCGATTACCGACTCTGGGAAAAGGCCTTTGAAAAATTCGATATGGATATTGAAACTGCCGCACAAAGAAAGTTTTCCCCCGACGAAATTCTGCCTTGGGAACATCTCGCCGGGCCGGATAAAAACTACCTGCTTGGCGATTTAAAGAAAGCAATAGAGGCAATTAAAAACTTAAACCAAAAAATGTAAAACCACAGGCGTGAAATTCAAAAGTTTTGAATCTTCAATTATGGTATCGCTCCCGGCTTTTGGTCCCACGCTTTTCTCATACCCGGTGGCAGCTCTAATCCTCCCCGGCCTTTTGCCTCGCGGAAATCTACGATAATTTTAACGGCCTCTTCCGGTTTATCTACGAGGGTAAAGACATCCATATCATCCGGTGAGATATGGTGGTATTCCTCAAGCATTGTCTTGCGCATCCAGTCGATTAAGCCGGCCCAGTATTCGCTGCCCATCAAAATCACAGGGAAATACGCCTGTCTTAAAGTCTGAATCAACACCAATGCTTCGGTAAACTCATCCATAGTTCCGTAGCCGCCTGGAAAGACTATAAAACCATGGGCATATTTCAGGAACATCACCTTACGACAGAAAAAATACCGAAAGTGCAGTGAAAGGTTCTGGAATTTGTTCGGAACCTGCTCCAAAGGTAACTCGATATTCAGCCCGATACTTTTGCCGCCCGCTTCAGCGGCCCCTTTATTTGCTGCCTCCATAATTCCGCTGCCGCCGCCGGTTATCACTGCAAAGCCGGCCTTTGCTATCTGTGAAGCCGTCTCCTGAGCAAGTTCATAATACTTCTGTTTCGGCTTTGCACGGGATGAACCAAAAAACGATACTGCAGGGCCTATAGTAGCAAGTTCATCGAATCCCTCGACAAACTCAGCCATTACCCTGAATATCCGCCAGAGGTCCTTAACCGGCTTATCAATAATATCTATCATAGAAAAAATCTCCTTTAGAACGCGCCTCCTGTGGTTCGAGGCTTGCTCCAATATTTCAGGACTCAAAAAATATTAAACTTACCACAGAGCCGGGCCATTTGCAGCAGGACAAAATTCGGCAATTTGGCAATTTTGACAATCGGGCTTACGGGCCTTACAAACATTTCGGCCATGAAATATCAACATATGGCTAAAGAGCGTCCAATCCTTCTTTGGTACTATTTCGGCCAAATCAAATTCCAACTTTACCGCATCACTATTGCCGGAAAGCTGCAAACGACGGGAAAGCCGAATAACGTGCGTATCGCAGGCTATCGCCGGCACCCCAAATGCGTTGCCCAGTACAACGTTTGCCGTTTTTCTGCCCACACCCGGAAGCTTAACAAGCTCATCCATAGTATCAGGGATGTTGCCGCCCAACCGCTCAATTACCTCTGTACAGACACCCTTGATACTAATTGCCTTATTGCGGTAAAAGCCTGTGCTTTTTATATCCGACTCAATTTCTTTCAAATCCGCTTTCGCCCAGTCCTTAGCTGTTCTATACTTTCTAAAGACTTCCTTAGTCACCATATTGACCCGTGCATCTGTGCACTGGGCTGATAAAATAGTTGCGATTAAAAGTTCCAGCGGATTCGTAAACCTAAGTGCGGTTTTTGCCTGCGGGTATATCTTTTTCAAAAGGGGCAAAATTTTCCTGATTCTTTCGGCAGCTTCGGCCTTATCAACTTTTATTTTCGCTTTTTTGACTTTCGCTTTCTTCTTACCCATAGCCTCTATTGGGAAGGCAGCTCTTCAAGAAGCGCTTTTAATTCATCACCAAATCTCTTATCACGCCATCTTAACGGCTCTGTCTCACCAGGCGTAAAATACATACTCACCGGAACACCAGGCTCTTTATAAATATTTTTCAATGCCTGCGTTGCCGGATAATCCTTAGCTGTGGTATCTGCCTTAATTGCCAATACACCTTTTTTCTTAATTAAACTCGCAATATCCTTTCGCGAATAAACCCATTTATCAACCGTCTTGCAACTAAGGCACCAATCCGCTGTGAATTTAACCAATACCGGTCTATTTTGACTAAGAGCAGAATCTATTAAAGCACCATCGTAACCCTGCCAGTCGATGAGCTTCTCCGCCGGCTTTAACAGTCCCCAGCCGGCAACTACCGCTAAGGCAACGGCAATAAGCCGCACAAACCACTTCCTAAGTGCCTTTGTATTGTAGCTGACCCACCCACCCCACATCCATACACAAAAGGCAAGCACCACAGCAAAATATAATACTTCCGCCCTTTTGGCCTGAGGGACAACCGTAATCATCCAGGCAGCAATGCCCAGCAGGATAAATCCAACTGTCTGCTTAAACAATTCCATCCACCGGCCGGGTCTCGGCAGCTTCTCAAGCAAGCCCGGTATCAAGGTAAGTATTAAATACGGCACAGACATACCGACACCAATGAACATTATCGCAACAGTTGCCGGCAATAGCGGCTGACCCTGTGCCCATGCAAAAGCCGCAGCCAAAATACCAAAGCTACACGGTGTACTTAATATCGCCGCGAGAAAACCCATCCCAACAGTCCCAACATACCCTTGGCCCGAACTTTTACCTGTCACCGATGCCGGCAGTGTAATCGTAAAAACATCGAACATAAAAAGCGCCAAGACCACCATCAAAAGGGCCATAATCGTAACAAAGACAGGATTGCGGAACTGGTCCCCCCACTGAAGAGCTGTCCCATAAAGCAATTGCAAAACTATATTTGCGGCCGCAAGAGACGCAAAGAAAAGCAATATCCCAACACAAAAGGCAAGGCCCATTGTTATAGTCTTACCTTTTCCTTTTTTCGCCTGCCCAACAAGCCGCAATACGACGAGTGGCAGCACCGGCCAAACGCACGGCATAATATTCAAAGACAGCCCCGCTATAAGCGCCAAACCAAGTGCAAACCATATCGGATAGCTTAACCGCTCATCCAAGAAAAGCCGCCCACCAGCCGCCCCCGTTTCTACCGCCTCCGGCAGTACAAATTTAGGTTCGCCCATTATTGCATTTTTATCAATTTTTAACTCTACGCTCAGATAACCAAAATTCGGCATACGACACTGAATATCCGAACACACAGCCCCTTCGATACCAATCTTAGCCGTTACCTTTGTATCAGCAGACTGCCCAACGCTAAACGGCAAATACACTATAAACCTGTCGCTGAATACCTCAAGTTTCTTGTTTAAGGACTTGTCGAAATACAAATGAGACGGTGGAAATATCGGTTCAGAAAAATTTACCGGCTTTTCGGCCGGAGGTTTGATTTTAAGATTCATCCCACCGGGTGCGGTCTCCGCGGATGCGTAAAAATGCCAATCCTTTTCCAACTCGAAATGAATTGCCAAAGCGGATTCACCGCCAGGCAGAACAGCTTCATATTGCTGCTCAACTGAGATGGTTACAACACCGGTTTTAATGACACTGTTAGGTGGTGCAGCAGAGCCATCAAAGGCGGAAATCAAAACTAAGCATAAAATAACAGCAGCTTTATCCCGCATAGACACACTGCAAGAAATTAAAAACTAAAGAGTAAAAGGTAAAACTAGCTGCATGTCTACCTTTTATCCTCTTTCACGACTGTCTTTTTGTTCCTTTTCCTCCGGCTTTGCCTGCTCGCCTTTTGCTTGCTCGGCAGCTAACAAATCGGAAACTGTAGGTTTATCTAACTCGCCGCCCTCCAAAATCACCTTCACATCATCAGCATCGAGAGTTTCATATTTCAACAGCGCCTTTGCAATCCGCTCAAGTTTATCCTTGTTGCCTTCTATCAATTCTTTTGCCTTTTTGTATGCCTCGTCGGAAATCTTTTTCACCTCGCTATCAATTGCCTCAGCTGTCTTTTCCGAATATTCTTTCTCTCCCGGCATAAGGTATACCGGTTCCTTGACCCTAAAATCAGGCCCATAGCTGATTAGCCCAAGCTCGTCGCTCATGCCCCAGGTCAAAATCATCTGCCTTGCAATGTTGGTAGCCTGCTGAATATCCGACTGGGCACCACTGGAGATGTCATCGCAAAACATCTCTTCTGCAATTCGACCTCCGAAACAAACCTGCAAAAGTGCTATACAATATCTCTTCGTAAATAGGGTTCTATCCTTCTCCGGCAGAGCAAAAGTTGCTCCGCCCATTGGTCCGCGAGGGATGATGCTTACCTTATGGAGCGGGTCTGCATCTTTAAGCAGGGATTGAACAAGTGTATGGCCAGCCTCGTGATAAGCAGTAATTTCCTTCTCATGCTGGTCGATTACCCTGCTTTTCCTGGCTCTTCCCCACCGCACTTTATCCCGCGCTTCCTCCATGTCGGCCATCTCAACGCAGTCTTTATTCGCCATAGTTGCCGCAAGAGCAGCTTCGTTAATAATAGCTGCCAGGTCTGCACCGCTGAACATAGGTGTGCCCCGCGCGAGTCTCTCCAGATTGGTGTCAGGTCCCAACTTTACCTTCTTTGCGTGCACTTTCAAGATATCAACTCGACCTTTCAAATCCGGAAATGGCACAAAAATCTGCCTGTCAAACCTTCCCGGCCGCGTCAACGCATGGTCTAAAATATCGCCGCGGTTCGTCGCCGCAATCACAATTACTTGGTCGTTTGTATCAAAGCCGTCCATCTCAACCAAAATGGCATTTAGGGTTTGCTCCCGTTCATCATGTCCGCCACCAACATAGCCGGGACCACGCTTTCGACCGATAGCATCAACTTCATCAAGAAAGATGATACAGGGAGAATTGTCCTTAGCCTGCTTGAACAGATCGCGCACCCTCGATGCCCCCACACCGACAAACATCTCTACGAAATCGCTGCCGGATATACTTAAGAACGGCACATCCGCCTCACCGGCTATGGCCTTTGCAAGTAATGTCTTTCCGCAGCCGGGTGGACCAACAAGTAAAACACCGCGAGGAATTCGCCCGCCCAGCCGCTGAAACTTCTTCGGGTTCTTCAAAAACTCGATTATCTCCGCCACTTCCTCCTTTGCCTCCTCAACACCGGCAACATCCTTAAATGTAACCTTCACCCGGTCCTTGCTTTGTAATCGATGTCTGCTTCGACCGAACGACATCAGCATCCCGCCGGCCCCGCTGCGAAGATTCCGCGCAAAAACAAAATAGAAAATACCCACCAGCAAAAGCACCGGCAATATCATGCCAACCAGATTATAGAGCCACGTTCTCGGCGGTGCGATATCATTCTTTACGCCGTTTTCCTCCAACAAGCTTTCAAGCCTCTCTCCATGTACTTCCGGCTTATAATAAACGACAAAAGAAACCTTGCTCCTCTCTCCCCTGCTGGCAAGACCCTCTTCATTAAAGTCACCTACTATCTCAGTATCTTTAATGGTAACACTGTCGATGTGCTTGTTCTCAATATGCGCGACAAACTCATCCCACCTAATCTCATCGACGCTTTGCCACTGTTGCAGCAGCATCCAACCTGTCAACAGCAAAGCTAAAATGACCAACAGGTTAAATGGCCCGCTCCTGTAGGCTGGCAACGGTGACTTCTTGCCCGGCCTTTTCGGCGGGCCGGAACGCGATTGAAACGATTTTTTATTTCGATTAGCACTCATATCTCGACATTCGCGGTTCGATTCTTAGACCACAATTCAAGATTCTACCATTCCTTCTCCATCAACTCCACGATTCTCCGTGCCAAATTGTTCGCAGCAAGGCTGGCCGCATAGCCAAAATCTTGATTTTGCCACTCTGAGAAGCTCGCTGAAGCGGCGACCTCCTGGTTGTCTATCAGCAATCCTCCTGTTTTCAGATTTTTCCAGTTGACCACCGCCCGCAGTTCCACTTCTTTTTCCAGTGCTCGCCCAATCTCTCGCTCGCTGCTGAGCACTGACTCACTAACCTGTACTATCTGACCGCTCACTACAGTATCGGCGCGGTCTCTGCTCGAGATTACCTTATACGGCGTCTCCACTTCGATTCGCTTGGCCAGAGCATCCGTCAATTCGTATTCAACTCCCCGCCTAAAGCTGCGGTTATCAAACATCTCCACGTAAACGCTGCTCACCTCTTCCGGAAACAGCGATTCGTTGGAATAGCTGCTCATCTCGCTGCATCCGCATAAACCTAAAATAAAGTGCACAAGTGCATAAGTGCATAAGTGCACGAGTATCTTGCTACCTGCACATCTGAGTCGGCTTGTTTTCTTCATTTCCTTACTTTTCACTACCTAAATTCCATTCCATCTTTGCTTTTGCAATCTGCGCTGCAGAACTGCCGGGCCAATTATCTATGACCATTTGGTAATAAAGATTGGCCGACTGTTTGTTGCCGGTTCTTTGATAATATTCGCCGATATTTAATTGCTTACGAGCCTGTTGTTCCTCTATCAGCTTAAGTTTTCCATCAACATCAAGCTCTTTGGCATCCTCGGGATACCGTAACCTGAAATTCTCATAATAGCTTTTTGCGCTTATAAGGTTCGAAGCATCATAGCCTGGTCCTCTATATGCAGCGTGTTTACATCGAGCCATAGCAAGCAATACATCCTTACCGACCTGGCCCGTTGGCCACTGCGTTGATATCTCTTGCCATTCTATATATGCATCTTCGAATTTTCCTCTACTTTCAAAACTCTCTGCTACAGCCATAGCTGCTCTTAGACCGATTGGTGAACCAAGGCCCACTCGGTCGATAATCCTTTCCATTATCTTCTTGCCGTAAGTGTATCCTCTTATCTTGAATACGCGAAGTACCCTCCTTGTTTGCCCGCTTAAAAAGGCCTTACCTATGCCAAATTGCCTGTCTAAAGCCGCTTCGAAAAGTGCACTTTCGGGGAATTTATCCAAAAAATTATCATAGCTCCTCATTGCCCTGCTTAATTCCCCTTTACAAAAGAGCATCTCAGCATCAACAAAGGCATCAAAATCAGGACCTGCAATCTCCGGATATTCTTTCTTAAGCTGTTCCAGCGCCTCACTGACAGCATCAGCCTGGCCGGTGATGACTAATTGCTTTATTTCTGCCACTGCAAGCAGAAATTTATCCTCACCTTCAGCAGACATACTCTGCAAATCCTGGCCTTGCCCCAGCCGCCAGGTTTCCGCTGAATATAGCGGCAACACTGACAGAAGCACAAGTACGGCTGACACTACTATAAATCGCACTTTACATTTATACATTACAGCACATTCCTAACCGACCTCAATTCTCAATAAGTATTATACCCGCTATTACAACCATTGCAAAGCCACAAACTTAAAACTAAAAAAAACAATGACTAACAAATTCACTTTTACCATCTTCTCTCTTAGCTTACAATTTAGGATATGCTTTATCTCTGGTTAATAGCCCTGATTCTGCTCAATGCCGTTTGGCTTGCATTGGTCGCTTTTGCGCTGCCTGGTAACTGGCTAATCGTCACAACTACAGCTCTGTTTGCCTGGTGGCAGGCAGACAATAAAATTTTCTCCGTCTACACGTTAATGGTCATAGCAGTCTTGGCGCTCGCTGGTGAGTTAATTGAATTGCTTGGCGGGGCCGGCGGTGCCAAAAGAGCCGGCGCTCGCCTGCTTGGCTCACTTGGAGCCATCTTCGGAGCCCTTACAGGGGCCGTGCTCGGAACCTTCCTGATTCCCATACCATTGCTTGGCACAATTTTCGGCTCCTGTGCCGGTGCTGCCGTTGGGGCCTGTGTCTTTGAACTTTTAGCTGGACGAAAACCGCAGGATTTCTTTCGTCTGGGATTTGGAGCAGGCTTCGGTCAGTTCCTCGGCATAACCACAAAAATCATCATCGGCTCGCTGATTTGGCTCACCGTCGCAATTGCCGCCTTCTGGCCATAACAAACCAAACACCAACAACACTATCATCACAGACGCTAAGAAATCAAAGAGACAACAGACGCAATACAAGAAATATTACGCTCCCAGCGCAGCTGCAGCAGCGTCACCATCGGCGGCATCTACTACAACAAGCATCTGGTATTGACCATTACAAACCATCGCTGAACCTGCAATACCATTAATGCCGACATTTGCAAGGGCCCTCAGTGACTCCGCAGCAGCTCCCACTTTGTCTTCACCCCTGACGATAAAGCCGGCAGCAGGCGTCACTTCAATCCCCGCATCTTTTGCGCAAGTTTCACAAGCTTGGGGGTCTTTGGCGCCTATATACACTTGTCCTCTGCCGCCACCTGCTGAAAATGCCGCAAAACATTGCAAATCAACATTTGCCGAAGCCACCTGCGCTAAAAGTCCCTGAAGACTTCCCGGCTTATCCTCAATTTCAACACAGTGAACAGTAATCTTTTTAACTGCCATTTTACTCCCCTTTCACATTCTTATTTTCTTTCCCCTTACGTTCAAGGGCTCTCTTTTCCTCAAACTCCTTCATCCTCTCCATGTATTCTTCAAACGATTTCCTTGATTGTACCAGACGTTCCGACTTTGGTCTTGGTTTGTTTTTTTCTTCACGATAAACTCTGTAAGACCATATCCCGTATGCTATCCATCCGATTGCCACTATTATTGCTATAACAATGAGTATCATATAAAACATAATGTTTCTCCTGATAATCTCTTGGAAAGCATCCTTGAACAATCCAACTGTAGAATAATCAATGCCTCGAACTTCGTCAAACTACAATCCGGCGATTATTAATCGAAATAACCAGTAAAGCAAAAGCCTCTAAAAGACAATATTCGACATACACAACGATAATACCTGCCAAATTGGCACAACAGATATAAGACCGGCAACTGTAAATTGCGGATTTCAAAGAAGTTGCAAATTTAGGTTGTCCGGGCACGCTGTTTGCTAATAAAATAATTGGTGCATGTACGGTATTTTGGTATGTGAAGGAAATCAGTTATGAAATTTGACAAATTCACATTAAAGGCTCAGGAAGCGTTAGCCACCGCTCAGCAAATCGCAATGGCTAAATCGCATACGGTCTTGTCTGCCCTGCATCTACTAAGTGCTATTTGCAGCGATGATACCGGTGTTGTGGTAATGCTCCTGAAAAAGATTGGTGCTAATATTTCGCGCATAAAAGAGATGACCGACAGCGAACTTGGCCGATTGCCGCAAGGCCAAAGCTCCACACAAATGATGCCTGACCCTGCTCTTAATCAAATCGTCCTCGACGCCCAAAACCGGGCAGATGCAATGGGCGATGAATACCTAAGTGTCGAGCATCTGCTGCTTGCTCTTGCTTCAATACAAAGTGATGCGAAAGAAATTCTAAAGCTAAATTCAATCACACCTAAACAAATTGAAGATGCTTTGAAAGAAATTCGCGGTGGCGAAAAAATAACCGACCAAACTCCCGAAGCTAAATACAGGGCCCTGGAACGCTATGGAATTGACCTTTTAGAGATGGCACAAAAGGGAAAGCTCGACCCCGTCATCGGCAGAGACGAAGAAATCCGGCGCTGTATGCAGGTCCTTAATCGACGGACAAAGAACAATCCCGTGCTAATCGGCGAGCCGGGCGTCGGCAAAACCGCAATTGTCGAAGGCCTTGCCCAGCGCATAATCGCAGGTGATGTCCCTACTGGTCTTAAGACTAAAAGAATTATTGCTTTAGATATGGGGGCATTGATAGCAGGTACCAAATTCAGAGGTGAATTTGAGGAGCGGCTAAAGGCCGTACTTAAGGAAGTCATCGTAGCACAGGTCCAGATAGTACTTTTTATCGATGAATTGCACACCGTAGTTGGGGCAGGCAAAGCCGAAGGCGCAGTCGATGCCGGCAATTTGCTCAAACCCTCGCTTGCACGGGGGGATTTGCGATTTATTGGTGCAACCACAATCGACGACTATCGAAAATATGTCGAGAAAGATGCGGCACTTGAGAGACGCTTTCAACCGATTCTGATAGACCCGCCGAGCGTTGAGGAAACCATAGCCATCCTTCGTGGTCTGAAAGACCGCTACGACACTCATCACAGCGTCCGCATCACTGATTCTGCGCTCGTTGCAGCTGCAACTTTGTCCAATCGCTACATTCACGACCGATGGCTACCGGATAAAGCAATAGATTTAATAGATGAAGCAGCCTCGAAACTAAGGATTGAGAACGATTCGCTGCCCGCTGAACTGGATAGTATCCGCAGAAAAATCGTTCAATTACAAATCGAGCGTGAGGCACTTAAAAAAGAAAGCGACAAAGCGAGCAAAGAACGATTAAAAAAGATGGAAAAAGAGCTGGCTGAACTGCAAAAGAAGGACAAAAACCTCTCAGAACAGTGGGAAAGTGAAAAGGGACACATTGACCGGATAAAACAAATAAAACAACAAATAGAACAGGCCCACACAGAATTTGAAAACGCCCAGCGCAAGGGCGAATTGGAGACTGCTGCCCGTTTGAAATACGGCACTATTGCGGATTTGAAAAAGCAGCTCGAAGAAAAAGAGACACAACTTTCCAAATCCGACAGAGGCATAATCCAAAACGAAGTAGCCGAAGAACATATCGCTGAGGTTGTAGCGAAATGGTCTGGAATACCGGTATCGAGATTATTGACTGGCGAGCGAGAACGACTGATGAAGATGGAGGACGAGATACGGACACGGGTAGTCGGCCAGGATGAGGCCGTTACTGCCCTTTGCAATGCGGTTCGCAGAAATCGGGCTGGGCTGGGCGACCCGAATCGGCCGATTGGCTCATTCTTATTCCTTGGCCCCACAGGAGTTGGCAAAACAGAGCTTTCCAAGGCACTTGCCGATTTTCTTTTCAATGACCCGAACGCTATGATTCGGATTGATATGAGCGAGTTTATGGAGCAGCATTCTGTTGCGAGACTTATCGGCTCGCCGCCAGGATATGTCGGCTATGAAGAAGGAGGACGATTGACCGAGGCGGTACGGCGTAAGCCATATTCGGTTATTTTGCTCGATGAGATTTAAAAGGCGCATCTGGATGTCTTCAATATACTGCTGCAGGTCTTTGATGATGGGAGACTTACCGATGGCAAAGGCAGAACCGTAGATTTCAAGAACACCGTTGTTATTATGACCAGCAACATTGCAAGCCAGCAGATTCAGCAGCTAACCGAGGAATCCGGTACAGACTGGGAAATCGAGGCACATGTCAAGGATGCACTGAAGAAGGTCTTTAAGCCGGAGTTTTTGAACCGAATAGACGAGATAATCGTCTTTAAGATGCTGACAAAAGAGGATTTAAGAAAGATTGTCGATATCCAGCTTGGTTACTTAGCGGAGCGTATGCGAGGGCGCAAGATTGAGCTTAAGTTCAGCGAAAATGCCCGAAAACAGCTGATGGATGAGGGTTATGACCCTGCGTTTGGTGCAAGGCCATTGAAGCGGACGATTCAGCAGCGACTGGAGAATCCGCTGGCGGGACAGCTTTTAGCAGGTAAATTCAGCGATGGTGATAGAATAAAAGTCGATGCTGATATGCACAAATTCAGGTTTGAGAAAGAGCATAAGTAACGGCTGCACAAGAACTTACGAGGGGGAAACGGGAAAAGCAAGTTTCTGTGATTTTCAGTGTGATTAATGGGGGTTTTGGGTACCCAAATGGTGCAGACTACCCAAGTTAACGGGGCATGTAAATTTGGGTAAGTTCTTTGGTAATCAAAGGCATTAGTTTTTAGTGGTGTGAAGGGGAAAAGTAGCCAAAAGTTGCCAAATGTT
>CP070728.1:879124-891011 GCA_020351025.1 Planctomycetota bacterium
CCGTCCTAAAACCTCCAAAATACCTTCCCGATGAGATGATTGTTGGCAGAACCTCCCGGGTATTTTGCATACACTACAGGCCGCTGAATTTTGCGATTTGCTTTCTTTGCAGTCTGTCGTTATACTGCTTATTAGCCCAAAAAAGCCAAAAAAAACAGTAAAAATAAGCTATAAATATTACCCCTTACCTGGTGCCAAAGTATGGCTGAGCAATATTCTGCTTCTGAAAAAGTCTATGCCACCGAAAATCTTGGAAAGCTAAGCATTCTCGATATGTTAGTCTACTTTGAGGAAAAGGGCGTGATGCGAGTCTCAGATTTACACATCAAAATTGGTGCTCCTCCTACCTATCGAATTGACGGCGACCTCGTAAAACTAAAAGGCTTAACAGTTACACCTGATATTGCAAAGCAGCTTATCTACCCGCTCCTGAGCGATGAAAACCTCAAAAGATACCATGCCGATTACAGTGTAGACTGCTCATACAGACATGGCTCACTGCAGTTTCGAATTAACATCTTTCAGGAAAATGATGGCATCGCCGCAGCCATCCGTGCGCTATCCCTCGATATCCCGAAAATTGAGAATATCGGCTTTCCCAACGATGTCTGGGAGGACATAATCAATCGAAAGCAGGGACTTGTCCTCGTAACTGGCATCACCGGTGCGGGAAAATCAACAACTATCGCCTCACTCATCGACCGAATCGCAGAAAAATCCGCACGAAGAGTTATAACTATAGAAGACCCAATCGAATATCTCTTTCAGCAAAAGTATTCTATTATCTCGCAGCGGGAGGTCGGTAGGGATGTCAAATCTTTCATCGATGGTTTAAGAGCTGTTCTCCGTGAAGACCCTGATATAATTTTTGTCGGTGAAATGCGTGACCCGGAAACTATCTCTATGACACTTATGGCCGCTGAAACAGGACACCTCGTCTTCTCTACTCTACACACAAGGGACACCACCGGAACAATAACACGTATTCTCGATTATTTCCAAGCCGAAAGGCAGGGCGAAGTCCGCAATCAGCTCTCCCTCGGCCTCGCTTACATCATAAGCCAAAAGCTTATCCCGAGAAAGGATGCCAAAGGCCGCCTCGTTGCAATGGAAATTCTAAACAATACAAAATACGCCTGTGCAAACCTGATACGAATAGGAAAAATCGAGCAACTCTATTCTCAATTGCAGACAAAAACAAAGGATAAACCCGATGAGAAAATGATAACTATGGAAAGTCACCTCGCCAGGCTCGTCCATGAAGATAAAGTTGACCTCCTTGAAGCAAAAAAATGGGCCAATAATCTAACCTCCTTCACTGATGCTGTGAAAAGAACCTGAGTTTCATGTGTTGCATGTCTTGCCTAACCTTGCGCAGGCACAAAAACATTTGTGATATTCGCAATACGATTATAACAGGAGAACAAAAATGAAAAACACTCGCCGTGATTTCTTAAAAGCTGCTGCCGCGTTGGCGGCAACTTCATCGCAGCTAACAAAATTACCAAAAGCCTTTGCCGCCACCACTGACACACTAAAAAGTTGCCGTAAGATAGCACTTGATGCTACAGGACTGAAAATCAAAACCATCGAATCTTTCACCCAAGGCCACGTAAGCATCGTCAGAATTACCACCGACGATGGCTCAACCGGATCTGGACAAATCTCTACCTACGATGCCGATATCTCCGCTACCGTCCTGCACCGAAAAATTGCTCCACTCGCACTCGGTGCAGACCCCGCAAATATCGACGACCTTGTCGACATTTGCATCGAGAAAAATTACAAGTTCCCCTGGTCTTATGTCTGCAGGGCCCTCGCCGGCCTCGATACCGCGATCTGGGACCTGCTTGCAAAACGACAAAATATTAGTGTTTGTGAGCTCCTTGGAGGAAAACCGCGACCAATTCCAGCTTACGGCTCGAGTATGTCAAGAGATATCAAGCCTGATGACGAAGCCGAACGACTCCTCAGATTAAAGGACACCCACGGCTACCGGGCCTTCAAAATCCGAATCGGAAAAGTCTGTGGCCACGACCAGGACCAATGGCCGGGAAGAACTGAAGAAATCGTCCCCACTGTAAGAAAAGCTGTCGGCGATAATATAGCTCTCCTCGTCGATGCGAACAGTTGCTACACACCGAAAAAAGCCATCGAAGTCGGCAAAATCCTCGAAGAAAACAACGTCTGCCACTTTGAGGAACCTTGTCCATATTGGGAGCTTGAATGGACAGCAAAGGTAACTGCTGCCCTCAATGTCCTCGTCGCAGGTGGTGAGCAGGACAACGACCTCGCCCAGTGGCGAAGAATGGTAAAAATGCACGCCGTTGATATCGTCCAGCCGGACATCTGTTACGTCGGCGGACTAACGCGAGCTTTACGAGTTGCTAAAATGGCCGCAGATGCAAACCTCACCTGTGTTCCGCATTCAGCAAACCTCGCCATGGTTACTATCTTCACCATTCACATGCTCGCTGTTATATCCAACCCCGGGCCTTTTCTTGAGTTCGCTATTGAGCCTTGGCCATGGCAAAAAGACATTTACCACCCCGAGCTAAAAGTCGAAAACGGCCTCGTCAATTTCCCCCAGGGCCCCGGCTGGGGTGTCACTATAAGAAAAGATTGGCTCAAAAAAGCAAAACGACAAATTTCCCAATAAGAGGCCTCTATCACTTGTGCGCTTTTGTTATCTTATCTTAATCGAACCATAGCTGGTCTTCAGCTCTAACCTTCCCTCTCCTTTTCCAACTGTCCCCTTTATTCGTTTCTTGCTAAGTTCACCCGTCATTGTTATTGGAAGCTCCGTTTTGATTGACCCATAACTGGTCGACATCTCTACCTCACCGGCAAATCCGGCCGGTACCCCAAAATCTATACTCCCGTATGACGTCCTCACTTTTGCTACTACATCAGCCGGACACAAACCAGAACATGCAATATCTATACTTCCGTAGCTTGACCCAGCCCTGATATCATCAGACGTAATCGCCTCACAATGTATCCCGCCGTACGATGTGTCCAAATCGACCGAACCGTTGGTATTATTTGTGTTAATTGACCCGTAACTTGTATACCCCTTTACATCGCCTTCGATATCTACCACCTTGATCGACCCGTACGAACTCTCGCATTCAACACTCGTTTCCTTTGGCACCGTTATATCAAAGTCCACGCTTATCGACCGGTTGTTTTTCAATCGCGGCTTCTTCGCCCTAATCTTCATTGTCTTACCCAAAGTCTCAATCTCTATCTTCACCTGCTCAGCTAATTCCTGTGCCTCCTCCTCGCTCGGTGCTTGCGCGCAAATCTCCGCCGTTACTCTGCACTCCTTTACATCACCTCCACTGACCGTTATCCACCCGTAGCTCGTCTCAACATCAATTGTCCCTCCTGCCTCCATAGGTGCAGATAACCGCTCCGTCCTCTCATATTTCGCTCGCCCCAAGCATCCTATCTGAATACAACAGCCCGTTGTAACAGCCACCAAACACAATAAACACCCCAACATTATTTGTGTAATGTGATAGCTTCGCATTTTCCGCTCCTTAAAAATCTCACCTCGTATATGTTAGTCGCATTAGCGTAACACAAAATATCCGTTTTCAAAAGCAATAATTACCCTCCTAATGTTATCGATTTGTTACCGTTTTGTCCTTTTTTCAAAATATTTAAAAAATTCTCAGAAAAACCGTAACAAAATTGTTGTTTCGTGCACTTTATATAGGGAATCGTTGCTTGTAGGCCTCTCCGGCCAAACCTTCTCGCTCCTTTAGGGCTGGAGAGGCTTACCCCCCTTAATTCTCAACCTCGAATATATTTGTAAATGCCGTTTACTGCCATTTATAGGTAATGTACTCGCTTTTCGAGCTGCCGTCATTATATAAGTCCACAACCACGTACCCCGGCGGAAACTCATAATGGTTACCTTCCCACCAGCTGCCGCAAACCGCTCCGTCGCAGAGGTATTTCACGCCTAAAAACTTAACCTTATCCTGCATGTGCATGTGACCGCTCAGGCATAGCCGAACATTCTTATGCGCGTAAAATAAATCCTTGATTCGACGTCCATCAATATGCATCCACGCCCCCGGAACCACCCAGTCCCCGCTCTTCTCGTTCTCCCCGTCGAAGAACGCACAGAAGCAAATAATCGGAATGTGTGACAGCACGCATATCGGCCTCTCTTTTACCGTCTCCTCTAAAACCTTCTTAAGCCATTCGAACTGCTCCTCATCCAACTTCGCCGTGTATGGTTCACTTGAGGTGCTCACCTTATCCACTACGTGCGTGCTGTCAAGCACGATGAACCGCCACCCAGCCTTATCAAACCGGTAATACCGCGACTCCAACTCAAGCTCCTCAACTGCCCATTGCTTACCATAGAGCTTATCACTCTTTACACTCTCATCTTCCAGGCCCCACCCCCATACATCGTGATTGCCAATGCAGTGAACAACCGGCAGCGAGCACTCATTCTTCAGAACTGACTGAAAAACCGCCCACTGGGCCTTCGTCCGTGCTTTGTTGGCTTTGAGTGAATCCATAATTGAGTCCCCACCGGTAAAAATAATATCCGGCTTATCAGCTAAGCTCTGTGCACTGCGAAGAGCCCGCGCCATACCTTGCGGCGCAGCCCCTTCAGGCTGAACATGAATATCCGTAAAATGTGCAATCCGAAGCACCCGCTTTCGTTTACCACTTGGCCTCTCACCCGCCATCGCCGACGCAATAGCCGGCAGCCCCGTCACAACACCAATAGCTGCTGCGCTCGTACCACTGATAAATTCTCGTCTGCTAAGTTTCTCCTTCATCTTATAATCCTCTGTTTAGAACCTATTTCTTGTTATTTCCTTTAAAACTAAAACACCAAAACTGCGTATTTAAACCACATTACAAACTAGGGCCTTGTTTTGTAAAAAAAAATTTAGTTAATTTTCAGAAAAAAAACCGAAGCAAAATTGTTATTTCGGGCACTTTATATGGGGAATCATTGCTTGGGCCTCTTCGGCCAAACCCTCCTCGCTCCTCTGGGCTCCAGAGGCTCACTCCCTCTTAGTTAAATATTTGGAAGACACAACCTTCAGAGCAGGTCGAGACATACCCGCTAAATTAGGCTACAGGGACCGGATTTTAAAAACGATGACATTGGCATGGGAGTACGGAATCAAACCGCTAAATGTGCCTATCGGGCCGGCTGGGTACTCAACGCCTTACTAATAAACTAACATACCTGCACAGGCTGTTCTAATTTATAGGCCATTACCTCTGCGGCTACAGTGATGTAATCTAATATAGTAGACAGCCAAAGCGAGCAGTTATGATTTATTACACTGATGATTAGGATTTATTGAAACATGGATTGTTCTTATCACAATCAGAAAATAATCGGGGCCCACACTGAATTAATCAGCATAGGCCCCGAGTTCGTGCAAACTCACTGGTTAGAGACTACGGCTCCGGCCACAGGTGTAGCTTAAGCCAGTTATCTGCCAGAGTCGCATAGTCCGTGAGGTCCACTCTATCATCATCGTCAATGTCAGCACGCCAGTCCTCCAGTGGTACATAGGCTGTCCCACCCACGCCTGCAAGGTACATAATTTCGCCACGCGTCAGGGTATAGTCATAGACGCGGATATCGCTTATCTTGCCGGGGAAAGTATAATCAGTGGATTTATTCGGGTCATCCCGACCGAGATAAATAGGCGAGGTACCGTCCCAGCCACCGGTTTCACCATACTCCGATAATCCATCATGGTACCATACGTTTGTTGCCGAATGCAGGTCATAGATATTCGGGTCGATGGCGTTTGGCTCGGCAAGATACATAATCCCTTGTGTCGGCTCTACCGTAAGGGCAACAAAAACCCATTCGTCAAGGGGAATAACCAGTCCACTGTCCCAACCCCAGGATTCTTGCCAGTTATTCCAGGTGTAACCGAGAGCATTAGTGCCGGTCTTGTCCGTATGGATACCGGTACCATTTTCACCTTCGCTGCCCTCGTCCCGGCTCATCACCATAACACCCTTATAAGCGTCTATACTTCCTTCACGCTTTACCCAGGCCGTGAATGTTACACTGTTATCACCGGTCATATTCGGAGAATCTGCTACATAGACACCGTCATCACTTCCATCAAAGTCGAGGGAATTTCCGTCATTCGGATGTGCATCAGTCGACCAGACCGGGCCGTTTATCAGGATACCATTGTAGGTGCTGCCAAGGCTTCCGCTGTTGGCGGTAGTGGTGCCGCTGCCTTCGTCAAATTTGTACCAGAGTGTGGCATTGGTATCCGGTTCTGATGGAGGAACATTTGCACCGCTCATGAGCCAGTCGCGTTCTGCCATTATTTCGAGGTCTAAATAATCAGTAATGCAATCCTGACCATCATGGTGTGCAGTGGTAAAATCACCTACAGCATGAAGCTGTGCTGCCCCTGTTACCTCAGGAATACATCTTGGCGGATACAGCCTCATGTCGTCGAAGTAGACAGTTCCTTCCTCATCCGGCCCTGCGGCTTCTCTTACCTTGTCACCTATACCGAGGGTGATGCTCGTGATACTCGACAGGGTCACACCGCTGAAGTCTTTCAGAGGAATGACCCATGTATGTATCTCTTCCTCAAGGACTTCGTTAAAATCGGTGTGGTTCACCTGAGCGGTAGTCGTGCCATCGGACAGCTTCACGTACATCGGCGGATCCATAGCGCTGTTCATATCGCCGATGAAGTCTATCTCAAGTGCCGTAACGCCATTTCCTGAATAGCTCCAATCTTGGCCTGTAGAATAATCTCGCCTGGTTTCAGAATAGTAAGGACTCGAGTTGTTCCAGTATTCAAACAGCATCGAGTTACCATCGACGGCATAGTTTGCGTCTTTATTGAGCCAGACCACTCCATCGCCGCCTATAGCGCTGTAGTAGTCTTTCCATACAGTTCGCAGCTCCGTGTGGTTCGCGTAGAAGTCGAAGTCATCGATGAGGATGTAGTTTGCGACGGTGAAGTCCCAGACGTGCCCCTTGACTGTTATCGTGTTCACCTCGTCGATACGCCAGAAGTACTGCTCGCCTACCTGGGGGTTTTCATTAGTTCCGGCATCGTACTGTTCGGTCCCGAGGTTCGTTCTGATCTTGTACTCCGGCGAAGCTGTAGTGGCCGCTGTCACAGTGGCTTCACTTGTGCCGAAGTATACGTCGTGCCACTTAGCATCGATTCCTGGTGACCATCTGAGAATAACGTTTTTGGGCACCCCCGTGGCCCCATCCTCTGGATGGGGATTTTTGGCAAGTCCCTCAATGGTAAAGCTCCAGACCTGGCCTTTCCAACGACCGTTCGGAGGTATGGGCACAGGACCGGGCGTGTAGTTCTCATTTACCTCATCGATACGCCAGTAGTAGGTAGTGCCCAGGACCATTGTTCCCGGGTCATACTCGTTAGCGTCCCGATTGCCTATGAATTCAGCCGAAGCGGTGGTGGCGCTATTTACCTCAGCCCACGTGGAGCCGAAGTAAACATCGTGCCCGTTGGTATCTTTTGCCCATAATCCCGGACTCCAGATAAGATTTGCATCTCTGGGCACCTCGGTTGCACCATCAGCAGGGTAAGGATTCCAGGCATCGGTAAGATAAGCCCAATCCATTCGAACATTGTCAATGGCAACAAACACACCATTGTACCACGGGATCGGAATGTTGAACTTTAATCCTATGCTCTTTCCAATGTTACCATCACCCGGCAACGCAACGTAATACAACTTGATTTCCTCCCAGCCCGCATACTCAGGATCCTCCCAGTTTGGTGCCGTGAGCGTTGTCTTCTGGCTGGCCAGTATCACGTCATTCGGTTCACCTTCTCCAGTCGAGACAAATAATACTGCATTAACATCTGGCTCCACTATGGAATGTGTATCAATTGCATTAAAGGTAAGCGTGTACCGACGGTTCTCAGCAATAATTGCGTTTGCGTCCGTGTTCGCGTCGATAATCTGATAGATTTCTAAGATAGTGTCGGGCCAGTCGTGCAGAGTGGCGCAGACGGAAGCGGCATTGCCGTCAGTCGCTTCAAATCCCGTATAATTTTCTCCAACAGAGACAAACCACCAACCACTCATTGAACCAGTGTCACGCAAAATCCAGGCATTCACATCGCCTATCCATGTCTGCTCCGTGATTTGCTCGCCGTTCTTATCGAACTCAAAGCTGTGGTTTTCAACAGGAAGAGGTGCACCACCCTGGACAGCTCCCCCGAGAGCAAGCACCAAAACAAAGCAGCTTAACAAACATAATTTCATATACATAACATACCTCCTTCTGAAAAATTAGTATTAGTCTCCTGATTTTTCTTAACCATCTCTAAATCAATTCTCCCCTCCGTTCAAGAGAGGGAGTTAAATTTCCTCAAAATCTAAGTTTCAAACCCGAATGCATGGCAGCCATAATTACCACCACGCCTAAACTTTTGCAAACCTATACGGCTGTTAGTTAGTAGCTCTCGCAGGTCTCCGTATTATCGTTGGGGTCATAACTCAATGTTGCATGACTAACATTATCCACACAGAATGTGTACGAAGGTTGCTTGAACCCCGTTGTGGTGGTTAGTACCACCACACCGCTGTCGTCGGTCGTCTCGGTTAGCGTCTCATTGAAATCTCCTGTGAACGTGCCGGTTACCTCGGCTCCTACAACACGGTCGCCGCAATCGTCGTAGATAGTCACTGTAACCTCGCCGTAGCTCATGCCCTGGCTTCTTGGAATTGGAACAGTGCTGCAAACAATCGACTCCACATGAATAGTACTGGCTGTGCACTCCACCGGTGCCCACTCGCCTGTCTCTGCGTCGAGCGTCCACTCATCATACCAGTCAACCGTCAGCGTCGTGCCATCGACTATCAGCGGAAGGAATATATACATCGAGTTCCCAAAGTCCCATTCGTTCCACCTGTCGGCCATAAACACATACGTCGTCGAAACACTTCCCTGTATCGGCTGAACATAGGTCGTCTGAGAGGCCCATGTATTGGTGCTGTCTGGTGTGAAGTCCTTTGAGGTGGACCACCGACCCGTTATAGAGGTTGCTGTAAAATAAAAATTGTCATTTGGGGTCCACCAGCTCGAATCCGAGCACAAAAGATAATACGTGCCGCCTGCCTTGAACATCGCCGGCGCCTCAGCCCCTGGTTTGCGTACCAGCGTAGCCAGACTATTAACGTCTAAATAGTCGTCGGTCAACTCATAGATGTTTATACCGCTCAAACCATTGTTGCTTAATAGATAGCCTTTCCCGTCGTCATCTTTGAACAGCGTCATATCCCCGCTTCTGTTCCCGAGCGGCCAAAAACCCCCCAGGTACGTATAGTTACCGTTCACCGTCGGGCAGGTCGCAACGCCGACTCTATTGTCGTCGTACATAGAACTATCAATGTGCATATACATCACGTATTGACCGGTCAAATCATTATAGATTACCTTCGGCCTCTCAACAACTCGACCAGGACCAAGGTCGCCGCTCGCCTGCTGAGTAAGCACATTGTTCTCGAACGTCCAGTGAACAAAATCTATCGATGAGTAACACGTATTAGCTACAAACTGGTGAGTAACGTGACCTTCATAGACAGGTAATACATTGTTCGGGTCGCTGTCCATATACTCGCCGAACCAGTAATATGTGTTGCCCTCCTTAAGTATCCC
This sequence comes from Planctomycetota bacterium, assembly GCA_020351025.1. Taxonomy (GTDB): domain Bacteria; phylum Planctomycetota; class Phycisphaerae; order Sedimentisphaerales; family Anaerobacaceae. Next base: position 888,807 of record CP070728.1, read on the forward strand.
GCCACCGTGCGAACTAAGAACATTGCTTGAAGTATCGTACCATAAAACTCCTGGCACTATCGTCTCCGGCGACGCATAACTGGAACCGCTTAGAGCCAGCATCAGAATAAAAGATATTAAAAAACAAATTTGCCTATTCGTTTCTACACTCCTCAACAAAAATGAAATCTTGGATTGTTAAGCCGTCTACCTATGAGACGGCACATCTGTTTCTTAGACAGGCATGAAAAACCTTCACTAGTTAAGTTCTCAATTACAATATTGTGTGTCTAAAGAAACTTACAACAAAGCAATCTCATAAAAACGAAACTTTTTTTAAAAATTGCATGATTCTATATTTACCCTTTGCACCTCCAGTGCACCTCTAGGAGGAAACAAGAAAACACACAATAAACAATATTATCGTATGTTTTTGTCATAAAGTAAACGCCATTTTGCGTCTTTCTTTAGCCATTTTGCGACAGAATTTGACGCCACTAATGGATTGGATACATCACTTTGTCCGTTTTTAGAACCTAAAATTACTTTTGAAATGTGCCCACATCGGTATAAACTGTGAATATGCCAAAAAGTCGCCGAATCATATTGCTGGTGGAGACATCGCGGGCGTCTGGGCGCGGACTGCTGCTCGGCATATCAAGGTACTCGCATCTCTACGGCCCATGGACATTCTATAGAATACCGCTGTACTACAGAGAGCTCTACAAGAGGAAAGAAACTACATCTGACCTCAGGGACTGGGGCCCGGATGGAATCATAATGAGTGACACGTTCTATCCCACCAAAGTTCGAAGAAGCAGAGAAATAATTAAGTTGGGGCTTCCCACCATTGCCATTGCCAACGAGCCCAATATACCCGGCGTGGTAAATATCATCGCCGACAATGATAGAATCGGCCGAATGGCCGCCGAGCACCTACTCGAGAGAGGCTTTAGGTATTTCGCATATTGCGGTTTTGATGATATATTCTGGTCGGTCGAACGCGGTGAATGCTTCGCCACCAGGATTAGAGAGGCCGGTTGCGAAACCCAACTTTACAAACGGCCAAAGTCGAAATTCAAACACCTCTGGAAGAACGAAGAATTATTTATGAGCAACTGGCTAAAGTCCCTCCCAAAGCCCCTCGGCCTGATGGCATGCAACGACGACCGCGGACAGCAGGTCATCGACGCATGTGAAGTAGCCCGGCTCAGTGTACCTGACGAAGTAGCAATCATCGCCGTCGATAATGACGAGCTCGTCTGTGGCCTGACCGACCCGCCATTGTCAAGCGTAAACCTTAATTTTGAAAGGGCCGGATACCAAAGTGCTGAACTGCTCGATAAAATCATGGCTGGCAAAAAAACATCCGGCCAATCTATACTGATTCCCGCCACACATATTGCCACAAGACTCTCCACTGACATCTTAGCGACAAAAGACCGCGATGTAGCGAATGCCCTTCGTTTCATTAGAAAACACGCCAAAGAACCTATTCGGGTTTCTGATGTGGCGGAGGAGGCAACGGTGTCACGTCGAAGTCTGGAACGCCACTTCCGCAGGGTGATTGGCCGCTCAGTTCACGACCAAATCAGACGGGTACGCATCGAGCAGGTCGTTAAGATGCTGCTGGAGACGAATCTGACAGTTTCGAAGATTGCCTTAAGTTTGGGATACCCCGGCGTTGACCATATCGCTCGGGAATTCCGGCGGGAAAAGGGTATCAGCCCAATGGCATACCGAAAACAATACGGCCAAAAATAAAAAATCTTCACCTCAAATCCCTCTTTCGAAAACCATGATTCTCTCATGCAAAAAAACCGAATCATAAAGCAGTCCATAAGTATATATGCATATACTTATATAGCCCTATATAAAATCCCCACATCCAAAAAACCGCTGACCATTCACCACACTCAGGCGAGGCACTCCAACTCTCCCGCATCTACCCCGTGAGATGGCTACCAGCCTATCTCACGGGGGCCGTCGTCCATCGTCCCTCTTCCATCATATCCTGATGAAATTACATAGAAATCGTGATTGCTACCGTTCAGAACCTGCCCCTAAACAACACAACAACAATACTTTGCACGAAGGCTAATAAAAGAGCGTGGCGGCCATAAAGGCCGCCACGCTTGAAACAACTTTCGAATATCAAGGCAAACAAAAAGCCTCGATACTCTTACTCCATGGTGATTAAAACATCGTCAACCCAGAGGTACTCGG
>CP070728.1:891111-900652 GCA_020351025.1 Planctomycetota bacterium
AAATAATCTATAGCGGTTGCCTTTTCCTTACGGGCCACCCAGAAGCCGATTAGAACAACGGCAATCATATAGCAGAAGAATACTACGTAGTCTGCAGGACTAAGACTCACGGCTGATGTTCCATCCTATATAAACTTAACTACCAAATATTGCTCAAAGGGCTATTGCAGGTATTTTAGCGTCTCGCGAAGCGACTCTTCGTCATCAATTGATGGCATATACTCCAGGCCGAAAATGCCTTTATAACCGAGTTTTTCAATCTGGTTCATTACAAATGGGTAATTTGTTTCGCTTTTATAAAGTTCGTTTCTCCCCGGTACACCGGCCGAGTGAAAATGGTCTATAACATCAATATTTCTCTCGATATGCTTAACCAGGTCGCCTTCCATAATTTGCATGTGATAGCAGTCATAGAGCAACTTCATACGAGCGGAGCCAAGCTTTCGACATATTTCAGCACCTTTATCACTGCTGGTCAGCCAATAGCCCGGGTGGTCATAGGTCGTGTTTAACGGCTCGAGCAGAACTGTTATAGCGGCATTTTCTGCCAGTTCAAGCGTAGCCTCAAGTCCATCCATAACAGACTGCATCATTTGCTCATCATTCATGCCATCAACCACGTTACCTGTGCAAACAATAGTTGCGGGAATCTGAGCAGCTTTATTAAATTCCAACGTAAGACTGGTTCTTTCAAGCCACTGCTGCCTGTTGGCAGGATTGGTCAGGCCGCCCCCAATAGAGCCGTCAGGCGCGCCGATAACCGTGTTGGTAATCTTTACATTGTTTTTTTGTGCAATCTTCGCAAGTTCCTCAGGTCTACCCTTGAAGCTCACATCCACAAACCACATTTCAACGTTTTTAAAACCAAGCTCCGCAGCTTTTTTGATGCGTTCTTCAAACGTTAATTTTGTAAATGCCATTTCTATGCATAAACCAAGTTCCATTTTAACTGCTCCTTTCACAAACGGAGGTTTACTTGAGCATTGTCCGCAGTACCTTATTGATACCGCTGGCTATTGCAGCACAGTCTCTGCCGGAGTAATGGTAACCGACGTCTACCATAATCGCCCGCGAGAGAAGGTCGAGCGTCCGAGGACACATATCGCGGGAGTACTTTGGCAGCTCATCGGCTGGCACCGCGCTCCAGGGCAATCCGTCTGAAGCCACTGTTTTCTTATGCAAAATATGCTCCCAGTATGAAAATATATGCCAGTCTCTTATCTTTGAGTCATAGATTCCGCCAGCCGGTACCCCTTCTGCCTGAAGGTATTTAATCGCTGCGCGGGTAGCATCAGCATCCGGTAGGAACATGACCAAAGAGATTCCCGTATCTCCCGCCTCGTCGGTCAAACGGCGGAAACTCAGGCAGGGGAAGGTCTCAATTGCGTTTTTTATCTGCATCTTGGCTCGTCGGTAGCCTGCGAGCACCTCGTCGGACCTGCGTATTTGCGCTAATGCCACCGCACCTTCCAGTTCGCTCATGCGATAATTCTCACCGCAGAACAGTTCACCTTCCCGCCTTTCTTTTGCAAAACGGTCGGGACGCCAGCAAGCGGCACAATCATGCCAGCTTTGCGCCCGGGTATAAAGCCACTCGTCGTCGGTAGTGATAAAACCGCCTTCGCCGCTGACAATGATTTTGTAGTAATCGAAACTGAAACACCCCATAGTGCCAATGCTACCCAGAGGTTTGCCGCCGAATGAACCGCCGGCCGCCTGGGCGACATCCTCAACCACAGGGATACCTTTTTTATTGGCAATATCCATAATGGCATCCATCTGAGCCGGAGCACCTCGCATATGAACCGGAACAATGGCTTTTGTCCGCTTGGTTATTGCTCTGTCAATTGCCTCCGGGTCCAAACATAAAGTTTCATCAACCTCGACGATGACAGGAATCGCATTCGAAGAGGCTACCGTTGCTGATGTTGCGAAAAAGGTATAAGCAGGCACTATCACCTCATCGCCCGCTCCGACACCGAGCGCCCGGTAACTGGCAACCAGAGCCGAAGTACACGAGTTGACTGCTAAACAGTATTTCGTGCCGACCAAATCCAGCATAGCTTTTTCCGCTGCAGCAACCTTACTTGGCTTGGGATTGTAGTATTTAAACAGATGCGGTCCCTTCAAATTGGCTTCTCTTTCGATGAGCTGCCTGATTTTAGCGCGACTCTCCGGGCTGAATTCCCACATATCCAGGATTTCCAGAAGTTCTTCGGCGCCAATCTTTGTCGGAAAAGGGCCGAGTTCCGGGACCGCTCTGGGTCCACCGTCAATTGCCAATTTCTCTGCACTCACTTTCTGTCCCTTTCAAATCAGTATCCTGGTGGGTCCATAACAGTTATCTGCTTTAGGGCCCGTTTACCCCGATTGATAAGCCGATGTTTAAACCCGGCCTTGATATAAAATGAATCTCCTTGCCTGAGGTTCCATTGTCCTTCTCCTTCTACTTCCAGACGTGCCGGGCCGCCGCAGAGAATAACTCCCCCAACGTCACAATCATGCACTTCCCACTCGCTTTTCGATTCTGAAGGGGCGATAGTCTCGTGGATTATCTCAAAACGCATATCCTGGCGTTTGGGAAGCAGGAAAATATATTCTCTGTGTTTATCCGCGACGCTGCGCATCTCCTTAGAGGAAAAAACGGGCACCTGTGGGTTTTGTATGGAATTGGCAAAAAATTCCGCAAAATTGGTTCCCAAGGCCTTCAGAACCTTGTGCAGGGTTGCCAGGGTAGGGCTGCTGTTACCCTTTTCAATGGCCGTAAGTGAGGCTGGCGAAATATCCGCCAGCCGACACAATTGACGCAATCCAATGCCGGCTTCGGTCCTAAGGCGGCGAATAATTCTGCCTAATTCCTTCGGTTCCATAACGCAAAGAATTCATTAAAAAAGTGTTTACTATTATGAACATATTGTTATTATAAACAATAACAGCGTGTCCAAAAATCGTCAATGGTTTTTTGTGGGAGATTCTCAGGTTTTTCACTATTTACTCGGTCGTAAGAGCGATAAAGGTCACACCCTACGGATAGGAAAAAACAGCTTTCTATCCAAAAAAACAGACTTTGACGTATAGAAAAATTTCTGTCGGTTTTGTAGAAAACCAGCGAAATGAAAACGCATTGACATGGCATTCAAAATGTTGCATATATGTGGACTACAAAGAAATAACGTTCCTTCTATTAGTTTTGAGCAATCGTGATTTGTTCTTGAAATGATAATAACATGGCTACAGATGTAATGATTCTAAATACAGCAGTGGTAGATTTTAGGAGCGCTGATTTTCATTTCGTCGAGGCATTAGTGGGTCAAGGCGGTTTGGCCAAATGTAAAACCAAAGATATGCCTGCCTATTCACAGGAGCAACTTAGAGATTGGATTAAGCAGGGTTCTGCTACTGCCGGCGGGCCAGGTAATTCGGCACCATTGATAGCCAGAGCAGGTTTGAACGTAGCTGTAGGAGCTAACTTAGGCAAAGGAGATTACGATGGTTTGGATGCCCAGGGGCGTTTTTTCTCTGATGTGATGACCTCTAACAACATCGATATGTCCCAGACCTGTATCCATCCTGAATTACCTACCGGAACTACATTTATTTATGAAAAAGGCGTAAAGGAACGAGGCGGGATTGCCTATTTCCCTAATGCCAATAATGACTTTGATTTTGAACATTTTAAGGGGGCTGTTGCCCGCTCAAATCCTGAAATCGTTTACTATATGTATTCCGGCCTGTCAGACAAAGGAGATGCGAATAGCGGCAGAGACCTGGCCGAATTCATTAAATGGTGCCGCAGCCAGGGGATTGTCACTATTGTTGATAGTCACACGCTGACAAGCGAACCGCAGAAGCTGATTGGTTCGGGTAAACCTGTAGCCGAATATAAACTTCTAATACCCCTTTTGCCTGAGGTTGACCTGTTCTTTACTTCTTCGGACGAAGGCAAAATGATAGAGAATTCCCTGGCAACGCCGCGCGATTGGGATGACTTTGATGAGAACGATAACAACCTCCATTTTATGAATTTTTTGACAGAAAGATTCTGGGAAAAAGACGGCAGGACAAGATTGTTTGGCGTTACCATCAGCAACGGAGCCTATGAAAAGCATATCCTGCCGGATGGTCAAATCGAGGGCCCAACCAGGATAGAATCAAAGTTTATGGCTGGCGATGTAGTTGACCTTGTGGGTGCAGGCGATTCATTCAGAGCCGGTCTTATTACTTACATCGCCCGCAATCTGGATGAGTTTAAGGCTGGCAATATGGACTTCACCGAGGCAATCCAGATGGGCAATCTCTTCGCAGCTCTTTACATTAAAGCTCCGCTTGGTGACCGCTACATCAACATTAAAACTTATGAAAAAATGCTAAACGTGGTGCGCAGCAAAGCTACCTATTGCTATTTCGACGAATTAATGAATGCCTTAAAATGAACCAGGAAAACACGAACATATATAAGAATTATATTCACCAAACTGATTTCGTTATCCCCAACACTATGCAGGCATTGGTGGCTTCAGGTAGCGGATTTGAAAATTTAGCGGTGAAGAAAGTTCCGGTGCCTGATGTTGGTCCCGACCAGCTTTTAGCTCGTGTAGATGCTGCAGGGGTCTGTACGAGTATAATAAAGCTCATCGAACAGGGAGAAAAACATCCCTTCATAAACGGCTGGGATATGAAAAAATGGCCTGTAATCCTCGGCGATGAAGGTTCGGTCACATTGGTAAAGATTGGGGATAATCTCAGCGATGAATATAAAATTGGCCAGCGCTATGCTATTCAACCGGCTGTAAATGTTGGTCCCTTCCTGTATCGTGAAAGATATGAAAACAATGCCGAAGGTATGTACAAATGCGCCGTCGGCTATACACTTGGCGGCCATCTCGCCCAGTACATTCGCGTCCAAGAAGAGGTACTGCAGGCTGGCTGTCTTTTGCCCTTACCGGAGGATGGTATCAGTTATTTTGAAGTTTCTATGGCAGAGCCTATTAGCTGCGTTTACTCATCTCAGCAGCGAAATTATCATATTATCAAAAATGGGCCGCACGATGAGCGTAAACCTCATCTTGGCCTGCTGCCCGGAGGTATAGCTGTTATAATAGGCGCAGGCGTTATGGGAAGAATACATGCCGAGTTATCACTGAGATATAGCCCAGCCGTGTTGATCATTACCGCTCGAACGCGACCGCGTCTGAACCTAACTATGAAAACCCTTGGAGAAAAAGCAAAAGCAAAAGGCACGAAACTAATCTGTGTAACCGCAGATAAATTAGCTGATACCGTTAAACAGTTTTCTAAAGGGCATGGCGCTGACGATATCATACTCGCTGTGGGAGACAATGCTGCCCAACAAGATGCTCTTGGGTTACTTGCTAATGGAGGCGTAGCAAATTTTTTTGGGGGTTTGGCCCGCGGTCAGCACATTCTGGAACTTGACACTTTAGCTGTTCACTATGATGAAATAAAACTTGTCGGTTCCAGCGGAGGTGAACCCAGTGATATGGCGGCAACCCTTCAGGCAATAGCTGAAAAACAAATAGATGCCGGCAATTACGTTGCTGCTGTAGGGTCGCTGGACAACGCAATTGATGTATTAAAGATGATCAAACAAAGAAAAATCAACGGCAAGGCGGTCCTTTACCCGCATATAAAACAGACGCCCCTGCAAATGGTTGATTATTGGGATAAGCACAGGGAGCAGGAGTTCCTGAACGAACGCCTGGCGAATGTCAAATGACAAAATCTGCTCTCTGGTTTCATTCCGGAACCTGCAGTAATCATGTGCAGGCAACACCAGACAAAGGGTTACCAAGAATACCCAACAACAGACTATGGTACCGCGTAAGTTAGATAATTTATGACAGAACACGTTTTTACAGGTTTTGGATTTGGCCCTATTCAAGGTGGCCTGTTTGGAAATGAAGCATTTCAAAGTGGAAACTTCAGGCGCATTGTCATCACCGAGATAGACCAAAGGCTAGTTGACGCTGTCAGGGCAAACAACGGAACATATTTTGTCAATGTCGCAAAAACCGACGGCATTGAAGTTGTGAAGATTGACAATATTGAACTGTTAAATCCCAATATCGAGGCTGATAGAAATATCCTGCTTGAGGTTTTAAGCAGGTCAACCGAGATAGCAACCTGCCTGCCGTCAGTGTCATTTTATACTATGGGCGACAATAGCGTTGCACTTTTGTTGGCACGGGCTCTGCAGAAAAGCAAGGCCGCCGCCACTATCATTTATGCTGCTGAAAATAACAATCGCGCTGCCGAGATACTTCAGGATGCGGTTGCCAAAAAAATGACCGTCGCTCCCGGCAACAATGTGCAGTTCCTCAACACAGTCATAGGTAAGATGAGCAGAGCCGTTACCGACCCGGGCGAAATTGAACAGTTGAAGTTGGCACCAATTGCCCCAGGTATGAACAGGGCGTTTCTGGTTGAGCAGTTTAATCGAATACTTGTCACGCAATGTACGATAAAAGACTTCACACCTGGTATCGAAGTTTTTGTCGAAAAAGAAGACCTTCTGCCTTTTGAAGAAGCAAAACTCTACGGCCACAATGCCATTCATGCCCTCCTTGCGTATCTCGGCCTGGCTAAAGGTTACAAAAAGATAACCGAGCTTAAAGATGACGGCGACCTGATGAAAATAGCATTAAGGGCGTTTTTAAATGAATCAGGCGCTGCTCTCGTAAGGAAATATTCCGGCCTCGGTGATGAACTCTTTACTGAGCTTGGTTATAAATACTACGCGGAGGACTTGCTTGAGCGAATGACAAATCCATATTTGGGAGACACAACTATCAGAGCAGGTCGAGACATAGTCCGCAAGTTAGACTGCAATGACCGGATTTTCGGAACGATGACATTGGCCTTGGACTATGGAATCGAGCCTGTAAATACGGCTATAGGGGCAGCCGCTGCACTTTGCCAATTGCTGTCCAATCCGGAAGAAAACAACCTTCCTGAGCATTTCTGTTTTACTAACCGGCAACAACTTTCTGCTGAAAAAATCCAGGAAATTTTAATATGGCTATGGGGCGGGTACCGTGGTAAACACGACCAAAAACTCACTGAACTTGTCCACCAGGCCCTACCAAAGCTCAAGACGTTACTGATAAAGTAACAGTACCTTGCTATTGTTTACCGTTCATTTCATAAGTCTTTATTTTGCAGTCATAAACGCTTTTGCCACAAATACTTACAAACCGCAGATTCGGACTGAAACTCCGTTGCTCTTTCAATGTGTTTTTAGGTGAGCTTTTTCTGGATAAACTAACATAATTTTTGTCAAACTTGTGCTTTGAAAGCTCAGACCAACGCTCAGTCCATTACTACCTTTTTATTCCACTGTCCTACTACTGTCTTATTTTCGGGGTTACGAATCGTGTGAAATCGAATACGAATAGTAACCTATCGTAGCAGATAATTCATTGTGGAAAAAAGGTTTGTGTTCTAAACCCTTGTTTTATAAAATGTAGTGGAGAAAGCGGGTTCGAATCCGGCCCTCTCCGTTCTTTACCACGCCACCAATAAAAAAAGGCTGTAAGCTCAAAACTTACAACCCTTTGGTTAGCTGACACATACCTCCTCGTGGCTCACTCCTCCTCTTTAAAACATTATAAATGTACTTTTCTGGAGGGCATCTCTGTAAGGACGTATTAGTCTGCCAGCTGTCACATCATCACCCCCCCTATCCTCGATTGCGATGACGATATTGGACCAGCACCCACAAGTCAAGGAAACTTTTTCAAAAATTTTTGATATGTACAGAGAATTCCTACAATTTCTTGACGGACTGGTGAAATAAGTATATAAATAATTGTGTTTAAGCTACTTGGCTAACACACTATAGGCTGTTAAAAAATCGTTAGAATCAGGTGTTTCGGTTTTTATCGAATTGGAGGTGCATAAAATGGCATGGAGTGTCGAAGAAAAAAAAGGTGAGACAAGAAAAACCGCAACCGGAAAAGTTGTAGAGGTTCGGTCGTCGGTAAAGGAGCCTTCCGCAAGAGCTGCGATGGACAGGGACTTAGCTAGCGGGATGGAAGTCTTGGAGCTGGATTTTCTGCTGGGCGTTGTTGAGGACACAAAAGGTGATGATAAAAATGATGTGATGATGCGCAGGTTTGTTTTTAATGAGCTATTTCGCAGACAACAGCTGGAGGCAGTAGACAGCAAGGCACTTAAGGTCTACGCAGTCAACGACGTTAATCTTTACGGCAAGGATATCCAGTGCAAGGCAATGAAGAAGCTGACCGAAAGAACTGTGCGCAAAGGTAAACCGGCGACTGAGCACGAAGTTTGAGCAGCATCTTGATTACACCAAAGTTTTGAGTTTTTTCTTCTGTACTCGCAGCATTAGTCTGGCCAATTTGACTACGGCGAACTCAAAGCAAAGCGAGGTTTGGGTTTTATAACTAAGAAAGTATGGACTTTTTTCTATTACAAATAATCCTGGTTGTCGCCAATAGCAGCACGGAAGATACCTTCTGGATGCAGATGTTGGTGCTGGTGGTCCTGGGGGCTCTCGTGGGGCTCGGTTACCTTATCAAAACAAGACCAAACAGGTACAAAGGCCGCCGGCTGTATCGCCTCGCTGGAACACGTTTACACGGCGGTCAACTGCGCAGGCAAATCGAACATCTCAAAGAGTTAACATATAAACACATAGCTCTTCTTTTAAAAACAGTTAAGCAGAAATTCGTTGCTGAAGAAAATCTTGCTGGGTTCAACGCCGCTGTTGCAGCCAACCGGCAAAAGCAAAAAAGGGGTTTTGACAAGGAGGCTGAAAAAGATTTAACCGGAGGTATGGAATTGCTGGAACTGGATTTCCTGCTCGCCGCTGTTGAAAATACCAACGGTGACGGTGAAAATGATGTGAGGATACGCAAGCTCAGCTTTAGCGAACTGCTTCGCAGGAAAAAACTAAGCGATGTAGGCAGCAAAGCACTTAAAGTGTACGCAAAGGATGCAAAAAGTCTTTACGGCAAGGATATCCAGTGTAGTGCGATGAATGAACTGTCGCAAAGGACTGCAAGTAAAAGTAAACGCAGCTGATAAACAGCGACGTTTAGCCCTTCCCGGTTGTATAAAGAACCGACCCGCCGATTTACCTTTTTGTTGCTTTTTGCTTAAATCAGCCCGCTTTTATGCCGATACAATGTTTGAAACTCGGCAGAACTATTTGGCTTCGATGGAAGGGCTGATATGAGCATTCAGAAATTTTCGGAAGATGTTATTTTCGTTGATTTGCCGTTCAAAGAGCCGGACATAGGTAGCGAACTCCAGGCTGTCAACGAAATCATAACCGGCAGAGACGACTGCGATGTCATACTCGATTTCTTCAGGGTCGAGATAATAACCTCTTCGAGTCTCAGCAATCTTATAATATTACGCAGGCTAATGCTTGAGCATGGTCGTGAGCTTATTCTCTGCAATGTCTCCCACGTAACCAAATATATTTTTATTGTAGCCAATCTTGATAAGATTTTCGAATTCGTCGATGACCGCCTCGCCGCCTTAGCCGCCGTAT
>CP070728.1:900752-907381 GCA_020351025.1 Planctomycetota bacterium
TTTTAGTGGAGAAGGTTTTAAGATGGCAAGAGCACCGAAGGCAAACGCAGTAGTGGGGCAATCAGGTGGGCCGACCGGCGTTATAAATGCCTCTTTGGTTGGTCTCATCGAAGAGGCAACCAAACATCCTGAAATTGAGAACCTCTATGGAGCTGTCCACGCTGTGGCCGGTATTGTCAAAGATGAATTTATCGATTTGAAAAAAATCTCGGCAGATACGCTGGAAGCGGTAGCTGCATCGACATGTTCGGCTCTTGGCTCAAGCAGGGATAAACCCGATGATGAATATTGCGCAAAAATTCTTGAGGTTTTCAGGAAGCGCAACATCAGATACTTTTTCTATATCGGCGGCAACGACTCAGCCAATACATGTCATATTATCAACAATGTGGCGACTGAAACTGGCTACGAATTGCGTGCGTTTCACATTCCCAAGACGATAGATAATGACCTTCTGGTTACGGACCATTGTCCGGGGTACGGGACGGCTGCGAAGTTCGAGGCCTGCGCCTTGATGGGCGACGATTTGGACAACCGGGCTTTGCCTGGGATAAAAATCGATGTAATAATGGGCAGGCACGCTGGCTTTCTGACAGCAGCTTCTGTATTAGGCAGGCAAAGAGAAGATGATGGGCCTCACCTAATTTATGTTCCCGAAAGGCCGGTTTCGATGGATAAATTCCTTAGCGATGTCGAAGGCGTATTTAAAAAACTCCGTAGATGTGTAGTTGCAGTCAGCGAGGGAATCTGCGATGTCGATGGTATTGCTTGGGCAAAAAAACTGACAGAGGGGGTCGAGACCGATGCTCACGGTAATATACAACTGTCAGGAACAGGGGCACTGGCAGACTTTTTGGCGGATGAGGTAAAAGCTAAACTGAAGGTAAAGCGGGTTCGTGCTGATACATTTGGCTATCTGCAAAGGAGCTTTGCCGGGCTGCAATCTGAAGTAGATGCGCGAGAAGCCCGGTGGTGCGGTCGACATGCGGTCCAGTACGCAATGGAAGAAGTTAGTGGGTCGGTGGCAATAAAACGACTCAGTAATAAGCCGTATAAAATTGAGGTTTTTCGCACGGAGCTGAAAAACGTGGCGGAAAAAACAAAACCGATGCCCGATGAATTTATTAACGCGGAAGGCAATGGTGTAACAGATGCGTTTATCGATTATGCAATGCCTTTAACGGGGGGTCTGCCCAAAACGGAATACCTTGGGAACTATCCGAAAATATAATTTCGCAGGATTAGCTAAATAGTGCCTCTACGAATGTTTCCGGGTTGAACTCGGCGATGTCTTCGGGTTTTTCACCCAGGCCGACAAATTTTACCGGTATGTCGAGCTGGTCTTTAATGGCGACTACGATTCCGCCCCGTGCGGTGCCGTCGAGTTTGGCTAAAAATATGCCTGTTACGTCGATTGCTTCGGTAAAGAGCTTTGCCTGTGCAATTGCATTTTGTCCTGTTGTGGCATCGAGGACGAGCAGGACCTCATTTGGTGTGCCGGGGATTTTTTGGGCCACTACGTCCCGAATCTTCGTCAACTCCCTCATCAAATCTTTCTTTGTGTGCAGTCTTCCGGCGGTATCCAGGATGAGAAAGTCAGCGTTTCTTGCCACAGCTGCTTCGCAGGCGTCGAAGGCAACAGCGGCAGGGTCGGCACCGCTTTTGTGTTTTATTATTTGAACGCCGATGCGCTGTGCCCAGATGCTCAATTGCTCAACCGCGGCGGCACGGAAGGTGTCGCAGGCGGCAACGATGACTTTTTTGCCGTTTTGGTTTAGCAGAGAGGCGAGTTTAGCGATGCTTGTGGTCTTTCCGGAGCCGTTGACGCCGGCGATTAAGATGATGGTGGGGCCTGTCTGGGCGAGATGCAATTGTCTGTCGCGATGGGGCCAGTAGTTTTTAATATGCTCTTTTAGAAAAGGAATGATATCGTCGGTTGTCGCGATTATTCTTTCGCGGAAAGCATTGCGGAGGTCTGATATGAATTTGTCGGTGGTTTCTACGCCGATATCGTCGCTTATGAGGGTTTCTTCGAGCTCGTCAAGCAGGGCCTCATCGATATCCCTGCGCAGGCTCAGTACCGACGAGAGCGAAGAGCTTATTTTGTGTCGCGTTTTGCCCAGTCGGTCTTTGAGGTAGTCGGTTGTTTTTGTGAAAATTCCCATGATTACTCCTTATTGATAAGGGATTTTTTCTAACGCAAGTTTCCCAGATATTTGAGGAAATTTCAAGTGTGGCTATCATTTTAATTTTCAGGATTTTTCATCAGTTTTATGGAAATATGGATTTTTTGGTTTTTATCACAAGGCGGAGATTTTTCTTTGACAAAAGTAGCTGCTGGTGTTAAATTGCTCTTGCCATGGAGGGCTTTGGTTTAAGAAGGAAGGGTGGCCTGTTTTCGGCTTTATTAATTTCTAACAGTGTTGTAGACGGGCAATTGCTGTCTGCATAAAGCGGGATTCGGAAAGGAGCATCGTTTGGCAACTCGGGAAGTTGAAGACATCTTCGCCAGTATAGTCGAACGTGCGAAAACACTTGACCCGGTCAACACCCGCAAGTGGTTCGAGAAGCTAATCCCCTTACGTCTGAGCGGGGGTTCACTTGAAATCGGTTGTCCTGATGAGGCGACAGCGGCTTTTTTACGCGACAATTGCAAAGGCGGTTTCACCCGGGCCGCACAGCAGATAACCGGGCATCTTGTCACGGTAGATTTCAACGTTGATACTTACAAAAAAACACGCCGGCGCCAACGGCGCACCGAGGGGGACCTTAAACTTCATCCTGATTACACATTTGAAAATTTTGTGGTAGGTCCCAGCAATCGCCTTGCTCAGGCAAGTTGTGTTGCGGTAAGTCAATCACCCGGCACTACGTATAATCCACTTTTTATTTATGGTAATTCAGGCTTAGGCAAGACTCACCTTTTGCACGCTATCTGCTTTGCTGCCAAGCAAAAGTCTAATAGGGCGGTAATTCAACTGTTAAGCTGTGAAGGTTTCGTTAACAGATTTATCAGGGCAATAAAGGAAGGGAATTCGGCGAGCTTTCAGAAGCAGTTCCGAACCGTAGATATGCTTGTAATCGATGATGTTCAGTTTTTGCGCGAACGCGAACAGAGTCAAGAGGAGTTTTTCCACACTTTTAATACCCTTTATAACAACGGCAAACAAATCATACTTAGCGCTGACAGCCCACCTGGCAGGATTCCCTCGCTGGGAAAGCGGCTTATCAGCAGATTCAACTGGGGTCTGGTTGCCAGTATCGACCCGCCAAGCTACGAGACGAGGGTTGCAATCGTGCAGAAAAAGGCGCACCTTCGCGGTCTGGGCATTTCCGATGGAATAGCTGAATACATTGCCCGCAAGGTACATGCAAACATCAGGGAGCTGGAAGGTGCTTTGACAACTATTTACGCGGTTGCTATGACCACAAGCGAGCAGATTACACTTGAGTTGGCGCAAACGGCTTTAGAGGGACAAATCGGGGCCGTGGCTAAGCAGATAAATATTACCGATATTATTGAAGTGGTAACAGACCATTTCGACGTTCGCCTTGCCGATATGCAGAGCAAGAAACGCAATCGCAGTATAGCTATGCCGCGTCAGATTTGTATGTATTTAGCCAGGAATCTGACGAAGCACAGCCTTGGAGAAATAGGTGGCCATTTGGGAGGCCGGGACCATACAACCGTTATGCATGCTTGTAACAAAATTAGGCAGGCCTGCCATTCGGAGCCTCAAATGCATGCGTTGCTGGATCATCTGGCAAAACAAATTACGCAGAATCCGAGTGCTTGAGCAGCAAAAATAGGGGGATTTAATTTGCCTGCATTGAAAGTAAATCGAGTATAAACTTCGTCCCAGTACAAAATAAAAAGGACTGTGAGGAAATTCACAGCCCTTTGTTTTATAAACCGGATTGTAAAGCTATGGTCTGCGTGTTCTCAACAAAACCAGCGTACCTAAGCCGAGCAGCAATACCGTGGCTGGCTCAGGGATTATGGGTCCGTCCACACCATAAGCCCACTCCTCAAATCCGTCATCGGCAGCGAAATTATCGCCGAATCTCGAATACAAATAGACATACTCGTTCAACCCAGTAAATACACTGTCCGGGATGTAGACAAGCATATCTCCCTGCCCGCTTCCGGCATTGAGTAAGTAATTGAGTTTGATCCAGTTATCTTCGCCGGCATCAAGGTCGTAGACCGGCGTGCCGAAATTGCTCGGGTGCCCAAGGATATTGCTGGTAGCCTCCAAATAGACCTCAACTTTATCCAGCGATAAGATGTTTTGACCGTTTTGATTTATGTCCAGGAGAAATTCGCGATAATCAATACCGCCGTTTGTTACAATTGGAATGTCGCTTAACAACAGTGAGTGATTCCACTGAGTCGATGTGTCTTCATTATACTGTACAGGGCGACCATCTGAGTTGTAGCCTTGTTGGACACCGGAAGCCTGAATCCTGATAAAAGAGTCGATGTTTCCGGTTCCCGTTGGATTTCCATCGAATTGCTGGAAGATTGCTTCGTTGATTGTGCCCCAAGAACCTTCCGTAGTGAGGTCGAGAACGACAGCAATGGCTGATGGTATACCTGGTGCGGTAGACAGCAGCAAAACACAAGTAAGCAGAATAAGTTTTCTCACCCTTACTCCTCTACTCGTTTTACTTACGCACGTTTTCTTTGGCGTGCTTTTTATGTATACATAGTTGTGAAAACAGGAGGTTTTCAGAAAAAGAAAAGCACCAATGAAAATGGTGCAAAACCTTTTCAACGACTCCTTCTAATCACATTTTTACTAAATGTGATGATATCTGATAGTCCAATAAAGTCAAGGAAAAATTAATAAAAAAGGATTTTCTCTGGTTGTTTTCGGCAAAATAAAGCGTTTAGCCAAGATTTTGATGTTTGTCATATAAATAAGTTTATTAACTAACAAAGATATATTATTAGTTTTGCTTATGGCTTTTTATTTATCCAATCTGATTTGGCCCCAAAGTCGTCTTATAAAAGCGGAAATATGTTTATTTTCTCACGTGTTCGGGGATTGGCAGACCAAGCTCAGTGAGGACCTTTTTCATATCCTCCCAGACCCTTTCGCGGTTTTGGTGTGAATAGTTCCGCAGAAGATATGCAGTGTGGTATGTGGGCATAAGTTTTATAGGAGGTCTGCCGAGGCCGGCATAATATTCGTGGAATTGCCCGCGCAATTGTCCTATTGATTTGTTAGTGTTTAATAAGGTTCTGGCCGCGGGGGCACCGAGAGCTACAATAATCTTGGGATTTATTACCTCAATCTGTCTTTGAAGATATGGGAAACAGTTTATTATCTCATCGGGGCGAGGGTCACGATTGCCTGGTGGTCGACATTTCAAGATGTTGGCTATAAAAACATCGCTACGCTTTAGTCCACAAGCTGCGATTACCCTGTCTAAAAGTCGTCCGGCCCTTCCGACAAAGGGTCGGCCCTGAGCATCTTCGTCAGCACCGGGTCCCTCGCCCACGAAGAGGATTTGTGCGTTAGGCTTACCCTCACCGGGCACGGCGTTAGTCCGCAGCGACCCTAAAGGACATTTACGGCATTGACGGACTTCATCAGCGATTTTTTCAAGTTCTGTGGCTGCTTGAGCGACAGCGACATTATCTTGTTGCTGTTGTGGTTCAGTGGAGTCAGCTTTACCTTTGGCTGCAAAGCCGCCGGTGAAAAAATTGTTCATTTCAAGATGCTGCTGAACGACTTTATTAATGTCCACATCTTTTTCCATCATACTGAATTGTAACAGCGTCTTCAAAGTTAGACAATAAAAAAGGTACTTGTTATTAGCAGGCGCCTTTTTGGAATTCGCTTGTTAGGTTTTTATACGAGTCCCTGGTCGAGCGTTGCATCAGCAACTTTGATGAAGCCAGCGATATTGGCACCGACCACGAGATTACCGCTGAGATCGTATTCCTCGGCAGTGTTGTGGCATGATGCGAAGATGTTCTTCATAATAGTCTTCAGTCTTCTATCCACTTCCTCGCCGGTCCAGGCCATTCTCATACTGTTCTGGCTCATTTCTAGGCCGGAGACGGCCACGCCACCGGCATTGACCGCCTTTGAGGGCCCGACCATTACGTTGTTCTCAAGCAAAAGTTTCGTTGCTTCAATAGTAGTAGGCATGTTGGCAACTTCGGCGACATATTTGACTTTATTAGCTATTACCTTCTTTGCATCTTCAACATCTATCTCGTTCTCCGTGGCACATGGCATTACTATGTCGCCCTTGACGCTCCACGGTTTTTCATGTTGGAAGAACCTGACGCTGAATTTATCCGCATAATCTTTTACCTGGTCTCTGTTGCTTGCTCTCATTTCAAGCATATAGTCGATTTTCCCGCCTATAACTCCATCAGGGTCATAGATGTATCCATCCGGCCCTGAGAGAGTTACGACTTTGGCTCCGAGCTGGGACATTTTCCTTGACACACCCCAGGCAACGTTGCCGAATCCGGAAATGACTACGATTTTGCCCGCGAGGCCGTCGTTGTTAATATTCAACATTTCTTCAACGAAATAGGCCGCACCGTATCCGGTGGCCTCGGGACGAAACAAGGAGCCGCCCCACTCAATGCCTTTGCCAGTGAG
>CP070728.1:907481-909061 GCA_020351025.1 Planctomycetota bacterium
AAATACGTGGACGAAGCGGGTCGCTATGCCGATTTTCACGCACTACGGCATACGTGTGGAACGTTGTTGGCGGCGGCGGGTGTCCATCCTAAGACGGCTCAGGAGATAATGAGGCACTCCGATATCCGGCTTACTATGGATTATTACACGCACTTTATGACCGGCCAGGAACACAAGGCGGTGGAATCCCTGCCGAATCTGGGCGGGCAAATTGACAGCAAAAGGACGACAGGAACTGATGGATAAATTTCTTGTCTGGGGCACTGATACCTATTAAACTAAAGTGCAAATTAAGGATTGGAGAACTGTAATATGTTCAAAGACGACTCCCGTTTTGAGAGCCCAAATGATCGTGGCCTGCCCCCCAAAAACTGTACCAGTATTAATTAGAGAGTATCCGATATAAAAATAGTTTTTCATGAAAGGATGCTCTTATGAAACGTAAATTACACACACCGGAACAGATAGTAAAAAAGCTAAGAGAGGCAGACGCTGCAATAGCTTCTGGCAGCACCGTCGAGCAGGTTTGCAGGCAACTGCAAATCAGCGATGCCACATACTACAATTGGAGAAAGCAGTATGGGCAGATGAAGCTTAATCAGGTAAAGCAACTCAAAAGCCTGCAAAAGGAAAACGCCAGACTAAAAAAGCTGGTTGCGGATCTGTCTCTCGACAAGGCGATTCTTAAAGAAGCTCTCTCGGGAAATTACTGAGCCCGGCAAGGAAGCGAAGGGCAATAGAACGTATAAAAAAACAAATGGACGTTTCCGAGCGTCGGGCATGCGAAGTTATCAGTCAGCCCAGAATGACGCAGCGTTATAAAACGAAGGGACTAGACAAGGACAAGGCTTTGATAGCAGAGATAAATAAACTTGCTAACAAGTATAAACGGTATGGCTATCGGATGATCACCGCCAAGCTCAGACAAAACGGCTGGATTGTCAATCATAAACGTATCCAGAGGATATGGCAAAAAGAGGGCTTACAAGTGCCTTACAGACGCAAATTCAAAAAAGCAAAGGGCACATCAGATAACAGTTGTGCCGTTAAAAAGGCAGAATATCCCAATCACGTATGGACCTATGATTTTATCAGCGACCAGACCGAAGACGGGGGCAAGCTTAAGATTCTTACGGTGCTTGATGAGTTTACCCGTGAAAGTCCGGCCATTGAGCTGGGCCGATCTATCCGGGCCAGAGATGTAATTGAGGTGTTGGAGTATTTATTGATGGTTCGTGGAGCACCGAAGTTTATCCGTAGTGATAACGGGCCTGAGTTTATTGCAGAAGCGGTTGAGAAATGGCTTGAGAGAAATGACGTTGAGACATTGCACATTGCCGCCGGCAGTCCGTGGGAGAACGGCTATATCGAGTCATTCAACGGCAAGCTGCGTGATGATGTTTTGAATCGTGAAGTATTTCATTCTGTGAAGGAGGCAAAGGTAATTGTGGAGAGTTGGCGATCGGAGTATAATAATCATCGTCCTCACAGCAGCTTGGGCTATATGACCCCGGCTGCCTTTGCGGCGAGCCGCAATCCGCCAGGCTCCGCTACGCTCCGCCTGCCGGATTGCGGGATAA
>CP070728.1:909161-915485 GCA_020351025.1 Planctomycetota bacterium
GCCTTGACAACCACCAAGCCAGCTCACTCCTGCACCGATTGCTTTGATAAATTCCCGCCGGTTAATTCCAGATTTCATAAATATGCCCTTCATTCATTTCTAAAAATATCGATGCGAAGCGCTTTATGCCGCTATCTTCCGAGCAACCACTGATGAATAAATGCTGCTATCAACCAGACCGAAAAACTAGCGCAAAGCACACAAAAGCCACAAGGAAAAACAAAACACTCGGCAAAATGCCTCACAAAGCCCCCTTACAATAATCGGTTATCAGGTTGAAGTTGCCTAGATTGTCCAGACATAGCCAGATAAGCACAACAAGGCCAGTCAGCGGCATTACAGCAACCAGACCAGCCAAACTCGGCAGCTTCCTACCTATCTGCGCGCAAAAAACAATTATGCACACACTAATCAGTAACTTGATAAGAAACCGCATAGACACTTGTATTGTCTGACTTGTGTCGCCGCTGAATAATCTTTTACTTAACCAACCGGATAGACAAAGGATAACGGTAAGCCTGACCGCCACTGGCTTTTATCGAAGCGATAATGCAAAAAACCAAGTCCACAATCCACACCAATGGCATAAGAATAAATCCTATACACACAAAAGACAGCAAGCCCGAAGCAATCATCGCAATCAAAACGGTAATCTGAAAGTTCAGCGCCTCTTTACCCTGGTCATTAATAAATGGGTCGTCGTCTTTCTTCATAAGCCAGATAATCAACGGCCCTATAAAAGCGGTAAAGATAGCCAACAAGTGACATAACATCGCCATATTTGTGGCATTTTTGCTGATCTCCGGTTGCCCTGTGCCGACAGGCTCCTTGGCTTCTGTATCTTGCTTTGTTTGCTCGGAACTTGTGGGACTCTCCGCATTCTCCGGGGTTTTACTTTTTGCCATAGTCCACCGCCCTTTCATTTAGTTTATTTTGACTTGACAAACCGATTCCTTTTTTACAAAGGTTGATTCAAACCGTCAAGTGCAAATTTCAACCCCCCAGCAAAAAACATCAATCCCCCCTTACCGGTATAGACGGTAACATTTTTATGTTTTCACACGTCCTCAATCCGCCGCTTCAAACATCCTCAGACATTCATATGGGCGAACGTGTGACGCAGCCTATTAAGGTTCCACCGAACTGTCTCTCACGCTCGATTAGCAAGACCTCAAAGCCACCTTTGATTATTTCCCCCAATCTTGCTTGGCACTAATTATACACTTCAGATTTCTTTATTGTTCCAGGTCGTAAAACGATGTTTTCCGCAAGTCTTGGGAAGGTAACATCTTGCTGTGGTCTCTGGGCTTGTAGACTTTTTTTAGATTTTCCAGCCGGCCTATCTTCTCAAGACGCTCATAAATCTTAAGCCAGCCGCAGTCTCTTTCAGGGTCAACTTCACACTTGCCATCCTCGGCGCCTCCGCACGGGCCATTAAGCAGCTCCTTAGCACAGGAGGTAACCGGACAGATGCCCCCCGTATAATCCAAAGCGCAGTCTCCACATGCCTGACACCGTTCATCCGAAGGCCAGAGTCCCTGCAATCCGCCCAGGGATACTGTATTCGCTGCAGGATGCACAACTATATCCACTATCCTGGAAACCGCCTGAACCCCAACCCCACAAGTCATTACCAACATAGAATCAGCCTGTTTGAGTTTATCCATCTCTCTGGCGAGTCTCGTCGCCACCAGAACTTTATTGCAGAGAAAATCCACCAAAGCCGTCCCTGTCACGTTCTTTCCAGCTTTTTCCAGTTCCGCTTTCATCCCCAAAAGTGCACTTTCCCCGCCGGTTTCACAAACCTCGGCACAACCATTGCAAGCCAGCAGGAAGATATTCTTCTCGGCGCCAAGGGTCTCCAATATCTCAGCTATCGATTTATTCTCTGTAAATATCATCTTTAATTTCCTTCAGTACCACATTAACGATTTCAGGAATTCTCTTTTTAACCTCATCCGTTAATTCCAAACCGTAATCCACTTCTGCCGGTTCCACGCCAATGATTACAATTTCCTTTGGTGCACAGTTCATCTTCCCTGCTGCAGCTAAAGCATCAAGCAAACCAATTTGATGTAAGCTTATCTTAAAGTCCTCTTCCCTGCTGAAAACCTCTGTCAGCCTGTCTTTCCCACTAAATTGAGTTCGGTAAATAGTGCCGGGCTTTTTGCCGGCTCTCAATGCATCAATAACCACCAGTTTATCCAAGCCCTCCTGCGACAGCAGTATATCCAGCCCTGCGGTTCCGCCATCAATAACTTCAATCTTAGCGGACAGATTCCGTTTCTGTAACTGACCAACTACATGGACACCGACACCCTCGTCTTTTAGCAGAATATTACCTAAACCGAGAACCAAAATACGCCTTTTGTTACAGCGTTTTTGCTCCTCAATTACTGCCAAACTGGTATCTGCTCGCTTTTGCATATTAAACAACCCGAAAGACTCCTAACTTGTCTGCCTTGGCGCTAAGTAAATGAACTGAGCAGGCCAGACATGGGTCAAACGCCCGAACAATCCGTACAAGTTCACAGGGATTGTCTATATCTCCTACTTTGGTACCGAGTATTGCCTGCTCCACTGCTCCTGGCTGGTTTTTGTCATCTCTCGGCGAAGCATTCCAGGCTGTAGGCGTAATAACCTGATAGCGGTCAATCTTCCTATCCTTGACCGTCATCCAGTGCCCCACTGCACCACGGGGGGCCTCTGTCAAGCCGGCACCTTCGCCCTGCTCAGGAATCTTACTCTCGACGATAATTGGCTCACCAGGCTTTAGTGCCTCCAGCCAATCGACCATACTATCAGCAACGAGTTTGGCCTCCAAGGCCCTTGCTGCATGTCGACCAAGCACCGAAAATAAAGCATCAACACCCGCTCCCAACTGCCCAAGCAGCGAATCAACCAATTCTTTTACTTTCGCGTCACCCTGCACATAGTTGCTTACCATTCGTGCCAGAGGTCCAACCTCGCAAACATCACCTTTATACCGGGGAGACTTAAGGAATGAATACGCCTTTTCCTTCTTAAGTTCCGGCTGCGTTTGACCTTGAGCAGGGTTCTTTCCCGAATCGGAATCCGCATACCAGGAATGCTTCAAATCCTCGGTGATATTCTCTTTGGCAAATACCTCGGATTTCAAATCCGGAGAGACAACTCCAGCCTTGAACAGCTTGCCGCTCGGCAAATCAAAGCCGCCGTAAGAAAGAAGCCTCCTGCACCCCTTGCCAATCTCGAAATAGTCGCTGTAGGCCTTTGCTACAGCTATCACATCGGGAATATATGTATTATTAATAAAGTCGCGTATTTCGTTCAATCGCCACAGAAAATTGGTAATTTTATCTTCGGTCGGCCCCTCCGTAACTCCGCCGGGAACAATGGCGACATTATGCGGCATCTTCCCGCCGAAAATCGAAAGCATCTCCTGACATTTGCGCCTGATATCTAAGGCCTTTATATAATGATTTACCAATTCAGCATTTGCCTTACCGGTTACACGATAATCACCTTCATAGCGAGGCACAAAAGGTGCTAAATCGCCCACTGTACCAACCGCATCCACATAGTCTAATGCTGCGAGATGATAGAAATGAAGGATATGTGACTGCAAAAAGTTGGCACCAAAAATCAAAGCACGAATCAACTTGCCATTATCTGGGATTTTTCCTGCCAAGCCAAAGGCCTCATCGATACAAAAAGCAGATGCAGTCGCATGAGCAGTAGGACAAACACCACAGATTCGCTGGGTTAGCCGATTGGCGTCCCGCGGGTCCCTTCCCCGAAGGATTATCTCAAAACCACGAAAAAGAGTCCCGGCAGTTTTAGCATCCTTCACCACACCGTCGTCTATCACGGCTTCAACGGCCAGGTGACCTTCTATCCTTGTTATTGGGTCAATCTTTATTTTCTTGCGCATTTGAGCTCCTCAAAAGTAATCTTTTCGTAAAGTGGCGATGTGCCATCAGGAAATTCCGGCTCCACACACCCCAGACAGGGCGAGCCCGCCTTGATGCACCAGCTCACGCCGTTATTCCATTGCCTCAATGGACAATCAGCATTTGTATAATGGCCCTTACAGCCTAATTTATAAAGACACCCGGGGTCGCCTAACTTCTCAGCAAATTTACCCTTATCAAAGGCCGCTCGGCGGGGACAGTTCTCGTGAATTAACTGACCATAGAAAAGCTTCGGTCGGCCCAAATTATCCAAATCAAGAGCCTCTGCACCTGAGAACAGTATCACTGATACCGTCCCTGTAAACCACTCAGGGTGAGGTGGACAACCGGGAATATTTACAACCACAGTCCCAATCCCCTTTTCATTAAAGACCGTCGCAACCCCCTTGCACAAAGTAGGATTAGGCTCCGCCGCCGGTATCCCTCCATAAGCAGCACAGGTGCCGAGGGCTATCGTTAGAAGAGCATTTTTACCAAGTTCTTCAACACTCTGCTGAATGGTCAAATGCTTGCCGTCTCTCTCGCCGATACTGCCGTAAGCACCACCCTCACCAGTCGGTATTGCCCCCTCCACAACCAATATATAGCCACCTTTTCTGTCTTTTGCTGTGTCCTTTAAAACCTTAATCACGGGCTCGCCCTGACCGCCCATTATTGTTGCGTGGAACATCAAACTAAGCTGATGACCTGGCACTACCTCATCAAGCAAAAGATTCTGGATTCGAGGGCTTACCGCATTCAAAACAGATACGGAACAGCCCGTGCAACCCGCCCCTTGTAACCAAATTACCGGATATTGTTTAACAGCCATTTCTTTCTCCAAAGACTTTCTATTTGACCTATCGTATTCTCCATTGAACTCCTACAAACCCGCACCATCAAGTATCGCCGGCAGTTTATCCTCCCACCCTAACGGCATCAAATGAATACCTTGACAGTAGTCTTTAATCTCGTTGATAGTACGTATGGCAATTTCTACTCCGGTCTGACCGGATTTAGTCTTCTCCTTATCTTTCTTCAACTCCTCAATCAACTCTTCCGGCACATTCACCCCAGCAACGTTGGCATTCATAAACCGTGCCATCCCCACTGATTTTAATATCACAATTCCTCCCATAATCGCCACATTAAAACGGGAAGTCTGCTTTATAAATTCCTTGAATTTCTGCGCGTCATAAACGGCTTGAGTCTGGAAAAACTGGGCGCCCGCTGCGATTTTCTTCTCCATCTTGATAATGTGAGGCTCTAATGGCTCTGCCTCCGGAGTAACCACCGCCCCCAAAAAAAATTCAGGTGCCCCTTCCAGCTCATTTCCTGCAAGGTCTTTGCCTTCTTGCAGCTTTTTAGCCGCCACGAGTAATTGAACCGAATCTAAATCAAAAACACCCTTGGCCCCCTGGTGGTCGCCTAACTTCTGATGGTCGCCGGTTAAACACAAAATATTCTCAATCCCCAGACCATATGCGCTTAAAAGGTCGGATTGTAGAGCCAACCGATTACGGTCACGACAGGTCATCTGAAGTACCGGCTCCATGCCACGCTCAATTAAAAGTCGGCACGTCGCAAGCGAGCCGAATCTCATCACTGCACTTTGCAAATCAGTAACATTAAAGGCTGTTACCCTTTCTTTTATGGCTTGCGCATGGTCAATGTATTCGTCAATGTTTACCCCCTTAGGTGGACCAATCTCACTTGTTACGACAAACCTGCCGGCCATCAAGGCCTCTTTAAGTTTCGTCATTTATGCTCTCCTTCTTTTTGAGGTCCCGATTTAACGCAAAGAATAATCCGTAGCACCCGTTTAACCTCCTTAACCAGATAAATTTCCATTATGATTGTTTTGCAGCTCCAAGCCCGGCGGCCCTTTTGGCAGACTCAACCGTATTGTAAAGTAGCATCGTTATCGTCATCGGGCCTACACCACCCGGCACAGGGGTAATAAGCGAGGCCTTCTCTTTAACCGCCTCGAAATCAACATCGCCCACAAGGCGATAACCCTTCTTCTTTGTCGCGTCCTCGACTCGATTAACACCAACATCTATCACCACCACACCTTCTTGTACCATATCCGCGGTAATAGTATTTGGCCGGCCCACAGCTGCAATCACAATATCAGCCTGCCTTGTGTGTTGCGCAAGGTCCTTAGTACGCGTATGGCACACAGTTACAGTGGCATTTCCTTGGGCTTTTTTCTGAATAAGCATATTCGCAAGTGGTTTGCCTACTATATTACTACGTCCGACGATTACCACATGTGCTCCTTCAATTTTTACCCCGCTGCGAAGCAGCAGCTGAATAACACCATGCGGTGTACACGGCAAAAATGCCTCTTCACCCACCACCATTTTGCCCACATTCATCGGGTGAAATC
>CP070728.1:915585-936998 GCA_020351025.1 Planctomycetota bacterium
GCGCTTTCAGCGTCTATCCAGCCGGTTACCTCCCAAATGCCGGAGTCGGCTTTCTTTTTGCGTATGATGATGATGGGTTTATGCAGCGTTGATGTTTCGACATCAAATCTTTGAGACAAAATTAATGAACCATTTTTGTCACTAATGAACCGGACACTATAAGTTTCCTGCCCGGGAATATCATCATGACTACGGACAAGCTTATCGCTGAGCGGTGGTATTATAAGCTCCTGGTCAACTATCAACAGGACCGTCAACAGCAAGGCCAGGATTACAATCGGCGCAATGACTCGCTTCAGGCTAACGCCCGAAG
Source organism: Planctomycetota bacterium (assembly GCA_020351025.1). Lineage (GTDB taxonomy): Bacteria > Planctomycetota > Phycisphaerae > Sedimentisphaerales > Anaerobacaceae. Next base: position 915,899 of record CP070728.1, read on the forward strand.
CCATCACTGCCACCAATTCATTTGTTCGGACCATCTTACCCAGCGAAAAAGCTGCTGCAACCACAGTTATCATTCCTGCAAAATCACGAAAGTAAAGCATGCTGTTCAATCCGTAAAAGCTCAATACATTCTTGATAACAGCCAGTGTGCCAAGGTCGGTATGCTCGGTAAATTCATCGATATTGACGAACAAATCAATGATTATTCGCAGGCCTATCAGCACGCAAAAAGCAATAACATAACCTATCAAAAAATTCCTGGCGACATATCTATCAAGTATTTTCACTATAACCTTGCTCCATCTATTGCGAGCTCATGTGAACTAAGAATAACTTTAATTTTTCAGCAACTTACGATACATCAAAATAGCCAACAAAGATAAAAAGACCAACCCCGACCACATCAATACAGTCCCGATATCTGCCATTGATTGTGGGTTCTTAGTAACGTTTTTGCCCATTATTATACACACCACCAGCACCGCAGCGGGCACTGAGCTTACGCCAAAAGCGCTGAGCAGATGCCCGCCCTTTAATATAATACCCAAACCTATACCAATCATTATGAGCGTAACACACCCTATACCGAACACCAGCCGCGAATGCATCTCAGCTTTTATCTCAGTCAAAGTCTTCAGTATTCTCCTTTGAAGCCCACTTTGCAAGCCTTTCAGTTCGAGGCTAGGCCCATTTCGCAGGGCAGAAGCAGTCGAAGCCGGGCTGATAACCTCCAAAATATTCTCAGTCTCGACCTTATCTGCCACAGCTTTGGGCAGAATCAGGCCGCGAGTGATATGCCGCTGCGTCAAACCCCTCGAGCCATCCACGCGCTGCCAATCGGCATTGTAGAGCTCCATTGTCAAAGTCGGTGCCAGCTTATCGCCGGTAACATACAGCAAAGCCTTTGTTGTATGCAATGTCTGCAAAGTTTGCTTAGTGGCCACATCAGACTCAACCACTATAACATCTCCGGTTAACTGCACTTTCTCTTCATCCCGCGCAACACATTGGCTTGCGGTAAATTCAACGAACTTTTCATCACTGTGCAGTCTATAAAAACTATCGGAACCACCGGCTATTTTGTCAACAATGTCCTGTGCTAACAACTCTACGATAAATTGTGCGTATGAATCGCGAGCCAGCTTTGCAATCGGATCAAATCGCATCAAGTCAAGACGGATTTTTTTCATTTCGTCAATCTTCTTGAACTTTATATCATCGCCCAGCATTGAGGGGAACTCGACCGTCACCGGCAGCCATTCAAAAAAGACGCCTCCCTTGTCCTCCGGGTTCATTTGATATGTGTTATACGCTGTTATTTGGACCTCATTGAATCTTTTGTGCGGACTAAAATGTACTCTGGCACTTTCTGCGGTGATAATCTTCTTCACTTCGGAGCCTTTGACTTCCGTGACGACCACACCTGAAAGAGTATCATTCTTCGAGTCGGCCTGGTCAGCATAGATTAGGTAGCGGCCCTCCGGCGGCAGTTTATAGTAACCTCTTCGCTGGATATTGCGAAAGAGTATCTGTCTTGCATCGGCCTTAAGGGACTTTTGCGCAAGGTGGACGAAAGTCGGCATCACGTGAAAACTCAAAATCAGATTTGAAATTGCCACGATAATCGCCAGTGCCAGCCCTGGGTAAACCAGCGTCATCAGCGAAATTCCACTGGCCCTGCAGGCATCAAGCTCATTATCGCTTGCCAATCGGCCATAAACAAGAGCCGCCGCAAATAGAGCTGCCATTGGTAATACGAACGTCAGCGTTATCGGCAGGAAATAGCCCATAAGATGAATCACCTGTTGAGGTCCAACGCCGTACTCCTGAACAAATCTGAGAACACTGCCCAGACTCAGAATCAACGTCAGGGCCACCGCCGCAAGAACAAAAACCTTGAAAGCCTCACGAAATATATATCTATGCAGAGTAAAAACCATGCCTTTGCCTCGTATGTTACGCAATACGCAAATATGATATACGCAATACGATAGTACTTTTCAACAAAATTCTCCAACCGCGCTTTATTCGGCGGAAGATATGACAGCGGCGGGATATACACCACAACCTATCAGGCAATAGATGATTGAGGAAATGCTATAGTTGACAGTTCAATCATTACGGTTGCACCTAATCGATGCTGGCTTTGGAAAAGTACAGAATTAAAAACGTGGCGGAAGAACAAATACTTGCAGCCTTTTTTGCTAAATTCATCGTCAAAAAACGCCGATTGTTGACTGGACCGATTTATTTTCCATTTGCGTTAAAAATGACAAATTTCTATAATGAATTTAGTGAGCAGCCAATAATACTTAGTAACACATAAGTTTATGAGATTGCGTGTATATGCCATTTTGGTTTTTTTTGTTTTACCTGTTTGTAGTCTTTGCCTTGCCGATACGATTGTTCTAAAACAGGGCCAGACTTTAACCGGCGATATCCTTGCCGAAAAAGAAACGGTTATCTACGTGGATATCGGCGTAACCGTCCTAAAAATAGCGAAAGAAGACATACTCGAATACGAATACAGAACAACCCTCGATATCGAGGATATCGATGTTAACAAACCTGATATAGAAACGAGCGAGCCGCAGCAAGTAACTGGTCAATTATACAGAGTCGGGAACCTGGAGAAAACGAGTATCGAAGAATGCGTGGATGCGTTCTCTGAAGCTGTTGTAAAGATTTCAAGCCCGGCGGGTACGGGCTCAGGCTTCTTTCTCAACAAGGAAGGGCACCTAATAACCAACTATCACGTGATAGAAAAAGAAACAAAGATCGAAGTAACTATGTTCCAAAAGGCAAAAGATGGCTTCGAGAAAAAGAAATTCAAGAAAGTCAAAATCGAAGCCATCAATCCTTTTGTTGACCTAGCTCTATTAAAAGTCGAAGACCTCGGGGACACAAAGGTAACATATGCATACCTAGGTGATATTGATAACATCAAGGTAGGGGAAGAAGTTTTTGCCATTGGCAACCCACTTGGTCTGGAGCGAACTGTAACCGACGGTGTCATCAGTTCAGTAAAAAGAGCCTTTGAGGGTCTTGTCTACATCCAGACCAATGCCGATATCAACCCGGGCAACTCAGGCGGGCCGTTGTTTAATCTCGCCGGCGAGGTCATCGGCGTCACAAATATGGGATACATATTCTTCGGCGGACTCGGCTTTGCCATACCAATCAACTATGTAAAGCACTTCCTTGATAACCGCGAGGCCTTTGCGTACGACAAGGACAGCCCAAACACTGGTTTCAGATATATCCAGCCGGATCAAAGACGCAATAAGGCCGAGCCGAAATTCCTCAAGGAAAAGAAAGGACAAGCCAATTAAAAACGAAAAGCTAAACACAAAATTCAAAACCTTAGCACAGGATTCAATAATTTCATTCCAAGGCATCGGCGGCTTCCGCTTTTAACTCAATTTCAGGATTTACTGATTAGGAAATTATCCGAATGAAACATACCGGCAAAGCAACAACCAAAGCAAAAGTTCTTCTCGCTCTTATGACCTATGTTCTTACGACTCACATACCCACCCCTGCCCAAGCAGATTCACTGCCCAAAGCAAGCGAGCTTGTTCCTGCTCAAACTATTGTCCTGGTGGATATTGACAATTTCAGTCAGCTCAAAGGCCAATTTGAAAAAACCAACTTTTACAAACTCTACAAAGACCCGGCGATGACCGCCTTCGTAGATGACGTCAAAGCAAAATGGGATGAAAAAATCAAGAAACTGGATAAAAACAATATCTTTAGGACGATTATCGAAGCAGAGGTACTACCCCAAGGCAGGGTCGCTATTGCTTTGGTACTTAGCGAGGAAGCAGAAGATGTCAACGAGCCACCGGTTGTGATAATAAGCCAGTGGGGTGAAAAAATCGACAAAATCAAAGAAACTATAAGCAAACTTGTCCAAAAAAACATCGATATGGGAGGCCATCAAAAAAGCAGCGAAGATTATCGTGGTGTAAGTATTGAAACAATGATTGACGAGACGTCAGCAACAGTCAGCTACTGCTTTATTGATGACTGTTTTATAGGCTCTACCAAACCTGATATTCTTAAATTCGTCATAGCACATATCAAAGGCGCCAGCAGCCCAACGCTTGCAAGTAACACAGATTACACCACCTCCATAAAGGCCCTTGGGCCCTATCACGATATTGATATCTACGTTAACCTCAAGCAAATTATCAAAACAGTCCTCGCCCAAGACGCCACTGGTACGGCCCAAACAACGATAGCTAATCTGGGCTTTGATAACGTAACATCATTAGGCGCTTCGGTCGGTATTGGCAGAAGCCTCAATAGCTCCTGTTGCGGCAAAGCATTTCTTAAGCTCGAAGGAGGGAAAAAAGGCATTTGCAAAATGCTCGAGATGGAATCTGCCACTTTCAGAGTTCCGCGCTTTATTCCTGCATCGACCTATTCAGTTACATTTTTTAATCTGAATATCAAAAAAGCCTATGATGAACTCTATAACATTCTATATAGTTTCAATCCGGTACAGGCTGCTATGTTGCAAACACCGCTATTACCACCCAGCCCGGAGGGTGAGCCGGGCGTGCAACTAAAAAGTGACGTTGTCGACCACCTGGGTGCGCAAATTGTCATCGCCCAGAGTATTAATAAACCATTTTCTGCCAGTTCAATGCCATCCGAATCACTTTTTGCCTTGGCGGTAGCAAACCGCCGTGCTCTTGAAAAATCGCTGTCACTCGTACACGACAAAATGATGGCTGCGAACAACCCTGATGCCAGGCGTGAGCTTTTGGGCCATACGATTTATCTGATTGACCTCTCGGCTTTTATGCCGGTTTTTACACCCGGCGACAAAACACCTATGCAAGCCCCCACAGAACCAACCGTTCCGCAAATGCCCAAGATGGCTTTTACTATTACTGATACTCACCTGATTTTTGGCGCCGAATCGACCGTTGAGCAAGCCATCCGCACATTGAGCAGTACCGAAGCTGCCACATTAGATTCTTCAAAGTGGTTTAATACCGCCAAATCAACCATCCCCTCAATTGTAGGATTGGCCGCTCTGGAAGACAATGCCGCTTCAGGTGAACTGCTCTGGTGGATGATGAAAGAAGCCGGAAAAACCGAAGTTACGGGTACGCCAATGACTCCAAATCCACTTATCGTGTTTTCGCAGATGGGGGTTGATTTACCTAATTTCGGTCTTTTGCCTGAGTTCGATGCTATGCGTAATTATTTTGGCCTGTCTGTTTCTTACGGCATCAGCAGGCCAGACGGTTTCTTCTTTGAATTCAAGTGGCTAAACCCCACCAGCACCGACTAATAACATGCGAATGTGAATCTAATCACGAAAGGTAAAGTCAGTGAATGACTTTATTGAGGGGATAAGTGATTATTCCCGATGCCCCTGCCCGCTTCAGAGCGGGGACCAAGCTTCGTTCGACCTTACTGTCGATAATAACTTCTAGCGCAACGTAATCGGGATCGGCTAAGTTCGAAATAGTAGGGCTCTTTTCAGCAGGTAAAACCTTCAGTATCGATTCCAAATCGCTCTTTTTTACGTTCATCTTCAAGCCGACTCTGTTGCGTGCGTCGATTGCTGCATTAAGCAAAATGGCTATGTTTTCTATTTTTTCTCGTTTGAAATCATCCTGCCAGGCCTTTTTGTTTGCAATTAACCTCGTTGTAGATGTTATCACGGTATCTACTACACGCAGATTATTTGCCTGTAGTGAAGTACCGGTTTCAGTAAGTTCTACTATTGCATCCACGAGGCTGGCTTTTACCTCAGTAGCACCCCAGCTAAATTCTACCTTTAAGTCAATATTTTTATCTGCAAAGTATTTCTTGGTAACGTTAATCAACTCGGTCGCAACAATACCTCCCTGCAGGTCCCGCGGCTTTGTCACCTTCGACTCGTTAGGCACAGCTAATACCCATTTAGCCGGCTTGTTCGTAGCCTTGCTGTAGGCAAGTTCGGCAATCTCGACCACATCTGATTCGTTTTCCATTATCCAATCATAGCCCGTGATGCCGGCGTCGAGAGCGCCATCGGCAACATATCTGCTCATTTCCTGGGCTCGCAGATAAATCGCTTCGATTTCCTCATCATTGATACGCGGCTGGAAACTTCTCCCAGAATCAGCAATGTTGAACCCTGCTTTGCCGAAAAGCTCAACCGTCGCTTTCTGCAAACTGCCTGTTGGAATACCTAATTTCAGTACTTTTTCCGACATCTTAAACAGTCAGCCTTTCTTTTTGCTTTTTCACTTTCACTTTTTTCGTTTTTCCTTGCTTTTAGCCGGCGCTTTTGCTTCACGAGTCGTTTTCTTCGCCCCGGCCTTGCGCGATTCGCTCTGGCGTCGCAAAAGAGCATAAAACTCGTATCCATTCTCAGCAGAAATCTGCCTTGCCAAAAAACCTTCTATTACCTGCTCATCAGCGTCGGGATGAACAAGTTGTTCGGTCCTTAGATATTCTATCATCTTTTTTGTAAGTGGTACAGCATGACTCTGCAGAGACGTAAGCATGCAATAATTGACCACAAACCTGTTGGTACCGTCCATTTTCTCAAGAACCTGTCTGGCCAGGCGCTTGCTCATCTTACGTAATGCCTTTAGGCTGACCGTTTCATATTTGTTGAATACAGCCCTTAAGGCTGCCGTAAGCGCCGAAGCTATATCCCTTGTAACAGCCGTATCTGTCCTCAACACTTCGACAATTTCTTCCACTCGCGAAACACGCAAGTCGTTCCAATCAACAAAGTAATCGCTAAATCGCTTAATCGCAGATTGCGTTGCCGACTCACTCAACTCAGCACCAATGATAGCATAAACAAGCGAGTCTACCGGCTCATCGTATACAGGTCTCTGGACCTTCGGGTATTTACGTTTCAACGAACGATACAACTTCTTCACTTCTTTCGAATACTCTCTGCTGTCTTTCATGGAAGTCCCTATCGTATTTGGCGGTTTACTACTATAAGTTTAAATGAAACGGTAACTAATCAATCTATAATCAGTCTTGTGGCTGGTCAGCTTCATCTTCGCCTGCCTGCTCACCGACAGCCTGGTCAATTAGTTTCATAGTTTCCAACGTTTTTTTGAATTTATCATCCCTGTGAAAACGTAAAACAGGACAAAATTTACACTTCAATTTGCCCGCCAACAAAGATTGTATTCGGCTCTTTGCATGCGTTATTGCCGCATAAGTTTTGGTCTCACCGGCTTGGCCCTTGCCGAAAATGCTAAAGTATACATCGGCACTGCGCAAATCAGCAGCCATATCGACTCTCGTAACGCTCACAAAGCCCTCAATACGCGGGTCGTTAAGATGATTGGCAATAGCGTTACTGATTTCTTCTTTTACCACACGAGCTACTTTTTCCTGCCTTCTTGTCGGCATAACAACTCGTATCCCATTCGAGATACACCTCCTCGTCGCGATTCACGAGATACACTTAAAGAGTCCTTGCTACCTTAACGATTTCATAGAAATCAAAAACATCATCGACCTTAACATCATCGAATTTCGCTATCTTGATGCCGCACTCCATACCAGCCTTGACCTCATGAACATCATCTTTGAAATGCTTTAGAGAATCTATAGTCAAGTTGTCCCTGATGACAATATTGTCACGTATCAAGCGTACTCTTGCATTCTTGGTAACGGTCCCATCGTTAATATAGCAGCCTGCTATCGTGCCAATCCTTGAAATCTTAAAGATTGCCCTGACGGTAGCCCTGCCAATGGACTGCTCTTTCTCTTCGGGCTCAAGCAAACCAACCATAGATTTCTGCAAATCTTCGGTTATGCGGTAGATAACCTTGTAGAGGTTAATCTCAACTCCTTTGGCTTCTGCGAGTTTTGCTACATGCTCTTCGGCAACAACGTTAAAGCCGATGATAATGGCATTCGATGCCTCAGCCAGTAAACAATCGCCCTCTGTAATCCCGCCCGGAGCAGCGTGCAATATCCTAATCTTCACTTCGTCAGTGCTTAGCTCAGATAAATATTTCGTCAAAACATCCACTGAACCCTGCACATCCGCCCGGATGATAAGATTCAGCTCTTCTGTCTTACCCGCCTCTATTTGACTGAACAGATTATCAAGTGTTACCTGCGTTCGTTTCGCCAGCGAATCTTCTCTGGAGAAGATCTGTTTTTCTTCGGCGGCAGCTTTTGCTTTGTTGATATCATCCAGGCAATAAAATCTATCGCTAGCCTGGGGGACATCGTTCAGGCCTGTTATCTCCACCGGCATAGAGCTTGTAGCCACCTTTATAGTCTTGCCGTAGCTGTCCCTCAAAGTCTTCACTTTGCCAAAGGCACCACCAGCCAATACAACATCACCTTTGCGGAGTCGACCCTCTTTAATTAAAAGCGTTGCCACCGGCCCTCGCTGAGCCGACATCTTTGCTTCAACAACCCAACCTGTTGCAGGGACGGTGTCATCAGCCTTGAGGTCAAGCAATTCTGCAACGTAATCGAGGTGCTCGAGCAAGTCGTCTATACCTTCACCGGTGATGGCACTTGTTTTCACAATTTCGGTCTGGCCTCCCCATTCGACCGGCGTCAGATCCTGCTCTGCTAACTGTGAGTAAACTCGATTATAATCGCAGCCGGGCAAATCTATTTTATTCAACGCCACAATAACCGGTACACCTGCTGCCTGGGCGTGGTGTATCGCCTCAATGGTCTGGGGCATCACACCATCATCAGCAGCAACGGTCAGAACCACCACATCTGTCATATTAGCACCTCTGGCTCGCATAGCCGTAAAAGCTTCATGACCAGGGGTATCAAGAAACGTCACCTTCTTATCGCCCATACTAACCTGAGATGCCCCGATATGTTGTGTAATACCACCTGCTTCCCCGGCAGCTATCTGGGTCGACCTAATCTTATCCAGCAAGCTGGTCTTGCCGTGGTCAACATGACCCAGCATTGCGGCAACTACCGACCGCCTCTTAAGATTTTTTCTCAGCCGCTGGTCAAACTCAGCTTGTATTTGCTTATCCAGCGTACTTTTAGCCTCTACAACCAAGTCAGTACCGAATTCCAGAGCAACCAGTTGTGCAACATCGGAACTTATAGTTTGATTAGTCGTTGCCATCACATCCTGCTGCACCAATTTGCTGATGATGTCGCTTCTCTTAACCGCTAAAACCGCAGATAACTCCTTTATAGTGATTGGCTCAGCTATGGTCGCCTGTTTCGGCCTGACAAGTGCAGCAACCGCCGAACGTGCCTTGGTTACAATTTTCCGCATCGGCCTTAATCGCAGGCCCTCACCTCGAGCCGCATCAAGTCGGGCCTGTCTCTCCTCAATATCTCTTTGTCGCCATCTGCTGAATTTAAACTTCTTTGGAGCCTCTACATCCAAATCATCCCGCCGGCGCCCATGTGTTCTTTCTTGATATCGCTTTGACAACCCTTTCTTATCTTTCGGCGAAGCCGAGGTCGACAGTTCCGACGCTTGTTCGTCATACATCAATGGTTCGGTAACAGGTGTATCGTACCTGGTTCTCCGTCTTGGCTTTGGTTGTGTAACCACTTCCGGCTCTTCGACCCGAATGACCTGTGGCCCGGTCAGTCGAGCCGGCTCGGGTTTTTCTAAAATCGGCCCGGCAGGTAATATCGGTTCGGGCTTTTGCTCTTCTGCGGTTACCGGTTCTTGTTCGGGCTCTTCAGCCTCAGCTGTCTCAGCCGCAGGCTTAATGGACTTGGCTTTTTTGGCCTTTTTGGTTTTTGCTTTCTTCACAGCGGGCTTACGCTTTGCCTTCTTCTTGACGCGAACCTTCTTTAAATCCACCTTCGCAGACTTCTCAATCGTCGTAATATTATCCCCTTCACTAAACCACTCGTGAATGGTCGCTGCCAGACCGGCTGAAATCGCCGACATATGGTTCTTAACATCCAGACCTTCATCCTGGCACTTTTTCACAATAGCAGTGCTTTTAACACCAAGCTCCCTTGCCAAAATGTAAACTCTTGTAGCAGCCATTCTCACACTTTGTGGTTCGCGCTTCGGCGTTTGAAGTTCGACCCGCGATTCACAAAACCCTATTGTTTGTTTTCAGTATTCGCCTCTTCTACCTGCGGTTGCTCCTCAAGTAAGTTTTCTGCCTGTTTTTTTGGCTCAGCCGCCAAACGCTTCGCTTCCTCGCCTGCTGCCGCTATCAATTTCTCAGCCATACCAGCATCAATACTCAACTCGTTAATAAGCGGTTCTGTCCCTACGTCCTCCAAATCCAAAACCGATATAACGCCGATCGCTATCAGCTTGTCAATTATTGTATCCTCAGCGGCCTCTACACTCTTGATGCAACTTGTCAATCGTTCAATACCCTGGTTGTACTCATCTGGTGTTAGTATATCGATATCCCAGCCGGTCAGCCTGGCAGCCAGCCGAACATTCTGGCCGTGCTTACCAATAGCCAGGCTAAGTTGCTCCTCATCCACAACCACCGTTGCCTTGCCCAACTCAAAACATAAGGCAATTTCACTGACCTTTGCCGGCATTAAAGCATTCGCGATAAGCACTTGTGAGGATTCGTTCCAGCGGACAATATCTATTTTTTCTCCACCGAGCTCATCAACTATGTTCTTTATCCTGCTGCCTCGCACCCCCACACAGGCTCCCACAGGGTCAACTTTGTCATCGAGGGAAGCAACCGCAACCTTCGTTCGGTAGCCTGCTTCACGAGCCAAGGCACGTATTTCTATAATGTTCTCCGCAATCTCAGGCACCTCAAGCCCGAATAGTTTGCGGATAAAATCAGGGTGCGTGCGAGACAGAATTATCTTGACCTGATTGGCCACTTCTTTGACATCAAGAATAAGACATCGAATTCTCTCGCCTGGCCGATGCGTCTGGCCCATTATCTGTTCACCCCTCGGCATAAAGCCCTCAGCGCGACGGTTCAAATTAACAATAAGCGTTCCGCTTTCGTATCGGACAACCGAGCCGCTTACAATTGTGCCTTTTCGCTGGACGAACTCGGCATAGATGCTATCCCTCTCATTGGCCCTTATTTTCTGTATCATCACCTGCTTAGCAGTCTGGGCAGGAATTCGTCCAAGCTGTTTCATATCGATCTGCACTTCATCTTTAAAGGCCGTAATTTCGCCGCTGACCCGGTCTATATGCACTGCTACATTGCTGTCCAGCTCACCGAAGTGCTTCCTCGCTGCCGAGACCATAGCCTCTTCCAAATCAACAAATATCGACTCCTTGTCGATATTTTTATCGCGTGCAATGTTGTCCACTATCCTGAGCAATTCCTGATTCATTTCTTTCAACTTCCTAATCCAGCACCAGTTTCTTCTCTTTTCGAGCCAGCACCAACGAATAGCCAAAAATTGGTGCTGGATAAAAAAAGTGGAAACCTATATAGTTTCCACTCCAATAACATACCGAAAACGAGCCGAGGTTGTTGTCCGCTTTTACACTACATCAAACGCCTCCGGCAAAGGCCCCATTTCACAGCAAATCGCGAAATACCAGCCCTGCAACAACAATCCTCGTTCATTCTCAGACACTGAAGCAGAAACATCGATTCCCAGGCTACCATATGCACATAAGTACGGCAGCGCAGACAAATTATTCGTCTACTCCGCACGGTTTGTCAATCCTGTCAAAACCATTTTTCACACCTCATAGTTCAGCTCTGGCAGCCGTTAATTCTTACAGTCGAACCTATTATAATAATCGTCAAAGCCGTCAACGACAATAACTTTTTCACCGAATTTGCATAATTTTAAAAGCCTAAATCGTACACAAAGATGCATTTAATGGTCAAAAGCACAACTGTTATACCCCAAAAGCCCGATAAAAATAGAGTCCCGTACCCATTTAAAACCTTTTTCCGCTCTTTTCAGGCCAGCAGGCCCCAGGCAAAATGCTAAACTCCACTCGCTTTTTCGGCTGTGTTCGCTACAGCAACAAAACAAATCTGTGCTAATACGACCGCGAGGTGTAAAAACTTCATTCGTTAGCCATCGCCAAGTGAATTGTTAATTTGCCCCGCGTAATGGTTATTTTCTCGGCTCGCACTTTCTTATCCTCGACCTCAAAAACAGGGTCAAACGGCTCATCATCCAGTAATGACGCTGCTATCTGTGCTCGCAAATCCTTTGTGCCAATATCTTTCGCGGCAAGCCGCCTTTGATATGCTCTTCTGGCTACCACCCTTGCAAGCGGTGTAATATTCATAGCACCAATCTTCACTTTAGCCACCCGCAGATTTAACAGACCCTCCCGGCTAAGTCCGACCTTTACTACTGCGGTAACGACAAAGTTCACATTGCCTACAGCCACCGTTCCCAGCAACACAATCCTGTCAGGCACAAAAAGCACCTCAGGCGCCGAAAGTCTGATGCCTTCTGATTCTCTCGGCCAAATAGAGCGGGCAATCACATCATTTATACCCCTCTGTGAGACAAACAAATCAAACGGCTCCTGCTGTTGCACGCCGTTGTAAAGTTGGGGCAATAAATCGTGCGTTAAATAGGGACTTACCTCTTTGCTGTAAGCAAAATCGGGCGGGTTATAGTAAGAAGGCTTGTGTAAAAGTAAAGTAAAGACAATAATTGCTATAATCAAACCAACCAAGAGGAAAGAAGCCCTCCTTTTGACTTTTGCTTTTCTGTCAGCTTTCAAATCTGTTTTGGTTTGTGCCATTTATGTTCTTAGATTGTCTGTTAATGGTATACTGCGATAATACTTTTTAGTTTTTGTAAAATCAATTGCTAAAAACGAACCGGTCAGTTATATTGCACTTAAAGTTCGCTAAAAGGATTTGCTCGGCGGGCTTGTAAGCTCCTGCAAAAGGAATTAATCGATGGCAAGTCATTTCGCCGATAGACTCTGCGAGGCAGTCAAGTGCAAGAGAACGCCCTTAGTTGTGGGGCTGGACCCCGTCTACGGTCGTCTTCCCTCGGCCATAAAAAGCCATCGTGATATGAACGATGAGTTCGATGCAGCCTCGGCAGTGGATGCAATTTTCGACTTCTGCACACAAACAATGCGAATCATCGCGCCGATGGTACCGGCAGTGAAGATAAATATTGCTTTCTTCGAAAAGTATCTGTGGGAAGGTATAGAAAGTTATTATGCGCTGATTTCCGAAGCCGATGATTTAGGTCTCGAAGTAATCGGCGATGTAAAACGCGGCGACATAGGCCACACCGCAGAACTTTACGCAGCGGCTCATTTGGAAAATCCGGAACTGGTCGGCCTGGAGGATACACTCGTCCCTGACGCCATTACCATTAATGGCTACGCAGGTACAGATGGTATCGAGCCTTTTGCAGACATGGCTGCAAAGCAGGGGAAAGGTCTCTTCGTACTGGTCAGAACCAGCAATCCTTCGGCAGCGAGCATTCAGGATTTTGCTGATACCGATGGTCAAACGATGTACGAAAAAATCGCTGAAATCGTCAACGAAATCGCAACTAAGCCCGAACGAATCGGCAGCAACGGCTATAGCAACGTCGGAATGGTAGTAGGCGGAACTTCACCTGAGGTTGCAACGGCGCTTCGGGAAAAATATGATAAGGTATGGTTCCTCGTGCCGGGCTATGGCTCACAAGGGGCGTCTGCTACTGATTGTATCCGGTTCTGTAAACCCGATGGTTCCGGTGCATCAATCAATGCATCACGCTCGATAATCTATGCATATGAGAAGCCCAAATACAAGGGACAATTCAGCGACGACTGGAAAAGATGTATCGAACAGGCGGTTATCGATGCAAAGATAGATTTGGCCAAAGCCATGCAAAGCAAACTTTGATATGAAAATAGACTCCTTCACCGGCAAGAATGTTCTGGTTATGGGGCTGGGTCGCTTTGGCGGTGGTGTTGATGTCGCCAAGTTTGCCGCAAATGCCGGTGCAAAAGTAGTAATAACGGATTTAGCTCAACGTCAGCAGCTAAGCGATTCGATAAAACAGCTCGAAGAATTCGGCGATATTGAATATCACTTGGGCTCGCACGACGTTGCTGACTTTGCATGGGCTGATATAATCGTAGTCAATCCGGCGGTGCCACCTGATAACGAGTTTCTTCAAATCGCCAAGCAGCATAATAAATTTATCACATCTCAAATTAGCATTTTTTTTGAACTGTCCCCTGCAACAATAATCGGGATAACCGGGGCAGCCGGCAAGAGTACTACTGCGGCCCTAACTGCCCATCTTCTCAAGAATTCGGGATACAAAAATGTCTGGCTGAGCGGCAATATCGGCAATGAGCCTTTATTGACCATAATAGAGCAAATCGGCGCTGATGATTTGGTTGTGCTGGAACTGTCGAGCTTTCAAATCGAGCAATTACCACAAATTCGAAAAGCGCCAAAGGTTGCACTGATGACAAATCTTACACCAAACCACCTCGACCGATACGGCACATTTGCTGCTTACTGCTCAGCCAAGGAAAACATATTCAAGTTCCAAAAATTGAATACAAATTCACCGGTTGTCTCCATCTTCAACACTGAAGACCAAATTAGCGCCGAATGGTTTGAAAAATATAAAAAAGATACCGGCAGAACCTGCATCAAATTTTCAGCCGATGATATAAGCGAGAAGATTCAGGAAAAATTTGGTTTGCCCGGCAGGGCCAATCTCTCCAACCTCGCCGCCGCTATTGCTATAGCTAAACATTTCGGAGTCGATGATGAACAAATAAGAAATTGCCTGCCGGAGTTTAAGCCACTGCCTCATCGGCTCGAATTAGTTGCACAGATAAATGGCATCAGGTGGTACAACGACTCCAAAGCTACCACGCCGCAAAGTGCGATTGCCTCGCTGGAGGCCTTCGAACAACCTGTTATTATTATTGCGGGCGGTTCTGATAAGAATCTGCCATTCGACGAGCTCGGCGAAAAAATAGCTCAAAGGGCAAAAGCAGCTGTCCTCTTAGGCCAAACCGCAAAAAAAATAAAAAACGCAATTGAAAAATCAGCCGCAGAGAACACAGAGAAAAGGATAAAAGTGGAGATTGTCGATTCGTTAACTGAAGCGGTCGAGTCAGCACACAAACTCGCGATGGCTGGAGATGTTGTTTTACTAAGCCCAGCTTGTGCAAGCTACGATATGTTCGATAATTTCCAGCAGCGAGGCCGAGAGTTTTGCAGACTCGTGCGAGAAATCAGCCGTTGATTATAGGAACATACCCGCCGAGTAACCAAAAAGTTATAAAAAGTTAAACAGCCCCCTTGCCTATTCCCAAGCAAAATAGGCCTAATCGGCCTTATCAACTCAATAAGCAGTGATTTTTTCGGAAACCGCTCGTAAAGGCACCCTTCAAATCTGCCGATTTGCTGTGTACAAAAAGGAGATATTGAAAATGGAAGAAAATAGCGAGCGAAGAAAAGAACGAAGACTTCGTTATCATTGGCCCATCTGGTTCGCCGAAGATTTTAACGACACACTTTCCCAGGGTCAGATGGTCGACGTTTCCAGCAGGGCTGCTGCCTTTACCTGCCACGTCGACGAACATTGTCCATATGCAGGGCAGCATTTAACCGCTCGTTTTAGCGTACCTCGCTTCCTGCCTAAACAGGCCTTCGATATGGCAAGTTTCACGCGTTCTGGTCAGGTAAGCCGCGTTGATGAAGTAAATAAGTTCGTGCGGCGGATTGCGATCCAATTTGTTCACCCGCTGCCATTCAAACCCGGAGAGCAAGCCAGCAGCGATTTCGAAGCCCAGCAAAAACTAAAGGCCGTAACGATATAATCACGCTCCTATTGAGCTTAGCTCACTCCTACAGATTCTAAACAAAACTCAGCCACAAGAAGGGGGTAATTCACAAATTCCTGCTTTTTAGTTTTTACTTTTTGTTTTTTACTTTTTAACATACTGCTATGCTGGAAAAAGGTCTCGTCCAGATTTACACAGGTGACGGTAAGGGCAAAACCACCGCAGCGTTTGGCCTGGCTTTGAGAGCAGCCGGCCAGGGAAATAAGGTCCTGATTTACCAATTTTTGAAACCGCCGTCGCTTGATATTGGTGAGCGTTTCGCCCTGAAATTAGGGGCAGTCAGAATCAGGGTTGAATCGCTCGACATCGAATGGGACATGGCCGAATCCTTCAAACACCCCAGGCAAGTCGCTCAAGTTCAGGTCGCAATCACTGAAGTCCTCGAGAGAATCGCCCAAACCGCAGAGAAAAGATTTTACGATGTTATAATACTTGACGAGATTGTATATTGTTTTTCAAAAGGCCTTGCTAAATTAGAAGACATCAAAAATATTATCGATAGAAAAGACCCGGCTGTCGAAATTGTCCTGACCGGCCGAGGAGCTCCTGAAGAGCTGATTGAAATGGCGGACCTCGTGACAGAGATGAAAAATATCAAGCACCCGCTTGATAAAGGCCAGAGCGCCAGACGCGGTATTGAGTTTTAGCAAGCACCTAAAATAATCACGGTAATCGGTGTTGATATTTTCGCCATCTTCGGCTATCATATCAGAGTTAAGCTTTCATTCTAAATTTAATCAATTCAACGAAAGGGTTGAAAAATGCCAACACAAAAAAATTACGTAAAACCTCATAGCGATGGCCCGGCAATGACCCGCCGCCAGATACTTGGCAGCGTTATAGGCGTTACAATTACAGGTATGGCTGTGCCGAATGTTGCATTTGGTGCTGGTTCTGTTGAACGCGTCGTAAAGAACGGGCGTATCAACCACTCGGTTTCCAGATGGTGTTATAACAGCCTAACGCTCGATGAGCTTTGTGATGCCGCTGTAAAGATGGGTCTTAAATCTGTGGAGCTGCTTAATCCTCCTGAACTGGCGACTGTTAAAAAACATGGTTTAGTCTGTGCGATGCTCTTTTCGCACAGTCTCCAAGATGGCCTAAGTCACAAAGAAAATCATGCCGAATGTTTGGCAAAGATTCGCGAGAGCATCGACGCCGCAACTGAATATGGATTTCCGAATGTTATCTGCTTCTCGGGCAATCGCAATGGAATGAGCGATGATAAGGGGTTTGAAAACACCGTTATAGCTCTTAAACAAATCATCGGATACGCTGAGGAGAAAAAGGTCAATCTTTGCATCGAATATCTTAACAGCAAGGTCAATCACAAGGACTATATGTTCGACCGTATGAACTGGGGTGTTGAAGTTTGCAAAAAGGTCGGCTCACAGCGCATGAAGATTCTCTACGACATCTATCACGCCCAGATTATGGAAGGCGATATAATTCGCACCATTCGCGATTATCACGAATACATCGGGCACTATCATACGGGCGGAAACCCAGGCCGCAACGAAATCGACGAAACACAGGAGTTGTACTACCCTGCTATTATGCGGGCAATCATCGAGACCGGCTACAAAGGGTATGTCGGCCAGGAGTTTGTCCCCACCCGCGACCCGCTTACCTCTCTTGCACAGGGAGTAAAAATTTGTGATGTCTGAGAATGTTGCTGCAATAATCTGTGCCGCGGGGGCAAGCAGCCGGTTCGGCGGCAAGAGAAAAAAAACCTTTGTCGATGTAGGTGGCAGGGCTGCCTTTTTGCGGAGTGTCGAACTCTTTGACGAACGTGATGACGTAAAACAGATACTACTGGCCATTGCACCTGAAGATGAAGAACTGGTGAATGTCAAGTGGGGGCCTAATCTAAAGTTTTTCAACGTGAAAATCTGTTTCGGCGGCACCGAGCGTTTCGATACGGTAGCCAAGGCACTCGAATTAGTCAAAGACGATATCGACCTTATCGCTGTTCACGATGCTGTGCGATGCTGCATTAAAAGCCAATGGCTCGATGAAGTCATTGCTCAAGCTACTAAAACAGGTGCAGCTGTATTGGCCTGTCCTGTTACAGCAACTGTCAAAGAAGCGAGGGATAATACAATAATCAAAACAGTCGACAGGACAAGTCTCTATGAAGCACAAACCCCGCAGGTTTTTAAAACAGATTTACTTAAGAAAGCCTATGCGAACATAGCAAATCTGGATAAAAGTAATATCAGCGATGATTCCCAGCTCGTTGAAGCTTTAGGAGAGAAAGTCTCAATTGTAAAAACAGATTCTTCGAACATCAAAATTACCCACAAGAGTGATATTGCAATTGCCGAAGCCATTCTCAAATCCCGCCCCAAACCCAAACCGCAAGGGCCCACAGGCCCCTACGTCGAAGCCCAGTGGTAAAATAAACGTTGCCGTCAATATGAAAAACCACAAATTTAGAACAGGTTTGAAAAAACGACTATGACTATATAGTTGATTTGGCCTTTTTCCTTTTTTTTGCCCGCTTTCTGTGCTACACTTCGTTGACTGTACAAACTTGAAGCAAATTTGAAATTCAAATGCCGGATGTTCGAAACAAAATAAAAGCTCCTAACAGACATAAGGTAGCAGATATAAACAATACCATCAGTGTCGCTGGTAAAAGATTTCACTTTATTGGTGCAGGCGGTATCGGGATGAGCGGCCTGGCCAGGCTTTTAATAAAACACTCCGGCATTGTTACCGGCTCAGAACAGACTCCAAGCGGCATTGTAGATAAGCTCCTCCAGTTAGGCGCTGATATAAAAATAGGCCATCACGAAAACAATCTCAGCCCAGAAACAGATGCTGTCGTTATCTCAGCTGCGATAGAGCAAGATAATCCCGAACTGCAACTGGCTCGTAAGAGAGGGCTGAAGGTTTATAAATATGCCCAGTTGCTTGGTTTGTTGAGCAACTGTTATTACGGCATAGCAGTAGCCGGCACTCACGGCAAAAGTACAACAAGCGGCTGGCTCACGCTACTGTTGAAACAGGCAGCTCTGGACCCAAATTTCACAATCGGGGCCGAGATTACTCAGTTGGGTAGTTCCTCCGGAGTCGGAGACGGCAAATTCTTCGTCGCAGAGGCCTGCGAGTACGACCGGAGCTTCCTGAATCTAAAGCCCGAAATCGCCTGCATACTAAATATTGAAGCCGACCATCTGGACTACTACAAGAACGAAGATGAGATAATCGAGGCCTTTAGCCAATTCGCTCGTGGTGTAAGACCGGGTGGGGTGCTGATTGCTAATGGTGAAGATTCAAACGTTGCAAAAACCATCAGACAATTATCAGCAGATTTGCGCTGCGAGACCTTCGGACTTAATAAAAACTGCAATTTTTCGGCACGGAATATTCAATTGATAAACGGATTATACACCTTTGACATCTACCATAATGGCGACATGTTAGGGGCAGCGAGAATCTCCCTACCGGGCAGGCACAATATCCTGAACGCCCTGGCGGTTGTGGCTATGGCGGTCAATATATCCCTGCCGACACAGCAAATATTTGAACTATTAGGCAACTTCACAGGCATCGACCGCCGGTTAATGTTAAAAGAAAAAATCAGGGGCGTAACCATCCTCGATGACTACGCCCACCACCCAACGGAAATCAAAGCCTCACTTGAGGCGATACGCCAGAGGTATGAGCCGAAACGGATTTGGTGCATTTTTCAGCCTCATCAGTACAGCAGAACAAGATTTTTGCTTGATGATTTTGCAGAAAGCTTTAAGCTTGCCGATATAACTATTGTGCCGGAAATTTATTTCGTCAGAGACTCTCAGCAAGCTGAAAAACAGATTAACTCAAAAATCCTGGTTCAGCGGATACGAGACAACAAATCAGATGCCTTTTTTATTGATGGATTCGAGAGGATTTGTGATTATTTAAAGGAAAAAGTTAAAGATGGCGATTTAGTAGTTACAATGGGGGCAGGGGATATCTGGAAGGTGGCAGATGAGTATATTCAGTGGCTTAGAGAAAATAATTGAAACCGACTACCCGCTTTCAAAGCATACGTGGTATGGCTTAGGCGGGCCGGCTGATTACTTTATCAGGCCGAAAACAGTCGAACAGCTCGAAAAAGTAAACAAAAGGTGCAGCGAGAATAACATCCCAATATACATTATGGGGTATGGCTCTAATTTGCTAATCAGCGACAATGGTCTTCGGGCAGCAGTGATAAAGCTCGAAACTGACCAGTTCACAGAAACACAATTTGATGGCGAAAAGCTCACCGCCTGGGCAGGGGCAGAACTGGGTAAGTTGGTTTTGACCTGTGTGCAAAAAGGACTTTCTGGCATTGAGGCTCTGATAGGCATACCCGGCTCGATTGGCGGAGCTGTAAAAATGAATGCGGGCGGCAACTTCGGAGACATCGGCGCAGTCGTAGAGACTGTCACGCTAATGGATGGTCAGGGTAATACTTTTGAAATGAGCAAACCGGAATTGATGTTCGACTACCGCAGGACAAACATTGCCGCCAAATTCATTCTAAACGCCCAGCTAAAACTGGCCGATGCAGACCCCGAGCAAATCATGCGCACTGTAAAAGAAATGTGGATTTATAAAAAGAATACCCAGCCGCTAAATACAAAAAATACCGGCTGCATATTCAAAAATCCGAGAGGGGTCTCGGCGGGCGCTTTGATTGACAGAGCCGGCTTGAAGGCTCTGCAGATTGGCGGAGCCACCGTCAGCGAAAAACATGCAAATTTCATAATCGCAGAAAAGGGCTGCCAAAGCCGCGATGTCATAAGACTCATTGATGCCATAAAACAGAGAGTTAAAGAAAAATTCGATATCGAGCTCGAACTTGAAATCGAAATCTGGAATTAGGCTCGGCATCTGGTAACCGACAATTAGTATTTTGAAGGCTTCGAGTAATACGATATGGGCTTTGGAGCAAGAATTTTATAGGATAACAAAATATGCCCAGCAGTATTTGGAGTACATTAAAGCGGCTAAAATGGCTACTCCTGATAATAGCATTACTATATATGGCATCTATAGTAGGAGGTTTGGTTACACGATGCGCTGGCTGTGAGGTCTTCGCATCCTTAGTGGAAAGAAGCAATGAAAACAGCACTGAGCAGGTTGAGAAAATCTTCGGCAGATTTCGCCAGCCGGTACGCGAGGGAAACATTGGAATAATCGCCTTATGCAGCTTAATCGTATTGGCAATTAATACACTTGCTAATTTCATCAATTTCACTTTACCCGGTATTTTGATTGTTCCCATTGTGTTGACGCTTCTTCTCGGCGGATGGATACAAGGAATCAGCCTTGCCAGCATTCAGGCTTCCTCATTTCTGTCCCTGTTTTT
>CP070728.1:937098-975990 GCA_020351025.1 Planctomycetota bacterium
GGCCTTATCCAGATTGTCACTATCTCAAAAATAGTTTGACACCTCGCAGAGGTTTGCTAAAATGCTTCTTTTTCCGTAGCACAGAGAGTCTATGTATGAAAAGCTTTATGGCCAAAAAGGAGCAAGTCGAGCATAAATGGCTTCTTGTCGATGCCGATGGGGCCATTCTTGGCCGAATGGCTGCTAAAATCGCACCTATTCTGATGGGAAAGAATAAGCCGGCATATACACCTCACGTTGATACCGGCGATTATGTGATTGTGGTCAATGCCGACAAAATAAAGGTTACCGGCAAAAAAGCCCAGCAGAAAGAATACGATTACTATACGCATTATCCAGGCGGCCACAAGTTTGTCAGCTTTACTGATATGATGGCGAGAAAACCGGCAAAGGTGGTCGAGCTGGCAATAAGGCGGATGCTGCCGAAGAATAAACTCGGCAGAAAAATGCTCAAGAAACTTAAGGTTTATCGCGGGCCGGAGCATCACCACCAGGCCCAGAAGCCCGAAAAAATAGAACTGTTTTGAGAGAGAACATAAACTATGGCAGAGACCAAAGAAGATAACGCTGATGTCGGCTCAAGTAGCCGGACGCAGGGAACTCAGCCGAAGTCGGCACCGGCCCCGCCCGGCGGACCGAAGGGCGGTTACTGGTGGGGCACCGGCAGGAGAAAAAGCTCAGTCGCCCGTGTCCGAATCAAGCCCGGCAATGGGAAATTGCAGATTAACAAAAAGCAGCTTAGCGATTATTTTAAAAGAGAGCAGGATAGAAAAGCGGTTCTGGCTCCTCTGCAGGCGGTTGGGGGCGAAAAGTCGTTTGATGTTTTTGTCAATGTCCGAGGCGGTGGAACTACCGGCCAGTCTGGTGCTGCACGTTTAGGGGTCGCCCGGGCCCTGAAAAACTATGATGAAAATTACATGCAGTCATTGCGGGATGGCGGTCATCTTACCCGTGATGGCAGGATGGTAGAGAGGAAAAAATACGGTCAAAGAGGTGCAAGGAGAAGATTCCAGTTCTCGAAGCGTTAGTTTGCAAATTAACTTTCAGATTATTACAATAGCCGCCGAGAGATAATCTTAGCGGCTTTTTTTTTGATAAGGAGAAAATATGATACGCGTTGCAATCATTGGAGCAAGCGGATATACAGGTGCCGAATCGATAGAGATAATCCTGCGGCACAGAGAAGCGGAAGTTGTTTATCTAAGTGCGTTACCTGAAGAATGTGGTGCGGTGTGGGCGGTCTTTCCACAATTCAAAGGCCGATGCGGTCTGCAGATAGAGCCCTTGGATTTTGATAAGCTCAAAGGTAAGGCAGATGCGGCTCTTTGTTGTTTGCCTCACAAGGTCTCGATGGGCTTTGTGCCGCAACTTCTGGATTTGGGGCTAAAAGTCATTGATTTCAGTGCCGACTATCGGCTCAAGGACACGATTGTTTACGAGAAATTTTACGAAGTTAAACACACCGATAAGATTAATCTTGAAAAAGCAGTTTATGGGCTGCCGGAGTTCTTCCGCGAAAAGATAAAAGAGGCAGATTTGGTTGCTAATCCTGGATGTTATCCTACCGGTGCGTTGTTGGCTGCAGCACCGCTGCTTAAAGAGAAACTTGTTGAAACAGACTCGATTATTGTAAATGCCGTAACGGGCATATCTGGTGCGGGCAGAAATCCCTCAGAAAAATTTCATTTTCCGAATATGAATGAAAACCTCTTTGCTTACGGCATCGGTACTCACCGCCATATGCCGGAAATGGAACAAATCGCCACCGAAATCGCCGGTGCTGATGTTCAGATTCTGTTTCAGCCACACGCAGGGCCTTTTGACAGAGGAATTCTCTCGACGGTATATTGTCAGCCAAAGGGAAAGACCGGTGGCGACCAGTTGTCCAACCTATATAGCGATTTCTACGCTGGTGAACCTTTTGTGCAGATATGCAGCGAAGCGCCTGCTGTTAAGGATGTTGCCGGGACAAATTATTGCCATATTTTCCCGACTTTTGTTAAGGGCAAGATTGTGGTCTTTTCGGCAATCGATAATCTGGTAAAGGGCGCATCCGGCCAAGCGGTTCAGAATATGAATATCATTTTCGGTCTCGAAGAGACACTCGGGCTTAAATAGGGATTGTGATGGCTTGCGGGAAATTGAAAATTGCAACCTGTCAGTTTGCTGTGGGCGGTTCTATCAAGCGAAACGCTCGACAAATCTGCATTTTTTTGCGTGAAGCCAAAAAGCTAAAAGCAGAGGTCGTGCATTTGCCCGAATGTGCACTTAGCGGCTATGCCGGCAAGGATTTTAAAACGCTCGATGAGTTTAACTGGCAACTGCTAAGAAATGAAATGCGAACGATTATGGCACTTACCAGTGAGTTGAAGCTTTGGGTTGTGCTCGGCAGTATCCATCAGCTAACAACACCGAATAAACCGTATAACTGCCTGTATTTGATAGACCCAAAAGGCAAAATTGTTGACAGGTATGACAAAAGGTTTTGTCTATCGCAGGAATTGGCTTTTTATACGCCAGGCAGTAGATTTGTGAAATTTACCATAAATGGCGTAAAGTGCTCACTTTTGATATGCTTTGATGCTCGGTTTCCAGAGCTTTACAGAGAGCTTTATAAAAAGGGCGTTAATTGCATCTTGCAGTCTTTTTATAATGCAAGGCAAAAAAAGCCAAGCATTCATACTCATATTATGCGACAGACGATGCAGTGCCAGGCAGCCACGAACCATTTTTGGGTAAGTATGTCAAATTCATCCGGCTATTACTCGCCGTACCCATCCTGCATAATCGCGCCCGATGGCAAAATTGTAAAGCAATTGAAACAAAACCGCCCTGGCATAATGACAAACACCATTGACTTAAGCCGAAAATTCTACGACCCGATGGCTGATTTTAGAGATATGGCAATTGCCGGTAAACTCAGCAATGCCCCAAAAACGGTAAAAGACCCGCGATCAAAAGATACAAAGAGTCTTTAGAAAGGGATTGGTTAATCATGAAGTGGCAACATTTATTATATTTATTGTTTGGGACTTTGATGATTGTATTTGGTTGGCTTCAGACAAAAGAAAAACATACTCCTATATTAGTATTTGTTTTATGGACCATATGTATGATTATTGCGACAGTGTGGTTGTTTTATGACTTTAGTAAGAAACGGAAAGACAAAAAAGCGAAGGACGATAAAAGTGAAAAATAATACTGTTACAGCACCGCGTGGTTTTTTGGTGGCGGGGATGGCTTGTGGAGTTAAGAAATCAGGCAAAGCGGATTTGGCGCTTTTGGTTTGTCCTACCGGTGCAAAGGCAGCAGCGGTCTTTACAACTAACAAAATTACATCGGCAGCTGTTCAGGTGTGCAAAGAGCACGCAAAAAGCCCCGAAATTTCGGCGGTAGTTGTTAATTCCGGTAATGCCAATGCCTGCACCGGCAAGACAGGAATCAAAAACGCAATTAAGATGTGCGCCGAAACAGCTGAGCAAATTGATGCTGACCCTCGTAACGTGCTTGTTACATCGACCGGTATTATCGGTAAGCAATTGCCAATTGGCAAAATTACAAAAGGCATTGCAAAAGCAACTGTCGAGCTTTCAGCTTCACCGAAGGCGGGTCTGGATTTCGCCAAAGCGATAATGACAACCGACACCAAGCCGAAGCAAGCCGTCCGCCAGGTAGAGATATCCGGCAAAAAAGTGACAATAGCAGGGGTCATCAAAGGGGCTGGCATGATTGCCCCCAATATGGCAACTACACTTTGCTTTATAACTACCGATGTTGCTATATCAAAATCCTTATTAAGTAGGGCGTTAAAAGCTGCTATAGGCAACTCCTTGAATAAGCTCACCGTTGATGGCCATCAAAGCACTAATGATACAGCGATAATCCTTGCCTCCGGCTTGGCGGGTAACCGACCGATAGTGACTCAGTGTCCGAGATATAAAAAATTCACAAAGGCACTTTTGGGTATGTGTGATGATTTAGTAAAACAAATGGCGCTGGATGCGGAAGGTGCAACGCGGATGTTCAAAGTGGTTGTAAAAGGTGCATCTACAAAGGTCGATGCAGCAAAAGCAGCTCGTGCAATCGCCGATTATCCATTAGTCAAGTGTGCTGTCCACGGCGGCGACCCGAACTGGGGCAGAATTATCTGCGCTGTTGGCTCATCTGGTGTAAAATTGAACCCAAACAAGCTCTCCTGCAAGCTCGGAGATATAACCGTTTTCAAAAATGGTAAACCTGTGAAATTTGACCCCAAAAAAGCAAGCAAAGTTATCTTGCAAATCGAGCACACGATAACGGTTGATTTGAGAGCTGGCAAGCAAAGTGATTTTTGCTACGGCTGTGACCTGAGCAGAGACTATGTAGCTATTAACGCTGATTACCACACTTAGAGATGGCGGAGTCTGATGTAGAGCATTCCAAGAATTGCGCCAATTAAATTCGAAACCAGGTCCAGTGAGGTATTTAAGTATCCTCCAACACCGGTTTCGGCAACAATCTGGGTTATAATGAATTCCACAATCTCATTGAATGCTCCAAGCCCAAGACCTGTCATAATAAGAACGGTCGAAAGTGCCAAATAACGATTGATGTTTTCTTTCAACAAAGGGCGTAGCAGACAATACATCGTTATCGTAGCTACACCAAAGCCCCATATATGTACAGCCTGGTCATAGCAAAAAACATGGTACTTTTCAGATAACGGCAACAGCGTCAGCTTATACAGCTTGGTTCCGTTAATGTATATCGTGCCGCCCGCCATATGTAGAATCGCCCAAACTGTCAGCCCGAAAAGACATGCATCGGTATATGGTACCATACAGTATGTTGCTGTTATTACGACGATAAAGAAAATAATGACGCCGATATAAATCACAAATTCATAGTTTCGGCTCGTTAGGGATAGTGTGCCGAAGATGATTACCGAAATGATATTTATAGCCAGCAGGATAAGATGTCTCTTTTTGATTTGCATTTCTGTTTATTTACCCTTAACGATATATTGAATCGATTATGCTGTTATCATTTAATCTTAATACATGTATGGGTTAGCGTCGATTATCATACTTAAAAATGGGGGAAATCGCAACTTCTGAGTTTCATACACTTTATCATAACAAAATACTTGAAAAGCGCTTCCTTTTGACTAAACTGCGAGGTTGTTTTGTGTCTGTTGTGTGAATAAGAAAATTATACTTGGATTCTAAAGGAGTAGAAAGATGAGATTTTTTAAGAGTTCCGTTGCGTTTTTGGTTTTCTTTTTTGCCTTAACGTCAACGGGCTTTGCATCGCGGGCCTCTGGGGTAGCCGAGGCGGCAGAGATACCCCCTGCGTGGTGGCTTGCTCCTGTCGCTTCATTGGTTGCTTTGCTTATCGCCTATATTTTCTACAAGAGAATGATGTGCGCTCCTGAGGGCAATGAGAAGATGGTTGCCATTGCCGGGCACGTCCGTGAAGGCTCCTATGCATATCTGTTTAGTCAGTATAGGGTTGTAGGCTTGGTTTTTCTAATTCTCTTCATTGTCTTCGTAGTGCTGGCCTATTTTGGTGTTCAGAACCCATTTGTGCCGGTAGCGTTTTTAACAGCTGGCTTCTTTAGCGCACTTTCCGGCTTTTTGGGTATGAAGACCGCAACCAACGCTTCAGCAAGAACCGCCCAGGGCGCCAGCGAGAGCTTGAATCGAGGTCTTCAGGTTGCCTTTCGCTCAGGTGCGGTAATGGGTTTGGTGGTGGTTGGTTTTGCCCTTTTCAATATCACAATCTGGTATCTTATTCTCGACAAGCTCATTTACACGGCTGAGCATATGCGAAGTGGTCTTGAATTTCTTGGCCTGATACTCGTGCCGGAGGGGATGCATCCTGAGCACAAACTTATTGAGATTACCACCACTATGGTTACATTTGGTATGGGTGCCTCCACTCAGGCATTGTTCGCTCGTGTGGGAGGAGGTATCTATACTAAAGCTGCCGATGTCGGCGCCGACTTGGTTGGTAAAGTCGAAGCCGGCATCCCCGAGGATGACCCGCGTAATCCCGCCACAATTGCCGACAACGTCGGTGATAACGTTGGTGATGTCGCCGGTATGGGTGCGGACCTGTTCGAAAGTTACTGCGGCTCGATACTTGCTACCGCAGCGCTTGGCGCTGCATTATCGATTAACGTGCTGGCCGAGAAAGGAATGGACCCCCTAAAGGCAGTACTGGCACCTACCCTCGTTGCCGGGATAGGGATTGTTCTTTCCATCGTTGGAATGTTTCTTGTTCGGTGTAAGGAAGATGCGACCCAGAAGAACCTCCTTCGGGCTTTACTGACAGGAACACTTAGTAGTTCAGTATTAATTGTTGTTGTTTTAGCCATAATGGCCCAGACAGAGTGGATTAGCTGGGGCATTTTTGGTTCGGTCATCTCCGGCCTGGTTGCCGGTGTTCTCATTGGCCAGTTTACTGAGTTTTATACCTCCGATGAGTATTCACCAACTCGCCAGATTGCCGCCCAGGCTGAGATGGGCCCTGCAACAACAATAATAAATGGTTTTGCAACTGGCATGTATTCTGCAGGCCTGCCTGTAATTGCCATAGTGGTTTGTATTCTTTGTGCTTTTGGTTTTGCCGGTGGCTTTACGCATATTGGGTTAGGCCTGTACGGAATCGGTTTTGCTGCCGTCGGTATGCTGGCCACTCTCGGTATCACACTTGCTACCGATGCCTATGGCCCAATCGCTGATAACGCTGGCGGCAATGCCGAAATGTCCGGTCTCGGGCAGGAGGTTCGAAAAAAGACCGATGCCCTCGATGCCCTCGGCAATACCACTGCTGCAACAGGAAAGGGTTTTGCAATAGGTTCTGCCGCTCTTACCGCTCTGGCCCTGTTAGCTGCATTAATCGAGAGAGTCCGCGTTTGGATTGCTAAACTTGCGATGGAAAGTGATGATGGATTCTTTATCGTTGGCGATGTTAAATTCTTTGCCGGCGAAGCTGCCAAGCGGGTTGAGGGTGCTGTTAACGCGACAACTGCTTCCATCGCAGACTTTGTTGCTGCGTACGACCTGACTGTTATGAATCCCAAACTGCTTGGCGGGCTCTTCTTGGGTGCAGTAATGGCCTTTCTCTTCTGTGCTATGACTATGAAGGCGGTCGGTAGAACCGCCGGCGATATGGTCAATGAAGTCCGCAGGCAGTTCAGGGAAATCCCCGGTATTATGGATGGAACCGGCAAGCCCGATTATGCCAGATGTGTTGCTATATCAACCAAAGGCGCTCAAAGGGCAATGGTTCTGCCATCACTATTGGCTATATTGGTGCCGGTTGTTGTTGGCTTGCTCCTCGGCTTAGCAGGTGTTATGGGCCTGCTGGCAGGGGGGCTTACCTGTGGTTTTGTCTTAGCTGTTACTCTTAACAATGCAGGTGGAATCTGGGACAATGCAAAAAAATATATTGAAAAGGGCTTTTACGGCGGAAAAGGCTCTGATGCTCACAAAGCTGCTGTAGTTGGCGATACCGTAGGTGACCCATTCAAAGATACTTCCGGGCCGAGCCTGAACATTCTTATAAAGCTGATGAGTATGGTTGCCGTCGTTTTTGCTGGTGTGATTGTGAAGTTCGCTCCGATTATCGAAAGCTGGCTCGGATTTGGCGACTGATTGGTCTTGATACCGCTCTATATAGTTGACTTTAATGTCCATTAAATGTAATCTGTCGTGGTGGTCAAATCGACCACCTTTTTCTTTGTTTGAAAAATCGAGGGTATAATTTGGCAAAGAAGCGAAACGCACAGGCAAAAGCCTTTGCTTTAGCTGCTGCTCAAGTGGCTGATGAACGTCGTTGCACTGGTATTGTGGTCTTGGATTTGAGGGGGAAATCCCCTGCCACCGATTATTTTGTAATTGCTACCGGAACAAGCGACAGACAGATGCGCACAGTCGCTGACGAAATCTGTGGGGCTGCGAGGGAGCATGACCTGCAGCGTTTCGGTAGGGCCGGCTACGAGAAGGGACGCTGGATTTTGCTCGACTTTATCGATGTCGTAATTCATATCTTTGATAGGCAATACCGGGATTATTATGATTTGGAACTGCTCTGGGGCGACGCCGAGCAATTGGATTTAAAAAGGGTAAAGAAGTGAAGCCCACAATTGTAATACTTGACGAACGAATATCGGCTTCTATGGTGGGTGTTACCGGCAAGGCGGATTGCGAAGCGCAGGTTTGCCCCGCCACCGACCCAAAGTTCGGTGATTATCAGGCCAACGGCGTAATGCCGCTGGCTAAACAATTAAAGACCGACCCTCGCAAACTTGCCGAGAAGGTGGTCGAAGGTTTGGATGTCAGCGATATCTGCGAGTTGCCGGAAATTGCAGGCCCGGGCTTTATCAATCTTCGATTAAAACCCGATTTTGTTGCCGATAGATTGCTCAAAATCAACGCCGACCCACAAAATCGACTTGATATAGCAAAAGCCGAAAAACCTGAAACCATTGTGGTTGATTTTTCAGGCCCGAATATCGCCAAGCAAATGCACGTCGGCCATCTGCGGAGCACAATAATTGGTGACTGCATCTGCCGATTCCTTGAATTCCTCGGCCACAATGTCATCCGACAAAACCACATCGGCGACTGGGGTTTGCAAATGGGTATGGTCGTTTATGCTTTGGAAGATGTGTATTGGGAACAAGATGAACCGAAGTTGAACTTAGAAATTTTGGAGCAAGAATATAAGAGGATTGTTGAACTTGAAAAGGAAGATCCGGAAATTGCAGACAAAGTACGAAAACGGACTGCGGAGTTACAGGCTAAAGAACCGCTGGCTATGCGTTATTGGCGAGAAGCGTGTGGAATTACAATGAGTGAATGTTATAGATTGTATGTTATGATGGGCGTAAATCTGAGCACAATTCATACTGTTGGCGAGAGTTTTTATAAGGATATGCTGACGGATGTTGTGGAGGAGTTGAAGAAGAAGAGTCTGGCGGTTGAATCTGATGGTGCTATTTGTGTTTTTCCGGTGGATTCGACAGGCTCACCACAGGCGGGGTTTAAGAATAAGGAGGGCGAGCCGCTACCTTTGATAATCCAAAAGTCAGATGGTGCATATCTCTATGCGACAACGGATTTGGCGGCCATTCGATATCGGATAAATGAACTAAAGGCAGATAGAATAATTTACGTTACCGACGCCCGGCAGAAACTGCATTTTGAGATGCTGTTTGCAGTTGCGAGGATGGCGAAGTGGGTCAGTGACGATATTGAGCTTTCGCATGTGATGTTCGGCAGCGTTTTAGGTGAAGATGGGGCACCGTTGAAGACGCGCTCAGGCGAAAATGTAAAGCTAAAAGAGCTGCTTGATGAGGCGGTCAAACAGGCCCGTAAAGTTGTCGATGAAAAGAATGCAGATTTACCAGACGACGAAAAAGACAGGATTGCAAAGGCGGTAGGGATAGGAGCCGTAAAATACGCTGATTTCTCCAACAATCGAACCAGCGATTATGTCTTCAGTTTCGACAGGATGCTGGCGATGGACGGCAACACTGCGCCGTATATGCAGTATGCTTATGCACGAATAAAATCGATTGGGCGAAAGGCGGTCGATAGGGACATAAAAGCCGAAAAAGAACTGAAGGGTATTACGAACCTGAATATAACCGAGCCATCCGAGCTGGATTTGGCAAAACATCTGGTTCGCTACGGCGAGGCAATCGAGGCAGCTATAAATGATTACAGGCCGAATTACCTGACGAGCTATCTCTATGAATTGGCGCAGAAGTTCAGCGTGTTTTATACGAATTGTCCTGTTTTAGATGCCGGGGCGGAGAAGAGACCGACGAGGCTGCTGCTTTGTGATTTGACCGCAAAGACTATCGAACACGGCTTGAAGGAGCTTTTAGGTATTGAGGTTGTTGACCAGATGTAAATAGCGAGCTTGTCGAACTAAAGGAAATTTTTAATGAAAATCGTCCAGAAAGAGCTTCACATCAGCAGTAAAAATCGTGACCAGATGATTGATATAACCAGCCAGGTTGGTTCTGCCGTTAGTAAATCCGGCATTTCCGATGGTGATGTTATAGTCTACTGTCCTCACACAACGGCTGCGATTACTATAAACGAAAATGCTGACCCTTCCGTCCCACACGATATACTTTTAACTCTTTCTGAGTTAGTGCCCCCTCATCGTGCCGGGTATCGCCATTACGAAGGCAATTCCGATGCCCACGCTAAAAGCTCGATACTTGGTTGTAGCGAGCAAGTTCTGCTGAAGGGGGGAAAGCTGGTCCTTGGCACTTGGCAGGGCATCTTTTTCTGCGAATTCGACGGTCCACGGAGCAGAAGGGTGGTGCTTCAAATCCGCGGCGAGTGAAAGAACCAAATTTTTGTTCAAACACAAAAGCGGTTTAAGGGTATGCGCAAAAAAAGGCGAGGTGGTGGGACCGGCTGGGGGGGAAACCGGTGGACCACGCTGCCTCGCCGAGGTTCATAAGCTGCTAACAAGCAGCATTATTCACTTTTTAGGGTGCAAATTATGTGATTTAACCCTTCCTCAAAAGCCCGTTAAATAAAAACAAAACTAAAAAGCTTTTTGAGGAAACCTATTTCTTCCAGCCCATATTTTCCTAACAACATTAATATATAAGCTATAGCGGAAAAATGCAAGTTAAAAATCGTTTTTTTCTTTTTTTTGAGCTTATGTCATTATCGAATGGACATAGGAGGCTAAAATGGCTTAAATATCTGTATTTGTTAGCGCAGGTTATAGCTGAT
This sequence comes from Planctomycetota bacterium, assembly GCA_020351025.1. GTDB lineage: Bacteria > Planctomycetota > Phycisphaerae > Sedimentisphaerales > Anaerobacaceae. Next base: position 947,850 of record CP070728.1, read on the forward strand.
AATTCTGAAATTTATCCTTTTGTTGGAGTTTTATGATGCCTGGTCAAAGAACAGCCCCCGTGGGCAAAAAAATAGTCGGCACCGCTGGAGATATTCACTCAAAGATATTGAAAGGCAAAAGCCCTGCAATGGTTACACCTATACGCTCGCTGAGCAATGTCAAATACCAGGCCAAAACCGGTTATTTTGAGATGCTCGGTAAAAACAAACAGCGCACGCTGACTGTAAGTACAGTGAAGACTTTCGCACAGGCCCTTAAAATGATGTCTCTTGCTAAGCAGCTTATCGACTCAAAGGATGTGGCAACGAAACGAGAGGCCTATTATATCTCCAAAAACTGGGGCAAGGCCGGTTTCTCCGAACAATCAGAGTCAGATACGATTATGGATGATGTCGAGGCTATGTTTGGGGTTAACCGTGAACAGTTGAGATTCACGCCCGAAGAAAAGGGAGGTGACGTAGCGGGCAGTCTTATCGTCATCGATACCGATGCCAAAGGTAAAAAAATCAAAATAGATTGCACAAAATTCGGCTCCGGTGCCTATTCCATACCTACGGAGGTTGAAAACCTCCGGTTTCAAAGCCAGGCGAAATTTGTTCTTGCGGTCGAAACAGCCGGTATGTTTCAAAGACTTCTCAAGTATGATTATTGGAAGAAGGCAAGATGCATTCTTATTAGTATGGGCGGCGTGCCGACGCGGGCGTGTCGGCGCTTCATAAGGAGATTAACCGACCAGTTAACAATCCCAGTATATGCATTTGTTGATGGCGACCCTTATGGCTATTTCAATATCTATAGGACTTTAAAAGTCGGTTCCGGCAATGCCGCACATATGAACAAATTCTTCTGCGTTCCTTCGGTACGCTTTCTCGGCGTGACGCCCGAGGATATCGTAACATATAAGCTGCCCACACATCCACTGAAAGAGGTGGACATAAAAAGGGCAAAAGATGCAATGAAGAATGACCCATTTGTAAAACATCACAAACCCTGGCAAAAAGCAATCGGTCAGATGCTTAAGATGGGAGTTCGTGTGGAGCAGCAGGCCTTTGCTAAGCACGGGCTGAACTTTGTTGTCAACAAATATCTGCCATCTAAGTTAAAAAATCCATCAAAGTTTTTGCCTTGATGTTTTATGCTGGCAAAAAAGGAAAAAATTGATATCTTGAGCGTGTTCTTGTTTTGGGCGGTTAAAATTCTTTGAGCGTGGATTCTTGGCCGTTTTCTATGACTAAAATTTCTGACAGAATAAAACGCGTAAAAGACAGCATTAGCTCTGCTTGTGCACGCATCGGCAGAGACCCCGGCGAGATAAAGCTTGTTGTTGTGACGAAATCCGCTACTATCGAAGGAATAAAAGGGGTTATTCGTTTGGGCTTTACTGACCTTGGTGAAAACAGGGTTCAGCAGTTAAAGAAGGTTTCTGCCCAGGTGGCCGAGCTTTTAGAAGGCGCTGATGGGGATGAGAATTTGCCGAAAAAAATCAATTGGCATATGATTGGCCATCTGCAGCGCAATAAGGTCCGTCAAGTCTTACCGATAGCTTCTCTGATACATTCGGTTGACACACTTCGCTTAGCTGAGGAGATAAATGCTTCCGCGCCCAAGTTGAACATGTGCCCCAAAGTGCTTCTGCAGGTTAATACCTCTAATGAGCCGCAAAAGTACGGTGTTCCGGTGGGAGCGGCAACGCATTTGGCTGAGCAGATAGAAACATTGCCGAATTTGAAATTAGTTGGCTTGATGACAATGGCGCCGTTGACACGCAATAAAGATGTTGTTCGGGCTTGTTTTGTTAGGGCAAGGGAGTTATTTATTGAGATGCGCGGCGAAAAAATAGTAAGCTCGCAGTTTACTGAACTGAGTATGGGTATGAGTTCAGATTACGAAATTGCTCTCGAAGAGGGCGCAACTATCCTGCGCATCGGCTCGGCCATCTTTGCTGGCTGAGCATTGCCAGAGGCATAGATGCCTCAAAAAGCAATAAGACGCAATCCGTAATACAATCTACCGTCGCAAGTGCTTGAGATACTGCAGTCTTGCGAGAGCAGAAAAAAAACAAAAAAGCGCAAAGTACCTCTCCTAATAAGCCGAAATTAGCTTGTGCTGGCATCTGTAGAATGAGTGTTATTCAGTAGCCTTATTTTCTGCAGAGACCTGCGGTATATTGCAAGATGAGAGAATACAGCGTCCCATAATGCAATCAAGGTAAATACAATGGAAAAGTCAGAACTGTTAAGTGCCATTGAAGTGCCTAAAAGCTTCACGGATGTTCTGTATCTGACGAACCGGGGGCAGTTGCCGGCAGAAATAAAGCGGCTTTTGAAGCAGAGGAAGATTTCTTACTCAGTACGCCCGATAGACAAATTTTTCCAGATACGTGAGCGGCTTGATCTTATCGGAACCGTCATTATTGATACTAAGGACTTGGATGTCTCACAGCAGGGTTACTTGTCCAGAATAATCGAAGCGCTTGAGATGAATAATATTGGCGTGGTTTTGCTCAATGACCGGACGGAAATGCCCGTAAAGAGCTTTTCTGTATCACCGGCAAAGAGCAGTTTCTCTATGGCTGATAAAGTAGAGTCTGTCTCCATAGATGAGTTGTGGGTCAGAATGAGCTTAAATCTGGCGTATCGCAAGCAAAGTTCTGAGCTTGCTGTAAAACCTGCAATGCCCCCAAAACAGGTACGAAGGATTTACAACAATAAGCTGGCAGAGCAGCTTAGTATGACCGGGGCTTTGGTTGATAACCTCTCAGAACAGTTTCGTCTGGCTGGTCTCGTTCAGCAGGATTTTCTGCCGACTAAACTGCCCAGTAATGATAAAGTACGATGGGCTACTGCTTTTCTGCCAGCCGAGTGGGTCTCAGGCGACATTTATGATGTCATACGTATCGACGAGGACCATATAGGTTTTTATGTAGCTGATGTAGTCGGTCATGGTATACCTGCTGCGTTGCTGACAATCTTTCTAAAACAGGCTCTGGTTATGCGGGAAACCAATGGCAGCGATTACCGTGTATTCTCTCCCGCAGAAGTGATGAGAAATCTCAATAGGCATATGGCCGCACAGAAGCTCTCAGGTTACCAGTTTGCAACTTGTTGTTATTGTCTGTTGAATATAAAAACTCTACAGCTTACCTATGCCCGGGCGGGACATCCTTATCCAGTTCTTATAAAACGTAAGGAGCAGCCGCAACAGCTTGAAATACGAGGTTCTTTACTTGGAATCTTTGGACAAGCTGAATACATTGAGGAAACTATACAGCTTCAGCCAAGCGATAAACTTTTGCTCTACTCCGATGGGGCAGAGCCCGTTATAGGCAGTCTTGATTACCCAGGTAATTTTAAGTTCAGCGAAAAATTTTACGAAATCAAAGATTTGCCGATTGTTGAGATGATGGATAAATTCAACTCTCTAGCGCAAGGTCAAAAAATCGACCCTACCGAAGTTGATGATATTACAGCTGTTGCACTTGAAGTGCTTTAACTCGCCCCGGCGTCTCGAAGCTAACTTCTGGAATATCTCATTTCTGCAAAAAAGCCCATTTAAACCTCAGGGGTATCGCCCCTAAGTTTCTGTGCTGGAAGGTTATAAAAACCGCCAGAGGCGTATTCCCTCGGGATTCCGAGCATCGTAAAATCAGCTTTATAGGTCTGAACTGTTGTTTGGGGTCTCTTGCAGAGCGCCGGAAATTGTTTGCAAAAAGCTCTTTACCAGCTATACTTATTGAGTTTAATCGAGGGCTTTTATTAAGGAAAGGCAGAGCAATGGTGCAAAAAGAAAGCGATTTGGAGAAAATAAAAGAGCTTATTGAAATAATGAAGGATAATGACCTGGTCGAGGTTGAGATAAAGCATGGCGATGACAAGATTTCTCTAAAGCGCTTCCAGCCTCAACAGCCGACGGTAGCCGCTGTCCCGATGATCACCCACAATGCCTCGGTCGAATCTGCTACTGATACGGCGCAAAACTTAGCGGCTAAGGCCGAGCCTTTGCCCTCACCGCCGCAGGAAGATTTAGTAGAGATAAAATCGCTTATCGTTGGAACCTTCTATGCGGCGCCAAGCCCAGATTCCGGACCCTTTGTTGAGGTTGGTTCACACGTCGATTCGCAGACGGTCGTTTGCGTAATCGAGGCAATGAAGGTAATGAATGAAATAAAGGCAGAGGCTAGCGGAACTATAGCCGAGATACTTGTGAAAAACGGCCAGGCCGTCGAATATGGCCAGGTGCTTTTTACAGTCAAGCCGGACTGAAAGCGTATCTTCTGAGTTGTATCTCGACCAAAGTGCGAGATACGAGATACGAGATGTGAGATACGAAAAAATGTTTTCCAAAATCCTAATAGCAAATCGTGGCGAGATAGCCCTGCGTATTATCCGTGCCTGTCATGAGCTTGGCATTGAGGCAGTGGCCATTTACTCCGAGGCTGACAAAGCCAGTCCATATTTGCAGCTTGCTGATGAAGCTATATGTATAGGCCCTGCTGAGGTTGCTGCTAGTTACCTCAATATCCCGCGAATAATAAGTGCCGCTGAGATTGCCGACGTCGAGGCAATTCATCCGGGTTATGGCTTCTTGGCTGAGAATGTGGAATTTGCACGGATTTGTCGGGAGTGTGGGATAATCTTCGTTGGTCCACCTGTCGAGGCGATGGAATTGCTTGGCGACAAGATTAAGGCCCGCAACTTGGCACGAAAAGTTAAAGTCAAGGTAGTGCCAGGCTCTGACGGTGCCGTAGAGAACGAATCGCAGGCTCTAAGGTTTGCGGCCAAGTTCGGTTATCCTGTTATTATAAAAGCTGCTGCAGGTGGCGGTGGGCGGGGAATGAGAATTGTTCATAACGATATCACACTGCGTTCGGCATTTGACACCGCAAAGGCTGAGGCAAAGGCTGCTTTTGGAGATAGCAGCGTATATCTCGAAAAATTTATAGTTGAACCACGTCACGTGGAGGTCCAGGTATTAGCCGACAACGATGGAAACGCATTGCACTTTTACGAAAGGGACTGCACTATTCAGCGAAGATATCAAAAGATGATTGAGGAATCACCTTGCCCGGTTTTGGATGGACGGACCAGAGAGGAACTTTGTCAGGCCGCCTTAAGGATTATAAAAGATGCCAAATATGTCAATGCTGCAACGGTAGAGTTTCTTTTGGACAAAGATAAAAAGTTTTACTTCATTGAGGTAAATACACGTATTCAGGTTGAACACCCCGTTACTGAAATGGTAACAGGCCACGATTTAATTAAGTGGCAGCTAAAAATTGCCAGCGGCCAGAAAATCAAATTAAGCCAGAGGAATATCAAACATGCTGGCGTGGCTATTGAATGTCGAATCAATGCCGAAGACCCCGAAAATAATTTTGTATCTTGTCCGGGTACCATCTCAAGATATGTCCCACCCGGTGGCCCCGGCGTCAGAGTTGATACACACGTCCATCAGGGCTCCGCCATCTCACCAAATTATGACTCGATGATTAGCAAAATCATCGTCCATCAGAAAACAAGAGCAGATGCCATTGCCACAATGAAAAGGGCTTTGCGGGAATTTATTATTGAGCCGGTCAAAACCACGATACCAGCCTGTCTGGAAATCCTATCGCATAACCTTTTTGTAAAAAACAAGATTGACACCGGCTTCGTCGAACGTCACTTCTGACCTTGTATTTCGTGGCTCATGAAGTGTATCTCGTGGAATGTAAGCATTTTTTGTGAGCGATACACAGCCGAAGTAAAGCAATCTCAATTATCAGTCGTAAATCGTAGGTAGATTGCTTCGCTTGTGATTGACAGGCCACGAAGCACGAGCCACATGGAACTAATTATCTTTCGAGTGCGACCAAATCTTCGTAGTTCTCGCGTTTTCTTATAACTTGGAAATTTTCACCATCCACAAGCACTTCAGCGGACCGAACCCGAGCGTTGTAATTGCTGCTCATGCTAAAACCGTATGCTCCAGCGGTGAAGATTGAGAGCAGGTCGCGGCGTTTTAAGGGCGGCAGGAACCTGTCTTTGCCGAAAAAATCTGAACTTTCACAGATTGGCCCAACCACATCGACAACTTCGCCGCCTCTCATTTGCAAATCTTTATCCCGACGGTCAGGCACAAATTCTTTTTTCACTTTCACAGGCCAGATGAAATGAAACGCATCGTATAACGGTGGACGAATCAAATCGTTCATCCCCGCATCGACTATAGCAAATTTCTTCTCTCCACTGGTTTTCAAATATAGAACTTGCGTCACCAAAATCGCTGCATTGGCTGCTATACTGGCTCCTGGTTCGAGAATAACCTTTAGATTCTTATCTTTTAATAGTGGCACAATAGCAGCGGCATAATCAGCGGCCACCGGCGCCGCAGAGGTTATGTAATCAGCTCCGTATCCACCACCGATGTTTACTGCTTCGATTGTGAAACCATCGCTGCGTACTTGGTCTATCAAAACTAATATTTTTTCTATGGCCTCAACGTACGGCTCGACCGTGCGTCCAGCAGAGCCTAAATGTATGTGGATTGCACAAAGTTTCACTGTCTCGTTCTTGCCGTAGTTGGCAAAAACTTTTCGTCCACGTTCTATATCAACACCGAATTTAGTTTCTTTCTTGCCTGTAGTCGTATAGGTGTGCGTTTTGGGGTCAACGTCCGGATTGATGCGCAAGGCAGCCTTAGGTTGTTTATTTTCTTTCGTTGCCAGCAGAATCAGGTTTTGCAACTCAGCTTCTGATTCGATATTGAAATAGCCTATACCGGCATTTAATGCTTCAATAATTTCTGTGTCGGTTTTGCCGACACCGGCATAGACAGTTTTTGACGGTTCACCTCCTGCTTGTAGAACACGATATAGCTCTCCGCCGCTGACAATGTCAAATCCACTGCCCGCCTCAGCCATAAATTTGAGAATATTAATGTTGCCGCAGGCCTTGACGGAATAGCAGATTGTGGTCTCGAGTTCGCGGTAGGCTTCTTTAATTTTTTGTAAATGCTCCGCAAACGTTGCCTTGCTGTAGATATAAACCGGCGTTCCGACCTCGGCAGCTATTGTTTCGACATCTACGCTCTCGGCGAACAATTTACCTTTTTTGTAATTAAAATAATCCATATTCTGATGCTTTCATTTTCAGCAGTTACATAAACCTGCGTCAGTATCAACGATTATCTATGCTAACAGTATAGGAAATCTGGGGCCGATTGCAACAGAGCAATCACGGGTATATAACTGTGTTATTTGACGGATTTACTATACATCTGTATTCAGATACGGGCCGCTTTTCCGCTGGTGTAAGCCCCGGATGAGGTAAAAATGCTTGGAGGCTAAGGACTTGCAAATGGGCACTGTGGCACAGGATACTAATAAAATGGAAGATTCTGCCATCCTAGCAGAATCTTCCATTTCTCTATAGCTTGTCGTACTATCAATGTTTCTAATTGAGGCTGGGTTCCCGCCTTTTCTAAATCTGAGGTTCGGTTACCCTTTAAGCCGCCGACTTTTCTCGACGACTGCCAAAAACCTTTACGTTTGAGACAAACAGGCTTTCGGCTAAAGTGTCACTTACTTTTTCTTCTTAGCTTTTTTCTTTTTAGCTTTTTTCTTCGCTGGTTTCTTTTTAGCTTTTTTCCTTTTCTTTGCCATTATTTAATCACCTCCTTTTGGCTCATCAAATCCTTTTATATTTTCGATTCAAGTCAACAACTTAATACTAATTTACTTTCAAAAATTTTGTCAAACAAAAAATTAATAAATACTTATATTTTTCTTATCGGCGAAAAGTTTAAAAATACTTCATAAAATTTTTTCCTGTCGATGTTTTACATAACTTTCATTATTGAGTATCATACTTTTCAATTAGACGATATAAATACTTTTGTTGTAGATAAAGTTCTTACTTAGACCGAAAAATTATTTTGTATAATAACTTATGTTAAACCTGATTTATTTGGCTTATTGGCTTGTTTTTGCTGTTTTTCCATTGTAGAAGAGTTGTTCTTATCTTTATTACCATCTATATTTTTGGTGTACCGAAAGATGTAAAAATTAAATGAAAGTTAAGTTGCTTTCGTGTAATTTCTCCTTTTTATTAATTTTTGGATGGCTGAAATTTTTTAGCTACTTTCGTAACATTTTTTCAACAACGCACAGTTTACTTGTTAATTTTTTATGGCAGAAAGAAAAGTAGCCTTGTTTGGTGGTACATTCGACCCTATTCATCTTGGACATACTGCTGTTGCCGGAGCGGCAGCCGCGCATATTGGCGCTGACAAAATCATTTTCATCCCTGCCAAGTGTTCTCCTCTGAAGGATTCTTTACCCTCGGCGAGTGATGATGACCGTTTGGCTATGATAGCTCTTGCAATTGCCGACAATAAGAAGTTCCAGCTGGATGACTATGAATTGAAAAAAAAAGAAGCCAGCTATACTTTGGAAACCGTAAGGCGGTTCCAAGCGCAGTTTGGCAGCGATACTTCGCTCTACTGGCTCGTAGGTGCCGACAGTGTTGGTGAGCTGCAATATTGGTATAGAATAGCCGAACTGATAGATGTGTGTAATTTGTGTGTAATGTATCGAGCTGGATACAAACCACCGGATTTTATCAGATTTGAATCCATTTGGGGTTCTGACTGCGTCGAGAAGCTGCAGCGCAATGTTATCCAAACACCGCTGATTGATATAAGCAGCACCGAAATTCGAAACAGGCTAGCTGCTGGACTCGATGTATCCGATAAGCTCACACCTCGTGTTGCTGACTATATCCATAAACATGGACTCTATCAATCTGAGGCTGAATACTAATTAGGCACCTTGTAAATTTTTCACCTGTTTTTTCAGCCAATTGTGCCATCCAGCCATACCTTCACCGGTTTTGGCTGATGTCGCAAAGATTTCTATGCCTTTATTTAGTTTGCGCGCATCGGCTTTTGCTCTCTCGATGTCGAAGTCCACCGCAGCGCCAACTTTTAACAAGTCGGTTTTGTTTATAAGTAGCACTTTGGACCTTGCAAAAATGGCAGGGTACTTTACCGGTTTATCATCACCTTCTGCAACGGAAAGTACTGCTATTTTGCCAGTCTCTCCAAGCTCAAAAGCCGATGGACAAACCAAATTGCCTACGTTCTCTATAATAATCAAATCCAAATTGTCTGTGGGAAGTCTGTTTAATGCAGTATTTACCTGAGCCGCTGATAAATGACATGCTCCCTTAGTTTCTATCTGTACCACAGGTGCCTCTGTTGCTCTGATTTTCTCAGCGTCTAAGTCGGTCTGAATGTCGCCTTCGATTACGCCAATTGTGATTTCGTTTTTTAGTGCATTTATCGTCCTTACCAGGATAGTGGTCTTACCTGAGCCGGGAGACGATATCATATTCAGGCATAGTATCTTCCGCTCAGTTAAGAACTGTCTGTTTTTAAGAGCATATTCTTCGTTTGCACTGAGAATTCTCTTGCCGACATTAACTTTCATAGTATTACTCCGTTTCAAATTCTATCTCTTCAAGCATCAAAGGGGCATCAGGAAGTAAATCAAATTCACCACTGTCGCACTTCGGACATCTCGGTTCAGGCAGTGCAACGTCGAAATTTTCTTTGCAGTTCTTGCACCGACCTCGTATTGGCTTGTGTTCTACTTCAAGCTTTATACCTTCGCACATTGTGCCTTTGGCAATTGCCTCGAAGGCAAAACAAAGTACTTCGTTGTTGATAGCGTTTAGCGTGCCACAGCTAATCTTGGCACTTATAGGTTTGGCATTTTGCTTTGCACTCTCATCTGAAATTGTTGCTAAAAGGCTCTGGGCCACCATCGTCTCGTGCATCAGCATATCCTCGGCAGTTCCCTGCCGTACGGCATCTGAACGATTCTTTTGCCGCCGATTAGCGTTTCAATCTCCACCGCAGGGATATCGCTTCTTTCCACAACTTCTCCGATTATACTCGCCTTTTTTCCCAGTTGATGACCCCTGCATATATTTAGGCACTTATCAGCTGACTCCGGCGAGACGACCGCAACGAATTTACCTTCGTTTGCGATGTTAAGGACGTCGAAACCAAGCATGTCCGCTGCTGTTTGCACCGTTGGATTAATTGGGATATCGGCCTGGCGAATTTCGATACTCAAGCCGCTCCCTCTTGAGATTTCGTTAAGTGTCGCTGCCAATCCGCCCCGCGTCGGGTCCCGCATAAATTTCACGTCTTTGGTCTTTGTTAGCAATTGATAGCTCAGTCCCCCAACGCCCGCACAGTCGCTTTTCAGCTTTGACTGAAATTTTATACCTTCTCGCTGTGAGATAATAGTCATACCGTGGTCGCCTATTGTGCCGTTGATGATGATTTTGTCACCGACAGCGATTTTTTCAAAACCTAAATCCACGCCGGAAATTCGCTCCCCAATCCCCGCCGTATTTATAAAAATTTTGTCAGCTGCTCCGGCTTCAACCGTCTTAATATCACCGGTAACAATAGCGACCTTGTTCTCACGTGCTGCCTTGCTGATACTTGTTAAAATCGTATCAAGCAGTTCGAATTCAAAACCTTCTTCAATTATTAAACCTAATGCCAGTGCAACAGGTTTTGAACCGGCAACAGCAAGGTCATTTATCGTACCGCACACTGAAAGTTTTCCAATATCACCGCCGTTAAAAAATAAAGGCTTAACGACGTAACTGTCCGTTGTAAAACACACCGACTCAGAAGAAAGCTTTAGCTTTGCTGAGTCAGCTAATTCAGAAAGAGCATCGTTTTTGAATCTTGGCACAATATGATGCCGGATTAATTCGTCGCTTAATTGTCCCCCACCTCCGTGGGCAAGCAGGATTTTGTCGCTTTTTGTTTTCATTAGTTCTGTTTTTTCTCTCTGTCGTATTTAAACCACGCTGCACAGGCACCTTCGGAACTTACCATACATGGCCCAATAGCAGACTCAGGTCTGCAGCTTTCTGCAAATAGTTTGCATTGTGGCGGCTCTATCAGCCCACACAGAACCTCTCCACATCGACACCCTTTTTTTTCTTCACCTGGAGTTTCGGTTATGTTAAATCGCTTTAATGCATCGAAATGACTATATTTATCTTTTAGTTTGAGTGTGCTTTTCTCTATTTTCCCCAGCCCTCGCCAGTAGCCGTCCGCTACATCAAAGCATTCATCTATAATTTTTTGTGCTGTGGTATTACCTTGCTCTGTTACCACCGCAGTGTATATTGATTTAAGTTCAGCGACACCTTTAGCAAGCTGTCTGCAGATTTCTCCCAGCCCTTCGATTATTTGCAGGGGCTCAAAGCCTGCCACCACACAAGGCCTGCCGAAACCCTCCACAATCTCGGAAAAAGCGCCAAAGCCAATTATCACACTCACATGACCGGGGCAGAGAAACGCATCTATCTTATCATTCTTTCCTGAAAGCAGCGCTCGCATCGCTGGCACAACCAGTTTATGCCCGCTCAAAATGCAGAAATTATCGATTCCTTCTGTCGCTGCCTCTTTCACCGCCACCGCTGTAGCTGGCGACGTTGTCTCAAAGCCCACCGCAACGAACACGATAGTTTTGTCAGGATTGTCTTTTGCCAATTGCAGGGCATCTTCGCTGCTTAGAACCACTGTAACGTTGTCGCTTGATTGTTTGGTTTCGAGTGAGCCCATGTTGCCCGGAACGCGAATCATATCACCATAAGTGGCAATTAGGCAGTCATCACGCTCTGCCAATGTTAAAACCGTATCGATATAGCCCTGGTCGGTAACACATACCGGACAACCAGGCCCGGATAGTAGTTTTATTCCTTTAGGCAGTGTCGACCTGATTCCGTTTCGGAAAATAGAAACCGTATGGGTACCGCAGACCTCCATTATATTGATTTGCCGCTCCAGCGTCTCATAAGCCGCATTCATAAGACTCTGTGCTTTGTAAATTCTTTCGAGCATAAAACTGAATTTATCCTGAAACTTTGTTCGACGTCTCGTCAAAATCACTGATTTCTGCAAGAAGCTGCCACGTCTTTTTCGCCTCTTCTTCATCGACAATCGAAATAGCAAAGCCAGCGTGTATAAGCACCAAATCACCCAGTTTGGCTTCAGATAAAAGTGTCGTTTTAGCCCTCCAGCGGTTGCCCATGGCGTCAACTACCGCTTTGTCCCCATCCAACTCTACTATCCTTGCCGGTATCGCCAAACACATATTGTTATCTCATTTCACAATTTTTTTCCCAGTTTTGCCGCAATTGCCGCCTGGCCAAGTGATATCCCGCCATCATTCGACGGGACATCACGGTTAAATAATACGCAAAAGCTGCTTTTATTCAAGAGTTTAACTAGGTGATTCGTCAGGTAACGGTTGCAGAACACCCCGCCGCTTAATGCAACTGTCTCTAACTTTGTCTTTTTTCTTGTTTCCTCGGCTGTCTCTAATAGAGCGGCTGCAAGGGTGTTGTGAAATTTTGCCGAGATGATATCACCGGAAATTCCTTCCCGAATGTCAGTAATTAATTGTTGTATCATTTGACGCAAATCAATCTGCAACATCTCAGAGTCCTTGCGTATAAGTTCGAAGTCATAATGTTCCTCAATCCCACTTTGTGCAATTGCCTCAAGGGCCATCGGAAGTTGAGCTTCAAAGTGATTGTATGTTCCCACTCCAACCATAGCTGCAACTGCATCGAAAACACGTCCTAAGCTTGATGTCTCAACAGTATTAATCTTTTTTTCAAGCTGCTCTAATATAATTTGCTGTTTTGTTACATCCGGTTCAATCCGCTTAAGTAGCCATTTGAATTTGCCCAACTTAAAACTGTCTCCATAAGTTTGTTTCAAAAGCCCCAATAGAGGCCTTATAGCTTCTTTACTTGCCTTATCTGCACCTGCTAAATCGTAATAAGCCAGATGACCAAATCGTTCAAAACCTTCAAGCGATGCAATCATACATTCACAACCCCAAATCGCTCCATCTGTCCCATAACCTGTACCGTCACATGAAATGCCAATAACCGGGCCAGCCAGATTATGTTCAGCTAATACCGATGCTATATGGGCCCAGTGGTGCTGTACCTGAATAACGGTTACGTTAGGTTGTGAAAGCGCATATTGCGTGGATAGATACCCTGGGTGAAGGTCGCATACTATCCTTTTCGGCTCTACCTCAAATAGCTTTCGGAGGTGCTCGATAGAATTAATATAACGATGATAAACTTCCGCATCCTCCAAATCACCCGTATGTTCGCTGCAAATCAGTTGATTTTGTTTAACGAAGCAGAAAGTATTTTTTAAATCACCTCCTGCTGCGAATATATCCTCGCTGTTGCTTTCTTCTGTAAAAATCGGCGTCGGTACGTATCCTCTCGCACGTCGCAATAGCACCGGCTCCTCATTGATAAAATGAACAATTGAATCATCAACCTGGCGATAAATCTCCCTGTCGTGCATTAAAAAGGCATCCACAATACCACCAAGCCTCTCCAACGCCTGCTCATTTTTGTAAATCAGCGGCTCATCAGATATATTCCCGCTGGTCATTACCAGAACTTCTATACCCTGTGCAAACAACATATAATGCAGCGGAGCATAACAGAGCATAAACCCGAATGTATCGACGCCTTCTGCAACTGATGGAGCTATCGGCGCATCTTTTCTCTTTCGCAGCAATACTATTGGACTTTGAGGAATTCTCAACACCTGCTCAGCCTGTTTGCTCACTATTGCATGTTGTTTTATTGTCTCAATCGAGTTAGACATCATTGCGAACGGCTTATGGTCTCTTCTCTTTCGCTTTCGCAGCCTCCTTACCGCTTTGTCATTAAGAGCATCGACTGCTATGTGAAACCCGCCGATTCCTTTTATTGCCACAATCTTGCCGCTCAAAAGCAAACGTGCAGTTTCAGCAACGACCTCATCCGTTTCTGTTTTTATTGTTCTACCTTTGCTATCGGTTAGCCATATTTTAGGCCCGCACGCCCCGCACGCTATCGGCTGAGCGTGAAATCGCCTATTCGGTATATCCTTGTACTGTGCAGAGCATTTCTTGCACATTGTGAACGCTGACATTGTGGTATTGCTCCTGTCGTAGGGAATCGTTTTCACTATCGAGTACCTCGGCCCGCAATTTGTGCAGTTTATAAATGGATACGAATACCGAAAGTCGTTCGCATCGTCCATCTCTAAAAGGCAGTCTCGACACGTTGCAATGTCGGCAGTTACCTCCGAAAGGGCGGTTCCTTGTGATTTGCTTTCCTTGATTGTGAATGTTTCCTCTCCCTCGATGATGGCTGTATCGGCCGTTTCGCACGCCTTTATCTTCGCCAATGGCGGCGTATCATCAGATTGTAAACGCATTAAAAATTCGCCTATCTTGTCATCCTCACCCTGCAGTTCTATTGTTACGCCTTTTGTGTCGTTATAGACAAAGCCCGTCAGCCCAAGCTTCTGTGCTATCGAGTAAACAGCAGGCCTAAAACCGACACCTTGTACTCGCCCACTTATCAATATCCTTTGTCGTTTAACCAAGATTATCTTCTTTAACTAATTTATAGTTTGTTGATGAAAAACCAAATAAAGCATTCTACTTCATTTATACGAAAAAACCAACACCTCGTTCATAAACCAAGTTGCTATCAAGCCATACGAAATTTATTTGTCAGCCTCGCCTTTCTGTGTTATTATTATTGAACTTCGGGGCCATAGCTCAGTTGGGAGAGCGCTTGCATGGCATGCAAGAGGTCGTGGGTTCGAATCCCATTGGCTCCATTGTCCACCATTCTTGTATCACTGCAAAAACTTCGAATCTTGCATTCTTATCAGACCATTCGAAGAAATATTGACTTTTTCGGGATTTTATTATTACCCGCCGCCCCCTGTTGTTTGTTAAATTTTATAAGGATGTATGTTGCCGTATCTCTCCTTTTTAAAGGCGAAAAGAACTAAAAAGGTATAGTGACCAGATGAAAAGTGCATTCTCTCTAAGTCTTGTCTTCTTTTTGGCTCTGTCGATACCGGCCTTCGCTCAAAACCGCTTTGTGCCCTTAGAGTATCAAACGATTAGGGAAGCTATTGCCGAATGCAATCACGGCGATGTTATTATCCTCGAACCAACCATCTACACCGGCCCCGACAACCGAAACATTGATTTTATGGGCCTTGCCATCACTATCAAAAGCACCCACCCATATGACCAGCAAATCGTAAACAGCACAGTTATCGACTGTCAAGAAGAAGACCCTGCCTTTATCTTTCACAGGGGTGAAGATGCTAATTCAGTCCTTGCTGGATTAACCATTATCAATGGAAACTCTATCTATGGCGGCGCAATCAACTTCTCAAACGCAAGCAACCCTACGCTTACAAACTGTGTCATCACCGCTAATTCTGCAAGCTTTGGTGGAGCCTTTGCCTGCGGTGGTGATAGTCGTCCTCTGATTACAAATTGCACTATAATGGGCAATTCTGCTCTACTCGGAGGTGCTATCTATTGTAATGCCGGAAGCCCCACGATTAGGAATTCTATTATTAGCGGCAACCTCGCCTCTCTCGGGGGCGCAATTAATTCCTCTGTCAGCTCACCAGCCGTTCGAAATTGCACCTTCACTGGCAATGAAGCATCCAGCGGCGGCGCAATCTACTGTTACAATTCCAGCACTATGACGCTCGACAATACCATCCTTTGGGCCAACACAGCCGATAACGGGGCAGAGCTTTTCATCAGTAACTTGGCAAGCGTGACGGTTTTCTACTGTGACATACAGGGCGGACAGCTGGACGCTGTTGTTAAGGAAGGTTGTATCCTAAACTGGAACATCGGCAGCATAACTGATGACCCCTGTTTTGTTCAGCTTGGTTACAGGAATGCTAACGACCTTTGGATTGATGGTGATTATCATTTACTTGAAAATTCCCCTTGCATCGATACCGGCAACCCGCATTTAATCGCGCAATCTGATGAAACCGATATCGATGGTGACCCTCGATTGATAGATGGCAGAGTTGACATCGGTGCCGATGAGTTCTCCGATATAGCCATACTGGCCTACCTTGTAATATATCCGCACTCCCTCAATCTTGCCAGCAAGGCCCACTCAATTAAGTGTCACATCTGGCTACAAGAAGGTTATAATATTCTTGATGTTGACCCAAATACTGTTTCGCTTGGGGATGAAAAAAACAGAATTGTTCCACATTCCCTCTGCCCGAAGGAACAAGAGCGGGTTCTAATGGCGCGCTTCAGCCGGTCTGAGGTTCAGGAAATTCTCCCTATCGGTTTAGTCGAACTGACCGTGACCGGTGAACTTCTCGATGGGACTAAATTTAAAGGGGCTGATACAATTAAGGTAATAAATAAACAGGTAGGTAAACCACCTAAGTAACAGTGGCAATCGCCATGAATTTATAGAAGGGATAAAATAGGGCGTATAAAGCAGATTTGCCTTCACTTCGCGATTGACCTTTAGTTAATCGTTTTTGCCGTATAGCCAGCCTCTATCAGCTAATTTGTAATCGATGATTTCATCCGGCTTGAAAAACAGCTTTATTTCGTATTCAGCCGATTTAGAACTGTCCGAACCGTGTATGAGGTTGTGTTTTTTTGAACAGCTAAAGTCACCACGAATACTGCCTGGCTCAGCATCATACCCGAAAGTGGCACCTATCATCTTACGAACCGTATCTATAATCCCTTCGGCCTCCCAGACCGTTACAAGGACAGGGGATGAACACGTGAACTTTACTAAGCCTTCGAAAAACGCTTGGCCCTCATGAACCAAATAAAATTGGCGGACAAGATCTTTGGAAAGTTGAATTAATTTTGCTGCGACGAGTTTAAAGCCCTTCTTTTCCAATCGTCCGATTATCTCACCAGCCAGATGCCGTTGGATTCCGTCCGGCTTGATGATTATTAAAGTACGTTCTGCCATCTTTGTGTCTCGTGGCCCGTCGCTCATGCCTCAAAATCCGCGTCGCAGGTCACGATTACATCCCCTGGGGGACAATATAAATCTCAACTCGTCGGTTTTGTGGTTCGCCTTTTTTATTGGGTTTATTCGGAACGATTGGACGAAATTCGCCAAATCCTCGTATACTCATTCGCTCGGATGTAATCTTGTTGTTCGTCATTATGTCTAGCACTGATATTGCTCTGTGAGCGGAAAGGTGCCAGTTCGTCGGATGCCTCTCACGGGTTGCGGGCCTGGAAATACGCAGGTCATCGGTATGGCCGGCAATTATAATATCAAATTTCTTGCCTTGTTCTGAATTCAGAATTGTACACAGCTCTCCTATGGATTTAACCGCTGCAGATGCCACCTTGTCGCTGCCACGTTCGAAAAGTAAATCGCTCTTAAACTTCACTATCCCACGGCTTGAATCGTAAGTTACCATCTCTTGACCTTTGGCAAAGTCCTCCAGCATCGTGCTAAGCTCGACCGGAAGCTCGGCACCGCCATAAAGCAACTGTTGACGCATCGTTGCAATCAGGGCCTTCTTTTTGTCCGAGTCTTCCTTCAGTGCATCGAGCTTCTCTTGAAGCGCATCTAACGCAATATCGCACCGGCTATCTGCGGTATCAAGACCTCTTTGAACCTGGGCAAATTTTAGCCTTGTGCTTTGTAAGTCACTCTCAAGCTCCGCTATCCGTCGTTGCTGTGTTTCGTTTTGGATTCGCAGGTTGTCTAACTCCGGCGCGCAACCATTCGTTAACACGACAAAAGCACACATAAGAAAAAGCGCTGAAACTTTGACTGTTCGCATCGTTCCATCCTTTCAAATTAGCTCAAGACAGGTAAACTTATTAACCATCCTATGGTATTTAGCCCCTTTATTTATAAGCTCTTACAACCAGCTAATTACTTCGCTCTCTACCTCGCACGTAAATAGAACCTATTTGTTTTTATCCGTCAAGGATAAACTTTCAAAATATTGGGGGCCTTTTTAACGGCTATTTCTTAAAATAAAAACCACCGTTTGTTCTCGCTTTCTCGTAGCAAAAACAGCTTACTTTGCATAAAAAGAAGCTGCTTTTGCTTTGTTGAACCATTTGCCCTTAAAAAGCAAATACACTAAAATAACAGAATGAAACGCCGTGTCTATCTTGACATAGAGACAACCGGCTTAAGTCCGAGGTATTCGGATTTGACTGTGATAGGCCTGGCCTTGGAGGAAGGAAAAAGCTGCTCAGTACTGCAGCTTGTTGGGAAAAAACTCGCTGTTGCCAAAAGGTTGCGAAATATAAATGGACCACTTGCTGTAGATTTATGGTACAACTATCAATATAGGCAGCAAAAGCAATCCTTGGCCGTCCTTCTTGAGTACAATAGGCAGAATGTCTTGAATCTGAGCATCCTTAAAAGAAAGCTGCGAGCTTAAAACAAAGATGCTAAGCTTTGTCTTTGGATAGTTTGCTTACAATTATTGCAATGACAGTATTTGGTTTATCGTATCTTATTTAAAAGTTAAGACTAAAAGCTTTATCTAATCCTTAGCCGGGTATGTTCATTCTCATTAAGAATTTAAGGAGTTTAATATGTTTGGTCAGCGAAAAATAAGTAAATTTATGCCGGTAGCAGTGTGGTTGGCTGTGTTCGCGTTTGTTTGCATTTTGTTCGCTCATGACAAAAACCCTGAAGAAAAACTCAGTATCGGCGAACGTTTTCACTATGAAACTGCCCAAACCTGGAAGGGCGCCTTGGGTGATATGTTTCGCTCAAAGCCAAAATTGCCGCCTCAATATAAAACTTACCGGGACTCAAAAAAAATAGAATTACCAAAGCCTCAATTCCGTGGTATTGCTCTCGAAGAGGCTATTGAAAAACGCCGTTCTGTACGGAACTATTCAGACAAACCAATCACTATGGACCAGTTATCACAGCTGTTATTTGCCGCACAGGGGGTAACAGGACATATGTACGGCAAGGCCCTCCGTACAGCACCATCGGCAGGGGCCCTATATCCCTTTGAAGTCTATGTCGTCGTTAATAATGTCGAGAACCTGCCGCGTGCCATCTACCATTATTCTGTTTTAGACCATACCCTTGAACTGCTAAAAAAAGGAGATTTTCGCAGCAAAATTACAGACGCAGGCCTCAAGCAGGAAATGCTTGGCGACGCCGCGGTAACGTTTGTTCTTTCAGCTATCTTCGACCGTGTCCGTCACAAGTATGGCGAACGCGGCTACAGGTATACATACATCGAGGCTGGTCACATCAGCCAGAACCTCTATCTTCAGTCCGTCTCATTGGGATTGGGCTCTGTCTGTGCCGGTGCCTTTTTGGATGAAAAAGTCAATAAACTGATTGATGTTGACGGCCGAAAAGAAGCGGTTATTTATCTACACGCCGTAGGCTCTTTATGAAGCGACACCATTTCAATTACATTGTCAGTTTCCTGTTATTGCTTGCCCTCTGTATTACCGGTGCAACAGGTTACATTCAGGCGCAGTTAGAGCTTCGCCGCTTTATTCCACACCGCTATTTTGCATATGTTACTCTGGGCCTTGCAGCTGTACACGTATATTTCAATGCTGGCAAGCTCTGGCGATACCTCACCAGCAAATTCAAAAAAAACAAACTAGAGTGAATGCTAGGCCATAAGTTTTGGCTGCAAGTTGAACGAAGGAATAACTTATCGTAGCGTCTTGGCCTACTTACCCGTGTTTTTTGTATCTAACTCCGGCAAAGAGGCATTATTTTTACCTCAAAAATGCCTTTTGACTCAGTTACACATTTACATCGGGGCAAAAAACCGATATAATTGATTATTAGGAGTCATTGACATGTTTCCGTATGTGAATAACCGTTGTACCGATTACAGCTGCTCAGTCCACAACCAACGCAGTCCGCTCAAAGGGATGGAGAAAGGCAGAAAGAATATCCTCGATCTAGAACATAAGCGGAACTCATACAGTTGCTTCGCTCGGCGACAAATTCTAAAGCAGGGGCTTTATTACGCTGCCATGGTTGCGGGTTTGTCGCCCAGCCTCTGGATTGGTGGCTGCAAAAAGCAAACCACAAATATACCAACCAACGTGATACTGATTTCAATTGACACTTTGCGTGCCGACCATCTCGGTTGTTACGGTTACTCAAGACCGACTTCACCCATACTTGACAGGTTGGCCTCTCAGGGCTTATTGTTTGAGAACGTTATGTCAACTTCACCTTGGACCTTGCCAGCCCACGGAACCCTACTGACCGGATTATACCCCAGTCGGCATGGTCTAACAGCGTACAATACGCGCCTGCCTGCCGGTATTATAACTTTGGCCGATATTCTTAAGGAACACGGCTTCTTAACCGCGGCAATCGTCAACACACATGTTCTGACCGCAAGATATGGGCTTAATCAAGGCTTCAGCGACTTTACCTATGTCGATGAGAACCTTAGGCTCAGAGAGCCAACCAGGGTTGGCGCGAAAGCCGTGAAGTGGCTCTCGAAACATAAGACTGAACCCTTTTTCCTTTTTCTGCATTACTTTGATATACATAGTGATTATTGCTCATTGCCGTATTATGAGAAGCAATTTGTTCGTCCTTACCAGGGCTTTGCTGATGGTACAACAAAGCAATTAATAGACTTTTACAGGGGACAGGTTCACTTTGACCAGAATGATGCTGAGCATCTCATTGATCTGTATGACGCGAGTATCCGGCAAATGGACGATGGAATCGCTCACCTATTGCAGTTACTTGATTTCAACGAACTACTTGATAAATCTCTGGTTATTGTTACTTCAGACCATGGCGAGGAGTTCTTGGACCACGGGGGAGTCTTGCATAGCCGAACTCAATACCAAGAGCTCATTCACGTCCCTCTTATCGTGCGTGGGCCGGGAATCACACACTCAAAAAGGATAAAACACCCTGTTTCTCTTGTGGATATTATGCCCACAATACTATCTTTGCTTGCTATTGACAAACCTGCTTGGCTGGATGGTCTTGACCTCTGTCCATTATGGCAAAAAAGTGATTTCAAATTGGCTCCAAGATACCTTTTTGCCGAAGGCAGCAGAATCATGCTGCCCGACAAAAAAATCAAAGATATCGATATCAAACGTGCAGTCCGTCACTTTCGCTACAAACTTCATTATGATAAGTCAACAAAAGCAGTGCAGCTTTATGACTTGTGGAATGACCCGCGGGAGAAAATCGATGTTGCAGCTAAGCATGCTAATTTGGTCGGTTCGATGCTCTCACAACTCAAAGATTTCATGAACATTGGCATAAAGGGAGCGCCGCTTCCCCCACTTTCTCCTCAAGATGTTCAGAAACTTAAGAGCCTTGGTTACCTAGGATAAGGTGCTGCATCCTAAATCTGAGAGTTCTAATGAATTTCACATGCGATTTTGCTTTTCAGTTCCAGCGGTGAGGGTGGCTTAGCTTTTTGCTTTCTTTGGTTTCTTTTTCTTCTTAGCCTTCTTTTCTTTCTTTGCTTTTGGCTTCGCGACTGCTGCTTTTGCACCTTGGCTGCTGAGCATGAAGGCCCCGCCGACTATCAGCAACGAAGCTAAAATAACACCTATCACGATGTACCAGATTATGCCTTGCACACTTGTAAGTATTACAGGCACCACACCTTTTTGAGCCTTAACAGCCACGATTGCTATGTATATAAAAGATGCTAGCGGTACAAACAGCATAATCCCGAGGACATTACTTAACCTGTCCACCTCTGACTCAACGTACGCTGCAACCATCGCCGGTGCCTCCATCGCAGGTTCCGGCCCGGCAATCTCTTCCGCTGGAATCAGCTCTTCTGCCTCGGCTGCTACCTCCAGCGCTGAACCTTCCTTAGCTTCTTTCTCCTCCTCTCCCTCAGGGGTGTAGATTTCATCAAGAATACCGCCTAACGAAGTGTCATCAGCTTGCAACGAAAGGTCCAGCAGACCTGAGCCGCTGCCGAAAGTATCCAGGTTTACGTCCTCTTCTATCTCTTCCAAGGACGCTTCACCTGGGGCAGCTTTGGTCTCGGCCAGCATGTCGTCAGGCAGGACTGTTCCACCCGATGCAGCCTTCGTCTCAGCCATCGTATCGTCTGCAACCTTGTATTCACTCGCCGTTTCCTCCCCCAGAACATTGATTCCGTCTCCCGCAACTGGCGTTGTCTGCTCCCTCAAGTCACCTGCTGCGGGTGGCTCCTCTGATTCCGGCGCCAAAGAAATGTCCGTTTCTTCTGAAGTCTCTTCCGTTTCACTTGGCGATATTTCTTGCGGCGCCTCGGCTCTTGTGTCAGCCATCAAGCCTTCCACTTCATCTACTTTAAACAGCAAATTCGGGCCATCGCGAAACTCACGAAGCTTGCCCTCCTTGACCAGTTCTTTTACTTCTTCCTCAGTTTTATTGAGTTTCTCGGCAACCTCTTTTAATGAATAAAACATACTAGCCATAATTAGTTATTCTCCTAAAACCTAGGATTTCCATTTGGGCTCCGATAATCAACTTTCTAAGCAAATTATATCCTACTTATCACAATTATGCAAGCTAATTTTCAAGCAGAAAGCTCGTACATGGGTGTCTGAAAGGAAGATTTGAAAAACAATAATTTAATTCTTGAACCCTTAAAATCCGATTTTGTTGCAGTCTTGAGAGTCTTCGTGTAAAATAAACCAAATATATGTGTTATCTTCCTTGCTACGGGGTGTAGCTCAGTTTGGCTAGAGCGCCTGCTTTGGGAGCAGGAGGTCGTAGGTTCGAGTCCTATCACCCCGAGTTACGAAAAAACTGCTCCTCTCCAACCACCTGCACTTGGCTCACTCATTAATCGACCTTCCATCGGGCCCGGAATTGCTCAAGCCGTCAACCTCTGCGGGAAATCTTCACCTTCACGGAATGAAGCTCACTAGCCGGGCGATACAAATCAACACAACGCACCTTTGGCTGTCCCAGTATCGTCTCTCCTGCATTTTCCATAGTCGATTAGCGCCGGGAACATCAGCCGGTTCCGAAACTAAAAAGCCCTCCTGTAGGAAGCTAAAGTTGGTACCTTTGCTTGCAGCCACCTAAAAGTTCTTGTTGATTGTTTCACTCAAATTTGCTATTCTGTATATTATATCCAAAAGCGGATTATAGGCTTATCACCCTAAGCAGCAAGGGAAGGATTCTTGGGTTCTTTGCCCGGCAAAGAAGATGGTAGAACATGTTCAAGAGGGTAAAGACAAATTACTTCGACAGCCTAAGGTCTTATCCTGTTGTGTGGGGAACCTATATTAAGCAAATGTCGGTCTAAAGGGAAAAAACAATTGCCCAGAGAGAAATGTAGAGATGATATCGCTTCGTCCTTGCGGAGCTGCTGGAACCAGGGAAAAGGGCTGAGCGATAGTTATTGGTTGCAGAAATAGAACTCAATATGGCCGGATTGAAATGGCTAAAACTCAGGCACAGGGGCTTTAAACCGGTGAGTCGGCTTTATCGAATCACCGCCTTGATGCGTTATATCACCGTGGCCTCCTTAACTATTTGTTTTTTGTTCGCTGGCAACGCTGAAGCACTGACAAACCATACTCGGAAAGTTCTTGTACTTAATTCATATCATCGCGGCTACTACTGGTCCGACAACATTATGGACGCCGTCCGGAACCAGTTTGATGAATCCGGACTTGATGTCGAGCTCTTTTTCGAGTATTTGGACGCCAAGCGTTACCAAAATGAGGATATCTTTCCTTATTTAAAAGAATTATACAAGTCAAAGTATAACACCGTCAAATTCGACGTGGTTATCTCTTCGGACAATGATGCGCTGGTTTTCCTGCTTGCCTATCGTGACTTTCTTTTCCCTGGTGTACCTATAGTTTTCTGCGGAGTCCAGCAGTTCCAGGACTCCATACTGAAAGACCAAGACTCGATAACAGGCGTTCTTGAAGTATACGACTATGCATCCACCATTGAAATCGCGCTTGAGCTCCACCCCTCAGCCAAACAGGTAGTTGTCGTAACTGAGCAAAAATCAACAGTTTTCGTCTACTTGGATGACATCACACGGGTTATCTCGAAGTTCGATAGGGAAGTAGAGCTTGTTGCTTTTTCGCTTCAGGAATTATCTATGGCCGAGCTTTTGCAGAAAATTCAGGAGCTTGGCGATGAATCTGTAGTACTCCTTGCCAGTGCCTTCAAGGACAGGGATGGAAACATCTACACCCTCGAGAGTAGTGCCGCGATGATTAAAAAACACTCCACAGCTCCCATATACACAACCGGCTTTGACTGGCTCGGCCTCGGACCTGTAGGTGGTAAGCTGACATACGGACCTTATCAGGGACAGCAAGCCGCTAAAATGGCAATACGAATTTTGAAAGGTGAAAAACCCCAAAACATTCCTATCCTAAGAGAGAGCCCAAACGCCTATATGTTTGACTTTATCCAGCTAAGGCACTTCGGAATCCCTCTTTCAGACCTCCCGGAGAACAGCATCGTTATTAATGAACCCCACTCATTTTATTACGAACATAAAACCCATATCTGGATTGTAACAGCAATTATCGCCGGATTGGTAATAATAGTTGTTGTTCTTGCGCTCAACATCCTCCGCCGAAAAAAGGCAGAAGCGGCCATGAGGGAATCTCAAGAGTTCTTCTATGCATTTTTGGACCGTCTACCCGTAGTGGCTTTTATCAAGGACCAGAACAGCCGGGTCCAATATGTTAATCCGTGCATGATAGCGAAGTTTGGGGCCGATGAATGGATTGACCGTACTGCAAGTGATTATTATCCGCGTGAAATTGCTGAAGGTGTCTTTGCCCATGATAGAAGGGTCCTGGCTGAAGGCTCCTCTGCCAGAGAAGAGTGGGTTATTGACAGAAATGGGAATATGCGCTGTATGCATACCCATAAATTCCCCATTCGACGCCACGGCAAGCAGACGTTGATAGGCGGTATGGCAATCGATATCACAGAACGAAAGATAGCTGAGGAGGCCTTAAGACAATCCGAGGAAAAATACAGAAGCGTTATAGAAAATATCAGCATCGGTGTATCTCTTATCAGCCCGAAAATGGAAATATTGACCCTTAACAAGCAGTTAAGACGGTGGTTCCCGAATATTGATGTCTCAGAAAAACCCCTCTGCTACGAGTCCTTCCACTTCCCTTCCAGAAAAAGTGTTTGTCCATACTGCCCAACTTACAAAAGTCTAAAGGATGGACGAGTCCATGAATCGACAATCGAAACTCCCAGAGGTGATAAAATTGTGAATTATAGGGTTGTCTCATCCCCGGTTAAAGATAAGGATGGCAATGTAATAGCGGCCATTGAAATGGTCGAAGACATCACAGAGCTAAAGCGAAGAGAACAGGAGCTTCTTATGTACCATCAGAAAATGGCGCGGGCTGAGCAGCTTGCATCACTCGGAACCATAAGTGCTACTCTCGCTCACGAGCTTACCCAGCCTCTAACCGTTATACGTTTGTCTATTGAGAATTTATTGGAAGAGCTAAAAACAGCTTCCTGTCCGGACCCCCTTACAGAAGAGCTAAAGGATAGTCTCGAAGAAGTTGTCAATGCAGCTTCAATAGTCGACAGATTCCGCAATTTTGCAAGAAGAGCTTCCGGTAAGAAATCGGTTGAAATAAACCTCGGAAAAGTTCTTGAAAAAATCGTCGAACTGTTAAACGAAAGCACAAAACTCGCAAAAATGACCGTTATCGTAAAAAATATTCACCAACTCCCCACTGTCTGGGCTAACCATCAGGATATGGAGCAATTTTTCTTTGCTATGATTCAAAATGCGATGCAGGCCGCAGCAGGTAAAAAAAACCGACGACTTACTATCTCGGGTCAGAGAAAAGATGAGCATATTGAATTGCGTTTCTCTGACAACTGTGGTGGTATTGCTCTGGATAACCTCGATAAAATTTTTGAGCCCTTTTTCACCACCGGCTCTGATAGCTCAAGGACCGGATTGGGGCTTTGCATTGTCCTCAGAATCCTCTCTGAATGTGGTGGAAAAATCCGAGTGGACACCAAATTTGGAAAAGGTACAACTTTTTATGTTACCTTGCCTATTCATTCTAACCAGGTCGAATAAGGGCTTTTCATGATTACTGATAAGCGACATATTTTTTTCGTTGACGATGAACCGGCCGTGAGAAAGTCCGTGGCTAAAACTCTCAAATGGTTGGGATGCAAAGTTATTTGTTTTGCCAATGCTGCTGATTGCCTCAGCCAGTTGAGAACACGCGGCTGTGATTTGCTGATTACCGACGTGAAAATGCCCGGGATGGACGGCATAAAGCTGGTCAAAAGAGCAAAATCAATCGCGCCCTGGCTGCCTATCCTCGTGATAACCGGCTACGGGGATATCCCTATGGCTGTCGGAGCTGTAAAAGCGGGGGCCGTCGACTTTATCGAAAAACCGCTCCAAAGAGACAGTTTCTTACAGGCTGTTCAAGCAGCACTAAAGCAAACAACTTTGAAGAATTTTCTAACAGGTAAGACCCTGACCAAGAAAGAACTAACAGTTTTGAGGCTACTCTTGCAGGGAAGAAGCAACAGGGAAATTGCTCGTATATTGCATCGCTCTGTACGGACGATTGAAGACCATCGCAGCAATATTATGCATAAGCTTGACGTCGATAATATGGTTGACCTCGTAAAACGAGTTGCTGGTATGGACTTGGCTGAAACATCACCATAGATTAAGACTATAAAAATAGCTCCCCCAAAAAAATTTCCTTACCCACGTTTTTGAGCCATTAAGCCGTAAAATTCTCGCAAAATACCCCAAAATCCCGTAGTTTCCACGATTGCCAACTTTCTATCAATCTGTTATCTTTTCACTAAGAATAAGGCTGTGATGGAGAATCTACTTACGAGGTGAGCAAGTTCCTCCATCCCTTCGGGGCTGGGCCTGACAGTTGGATAAGCCAAGCAGGGGCCTGTCGGGCCCAGCAGGAATTTAACCTCGGCACAAAATTGCCGGGAAAGTAATAAATTCTTTTCACTTAAAATGTTCATCGCTAAAGATACAACTGGTTTGCTGAACTGTTGAAAAAAAATAACGAAAAATGTCATCACTCCAAAGGCTTGTTACCTCTGTAAAAACAGCAATTTCAATCTACATATGTAGCAGCATCCTGACACGCCAAATTGTGATTTGCCAATACCCGCTAAAGTTCTGGAACCGAGCATTTTGAGTTTTAAGGTTTGCCTTACTTGCTTGGCCAGTCGATACCTTTGATACCGTGGATTGTCAGGTTTGGGTTCGCAAAGCCGTCACGCGCAGGACGGATTGCATCAGCTTTTAGAAAGCGAACTTGCCCGTCTACAAAAAGGTAGTTCCGCTTGCCATTCCAGCACCACCAGCCGTTGTCTTGTTCTATCCGTGAGTGATTGCTCAGCCATTCACCCACCATAACTTTGCCTGACGGCTTGGCCACACCGCAGCTTCGTTGACCCACACACGGCTGTGAAGTCGAGCCGTAGGTGTCCGCCGGGCTGCTCATCGAATCTATCTGCTCAGAGCTATGGTAAAAGGCCATCGAATAAGCGTAGCTCGTCGACTCATACTCTGCCTTAGATATCCGGTCCTGAGGACACCAAAGAACAGATGGATTGTTCGCATCGATATTGCCTCCGAGATAAGGCTCCACGAAATCCCGCCAGCCCCTGCCCATCCATAGCCAGTAACCGCTCGGCAGTGGGTCCTCTGCGCACGGATATATCTCTTCGTTGCTGCTTAGATAAACCTGCATTGCTACGTCTATTTGCTTCAGGTTGTGCGCACATTTAAGACGCCTCATTATGGACCTTGTCCTGCCAAGGGAAGGGCTTAGTATCGAAAGCAAAAGAGAGATGATGCCTATGCTCACAAGTAATTCCACAAGGCTAAAACCAAGCCGAACTCTTTTCAATGCCGCTTTAGAACACCACAATCCTGGCCTGAATGTGTTATGTATGGTCTTCAATTTTCTCTAATCGCTACTTAACTGTAACACTTTTTGCACGGTTTCTTGGCTTGTTAACATCCTGCCCGCCTAAAACAGCTGCAGCATACACAAAAAGTTGCAGCGGCACAACCGTCAGCATCGGCTGCGCCGTCTTCTCGCCTGAATAGCCCACTATCCCGCACATTATTTATTTCTCATATCTCCCTTAACGCTTCATAAAGCAGAAAAAAATAACATCAGCCTAATCTAAATGCAAGGGTAATAACAAAAATACGTCCCGCCAATCTTTATGTTCGCAC
>CP070728.1:976090-1018941 GCA_020351025.1 Planctomycetota bacterium
AACGCGGCCTCTCTGTCACGCGGGCGGTTCATAGCTCTCCTCGCCTTGATAAGTGAATCAATGGTAAGAACGCGTATTCGCAGACCGCCCCCTAAGTCCCTGGTTTCGCTCGAGCGTTCGACTTCTTTGTAATTACCAAGTCCCTGGATGGAGGCAAGACAATCCACCTGACCAATGTCAGTATCAAGATAAAGGTTCTTAAACTGGGTACAACTTTCGGTCGTCAGCTTCAGTTTGGACCGCTGCGGCGTCATCCGGTGGACTGGGTGCAGGTTTTTCAACGCTTTCTGAAGCGCCAACAAATTATCGACTGAAAAATCACAGCAAATATCGATGTCCTGTGTCACGTAAGTGCATCCATGCACGACTCCGGCAAAGCCGCCAACGAGGACAAACTCGACGCCGCCCTTAGTCAGCCGTTCAATGAGTTCGAGAAAGCCGTCTTTCATACACGCTTTGCCTTGCGAAGCGCCCTAAATGTTTCCAGTGCAATCTGATGCCTCCTGATGCGCTCGGCGGGGGTTCTGGCCAGATTGGCAATCAGCATAGGGATATCAATACCGTAATCCGCCGCAGCACGAATTGGATCTTTTCGCGGCCTGGGTGGGGAAATTCCGGCAATTTTGTTTTTCCGCTGGTTCATAGCTCGAACATTTCAATCGCGTCTTTGACGCTGGCGCCTTCGTGGACCATTTTGCAAAGAGCGGCGACAATTTTGTCCGGCTTTTCGTGCTGGAAGGCATTTCTACCAATAGAAACACCATCCGCACCCGCTTTCAGCGCACCTTCCACCATTTCGAATATATCTTTGTCGCTATTCATCTTCGGCCCACCTGCTATAACCACCGGCACCGGACAGCCCTGAACCACCTCAGTGAAACTTTCGACGCTGCCGGTATAAGGTACCTTGACAATATCGGCTCCAAGTTCAGCCCCAACTCTCGCTGCGTGCTTGACATACTCAACATTAAACTCGTTCTTGATTTTCGGTCCGCGTGTATACATCATAGCAACAAGCGGCATCTGCCACTCTTGACATCGCTCGCTGACCTGCCCTAACTGCCGCAGCATCTCATTGTCGGTTTCGGCACCAAGATTTATGTGTACCGAAACCGCATCAGCACCAAGTTTAATGGCTTCCTCTACGGTGCAGACAAGCTCTTTTGCGTTCGGGTCGGGGCTTATTGACGTTCCAGCTGAAAGGTGAATAATCAGACCAACATCTCTACCTGCGCCTCTATGGCCTGCGCGGACCATCCCTTTGTGCATCAGGATAGCGTTTGCACCGCCTGCCACAACTTTACTTACCGCATCCCGCATATCCGTCAGCCCTTCAACCGGCCCGACTGTCACACCATGGTCCATCGGAATAATCACCGTTTTGCCGGAATTGCGGTTGATTATTCTCTCAAGCCTTATCTTCTTTCCTATCATTGCAAACCTCCTATCTTTGCGTCACTGCGAGCGCAACGAAGCAATCTCACACTCTGCTGCCGGCCTCGCCCGATGATTTCCTGTAAAATCTACTCAAAGCCGCCCAAAACGCAAGAAAAAAAACATCCAATTAGATATCTCAACTCTCCAGGCCGATTTAGTTATGAGACATTGTAGCCATGTGGCTTACCTATTTTAGGTCTTGCTTTTGGGGCTAATCGCTGCTATATCTTCAGGATTATGGAGACAAAATTAGCCGTTCCCATAGCTGCCACGAGTTTGGAGCAAGCAAAGCAACAACTCAACACTGCAAAAGCTGCAGGTGCCGAGATACTCGAACTAAGAACAGACTACCTCGAGAACCTAAGCGTTGATTTGGTTCGAAAACTGATTGACAAAGTCAAAACCGCCGTTCCCTCCATACCTATTATCGTAACTTGTCGGGATAAAAAAGAAGGCGGCGCAATTGACCAGCCGCTGCAACTGCGAATTGATATACTCACTAGCGCTATAAAAGCAGGGGCAGAATTTATCGATTTTGAATACGAAAATTTCCTCCTCCTACAAAATCAAGAAAAGATAAGACAGGCATTATCGCAGATGCCCAATGGCCGACTCATTTTGTCCACGCACAATTTTATTGGAAAATTTGATGATATCATAAAATTGCATAGCGACATATCGGCTTTATATCCGACTGCGATACCCAAGCTAATTTACACTGCAAATCACATCAATGATTGCTTTGAAGCCTTCGATTTACTGCACAATACCAGCGGCGCTGCGGTAGTTTTTTGTATGGGCAAAGCAGGCCTAATCAGCAGAATTATTGCAAAAAAGCTCGGCAGTCTCGTTACCTTCGCAAGTATAGACGACAAAAGCGCAACCGCCCCCGGCCAGTTGACCGTTGAACAGCCTAAAACAACTTATCGCTGGGATTCCATAAATTCCAATACCGAACTCTATGGAGTAATTGGTTCACCGATTGCTCATTCTCTAAGCCCTATTTTGCATAACACCTGTTTCTCCGATATCGGAGCTAATAAGTTATACCTGCCTCTTCTTGTCGAAGGCGGTAAAGATGAATTTTATACGTTTATGAAAAATATTCTCGATAGACCCTGGCTCGACTTCCACGGCTTTAGTGTAACAACCCCTCACAAGCGAAACGCCTTAAATTATGCTAAACAAAAAAACGGTGTAATCGAACCTCTCGCCGAAACAATCGGCGCCGCCAACACTCTCATTGTCGAGTCACGAGCTACGGGCGACGAGCGACGAATATCCGCCTACAATACAGACTATGCCGGTGCTATGGGTGCAATTACTAAAACACTGGGTATAAGCAGAAGCGATTTGAAAGATTGGCCTGTCACTGTTATCGGCGCAGGAGGCGTCGCAAGGGCAATAGTCGCTGGCTTAACCGACGCCGGCGCTAAAATTAAAATCTACAACCGTACCATCGAAAAGGGTAAAAAACTCGCAGCAGAGTTTGGCTGTGATTTTGCACCTTTGGATGATTTGCCAAACCTTAATGCTAAACTTGTCATAAATGCTACAAGCATAGGTATGTATCCAAATGTCGATGAAACGCCTTTGCCGCAGCAGTATCTAAAAAAGGATATGGCGGTATTCGATACCGTTTACAACCCCGCAGAGACTCTACTGCTAAAGCAGGCCAAGCAAGCTGGTGCCAAAACAATAGATGGCCTGTCCATGTTCATAAACCAGGCCGCCGCACAATTCAAACTCTTCACCGGTAAAAACCCCAAGCCTGACCTCATGCGAAAAACTATTTCTAATCGGCTTGCTCTGAAAAAGGCTGATATGACATAGGCCAATTTAATTGTTGCTCTACTTCTCTGTGCTCTCTGTGGCTAAATTATTGCGTTTTCCTCCGCTTTTAATTGTCTTTAGTGGTAATTGCCGATATAATTCCCAGAAGTTGCGAATAACTTCTAAGGTACAAAGATGGCAAAGAAGGAAAAAATAGTATTAGCCTATAGCGGCGGTCTGGATACAAGTGTAATCCTGCCCTGGCTCAAAGAGACCTATGGGTATGAGGTAATAGCATTTGCAGCAGACCTCGGCCAAGGCGATGAACTTGCCGGTATAAAGAAAAAAGCATTAGCCAATGGTGCTACCAAGTGCATAGTTAAAGACATCCGCGCAGAATTTGTATCCGACTACCTCTGGCCGATGCTAAAATCCGGGGCAGTATACGAGGGTGGTTATCTGCTCGGTACCAGTATAGCCCGGCCCTTAATTGCAAAGCATCAGGTTTTGGTCGCCCACGCCGAAGGTGCAACTGCAGTCGCGCACGGTGCGACTGGCAAGGGCAACGACCAGGTCCGCTTTGAACTGACCTATATGGCACTGGACCCATCGCTGAAAATCATAGCGCCCTGGAAGGACCCCAAATTCACACTCACCAGCCGAGAAGCAGCCGTTGATTACGCTAAAAAGCACAAAATTCCAATCGAGCAGACAAAGAAACAAATCTACTCTCGTGACCGCAACCTCTGGCACATCAGCCATGAAGGTGCCGACCTTGAAGACCCAGCCAATGAGCCGAAAGACAGCCTCTTTGTCCTAACCCGGCCGGTCTCAAAAACACCGAACAAACCAGATTACGTCAAAATTGCTTTCAACCACGGTGTACCTACAAAACTTAACGGCAAAAAAATAAGCGGCGTAAAGCTAGTTGAAGAACTGAACCGGCTCGGTGGCAAACACGGGGTCGGACAAATCGATTTAGTCGAGAACCGCCTCGTAGGCATAAAATCGCGCGGCATTTACGAAACTCCCGGTGGAACAATTCTTGTTGAAGCCCATAAAACCCTCGAAATGCTAACACTCGACAGAGAGACAATGCACTACAAGCAGCAGATTGCTCTAAAATATGCTGAGCTGGTTTACTATGGGCAATGGTTCTGCCCATTGCGTGAGGCCCTTGATGCATTCGTAAATGTCACTCAGCAAAATGTAACCGGCGAAGTAAAAATGAAACTATTCAAGGGACGGTGCACACCTGCAGGTGTAAAAAGTCCCAACAGTCTATATTCGACCGATTTGGCAAGCTTTAAGATGGGCGCCGAATACAACCCAACTGATGCGACCGGCTTTATTCGTCTGTTCGGCTTGCCCATCAAAGTTGCCTCTGCAATCAAAAAAACTAAGAAAAGTAAAAGCGATTGATTTCACGAACTATGAACTAACAGTTACTAATGCAAGGAGGCGTCGTGGCAGTACCGGATTGGATTTGGTTTGTCTTTATCTTCGCATTTGGCTGTTGTATCGGCAGTTTCCTTAATGTTGTCGCTTATCGCCTACCCCGCGACCAGTCGCTGGTAAAACCACCTTCAGCTTGCCCCGCCTGTGGCAGGCATATTCGCTTCTATGACAACATACCGCTGATTTCATGGCTGCTTTTGGGCGCTAAGTGTCGGTACTGCAAAGCCCCAATCTCACCACGTTATTTTGTCATTGAACTGCTGACGGGCCTGGTTTTCACCGCTCTATTTACCGTCTATTTTCGCACCAACTTACGTACCGGAATACCCTCGTTCCTCGATGGCGGCTGGTTCATTTATCTCATCTCGCTCATTTTGTCAGCTGCCCTAATTGCCGCTTCAGCGATTGACCTGCAACTTTGGGTTATCCCCGTATCAATTTGCTGGTTTGTCACCATAGTGGGATTGATTGGCTCGACACTCGGCTGCTATATAATCGACCCTGCTTTAATCCGCGGCTATGCGCTTTTACCAAGTACTTCGACCTTCCTTTTCAAAGAAGCTACCATCGCTTCCCTGGCCATCGGCGCGGCAATTGGATTGGTAATATCCTGGATACTCCTGGCAACGGGCTTAATCAAAAGAAGCTACGAATCCGAAAATATAAATCATAGCTCGGAACAGGCATTTGAGGCCTCGAGTGAGCCGCCATCCGCAAACCACGAATCACAAATCAACCACCGCTTGGAAATGTCCAAGGAAATCATCTTTTTACTGCCAATCATCATCTGTTCACTCGCAGCTTTCTATATAGCCCGAAAAAATCCCACAATACACACTTGGTGGCTAAATCTTACGCAATATCCTGCAATTGCAGGACTTCTGGGCAGCCTGTGGGGCTACTTTATCGGCTGTGGTATCGTCTGGATAACCCGCATCCTTGGTACGCTGGGCTTTGGAAAAGAGGCTATGGGGCTCGGTGATGTGCATTTAATGGGTGCCGTCGGTGCGGTAGTAGGGCCGACCCCTGTCGTCGTCGCATTTTTCATCGCACCTTTCTTAGGATTAGGCTGGGCGGGCTTGCGAATGTTTGTCAAAAAAAGTCGACAGATTCCTTACGGTCCTTTCTTGTCTTTGGCTGTATTTACTGTTATGATTTTCCACGATAGGATTTTCAACCGTCTAATCGGATTGTTTTACCAATAAAAAATAATTGTATAAATTTTAAAGGAGATATCTAATGCGAGCAATTAACAAAAAAGTAATCTTCCTAATCGGTCTGGTGTCAATTGTTTCTCTTGCTGGCTGTACTAACTGGAAGAAAAAGTATCAGGCCCTAAATGTGGAGCATCAGAACCTAAAAGGCCTGTACGAACGTGAAATGGCCGAGAAAGGCCAACTCACCGACCAGATTTCACAAGACCAGCAAACAATAAAACAGCTTCAACAACAGATTTCTGAACGACACATAACTGCTGCCGAAGCTGCCGGTTTCGGAGAGGGCTATGATGTCTCAATCGACGCACAGGCAGGAACAATAACAGTAACACTGCCGAATACGGTACTCTTTGACCCGGGAAAAGCCACTTTGAAAAAGGGCACCAGTAGCGAGCTTAATCACATTCAGTCGGTATTAAACCAGCAGTATGCTAACAATCAAATAGATGTCGTTGGCCATACCGACTCTGACCCTATAAAGAAATCAAAATGGAAAGATAACTGGGAGCTCTCGGCCCAACGCGCTCTTTCAGTTGTTAGATACGTAGTTGCACAGGGTATTACAGAAGATAAAATTAGAGCTGTCGGCTGCGGCCCAGCCAGACCAATTGCTTCAAATGCAACTGCCAGCGGCAAAGCAAAGAACCGTAGAGTCGAAATCGTTGTTCATCTGAGATGACTTTCATTGTCCTCTCGCGGCAGTGAATAGTTCGGCTAATCTTCGACAAAAACCTATGGTTAAATCAAATTCTGCTTAGCTGCCGAGACCACAACAATGAATTCGTGGCTCTCGGCGTCAAACGAAACGATTTTGACAGCCCCGCATATCGGAGATGTTACAGAACCGCCCGTTTTACTATTTACACCGACCCTGTCTCCTCGGCGCACTTCATCGCCGACCTTCAATTTCAAGCCAAAAGTAGCGTCTGTTCTTAAGATAATCTCAGCCATAGTATTTATTTTATTGTCCTGGGAAATCTTTTTGTACCTAGTAATTGTGCTAATTTCTTTGCTACTTCCGTATTGTCATACACCCCGCTAAATATATCTGCTCTGGGTCCGAACGCATAAATAGGTACTGGCAAGCCCGTATGCCCTGTTGTTGCCCAGTCTATGTCCAATTCGCTACACTCAAGATTTCCGCCCTTGACAGTGAGCCCACCAGTTTCGTGGTCTGCAACGACAACCACCAGAGTGTGCTTATCCCTCAAAGCAAATTCCAAGGCACATTCAATTGCCTCATCAAAACATAGTAACTCTTTGACAGTGTTGTCTGCGTTGTTATCATGGCAGGCCCAATCAATCTGACTGCCTTCGACCATCAAAAAGAAGCCTTTACTCTTACCAAACAGTCCCCTTTTTCTGTCGTTGAGAACCTCGATAGCTTTTTTCATAAGTTCACCTAAAGTCGGCTCTGGTGACTCAGTGACCAATGGTCCAACCTGAAACAGGCCAAGCAGATACGGCCCTTGAGCTGACCGCAGTTCTTCGGCTGTCTGAATATATGAGTAACCGGCTGTTTCTGCCTCACTTATCAGATTTCGTTCATCGGTTCTTGCGCTATCAGTATTGGATTTAGGCAGAAAATAACCTCTCCCGCCGCCAAGCAAAACATTTATTTTATTTGCAAGCAAATGTTCAGCTATCTTATCCTGCATCCCACGAGATTTTACATGCGATCCGAAAGCTGCTGGGGTTGCGTGAGTTATCGAAGAAGTGGCAACAAGTCCGGTTCTCATCCCTTTCTTCTTGGCCAGCTCCAAAACAGTCTGATACTTTTTACCATCAGGGCCCATGCTAAGCATACCATTCATGGTCTTAACACCTGCTGCCAGCGCCGTACCAGCTGCTGCTGAATCCGTCACAAGTGAATCCGCTGAATGCGTCCTAACAATCCCGGTAACCGGCATTCGCTCCATATATAATTTACCGTACAAACCTGCCGCTTTCATGCGCGCAAGCACAACTTGACCCAGCCCCATCCCATCACCAATGCAAAGTATTACATTCTTCACTTTCTTGGTCCGCAGAAGTGGATAGGATTTTATACCGGGTGACGCTTGATAACCGCTTATGTAATTCACACCCTCTTCCCCATTACGGTAACTGGAAACCCCCTGTGACAGGCTAATGCTGCCAAGAACTATTAAGAAAACAATGACTAAATTTTCGATCGTTAGACTTTTTCTTCTCTTTTTCATGACGTTGGACCTTTCTCAAAAAATTTTGACTTTGCGGCTATTGAATTCCTGACTCTTTGCACTATTCATTTGGCAAAATCCCTGCGATAAAGACTATTGATTTCGTTTTTCAATTTCGCAAAAAGGCCTCTGTATCTGTTAGGCCCTTTTTATCAACACGGACAGTGATTGCTCCGTCTCGGGCTGTGTAAAATAACTTTGCTTTGTTTTCTCTCATAATCACTTGTTGTCTATCGTATTCTCCTCTGCCACAGCTACATATCAAAATTTCCGCATCAAGATTTTTGATAAAATCGGTTGCTAATGTCCTGACTGAGCCGTGATGAGGAACTACAACTATATCTACCTTTAAATCCGCAAATGCTCCTAAAAGCTCTTCCTGAGCAAACTTCTCAATATCCGAGCACAAAACTATTCTTCTGCCAGCAAATTCAATCAACGAAACCGTCGATCTGTCGTTATCACTCAACTGGCTTATATTACCTGCCTCCTCATTTGGCCAGATAAATTTTATTCCGGAATTACCGCCTAAGTTTAAGTTTCTACCCACAGCTTGTACCTCAAGCTCTTTTCGACGAAGTGATTCGTTTAGAAACTTCGCTGCACCCCATTTGTCTGCTTTATCAAAAAATGCCTCATTGGCATAAATACTGCCGACTTTGCAGTGCTCGGCAATCTCCACTATTCCATTGATATGGTCTATATCACTGTGGCTTATGATAATTGAATCGATTTCAGTTATTCCTATATAGTCCAGAAAGGGTGTTACAATTCGTCTGCCTATATCATTTTTATGCAGCGAACCTCCGTCAAGCAAAATATTGCTTGGGCCCGGAAGCCGCGCCAATATGGCTTGCCCATGGCTAACATCCAGACAGGTTATAACCAAACCATCCCGATTCGTCCTTTGCCATTTCAAAGCTCCTAAGCAGATAATCAATGCAAGAATCATTGCCGTACAAATTGCCCTTTTCACGATAGGTCGCTTGAAATAAACAAAACCGGCAAAAATAACTAAGACATAATAAAAAACCACCGGGACAATGGATACATGACCTATAAGAATTTGTGAAATATCTAAATGTGCCAAAAGCTTCACAACCAAAATCAATAAATCAGCCAATATCGTTACGGTCGCACCTAATATCATTGCCGCTGTCGGCAGCAAAAAGGAAATAACTATCTTCAAAAATCCGGTTGTCAAAATACCCACCACCAGGGGAAAAGCAAATACCGTCCAGATACTTGCAAGAGGATTAATCGTATAAAAGTGGTATAGTAAGATGCCAGCTCCACCCAGCCATGCTGCAAGACCTACCGAAAATAATCTTAATAAATATGACCCCGGTTTTGATATTATCCGAAAAAACGGCCTTGTCCTTGGCAATTTCTTAAACCAAGGCTGCTCTGTTATCTTCTCATATATAAAAAAGTGAATTCGGTTTGCAAAAAGCAAAATCCCAAGCACGGTCGCAAACGACAATTGCCAGCCAGCCTCGAACAACTGCGTTGGCCTTATCAGCAGCAAAATTATTGCCGCTAACGATAATGTGTTAAGAGAGTTGGATTTCCTGTAAAATAAAAATGATACACAAAAGACACAGCATATAATAGCAGTCCTTAGCGTCGGCGCTCGAGGTGGAACAATCAGCAAAAAAACACCTATCGCAATTATACAAATAATCGCACGTGTGCGTTTCATTAAACCAGCCGTTTTACATAACCACCAGATTACTCCCATTAAAATACCCAGATGCAGGCCGGATAAGCTGATAAAATGCAAGAGTCCTGTCTTGCGAAACGCCTCATAAGTCTCGCTGTCAATATTGCCTCTATAACCCAGCAGCAATGCCTCCAGCAGCCCACGGCTTTGGTCTTCTGGCGAGATACCGCCCAATAATGCTTGCGCAGCCTTTTCTCGCACTTTCCTTTTTATTTTAGTAAAGATACCGGCGCTGCCGCTTTGCAGAAATTCAATGCCATCTCGCGATTCGATAGATGCTGCTATAAAAACACCCCTTCTCGCCAAATACCGTGCTATGTCGAATTGCCCCGGATTAGTAGCACCTTTGAATCTGTCCAGCCAGCAATATGCCTGTATATAATCGCCGTCTTTGAGGTCAAGCACGGGTTCGCCAACCTGCACCCGCACTGTACCGCTCGCTTCAGCCCAGCTGCTCATAGTTTCTACTTCTTTGACTTTAAGGTAAAAACTACTAACAGGGTCGGTGTACATAAACTTTGCAAATTCCCAGTCTTGTTCCCTGTTAACATACGGCTTAGTGACTATCAGCCCGCGAATTGTTGCCAGCTTTCTCTCTCCGCCAATAAAATTACAAATATCATTAGTCTCCGGTCGCTCAAAGCTTATAAGCCGCATCGCTCCCAAACACAAAAAGCAAAGCAAAACTACATATGCCATCACATAAGAAAGATTCTCCTCCTTAATGAGATGCGAGATACGAGATACGAGATACGAAAAAACTACTAATGTTACGGCTATAGCCAGTAGTATCACCCACAGCCAGATTGATAAGCCTGATAAAGCCTGTATAATAATCCCTGCTATCAAGCCCACTGCTACAAATAGCAGGGGAGTTGTGCTTATTAATTTCTTGTGAAGATTTGCAAGATACCCCCCAGCCAGTTGCCTATCAATCAACTCTAATTTCCGCTGTATTTCATCCAAAGCAAAACAGCCGACGCTCTTTTATTTCTTCGTTATCTCTTCCTTGCCATTCATATAAGATCGAAGGGCTTTCGGTATTGTTACCGAGCCATCTGCGTTTTGGTAAAGTTCCAGAATAGGTATCAATATCCGAGGGCTTGCAATTACCGTATTATTAAGCGTATGGCAGAAAAAATTTTTCTTCGTTGCAGGGTCTTTATATCGCAGGTTCAGTCTTCTAGTCTGAAACTCATAATACTTACTTGCGCTGTGTGTCTCGCAGTAGTTTCCTCGCGATGGCATCCACGTCTCTATATCAAATTTCTTTGCCTGGCCTCTTCCCAAATCGCCGGTGCAGACATTTGCAACACGGTAGGGCAGTTCCAACGCCTGCATTACTACCTCAGCATTAGCTAAAATCTCTTCGTGGAACTTATTGCTTTCCTCGACACTGTTTTTACAAATCACCACCTGTTCAACCTTATCAAACTGATGGATTCTGTAAAGCCCGTATGTATCCTTACCCGCTGCCCCTGCCTCACGTCTGAAACAGCTTGATAGCGCCACGTATTTTAACGGAAGTTCATCTATATTTAATATCTCACCCATATGATAGGCAGTCACAGGCACCTCAGCAGTCCCCGCCAGGTTCAGCTCATCTTTCTCCATCCGGTATGTCTGGTCTTCTGAGCCCGGAAACCAGGCCGTCCCCTGCATCGCCTCATCGCGCATCAAAACCGGTACTGCCAACGGCACATAATCTTTTTGAAGCATGTAATCCATCGCCAACTGCAAAACCGCCCAGTGCAGCAGTGCTCCATCACCTTTTAGAAAATAGTTTCTTGTCCCTGCTAATTTCACACCTCGCTCTATATCTATAATGCCTAAATCCAGCCCCAACTGCACATGGTCTTTCGGCTCGAAGTCGAATTTGCGTATCCTGCCCTCTTTTCTTATCTCAATATTTTCAGTATCATCCTTCCCGAGCGGCACATCCTCATCTGCCGGCTGCGGAACCTGCAACATCAGCTCGTCAAACTCCGGCTGTAGTTTTTTTATTTCATCCTGAAATTTTGCTTCGTTTTTCTTGTGAATACTCAGCTTACCTATGGCATTGGTTCTTTCGTCTCCAGATAGCTTCGGTATTGATTTACCGAGTTTGTTTTTTTCGGTGGTGATATGCTGTAGTTGCTTTTTGTTCTCCTGAATATCAGCATCTATGGTCAGCAGGTGGTCAATATCCACATCGAAATGCTTATCCACTGCTGCCTTTTTAAATCTATCAGGATTTTCGCGAATTAGCTTTATATCTATCATAGCCTAATTTTCTCTGAAACGTTTGATGATGACAACATTATTCTGGCCGCCGAATCCGAAAGACTCATTCATAGCAACATTAACCTGCATCTTTCTCGGCTTATTCGGCACATAGTCCAAATCAAGCGCCGGGTCAGGGTCATTCAGATTTATCGTCGGCGGAACAACATTGTCCCGTATTGCCAGAACGCACGTAATCAATTCAGCCGCTCCCGCAGCCCCGATTAAATGTCCCATCATACTCTTGACACTGCTGGCAGGTACACTTTTGGCTTTTTCCTTGAAGACTGCTTTGATTGCTTTAGTCTCTATTGAGTCGTTCTCCGTCGTCCCTGTGCCGTGCGTATTGATATAATCCACATCCTTGTAACTAATCCCGGCATCAGCTAACGCCCATCTCATTGCCTGTATCGGCCCTCTGCCTTCTTCATGCATATCGGTAACTCTGAATGCATCGCTGCTGCTGCCGTACCCTATAACCTCAGCCAGGATTTGTACACCTCTTTTTTTCGCAGAACCAAGCGTTTCAAGAATAAGTATTGCCGCCCCCTCACCCAAGACGAAGCCGTCCCTACTGATTGTGAAGGGCCTTGAAGCTGTCTCGGGACTATCATTTCTTGTCGAAAGGGCTGTAAGGCGATTAAAGCCTGTAATACCTAACGGGTGTATCATCGAATGTGCTCCCCCAGTTATCATTGCGTCTGCATCACCCCTGCGAAGCATCATCATCGCTTCACCCACCGCCTGTGTGCTCGCCGCACAGGCTGTAAGGCAGCTCCTTGTCGGCCCACGTGCACCGGTTAGCATCGCTACATGGGCAGCTGGCATATTCGGCTCCTGTTCAAGTTCCCGCATTGGTTTCATCCCGCCAAACGCAACCTGTGCCCACTTGCCCCAGTCCATCTCATTGTTCTCTGCATTCCACGCTTTAGCCAGGCAATCAAAAAATACATCGTTGTCAACAGTACCCTCACCTGCGCCGAGATAAATCCCTAATCTGCCGCGGTCTATCCCATCTCCGGCTTCATCTGTCTCGACATTAATCTTCGCCTGTCTGCACGCTTGAACCGTCGCGCCGATAACAAAACCGCTGCCTCGATTGCCGTCCTTATGAAGCTCTGGATATTTTGTATATTTTGA
Organism: Planctomycetota bacterium; assembly: GCA_020351025.1. Lineage (GTDB taxonomy): Bacteria > Planctomycetota > Phycisphaerae > Sedimentisphaerales > Anaerobacaceae. The sequence continues at coordinate 989,302 of CP070728.1, forward strand.
CAGGTCGTAATCTTTAACCTCCGCACTAAATGTCGATGGAAATGTCGAAGCGTCAAAAATCGCGGTCCTAGCAATTCCACTCTCACCCGCTAACATCGCTTCCCACACGTTCTCAACATCGTGCCCCAAAGGACAGACAATCCCCATTCCCGTTATTACTACCCGCTCAGTTGTATTTTTCTCAATCATTTAGTTGGTCGTCTTTCCATCAAGGTTTTTTAAGACAATCGCAGCCGTTTGTCCACCATATGTATAACTGCAGCAAAGAACATAGCCAATTTGCCTCTTTTGTGACTGCATTACGATATTCAGGTTACAACCGTCAGCTTTCTTGTCACAGTTTTTAGCAGCCGGTATCATCCCCTCGTTCATAGCACATAACGCCGCGATAACATCAAGTGCTCCACTTGCCGCTCCTGTGTTACTTAGCATACTCTTGGTTGGCCAAACAGGAATTTCTTTGGCCGATTCACCGAGGGCAGCTTCAATCGCGCTCGCCTCAGCTAAATCATCAACTGCTATCCCCGTCCCATGCGGGATAATCAAGTCCAAATCCTCCGGTTCTATCTGCGCATCTGCCAACGCCTTTTCTATCGCCATTTGAATACCCCTACCATCCGCTTCAAGGTTTTCGTACCTCGTATTGATGTTATTGCTTTGCCCAACTCCTGCTAATTCAGCGTAAATCTTGGCACCTCGCCTTTTGGCATTTTCAAGGTTCTCTAATATCACAACGCCCGCTCCCTCACCGAAAACCGAGCCTTTAGCGTCGGCGTCGAAAGGCCGGCAGGCTCCAGCGGGTTCGCGGTTATTTTCACTGATAGCTCGTCTTAAAAGACACTGCCGAATCATAACTATCGGGTTCACCTTCGCCTCAGCACCACCAGCCAATGTAATGTCGCTGCCGCCACGAGCAATAATCGCAGCCGCTTCGCCTATCGCCAAATGTGCACTTGCCTCAGCACAGGTGATGCTGTTGCTTGGACCTTGAATGTCATGAATAATCCCTATATGGCAGGCAAGCATATTAGGTAAGTACTTTAACAACCATAGAGGTGTCACCTGCTCAAGACCCTCTTTGCCCCACTTATGGATATCAAATTTACCATCGGTAACACTTACCGCTACCGCAGGAGCCAACTCGACCAAATCACAACTTATAAGACCAGCACCCAAATTGATTGCCACACGCTCAGGCTCTATATTGATATTGTCAGGGTCGATGCCCTTTGTAACAAGTCCGCTGCTGAGCAAAGCGCCGTTTGCCGCAATTATCGACAGCTCGATGTCCCTGGACATCAGTTTAACTGCTTTACGATAGGTCTTCGGAACGTATTGCTGTATCTTGTACTCAGGGACTTGACCCGCTAATTTGCAACTAAAACCCACCGCGTCAAAGGCCGTTATTTTATCTATCCCACAACGACCTGCACAAAGACCCTCCCACATATCCTGAACCGTCAATCCAAGTGGGCTTATTGCACCAAGGCCTGTTATTACCACGCGAGACGAACTCACCACTCTGCCTCCGACCCTTTGTTGCTATCGACAGAAACCATACCACGCAGAAGTGACATGAACGTATCGGTGAACACAAAGTTTTCCTGTGGAAATTCTTTACCAGCCAGGTTCTGGTCTATATGGCTGAACATCAAATCTATCTCGGCGATTAGCTTCTCACCACAGGTAATCCTGCCGCTTGTACTGGCTGCTTCAGGGGCGATGGATTCGATTTTAGCGGCCAGCTTCAATGTGTCACCGGGCTTTACGTAGTCGAAGAAAACTGCCTTTTTAATTTTTGCGAGTATAACCTTTTCACCAAAATTCTTTGCCTCACCAACAAGTATTCCTGATGTCTGGGCCATTGCCTCAATCATTAGACTCTCCGGCATAACGGCAAAGCCGGGGAAATGGTCGTGTAAATGCTCCTCAGCAAGGGTTACATTTTTCACCGCCACGGCACTCTTACCGCTCGTGAACTCGATAAATTTATCTATCCAAATCCAGCGCATTTGCAGCTCATATCAAAACTATCGGCAGGATTGCTCAATGTCAACCTGCCGACACCATATCAATCAAAGTTTATCCTATTATGCAGCGTTTAACTTGCCCTCAACGTAATTTACAATCGCTCCCACCGTGAACAAATCGCCCAGCTTGTTAATATCAGGGTCATTCTCAAATGCTGTAAGGTCGGTATGCGGTACCTTCTCTCGCAGCTCAGTCAGTCCTGTTTCGGTCAATTTGCCGTTGCTGACAAACTCAGGATTATTCATAAGACTCTCAGCCGGAAATAACTCCTCTCGCGGAATCTTTATTCCAAACGCCTTCTCCAGCCGAAATACTATATCCAGAAAGTCAATGCTTTCAGCCCCCAAATCTCCCATCAAAGTCGCCTCAGTCTTAACCTCATCGTCGTCAACTCCCAGTGCATCGACCAGAACTTCCTGAACCTCGCCAAATATCTCATCCCGACTCATTCCCATTCTTTCTTACCTCCTGTTGTAACTATCTTTTCTTTATATGTTTTTAATTCTTACATCTTTGTCTATGAAATAAGAACTACCGACTACAAACTACATTAACAGTTTCCACCGCTGCTTCATACCTTCTATTATTTTGGCGTCAGCCGCCGCCAAGGCAGAATTCTCATCACAAAGGTTAAAATGTCTCAAGCCAAATCTACCTTCCACGATTCGCTCGCCGGCTGACTCACCAAAACCGCTAAAGCTGCTGATGTTCTCCTCGATAGTTTTCGCCTCAACCGTATATTCTACCATTGAGCCAGGCGCCAGAAAACTCTTATATTTTACATTCCGCGCTTCTTCAAGCAATATCATACTGTGAGCAAAATTCTCAGACTCCCGCACCAGCCAGGATGCCGATTCAATCAACCCTTCTAAAAGAAGCACGCCCGGCAACACAGGAAACGTCGGAAAATGGTCCGCCAAATATTCTTCTGCCAGCGAAACGTTCTTGACCGTCTTTATTGCCTTACCACTATCCAGCGAAACAATCCTGTCAATGAGTATAAATCTCATAATTGCAGCCATTGTAGTAATGAACAAATAATTTTCCAGCCTTTTTTCCCTTTTTTGACGCCTCTCATACCTAATCTCAAGCCCAGCAGGATTGGTGTTGGAAAATCTCACACAATAGAATATACTTTCTAATAAGTATGAAAATACGAAACGCTAAAATTTCAGATGCCAAAGCCATCTATTCTCTGATTAACTCCTATGCCGAACGCGACAAAATGCTGTTTCGTTCGATGGCCGATATTTACGAGAACTTGCTGTCTTTCATTGTCGCCGAACATGAAGGCAGTGTGCTTGGATGCTGCGCCTTGCAGATTATCTGGTCCGACCTGGCTGAGATAAAATCACTATCTGTCGATGAAACAAACACAGGCACCGGTGTCGGCAAAATGCTCGTAGCCGCTGCCGTTGACCAAGCCAAGCTGCTTGGTCTGCCAAGGGTCTTCGCACTTACTCTAACACCCAACTTCTTTGAAAAAATGGGCTTTAAGGTTATTGAAAGAGACGCCCTGCCAATGAAGGTCTGGAGCGACTGCGCCAAGTGTCCAAAACAGCAACATTGCGATGAAATAGCGGTCATTAAGAAATTAAAAGCTGAGAGCTAAAAGCTAAAAACCATAGTGTAAAACTTAAAATTAGGTAAGTTTTGAATTTTAAGTTCTGGTTTTGCATTTTTAGCTTTGAGTTTTACGCTTTTTTATCCTACCTCCCGCCTCTGGAACAGAGCAATAGCCAGCAGAAGTATTGCTGCCGTGTAGCAAAGGGCATAGGAGCCGCTTATTAAAATATATTTTAACGGAACCTCGCTGCCTTCGTAAATGGCATCGCTTATCCAGAAAATCTGCAAATTGGGTACCAAAAACCTGCCTATTCGGGCCCAAATGCTGGTCTCAGCAAATCTGCCGAATACGTAATCATTTATAAGGCCAAGCAGAAATATACCAACGCAGGCCGAAAGCGTTACTACTATGTTAAACCGGGCCGAGATTGCCACCGCCAGTGCTACAATTATAACAGCAGCCAACAGCAGTAATACTGAACCGTACACGTCAAGGGCGTTAATACCATTCTCTTTTGGATTAAATTGCCACGTTCGGTCGATAAAATACAAAAATACTATGCAAAATGTAGCAAATATGCCAAGCAAAACTATCGCCGTTGAAGAAAACTTCCAGTCATAAACATAGTTGAAAAAAGAACTTAGCAAAAATGCTGACACCACGGCAACTATTGTGCAGCCCAAAACTGTCCAGTCATGTGTATCACTTAGCGACTCAGGCACACCGTGTCTGACTGTCATAAGTAGCCCGATAGTGCAAATATAATGTGCCAGTGCCACCGCTGCTGCAACACCAAAAAATTTCGCAATAATGAATATCGGACGTTGAACCGGTTTGCTCAGAACGGTGGTTATAGTTTTATTCTCTATCTCCTCCGCCACAGCACCGGATGCGGAAAAAATTGCTATGAACAAGCTGGTTAGAAATAACGTAGATAACCCTATCTCGCGCAGTAGTTTATTGTCGTCGCCCATAGTGTACATCGATAGGGACGGACTTATAAAAAATAATAGCAGCGCAGCAAAAATAATTACTGCATAGACCGGTTTTCGTAATGTTTCTATGAACGTATTTTTTGCAATTGTCAATAGTTTACGCATTGCTCACTACCGTCTTACTCGGTCTTTGGGCTCCAAAACCATCGGTATTGGGACACAGTAATATTTTTTCGCAGTTGCTTCTGTCAAAATAACATATACTTTTATATTATATTACTTTTAATTCGTAAAGGACTTTTGCTCTAGTGGATTTATACTAAACTTGTGTTGCTTTTGTTCAAAGTGCAAAACCAGGTTAAAAAATGACAATATCATCCAAACGTGCTGAATACATAGCTCGGGTATCCCTCATCTTGAGCGTTGCATTTTTCGGTATTGCCTTTTTTGTAGGCCGCTGGAGCGGTTTTTTCCCAATCTCCGCTATCTGCTGGCTTATCCTCTCAGCCGCACTCGTCTGGCTGGTCCTCACGATTCAGTTTCACCAACGTGCTTTAGCCGAACAGGAAAGGCTCGATATGAGCCAACTGGCCGAGAGTAAGCAGGCTTCCACAATATTCCAAGCCAAGGGCGAACGTGCCGCTATGTTTGCCGTCGCTCAACGCCGGCTCGAATTACTCGAAAAGTGGTTCATTCCCATTTTTTCAGCATCCATAGCAGCCTACCAAATAGCAATCGGACTGTACTTATTAAAAATCATTCCTGCAGACCCCGATATCCAGGCAAAACAACCTTTGATTTGTGCAACCTCTATGACGGCGATAGCATTTATCTGCTTCATTGTCTCACGCTACGCCACCGGTATGTCAGCCCAGATGCACTGGAAACCCTTAAGAGCAGGAGGAAGCATCTTTCTGGGAATTGCTGTCTTATGTTTTGCACTGGCCATCTCTTTGGCTCTTGCACAATTCAAGATTTTCGCAGGTATAACTGCAATTAGCCTTGCTGCTCCCATCCTCCTAATCATCCTTGGAGCAGAAAACGCACTCAATATCGTCATGGACATATATCGCCCAAGGCTAAAGGGACAATATAGTCGAAGCGCATTTGACAGTAGACTACTCGGAATTATAAATGAACCAGGCGGAATACTTCGCACCGCCGCAAGTGCTATCGATTATCAGTTCGGCTTCAAAGTCTCCCAAACCTGGTTTTACAAACTTCTTGAAAAAGCGATTATACCGCTGGTCTTATTCGCCGCCGTTACTCTGCATCTGTTAAGCTGCATTGTCGTAGTAGCCCCAAATGAACAGGCGATAATAGAACACTTTGGCAATCCTATAAAACAAACCGGCGAAAAGAGAATCATCGGTCCAGGACTATCCTTCAAATGGCCCTGGCCAATCGATATTACCTACAAACATCCCACGGAAAAAGTTTCAGAAATTTACATCGGATATGCTCCCAAAATCGACCCAAAAACTAAGGAAGTTATACATGAGAAGTCGCTGCTCTGGGGCAAAGCCCATTACGAGGAAGAATACCTTCTTCTTGTAGCCAGTGAACAGACATCCGGCAAGTTGGCCCCCGGAGCTGTGCCGGTAAGTCTCGTAATCGCTACTATACCGGTTCAGTACAAAATAAAGGATTTGTATTCGTTTCTCTATAATCATAATCAGCCTGAGAAGCTGCTTGAGTCTATTTGTTATCGCGAACTTACGAAGTTTGCTGCCAGCGCAAAAATTGAAGTCGATAGCGAAGCTGATATGAATCAGAGTCTGCTTGGAGCAGGCCGCGCAGAAGCCAAACGCATCTTAACAAACAACATCCAGACCGCTGTCGACAAAGCCGAACTGGGCGTCGAAATCATCTTCCTCGGCCTCCAGGGAATCCACCCTCCACCCGAAGTTGCGGTAGACTATCAAAAGGTCATCGGCGTTGTGCAAAAAAAACAGGCACTTGTCCTCGCTGCACACTCACAACGCAACAAAACTTTGAGCTCCCTTGCAGGCTCTGTCAATGATGCCAACAAACTCTATACTCTTGCGTCCGAATACCAGCACGCCAAAGAGAACAATCAACCTGAAAAAATTGAAAAACTTGGCAACGAATTGGATTCGGCTTTTGCTCAGGCAAAAGGAGATATCTTTAACACATTACGACAAGCACAAAGTTATGCCTTTGAAAAGGCGACACTTGCCAGGGCAACAGGACAGCGCTTCGCCAGCCAGCTTAAGGCATACCAGGCTGGGGGGCAAATCTACAAACGCCAGCTTAGATTAGCAGTATTCGAAGAGGCCCTCGAGAATATAAGAAAATTCGTCGTCGTTGCCGACCAAAACGACACGCAGGTCTTCATAATCGATGTTCAGGAAAAACTAACCCCCAGTCTATATGATTTATCGGGATTTGAGGAGAGTAGCCAAAAATGAAAAATATAGCCGTCACAATCTTCATCGTACTTGTAGTTGCCGTTATGGGCCTATATCTTGTTTCCTTCCAGGTCAGGGAAACAGAATCAGCCCTATTAACGACATTCGGCAAGCCAACCCGCCAAATCACCGAGCCCGGCTGGTATTTCAAATGGCCCATGCCTGTCGAGAGGGTTCACAAATTTGATTCCCGTATGAGAGTTCTTGAAGCCGAACTTGGCGAGACAACAACAAAAGGAGCTGTGCCGATTATCGTAAATACTTTCATCGTCTGGAAAATAGCCGAGCCGCTCGAGTTCTTTAACGCCGTCGGAACCATCAAAGAAGCCGAAAGCAAGTTGCGCAGCCAAATCAGCGACACTCAAAACAAAGTCGTCGGTCAACATTCCTTCGGTGAATTCGTAAACAACGATTTGGAAAAAATAAAATTTAAGCAAATTGAAGAGGAAATGCTTGCCAACCTAAAACAGGCTGTCAGAACCGACTACGGCATTGAAATTATGGCGTTCGGCATCAAACAGCTCAAAGTCAGCGAGGATGTCAGCAAAGATGTCTTTGAGCGCATGAGAGCCGAAAGAAACCGCAAAACTGAAGCCATTATTGCAGAAGGCAACGCCGAGGCAACTAAGATAAGAACTGACGCCGATTCAAAAAAGACAGAGCTGCTTGCTGCCGCTGAGGCAAGAGCAAAGGCAATAAGAGGAGAGGGTGACGCCGCGGCCGCTAAATATTATAAGTTGCTCGAAGAAGACCCGGAACTTGCAATGTTCCTACGAGACATCGAAGCCCTCAAAAAAACTCTTGAGGAAAGGTCGACCATCGTGATAAGTGCCGACACCGAACCTTTCAAACTACTGAAAAAAGTGCCGGATATTAAACCCAAAAAATAATTTCGCCGGATGGAATCTTGCTCGCTATGGCAGAAAAAAATCGAAAAAACAACCAAAATTTAAAACCGCAATCGGCAGCAAACACACACGACGACCTTGATGCCACCGGCAAATCACTTTCCGAAGCATTGCGAACCAGCTTCTTTATCCTCAAGATAATTATGATTGTGCTTGTTATCGTTTTCCTCGCCTCAGGACTTAGAACCGTCGGGCCTGATGAACAGGCGCTGGTTTTGAGATTTGGAAAAATCCGAGGCATAGGCGAAGAAAGACTCCTCGGGCCTGGGCCTCACTGGGTCTTCCCATATCCAATAGATGAAATTATAAAAATACCTGTAGCAAAAAAAACAAATCTGCCAATCAACTCATTCTGGTATTATCAGGAAAAAAAAGAATTACTCCCCGAAGGCCCCAAACCCCCTACTCGCATACCACAGAAGTTAGAGCCTATAAAAGACGGCTATTGCATTACAAGAAGCGAAAAACAAAGCCAAACCACCCCCGGCGCTACAGGAAGTGACTACAATATTGTACATTGCAAGTGGCAGCTAACTTATAATATCGAGCACCCTGAACGCTTCTTTAAAAATGTATATACCGAAGATGTAAAACCTGGACAACAATTTTCTGATGTCATAGCAAAAAGTATAACTCCGCTTTTAGAGCATCTGTTTGATACCGCCGTCGTAACAGCAATGGTCAATTATACAATTGATGAAGCAATCTCCAGCCAGGATAGAATCCCCAAACACGTCAAAAAATTGTTGCAGCAAAAACTCGACGAAATCGAAAGCGGCATAGCCGTTGTATCCGTCCAGCTCACCGACATAACCTGGCCTCGACAGGTTGATAGCGCATTTTGGGCCTCCATCAGAGCAAGCCAGGAAAGCCAAAAGGCCATTAGTGAAGCCAAAGGTTACGCCGAAAACACACTCAACGAAGCTGCCGGACCCATCGCCACCAAGCTGCTCGCAGCTCTTGATGACGAAACTATCACCGAGCAGGAAAAAGAGATGCTATGGTCACAGTTGGCAGGCACTGCCCAGGAAAAAATCGCTCAGGCACGGGCTTATCGAACAAAAGTTCTGGAAACAGCCAAAGCAAATGCCGAATACCTGCAAAAATTACTGCCTGAATATCGCAAACATCCCGAGCTTGTTATCCAGGAAATCTACCAGGACACTATAGAGTACGTCCTTAACAACGCAGATGAAAAAATGATAATCCAACCTACTGAAGGTACCAAAGGCAGAGAGATTAGGGTCCTTTTAAACAGAGACCCCACCATAAAACCAAAATCCGAGAAAGAGAAATAACCCATGTTGAAACCGTAATGTTTAGAATGTGAGATAAAAAAACTAATGGCTCACGAACACTTACATTTTAAAGATGATATCGCCGCTGAACATACTCACGGCAAGCAGTTTCGAGTAAGTATGGCCCTCGTTGGGACGTTGGCGGGCGGGATGCTCCTGTTAAGTAACCTTATAGCCAGATCCAGGTTCCTCTATGGAAGCGTCAGTTTCCATACCGAGTTTCTCGCTATGCTTGCTGCAATACTCCTCGGCTCACCTGTTGTCCTGCACGCAATAAAAAGCCTCTTAAAAAAAGAAATGCATATGGACGAACTGGTGGCTCTTGCCATAATTGCCGCCTTTGCTACACAAAATTACGCCACCGCAGGTGCCGTTGGCTTCTTTATGCTTCTAAGCCAGCTTATTGAAAGCAGAACTGCCCTCGGAGCTCGTGCCTCCATCGAATCGCTTATTAAACTCACTCCAACAAAAGCAAATTTAATCGAACAGGATGCGTCTGAAATAGAAGTAAAAGTTAGCAAGCTTAAACCTGGTGACCATATCCGTGTTCGGCCGGGTGATAACATTTCTGCCGATGGGGAAGTTATCAAAGGACTTAGTTCCGTTAATGAAGCTACAATAACCGGCGAATCTTTACCCGTCGACAAAGTGCCCGGTATGCAGGTCTTCGCCGGTACAACTAATCTTACCGGCGCACTGGACATCGCTGTAACAAAAGCCGGAAAAGATACTACCCTTGGCAAGGTCCAGTCACTGATTATGCAGGCTGAGCGGACTAAAATACCAATTATGCGGATAATTGACCGATATGTTAAGTGGTACACCCCAACCATACTGATGATTGCCGGTATCGTCCTGTTTTTCACACGTGATATTAGCAGAGCAATTACAATACTTGTTATTTCGTGTCCCTGTGCCTTGATCCTGGCGACGCCTACCGCGATGGTAGCTGCAATTTCGGCTTCTGCTCGGCTCGGTATTCTGATAAAGAATGTCGCTGACCTTGAGATTGCAGGCAAGATGACTGCAATGGTATTTGACAAGACCGGAACTGTTACAACTGGTCGGTTGTACGTCACGAAACTAACACCTGCTGAAAACGTCGAGCCAGCCGAACTATTAACACTTGCTGCTTCTGCGGAACTGATGAGCAAACACCCCGCAGCAAGAGCACTAAAGGAGGTAGCAAAAGAGGTAAATCTCTCTTTACCGCCTCCTGACGACTTCAAAGAAACACCCGGAAAAGGGGTAACAGCTAAGGTTGATTCCGCCAAAATAACCGTCGGAAGAGACACCTTCCTGAAGGAAAACAATGTCGATATTGGCAACGTACCCGACCCGGGCCTACACGAAGAGCAGGGTTTTAGCACACTTTATGTAGCAAAAGACTCAAAATATATTGGCTGGATTGGATTGCAGGACAAAACCAGACCAGAAGCCCAGCAGGCCGTCGGCGATTTACTCGGCATGGGTATAAAAAGGGTAACTATGCTCACCGGTGACAGAGATGAGGTCGCCAGCCGCGTCGCTGCTGAACTGGGCTGTACCGATTTCAAATCGAAATGTTTGCCACAGGACAAACTATCGATTGTTGAGCAAATCAAAACTGACGGCCACATCGTCACTGTCGTCGGAGATGGCATAAATGATGCACCAGCACTGGCTGCCGGCGACCTCGGTATTGCTATGGGTGCTGCCGGAAGCGATGTGGCTATAAATTCCGCTTCTATTGCTCTTATGAGTGATGATTTAAAGCGCCTGCCTTTCCTCGTTCAGCTCTCAAGAAAAACCAGAAGCGTTATAAACCAGAATCTCTCCTTTGGAATTCTTTTTATTATACTTGGCGTTGCTGCCGCTGCTGCTGCATGGCTGCCTGCCATCTACGCCGCATTTTTACATTTCGTGGGCTCTTTAATTGTCGTTTTTAATAGTGCCCGACTTGTCCGGTACGGAGAGGAACTCGACCACGGACATCCGCTGCAAGATGGAATTTGAGATATAAAAATATGGAATATGCGGTTCAAACTTTTTCTTTGACCAAAATTTTTTCCGACTGGTGGGGACGGGCCAAGGTTATTGCCGTCGACAACCTGAATTTGCAGATTCGCTACAATGAAGTATTCGGCCTGCTCGGACCCAACGGCTCAGGGAAAACTACCACTCTGAAAATGCTGCTTGGATTGCTCTTTCCAACAAAGGGAAAAAACATCGTTCTGGGCGGCGACTGCAGCAACCCTAAAATCAGCGCCAGGATAGGTTTTCTGCCTGAAGAGTCATACCTCTACAGATACTTAACTGCCCGCGAAACATTGGATTTCTACGGCAGATTATTCGGCTTGCCGCCAAAAGTGCGAAAAATGCGCACCGAAGCCCTGCTCGAGATGGTAGGACTAAAGGCCGTCGCAAACAGACCCGTTGGAACATATTCAAAAGGTATGGCAAGAAGAATTGGACTGGCACAAGCCCTGATAAACGACCCAGACCTGTTAATGTTAGACGAGCCGACAACAGGCCTTGACCCCATCGGTACAAGGCAGATAAAGGATTTGATTTTGGAACTCGTTAAACGCGGTAAAACAATCCTGCTTTGCAGTCACTTGCTTGCTGACGTAGAAGATGTATGTGATAGAATTGCAATCCTCTACGGAGGCAAAATCCAGTCTGAAGGCAAAGTCAAAGACCTCCTGCAACAAACAAACAAAAAGCAAATTACTATCGACTCCATAAGCGATACCGCCGTAGAGAAGATTAAGAAGATAATACAAGATGAGCAGACCGAGTGTGTCGTAACATCCCCGATGGACAAGCTTGAAACATTCTTCATTAAAACAGTTGCCGCCGCCCAGCAACTTGCTTCAACTACCAGCGGAGCTGTCAGTACCACACAAATCGGTGATTTCCTCACCGCTAAAACGCCCGTGGAAAACATACTCGATAAACTTGTCGCTGCTCCGGTATTTCCCGAAACCCACGCAGAACCTACAAAAACAAAGCAGGTCGTTCCTCTTGATGACTCCGTTTCCAAACCCGATGACAAATTGCTTGGCAAACTAACCACCCCTCCCGAATCCGTCCAACCCAAACCCGTTATAAAAACAAAACCTGTTGAGGATAATGCCACAAAAAAGCCCGAACAAATTAAAAAAAACATCTTAGACCAACTCACTGACCACGCAACACCTCAAAAAGAGGATAAAGAGCAGACCCATAAACGTGAGGGAGATTCCAAAGATGCATAGTATCTGGGCCGTTGCTAAAAATACCATCAAACAGGCCGTCCGAATGAAAATCGCTGCCGTCTTTATCATACTGCTGCTTATTCTGTTGCCCCTTATGGCCGTCTCTATGACCGGCGATGGAACTCTCAAAGGCAGGCTCCAAACATTTATAAGCTATGGCCTTTCACTCACCACCTTTCTACTCTGTTTCCTTACGATTATAATCTCAATTTATTCTTTAACCAGCGACATCGACCAGAGACAAATATATACTGTCATTACCAAACCCATTCGTCGCTATCAGCTGCTTCTCGGCAAACTGCTCGGCGTAATACTATTAGATGTGGGCCTGCTCGCTCTCTTCTCGGCTATAATATATGCTACAGCTATTTACATACCGAAATTTAGTGAAGCCTCAGACACCGAACTTACAAAACTCAACAACGAGTTTTTCACTGCCCGCGCAAGCATAATCCCTCCCAAAACCGATGTCTCTCAGGAAGTAGATGATACCTATAAAAAACTTGAAGACAGCGGTCAATTGCCTCCTGATGTCCTTGACAGTAAACTCGCCAGAGATAGTTACAAAAAAGGGCTCGCCAAGCGGATAGAACTTAGTAAACGAGCTGCCTCTGTCGGGCATGAACTCGTTTGGGAATTCAAAAATGTTAAACCTCTCGATCCAAACCAGAGCTTGTTTGTAAGATTCAAATATGATGTCTCGCTAAATCCTCCGGACTCGCAGGTCTATAGCAGGTGGGTCGTAGGGGATATCAGGCAGATGCCCTTCGAAATCTATACTTTTGACCGCAAAGACTTCATTAGAACTTTTTACGAGATAGAAGTTCCTGCCGATGCTGTGGCCGATGACGGCTACCTCGCTGTCGCATTTCTAAATGTCCCACTCAACAACACCGTAGTAATCTTCCCTCCTGAGGATGGCCTCGAGGTCCTGTACAAAGCCGATACCTTCACCGCCAATTTTATAAGAGCTGTTCTTTTAATATTCCTCCGGCTGATTTTTCTCGCCTGTTTGGGAACATTAGCTGCCAGCTTCCTCTCGTTCCCTGCAGCATTGCTGTTTTGTCTGGTCGTTTTCCTCACCGGCACTATTAGCGGCTTCTGTTTAGAATCCTTCGACTTGATGGGTGAGAATTTAAGCAGGTTCTACTCTTACACCGTCAGGCCTATTGTCCAGCTCCTGCCCCAGTTTGATAAATTCAGCCCTACTAAATTTCTCGTCCCAGCGAGGTTATTGAATTGGTCACTATTAGCCAAAGTTGCCGTTTCTTTGATTTGTATTAAAGCGATTTTAGTCGGGCTCCTTGCCTTTTTGATTTTTAATTTCAGAGAAATTGCAAAAGTCGTAATCTGAAAAAAGCGCGAAGCACAAAGCTAAATACGCTTCAAAAAACAAGAGATGTAAGTTATGCGTTGGCGCAATACAATAATTTTGGCCGTTTGCATTACATTTGCTGCCGCTTTACTCATCACCGTTGGTATGCACCTTGATTTCATAAACACTCAACGACAAGACATGAAGCTGATTAGCAATGAGCCTCTGGAAAATGCACCTCCCTCTTTGGCATTTGCAACTGTTGCAATGGGAGCATTTCGCGGTCTTGTTGTGGATATACTATGGATGCGGGCGGACAAACTAAAAGAGCAAGGACAATTCTTTGACGCAAAACAGCTCGCGGAATGGATAACCACACTACAGCCTCGTTTCGCAACTGTCTGGGAGTTCCAGGCATGGAATATGGCTTATAATATTTCTGTTGCAATACCCGCAAATCAGCCGGACCAACGCTGGCACTGGGTCAAGAACGGCTATGAGTTGCTTCGCGACCAGGGAATACCCCTAAACCCAAAAAGTATCCTCCTTTACCGCGAACTTGCAAGAATATTTCAGCACAAAATCGGCAGCGCTTCAGACGATGCACACAAGTATTACAAAATACAACTGGCTATGGCGATGGAATCGCTAATAGGCCCTGCTGACAACGAATATTTCAAGGCACTTGCCGAAGCACCAACTCATTGGCCCCAAATCGTAAACGATGCCAATGTGGCACCACTTATCGCAGCTCTCAAAGCCGCTGACAAAGCCTTTGCCGACGATGGCAAGTTCGTCAGTAATTATTTAGCCTTAAGGCAAAACCCCGCAAGGTTTCTTCCCGATGCCTTTAGGATAATAGATAGTTTCAGGGGCACAAAAGCACTCAAAAAACTTGATATTTTTGCAAAAGCTTATCAGCTCCGCACAGTCTGGAAACTCGACCCGCTCTTAATGCAGCAGTTGAACAAAACCTATGGGCCTATCGACTGGAATGACCCTAACACTCATTTGCCCTTGGACTGGATGCACCCCGACACCCACGCAATCTACTGGGCCGTCAAAGGCCTGCAAACAGCCGGCAGCGAGGATCTCTCCGAAGATGGAATTCACGCCGACCGCATCGTAAACCACAGTTTGCAAAACCTCTTCCGCAACGGAAAAATATTTATCTATGACCTACCAGCCGACCAAACCGCAAATCTCTATGGCCCCCCCCCCAAGAAAGGAATGCTGATTAAGGATACCACACAAGAAACGACAAGACCAAAAAAAGAAATATTCTTGCGACCGGACTTGAGAATGTTTAAGCCGTACAACATATCCGCACTGGATAGAATAGAAAAATACGAAAACACAAAAGCCATACAAAAGGGCAGTCTCGAATCCTTGAAAATAGGCCACCGAAATATGCTCAAAAACGCCATCTTTTCTTTCTACCAGGCAGGCCATAGTCACCAAGCAGAAAAAATGTACAAGCAGCTAAGACAATTGTATCCTTCCGACGATTTTAAAGTCCCTCTGGTTATCTTTGTAAGAAACCGACTCCGCGAAGAACTCAGAAATATAGGCCTGAACAACGCAAAAGAAATCGTAGCATTGATGCTCCGCGAAAGTTACTTCAGGTATGCCCTCCGTGATGACGACGAGGCATTCGGTAGAGAAAAAATGGCAAAAGAAGTATATCAACACTATAAATCAGCTTATTCTGATGAGCACAGGATTGACCTGCCTGACTTTAAGGTATTAAGATACCTTGCACTTATCGATTTCCTTAACGACAGGCAGTACCCGCTCAACCTTAGACTTAATCTGCGCGGACGCATAAAAATTGAAAGGCCTGAACTCGCTGAGCTCTTAGAACAGCAGGAAAAAGAATTGTTGAAACAATCTGAGAATGACGAATAACACTGGCTTACCATCTTGCAAAACGCCGCAAAATGGAGTCTCACACACGTAGCTCCTACTATGAACGATACACTCTCGCAACAACTAACCCCTTCACAAAAAAAAGCTGTCTTTCACCTTGAAGGCCCCTTACTTGTCATTGCAGGACCAGGCAGCGGAAAAACACGCGTTATTACATACAGAATCGCCGCACTAATCGACACTGGAATTCGACCATTTAATATCTGCGCAATTACTTTCACCAATAAAGCCGCTGATGAAATGCGACAAAGGACAATCACGCTCGAAACTCCCGCCGGTGCACATATCAGCACCTTTCATTCTTTATGCGTAACAATATTGCGACAATTTGCCGCCAAAGCAGGCATACACCCCAACTTTACCATCTACAATGAGTCTGACCAGACCAGATGCATAAAGCAGGCAATCAAAGATTGCGGACTTGATACCACAAATTTCCCGCCGGCTCGATGTCTTGACGCCATATCTAATCGCTTGAAAAATAATCTGATTGATGTTGATTCCTTCAAAAGTCAGGCTGATGACTTCTTCTCCGAAACGTTAGCCAGAATATACGCCCGCTACCAACAAATTCTAAGCCAAGCAAACACCTTGGATTTTGATGACTTGCTAATGAAAACCGCTTTCTTACTTCGGGACCATCCTGATGTATGCTCCGAGCTCGGAAATCGCTTCAGATTCCTGCTTATTGATGAATACCAGGACACCAATTACGCACAGTATAAAATCGCAAAAGCCCTCGCTTCAGCCCACAACAATATTTGCGTAACAGGCGACCCTGACCAGTCCATCTACCGATGGCGCGGCGCAGACATTCGCAACATTTTGGCCTTTGAAGACGATTGGCCTGATGCCACAGTCGTCAAACTCGAGGAAAACTTTCGCAGCACTGCTAATATCCTCGAAACCGCCGACCGCTTAATTTCTTGCAACCTCAATCGAAAGCAAAAAAGGCTCGTCCCCACAAAGCCTCCCGGCCAGGATGTTATCGTAAATGCCTTCGCCGATGAGCTCGAAGAGGCCCAGGCCCTTGCTAATCAGGTCAAACAATTAACCGATAATGGCGCCTCACTAAACGATATCGCCGTATTCTACCGCGTTAACGCCCAAAGCCGCGCCATCGAAGAGGCTCTTATCCAAAATCAAATACCATACCAGATTGTCCGTGGAGTCGAATTCTATAATAGAAAAGAAATTCGCGACATGCTCGCCTACCTGAAAATACTTGTAAATCCCGATGACGAAATTGCTCTATTACGTGTCATTAACACCCCAGCCCGCGGCATAGGAAAAACCACAGTTGATAGACTCCGCACCTATGCCTCCCATAAGAATATCACTCTCTACGAAGCCCTCAAAAAGGTAGGTAGCATCGACTCTCTTTCAAAGGCCCCAAAAGCCAAAATTGCTGCCTTTGTCAATATGCTCGAGCAGTTCAAAACTGATTTGACCGGCCAGGTTGCACCACTTGCTGAACGTCTCTTTATTGAATCTGGCTTGCAGCAGTATCTAAAAGCTGCCGGAGAAGATGGCAAAAATGCTCTTGAAAACGTCAACGAACTTATAAATGCTGCCGCACAATATGACCACCAAGCAGAAAAGCCTACACTCCTCGATTACCTACAGCAAATCTCTCTTGTCAGCGATGTTGATGCCTATGATACATCCATCGACCGCGTTGCTCTGATGACACTACACACAGCAAAGGGGCTCGAATTTGAAAATGTCTTTATAGTTGGAGTCGAAGAAGGCCTCCTGCCTCACGAAAGAACTAATACCGATGATGCAGATGACCTCGAGGAGGAACGCAGACTCTTCTTCGTTGGCATAACACGTGCCAAATCAGGCCTGTATATAAGTTACGCCAGATACCGAACAATAAGAGGACAGCTCCTCCGAACAATACCCTCGCAGTTCCTTTTTGAACTCGGAATCAACTTCGCTGAATTGACCCAAGAAGATGATGGTTTCTCTGTTATTACACAATATGATTTTAACCCCGGCCAGATGGTTCAGCACGGGTCTTTCGGCCTCGGCACCGTCACCGAATTCATCGATATGGGAGAAAACAGCATCGTCGTCGTCAAATTTAACACAGGACAGACAAAATCTCTTATGCTAAAATACGCCAACCTTTCAAAAATAGATAATATTTAGCCTGCAGTTTTATCGCAGGTTCAGATTTTCAATTAAGGAATATACCCGATGGCGCAATCGCAAATCAAACTCTACTACAAAAATGCTACTGCAGATGTCATCGGCCATGAGCATGGTATTACCAATTCGCAACTAAAAGCCCTTGCCGAAAAAACCTTGCCGTTAATCTCCCAGCTAAACAAGGAAAGAAAAGCCGGGGAAACTGCCTACAGAGACCTCCCTTATAACGTGAAAACCGTTCAAAAAGTTAAAGAACTGACTGCCGAACTCAAAGACCGGTGTGAAAATCTTGTTGTGCTTGGCATCGGCGGCTCTGCCCTTGGCAACATCGCGCTGCAAACAGCGCTAAATCCCTATATGTACAACCTTGACGATGCCCAGCGGCGAGCGCCGCGTCTCTTTGTCTTCGATAACATTGACCCTCCGCAACTCTCTTCTTTCCTTGACTGGCTTAGCAACAAGCTCGACAAGACTATATTTAATGTCATCAGTAAGTCTGGACGAACCACCGAAACAGCAGCTCAATTTATGGTTATCCGCAAATTGCTTTCAGACAAGCTCGGTCCTGATGGCTGCAAAAATCAGGTGGTTGCTACCACCGACCCGAAGCAGGGTGTTCTTCGCAAAATCGCTGCCGATGCTTCTTTGAGATGTCTCGAAATTCCACCGGGCATCGGCGGCAGATTTAGCGTCCTAAGCACAGTTGGCCTATTCAGTGCCGCTATGTGCGGAATTAATATCGATTTGCTCCTCGAAGGCGCATGCGATATGGATAAAAGAGTTAGCAATGAGGATTTTTTAAAAAACCCCGCTGCAATCAATGCCGCAATAAACTACCACTTCTATAATCACGGCAAAAAAATCTCGGTAATGTTCCCATATAGCTTCCACCTCAAAGACTTGGCCGATTGGTTCCGCCAGCTCTGGGCAGAAAGCCTCGGCAAAGCCAAAGATTTGACTGGCAATGAAGTCCACATCGGCCCCACACCCGTCAAAGCACTTGGCACCACTGACCAGCACAGCCAAGTCCAGTTATATCGCGAAGGACCTAATGATAAACTATTCACCTTTCTGCAGGTCAAAAATTTCAAAAAAGACCTCAAAATAGGCCCAGCCTCCGCTTGTGCTTCGGAACTCGGCTTTCTTGCAGGTAAAAAACTAAGCGAACTGTTTAATCGCGAAAAGCAGGCCACCGAATTTGCACTCCTCCAGGACAAACGCCCATGTCTTACTATCATCTTTCCTGAAGTTAATGCCTACACCGTTGGGCAGTTTATTTATCTCTTTGAGGTCACAACTTCTATCGCAGGTGAACTGTTTAACGTCAATACTTACAACCAACCTGCCGTTGAACTCGTAAAAGTTGCCACTTCCGCACTTATGGGAAAATCCGGTTACTACAAGCGTAAAAAAACTTACAAAAGTTTGGCAAACAAGATTCGAAGCTTAACCAAGATCGATAGAAAGTTTCTGGTTTGATGCTCGCAACTACCTCTAATTGTCTAATGACCACCCCTGAGATACATGCCCGCACACGCCTTGTAGCAATGTTTACAATTTTAGTCGCAGGACTCGTCTTAGGTTATCTTGCAAGCAACCGATTTAGTCTGCCTGAACGCTTCGCTAAAAAAATAATGACTGCCGTTTTGGTCTCTTTCAATTGGCCAATTGCACTACTGGTAATCTGGCCAATGCAGTTGACAAGGCAGCTCATTTGGCTGCCGATTCTCGGTCTATTCCTAATGTTGTCAAGTACTGCGCTTTCAGCGATGCTTTTTTCCTTCCTTGAAAAAAACCGAAAAAGCCGATTAACACTCATCCTTGCTGGTGGCCTTAGCAATATCGGATATACCGGTGGAGCTTTCGTCTGTTACGCCTTATTTGGCACTCAAGGACTCGCAATGGCACATATATACCTGTTGATATGTTTACCCACTTTTTATCTCATCTATTTACCACTCCTGAAGGTTTACGAACTTCACACAGAAAAACATAGCTCCAAATCGAAGCTAAACTTCCTCTTGGATTTCCGAATGCTCGCGATACCGGCAATGGTAGCTGCTATAATCCTGAACTTAACAAATGTTAAACCTCCCTGTTTTATAGCAAAATTGCACATCATCGATGTCTTGGTTTACATTGCCTCAAGTCTGTCATTTTTTGCAATCGGTCTGCAGGTAAATTTATCCCGGCTCAAAAATTATACGAGCTTGTATTTTCCGCTCGCGGTGGTAAAATTTATCTTATCGCCAGCTTTGGCTCTTTTTATGATTTGGCTATTGCTATTGAAAGGGCAAAACCTAACTATCTTGGTTCAAAGAGTAATTATTGTTTTATCAGCAACACCCTCTGCAGTGCTTATGGTAACTATGAGCAATGTTTTCGACCTGGATGGACCCTTAGCAAGTGCTCTATGGGTCGCAACCATGACAATCTTTGCCGTAATTATTGTGCCTCTATTATTCATCATCTTTACTTGAAAAAGGTGAAAATATGGATTATGCAGTTATAATGGCGGGGGGCACCGGAAAAAGATTGTGGCCCCTCAGTCGCGAAAAACGACCAAAACAAATCCTAAAACTCCTAAATGGACAAACACTTCTGCGCCGCTGTTTTGAACGACTTGCGCCTATATTTGACAAAAGAAACATTATCATCTTTACCAACGCAGGCTATGCAGACCTCGTCCGCCAAAACATCCCTGAATTACCATTTAATAACGTCATCGCCGAGCCGGTCGTTCGCGATACCACTGGCGCAATTGGACTGGCCGCTACCGTCCTCACCAAGTATGACCAACAAGCCACAATGGCTGTCATAACCGCAGACCAGCTAATTGAACCGCCACAGGTCCTCCAGCAGGCACTAAAAGATGCGCTCGTCTTCGTAAATAATAATCCGGACGATATGATTACTTTCGGTATCAAACCAGGCTTTCCAAGCACACAGCTCGGGTATATAAACTTCGCTGAACCAAAGGACTGTCCCGGCTGCAAAAACACCATATATTCCGTCCAGGCCTTTAAGGAAAAACCCGATGACAAAACCGCTAACGAATACATTAACTCCCGACTCTATCTATGGAACTCAGGTATGTTCGTCTGGAAAGCAAAAACAATCTTAAACAATCTTCAAAAGTTCCTACCACAAGCTACTGAACCTCTACAAAAAATCAAAACCGACTGGGACAGCCCAAATCAGCAAAAAACACTACAGAAATGGTTCCCCAAACTACCAAAAATCAGCATAGACTACGCCGTTATGGAAAAAGCTGATAATGTTTATACAATAAAGCTGGATTGTCGTTGGCTCGATATGGGTTCGTTCGCCGCACTCGCTGATATCATTAGCTCAGACAAAAACAACAATATTGTCGTAGCAACCCTGAGCGAGCTGCTTGACTGCAAAAACAACATCATAGTCACCGAAGACAACGGCCATCTAATCGCCGCAATTGGCCTCGAAAATATTGTTATAGCTCACAGCACCGATGCCACACTCGTCTGCCCAATAGACCAAACATCGAGATTGAAAGAACTACTCGAATTGATAAAGCAACACTCCGCCAAAAAATTCTTATAACCTCACATATGCTCCGTGCTTAATCAAAAACCTAAATACTAACGACTAAAAAAAATGCGATACTTAGCAATAGATTACGGCGATAAACGAACAGGTCTGGCAATATGCGACCACGCTGAGACCATTGCTTCACCACTTGCTGTAATAGAAGGTCAAAAAGAGCTCATAAAAAAAATTAACGAAATAGTCACAAGTGAAAATGTTGAAGCTATTGTGCTCGGCCTGCCCCTCAATATGGACAACTCACACGGACCACGCGCAAAAATTATCTTCCAGTTCGCAGAAAAATTAAAAGCTAACCTACAAATACCTATACACTTTCAGGATGAACGATTAACCAGCTTCGCCGCTAAAGAAAGTTTAGCCCCCGCTGAGCTCACAAGGGAAAAAAAGAAAAAGAGACTCGATGCCATCGCCGCCGCTCAAATCCTGCAAATCTTCCTCAATAGCAAAAAAGACTGACCACGCCTTCATATAAATTGAGAAAGCCTCCTTGATACTTCTTGTTACGCCGATTACAAATTCGACGAGATTTGAACAATATTACAGCAGTTCTTTAATTGCCCCAGAAAGCTCCTTTTTGCTCGTTAAGCCCACCCATTTCTTCTGTACTTGGCCACCTTTGAATAAAATAATGGTTGGTATACTCGTTATCCCGAACTCCATAGCACTGTCACGAGCGTCGTCCGTATTAAGCTTGCATATCTTGGCCTTGTCCGCATATTCTTCTGCAACTTCCTCAATAATCGGCCTCATCATCTTACATGGCCCGCACCAGGGTGCCCAAAAATCAACCAAAACCGGAACCTCCGACCCGTGAACAAGCTCATCAAATGCTGCGTCGTTCAACTCAATCACATTACCAGCCATTACCTTATCCTTTCATACAAAACTTACCAGTTAACCTCTGCCTATCCATCCCGGAGAGCTGGACCGGACTAAACCAGTTCTAATAATATAAAATAATACCCGACTCAGCTACACAAATCCACCCTGTTTTTGTAAATCTCGAAATCTTGACTCACCACCCCCCTGGTTGAAGAAGCTCACTGACCGGTTCAGTCCACCAGTTAGCGTCTCTGAAATACTGTTTGAGCATCATTGCAGCAACAACACCATCTCCAACCGCCGTCGCTAACTGCATCGCCGCCCCGATTCTGCAATCACCTGCCACGAAAACACCAGCCACCTTTGTACGAAGATAGGCGCAGTCGCACTTAATAAATCCCTTATCAGTTAGCTCAACAAAACCTTTCAAAAAGCCGGTATTCGGAACCATGCCTATAAATATAAATACCCCCTCGCAGGGATAACTTTCCTCTTTACCACTTTTGACATCTTTGAGCCGAACCGTTTGCACCTTGCCTTCACCCTCTATAGCGGTCGCCACAGTGCTATATTTAATAGTCAAATTTGAACCCTGCTCGTTGCCTTTTTGCAAAAGCTCTTCCGTCAGCACTCGCGCCGCTCTGAATTCATCTCGCCGATGTATCAACGTCACCTTCTTGGCAAATTTAATCAGGTGCAGCGTTTCTTCAACCGCCGTGTTACCACCACCGACGGCAACTACTTCTTTACCCTTGAAAAAAGGCGCATCGCACGTCCCGCAATAGCTCACACCCGAACCGGCAAACTCTTCTTCACCGGGCACCCCCAGTTTGCGATAGTCACTGCCCGGCGCCAGAATAACTGCCCTCGTTCTGAATCTCTCCTTATCACAATAAACAGCAATATCGCCGTCTTTTAGCTTCTCCAGATTAGTAACCTCACTGCTGGTCTTTACCTCAGCCCCGAAGTTCCCAGCCTGCTTTTGCATCCGCTCAATCAGGCCAGGCCCATCAATCCGTTCTATGCCAGGATAATTTTCTATCCTGTCTGTCGTGCTGATTTGTCCGCCAGGCACTAACTTCTCAAGCACCAGCGTCTTGAATCTGTCACGCGAGGTATAAAGTGCCGCCGCTAACCCCGCCGGGCCGGCACCAACAATAATAACATCATACACAGCATCGCTCATCTTAAATCCATCAAGATTGATTATCTCGAATAACAATTATCAATCATCAGCAATTAATAATCAATTAAATTCCTGCCTTCTAACAATCTTAAGGAGAAAAAAAGTATGACATTTAGAATGGAATTCTACAAAGATTGCAGTATTTACGCCAACTATAAGCTCTCAACGTAATGCATTCCGCGGTATGTAGAAAATCCCCGGTCCCAAGTCGCTCGGATATGGGATACTACCATCAGGTGTTTGTGATACCCTCATTGGCACTACTTCTGACGCCGTGTAACGCTCCACATGCCCATCCATGTAACCGGCGTGTAGTTCAATCTTAAGCACATCCAAATTGATTTCTTCATCCCCACCCCGGCGAGACCAATAAGCCGATGAAACCCACGTCCCCGGTGTAACTCCCGCACCCCTAAATTTCTCACAGCTGCCGTAAGCCTTGCAGTCATCGTAAACCAGCCTGTTCCGCCAATGACCGTAACCGAAATAATCACTTACAATCAAGCTGCTCTTTCCTAGCTCATGTCCCAAAGAGCCCGGCCCTTCAAATGGCACATCACGACCATCAAGGAAACCTATATAGTTCCAGTAAAAACAGTAGCTCCCCTTCGCCGGATCACGTACCGGTGGTGTCTCCGGATTATTCCACGCATCGCCGGCTTTCCAAACTTCCCGTAGATATTTATATCTTTCTGGCGCATTCGGGCAAAACATAATGCTCGCCTCCCGTATATAGCTGCCCAAGTATGAACTCATCGACCGATGAAATCGGGGACTTCGTTGCTCATAAGTTGTCAGCATCGTCGGTTCTTGCCAATTCCAGTAATCACCCAACTGACCTACGGTCGCCACCGATTCCGGATAACGATAGTCGTTGTCGGCTGCAAAAGAGCTTAAACCCAGAACAACCTTTCGCTGGTTATCCATGCACCACACCGACCGAGCGTCTTGCCTGATTCCAATCGATGCCGGCACCATAATTGCCAGCCATACTGCAATTATACCCATTACCACCAAAAGTTCGACCAAACTAAATCCTCCGATATGCTTAGAGCTTGTAATATATTTATGAGCATTTAGGCTTAAAAGCCGCTCCCCCACGTAATGAGTACCTCCCGACCCCGACATTTATCTACCTTCTGCTCGTTAAAATCCAGCCTTTAAATAATTAATACAGACTATCTTCTACTAACTTCAAAAGCCACAATACCCCTAATCCTTCTTCCCGCGGCGCCACAGAATCTTTCACCCTCGGCTCGGCAAATTCATCGCCCGCCTTCTCTACGTCCTGCAGGTATGAAAACCTCAGCTCTCCCCCTCGACGCCCACCTGCCGAAAATCCTATCTTCTCAATGACATCTCTCTTCATATCAATAGTATAGATTAGCGTATTGTTCTCTTTAGTCAGAATAACTTCTGCCTTTCCGCTATCTTCCATATAGCTCGTCTCGAACCACATCTCTTCTTCTGCTGCATCCCGCCGTACCGTATCGATACTATGAAGCCCCATCCAGGGCCTTGTCAGCCCATTAAAGAAACTGTACGCAGGGTACGTTGGAAATCTTCCCCTCCTATAGTCATAGACGCGGCCACCATCGATGCCATCTATAATCTTTAATCCGTCACCAACTTTTAATTTCAACCAGGCAGACGCATCCTTACTGGCAGAATAGACAAAAGGTATCCTCCCGACACCTGTTACCTCCTCTCCATTTATCTCACCCGAAATCCGAAAATACGTCCAGCCGCGCTTATGCATCGCATCACGATTGTCAACAACTTCAGCTCCTGTTGGCCAATCGTATCGAAAGTATTCCTCGTCAAGAACATTATAGTGATAAGCTGTCCGCAAATGGCTACGGTTTCCCTCCCGCTTGACAATGGCCAGCAGACCATCACCGCCACTCGAAACATATTCCATCGCTTTAGTCCTGCCTTCGACCATCGAAAGAAAATCTCTCAATTTTGCCTTGTCGGTAGGCAGCCGCCGAACAGTCAGGTCACGGTCCCACATATGTGAGTTTTCGATATATATCGCGTTCTTCTGCTGGTCGAAGTAGTAGTTGGCAACGTCATTTCCCAAACGTCGGCAGCAAAATTGCCTCCCCTGCGAACTTAACTTTACCTGTCGTATCATCACCGGCCCTTTCGCCCCCTGCGGATAGTAATACCAATATTCCTCGATATCGGTCCCGGCCGACGTACTTACACTTACTTCTCTCGACAGCTTCTCACGAATCACTATCGCCGTCTTATCAGCTAAAGAAACCGTCTTCTCAACCCATGAAGGCGCTACAACACTACTCACACTCAACACTCCGACTGCTGTCAGAGCTAAAAGGCTTGTTCTGCTCGTTACAGTCCCCACCAGGCTCGCTGCCACACCAACCCCTGCGCTGCCACCTGTTACCGTAACTTCCGCTGCTGCCGCTTCGCTCGGGGCGGTCATCTTCCCAAATAGGGCCAATACTGTCAGTAACGCCCCCTTACCATATCCCCGCCGTGAAAGACGCCTGTGCAATGCCTTTTTCGCTCGGTAGAACAGTACCCTAACGTTTAGCTCAGTACTACCCATCAATTCAGCTATTTGGTCATAACCCATATCCTCATAGCACCGCATCGAGAGAACTGCTCTATGTCGCGGCTTCAGATCCCACATCGCATTAAATATAATCTGCTTCAACTCCTGACCGATAAGGACTCCGATACCTGTCCGCGCGAAACGTAGCTGCTCTGCTGACCAATCCCCCTCTGGCAGCTTCGATATTGACACCGTCCTGAATCGTTGTGTCTTAAGGTAGTAACGGTTGATTCTGTTAAAAGCGATTTTACGGAGCCAAGGCCAAAATCGCTCCGCTTCCTCTAAATTACCTATACTTTTAATCATCTCGAGCATACTTTCCTGTACTATATCCTGCGCTAAATCCTCCTCCAACACTATCCTATAAACGTATGAATACAACCTCCCCCGAACCAGTTCTGCCAAATCATCCAGGCTCTTTTTATTACCGACCTGGGCCTTTTCGACCAGTTCAATATAATCTCTGTCATTATTCATATGAGATACCATTACTATGAGCACACAAAGTGGTTATTTGTTACACTTTTTTTCCGAATTTTTCGCATTTTTTCCAATATTTCTCAAATTTCCGCAAAATCTCGCCATAATCCGCGTTTAAAAAACATAAAAATTCCCATCACTTGACATATTCTCGCCGGCAACCTCATATCCGCCAATACTTTTGTCTGAGTCGAATCTTATAAAAAAAAGCGTGGCGGCTTGTATGACCGCCACGCTTATAGGTATTGATAACATCGGTTAAGCAGCTCTTTTAGTAGCTGTCGCAACTTTCAGCATCGTCTTCGCCTTCGGCTCCGGCAGGGCAAGCTCAAGTACCGCCCATCTCGGATAGAATATACATACGGTCAATATAAATCGTATCTATCTCCTTGTTGCCTGCAGTCCGGTCGGTATCCTTAACCCGGATGTAAATCGTGCCGTTCGTGCCACTGGGCAGCTCATAACTCTGATATGTATTGTCGTCGCTGGTCTTGGTAACGGTGACCATATCTGTATAGCTCAAATCGTCCGTCGAATATGCAAAAATAAAGTCATCGCCTTCCTTGTTATAGCTGTGGTACGCCTCAACATAGAACGTCACTGTATCGCCACCCGTTACGTAGACCGTCCACTTGTGTTCCACATATCTGTAACGACCCCCAAGCAAACTAAGTGACTGAACCTCCTCAATAGATTCATAACTGTCGTCGCTGCCCCATGTATCAGCAAAGATACCCATTACTGTACCAGATACTGCCTTATCGCTGGTAGCTACTCCAACTATGTCTCCCTCCGGCACGCTGCCTGAACTTGTAATCTCTACACTCGCAGGACTCAATCCGATTGATGTCGCCGTTACGGGTATTGTTCCCGGCGTCAGTAAAGACTGGACAAGGACGGCAAGCATCCCGCCTTCAACATCCAGCGGAGGCACGACATCAGGGTTGCCCCCTATCAATATTCCAGGCCCCGTTATGGATAGTTCCACTGTATTATTTGCATCAGGTACGACCGTCCCATTGGCATCAACTACTTTAATTACAACACGCGCAAAATCACTGCCGTCTGCCGTTATCGCCACAGGTTCTGCCTCTAATTGCAGACCAGCCGCCTGACCCGGTGTCCTTACCGTATGGGATGCTGCAACTTCGCCTCCTATTAACCCCTCTGCTCTTAGCTCGCCTGCCTCAAACAAAACGGAAAAGGTAAATGGCGGATGTTCAAGAGTCCTGATGTCCGGGCCTTGGACTCCCTGAGATACTTCATTGATAAAAAGTTCAATCTGCTCACAGTTGCTGTAGACCTTCACATCCACATTTACCTTCGTCGGCAACGATGATAACCAGCGGTTGGCAATAAACACCATCGGCTCATTCGGGTCTCGCTGAGACTGATAAAAATAGTAGGCGTATTTAGGAATACGGAACAAATCCACCACACCCTTATACATAACCCCGTCCTCCCACCTGTTTTGATAATCAAATGGCGTTTGATAGTCGAACATACACCAGCCATGACCGCCCGCAGCCCAGGCAAGCTCGTTAAGGGCCTCGATTCCATCTTCGTACGTCTCAGCAAAAGAAATGCTCTCCGCATCGCTATCGTAGCGATGGCTCGTAGTCTTCCAATCCGAATACTCACATTCGATAAAACCCTCTGTATTAGGGTCGGGATTGGAGCTATGACCGTAGTTCCGACCATAGATGTCGTAGATGTTATTGCTCGTGTCGTAGTTACGGGCTTGCGACGTGTACCGCGTCGGGTCCAGCGAATGCGCTATGTCATTGAGTATAGTTTCCAGCTCATCGTCTTTTTTGGCCTCGTTGATACCTGCGTAGATTATCACGCTCGGGTGGTTGCGGTTCTGTAGTATCATGTCTCTCATGTTTTGGGCACATCGTTGTCTCCACACAGGGTTAGCGGATGGCCCTTGCCACCCGGGTATCTCATCCCATAACAAAATCCCCAACTCATCCGCCGCATCATAAACCGATGGGTCATGAACATAATGTGATAACCTGACAAAATTCATCCCACCATCTTTCATCATCTTCATATCACTATAATGCGCGGAATTCGGAACGGCGCTGCCGACAAATGGCCAGGTCTGATGACTGTTGGAACCGATAAGTTCCAGAGACTCGTCATTTAAATAAAAGCCCGTATCACGGTCGAACAAAATACTTCTTATCCCAATACGCGTCTCATAATCGTCTACAGACGTTGCCCCATCCCGTACCGCTGTATAAACCATATAAAGATACGGATTCCACGGAGACCACAAATTAGGGTTACTTATATCTGTGCTCTGGCTGAATTCATGGCTCGTACCGGCAGCAATTGATGCCAAACTCTGCATCGTCGCAACTACCTCATTGCTCGAATCCGCTATTCTCGTAACAACTGTACAATCCTTCGCCGTGTCCGATGCGTTATGTACCCATGTCCTCACATTAACCGTTGCCGAACTCGACGATACGCTCGGATAAGTAACAAACGTCCCACCACCCGTATCACCTGCATAAACAGCATCCTGAATGTGAAGCTCGTCTGTAATTACTAAGTAAACATCTCTGTAAAGACCGCCAAATAGGGCAAAGTCGGGCTTGCTCGTACTGATACCTTCGGGTGGAACCTCTTCCTGATAAGTATTATCAACTTTAACCGCTATCACATTCTCCGAACCACCTAAAACGACACTGTCGGTAATATCAAAGGCAAAAGGTGTATAACCCCCGTAGTGCGTACCCAAATGGTTACCGTTCACCCAGACATCCGTCACCGTCATAGCGCCCTCAAACTCTATATACACCCTCCTGCCGGCATACTCCGAGCCAACTGTAAAATGTTTACGGTACCATCCTATCCCTCGATAGAACGCATCGTACACCGAAGGAAAATGATACGGAACCCACTCCATCGTATGCGGTACGTGTGCCTCCTGCCACCCGGAATCATCGAAAGAAGGACTCTCAGCGTCCGCTACATCACCTTTGTAAAACCTCCAGCCGATATTGAAGTTTAGGGTGACTCTGTGTGTATCCTCCGGCACATACTGAGCCGCCTCAACCTCTATTGCCTCTTCAACTGCTGTCGTCGCCTCTGTAATTGCATCTTCACTCTGAGCTGCCGTCGCCAATGCGGCAATAAATAAAAATCCAATAATCAAAAT
>CP070728.1:1019041-1039280 GCA_020351025.1 Planctomycetota bacterium
AAAGTTCTTTGCTTTGCACTTTGCCTTTATCGTCTTTCGTAATCAGCACAAGCCATTGAGCGCCAAAGGGACTTCCAACGGGCAAAATCATCCTGCCGCCGGCTTTTAACTGCTTGACCAATGGCGGCGGAACGAAACCCGCAGCACAAGTTACTATAATCGCATCGAACGGGCCGTATTCAGCCCAGCCGAAGTAACCATCGGAAGCCTTGACAGAAACATTCTTGTAGCCCAGGTCTTTGAGCCGTTTCTTAGCTAAGTCAGCGAGTTCTTCGAGAATTTCGATAGTGTAGACCTCTTTGACAATCTCGGCACAAACCGCAGCTTGATAGCCGGAACCGGTACCGATTTCCAGGACCTTGAACTTGGGGCTGAGCTTCAGTGCTTCAGTCATATAGGCTACAATGTATGGCTGGCTTATTGTCTGGCCCAGACCTATCGGAAGAGGAGTGTCGTTGTAAGCCCGTCGTAAATCTCTATCTCGTACGAAGGCATGTCGCGGTACAATACGCATCGAGTCCAGAACATTCGGGTCGCTGACATCACGCCACTGGATATCTTTAGCGACCATTCGTTCTCGTTCTCTTTTGCGTTCACTAAAAGCTGGGTGCTTATGTTCCGGTCGAGAAGTTTTCTTATCTTTTTCCTCTTGTTTTTCCTCAGACTTTGCCTTTTCCTCAGCGGGCTTCTGCCTTTGCTTTGGTGAGCTCTTATCAGCGGAAATAGTAAGGAGTATCACGATGAGTAATAGCAATGGCAGGAACAAATATATCCATTTTCTGAATGACTTAGGATAATTTGTAGCCATCCAACTATCCTTTCGAGGGCTTTTGGTTGCACCAAATACAATATTATCCCTGCTGCTGGTAGTTCGTATTGTACCACATCTGCAAAGCTCAGCCCCAAGCTATTTTTTCCCTGAAAACACCAGCTTTTGGAATTCTTAAGAGCTGTTTTTTATGGTGCGGATGGTCATTGTTATAACTCTATTTCTTAGCAAAGCTTATCATTCAGCAGTTGTCTTGCCGATATAAAGACCAAACTTTTGCAAAAAACCACTTGCAAGGCAGGCGATAGCTTTTATACTTTAAGCTGACAATAATTGCGGGTGTAGCTCAGTGGTAGAGCGTCACGTTGCCAACGTGAATGTCGTGGGTTCAAGTCCCATCACCCGCTTTCCCAAAGTTCTTCGAAATATAGTATCGGCGAGTTACCGGCTAACCAATAGTTTGGCGTTGGTCGTCGATATGCCTAACTCACGCACTAATTGAGCTCAGGTTTACAGCGAATTGGTGCGGGACGGAAAATCATTGGAATTTGGCTAAGGGAACGTTCACGGGCGCAATAAGAGTTGCTGTGGGATTGTAAGTTGTTTTTCCCGATGCCTTTTTTGTTTATCCTTTGAAGCTTCAAAAACAGATTTGCTGAAGGAACACTGAGATGGACCAAGAGCAACAATCCACTGCATTGAAAAACACAGTGGCCATCGAAGATGCGGGACCTTGTAAAAAGCGGGTTTCGGTGGAAATACCGCAGGAGGCTATAAAAAACGCTACTGATGAGCAATACGAAAATTGGCGCAGGGATGCGGTAATACCTGGTTTTAGAAAGGGCAGGGCGCCGCGCAGACTTCTCGAAAAAAGATTTGGCAAGGAAGTTTCTGAGCAGGTAAAGCTAAAGCTGTTAGCCGATGCAAGTGACTTAGCTATCAAGGACAACGAACTTGATATACTTTGTGACCCGAATATTGATTTTGAAAAGATAGAGTTGCCGGATACCGGCTCATTGAAATTCGATTTTGAGGTTGATGTTCGTCCCGAGTTTGATTTGCCGAAATTGGAGGGTATCCCATTAGAAAAGAGAAAGCTAAAAGTTAACGATAAGCAGATCGACGAAGAAATTGAGAAATTACAAAAATGGGCAGGGCTGTGGACACCTCGGGAAGATGGAAGGATTGAGCTTGACGACATGGTAATCGCAGATGCGATTCTAAAGGTTACCGACGTCGAAGAGGAAGAAAAGCTCGATAATATCGAGATAATGGTCAGGCCAAACGGCTTCGTCGGAGCTATTCCGGTGGAAAAGCTCGATGAACTTCTTGTAAATGCTAAGATAGGGGACACAAAGCAAACAAGTGTCAAAGTCCCAAAAACGTATTTCAGAGAAGAATATCGCGGCAAAAAGGTGGATATTAGTATTACCACCAGAGAAGTAAAATCGCTCAAACCCGCGGCGTTAGATGAAGCATTCTTCAAAAGGTTTGCTGTTGAAGACGAAAATGAATTGCAGGAAAAAATTCGCGACATGCTGCAGAGCCGATTGGAGTCACAACTGCGTACGGAGATGACCGAACAGATTTACAAATACCTGCTCGGTAATACCACTTTTGACCTGCCTGTAGATGTTGTTGCGGAGCATTCCATTATGCTGCTGCAAAGACAGTATTCAAATTTGTTGATGCGTGGATTGAGCCGTGAGCAGATCGATGAACAAATGGCCCAACTGCGGGCAAGTAGCGAACAACAGGCTAAAGAACAGCTCAAAACCTTCTTCATAATGGACAAAATTGCAGGTCAACTTGGGATTGATGTAACTGAGGAAGAGATTAACGGCCACATCGCACAATTAGCTATTCAGCGGGGACAGCGCCCCGAAAGGATGAAGGAGGCGATGGTACGCGACGGCTCGTTTGCGCAGTTTAGATTGCAGGTTCGCGAAAATAAGTGCATCGCTAAATTGCTCGAATCGGCGAAAATAACAGAGGTTGAGCCGCAAAAGAAAGCTGAAAAAGCAAAAAAGCCGGCTAAGAAAACAGGTGCTACTGTGAAAAAAGCATCGACAAAGGGCAAAACAACAACTAAAAAGAAAACAAACAAGTAAAAATGTCGAAATAAAAGCGCATCTTGCCAAATGTAAAAGCGATTTAGGAGACGAATTTTATAAAGGAAGCGATAAATGGCCGTTGAATATCCGAGAAAAAAGATTGTAAAGGCTTCCCACCTTGTGGATTCCTGCAAAATGGGACTCCAAAACTTGGACGTTTACAATCAATATGGCCCAGGCCCGTATCAGCGTTATCGCCAGATGAGCCTTGATGATTTGCTCCTCGATAACCGCATTGTGTTTCTGATAGGGGAAATTTCTTATGCCAGAGCTGCTGAGGTTATTATGAAGATGTTGTATTTGGACAATCTAAAGCGAGCCACAGAAATCAGCTTGTACATCAATTCCCCTGGCGGAAGCGTTGACGATACGATGGCTATTTATGATACAATGAGATTTGTCGGCTCTCCGGTTGCGACATTTTGTATCGGCAGGGCTCAGTCAGGAGCTGCGTTAATTTTGGCGGCTGGTACTAAAGGCAAACGTCATGCTCTGCCGCACGCTAAAGTTATGCTGCATCAAGTCTGGGGCGGTGTCACCGGTCAGGCTGCAGATATCAAAATCCAAGCTGAGGAAATTCTCAAAGCCAAAGTTATGATAAATGAGATTCTTGCTGAACACACCGGCCAGCCGATTGAGAGGATTGCTGCGGAGACCGAAAGAGACAGATATATGACAGCCGAAGAAGCAAAAGCATACGGCCTTATCGATGAAGTGCTGCGCGAAGAAGACAAAAAAGAGGTGAAGAAAAGCAAAAAGTAAAAAAAACAATCCACCGCAAAAAACAAGGGATATAAAAATATGACAGCTAATCAAAATTTAGTCCCGATAGTCATCGAGAAAAGCGGCCGAACCGAACGTGCTTATGATATTTATTCGAGGCTCCTTAAAGACAGGATTGTCTTCCTTGGGGCAACGCTCGACGATGAAACCGCGAATCTAATTATTGCCCAAATGCTGTTTCTAAGCAACGAGGATAGCAAAAACGATATTCATTTTTATATCAATTCACCCGGCGGTGCAATCACAGCGGGTCTTGCAGTTTATGATACCATGCGTTTTTTGCGCTGCGACGTCGCCACTTATTGCGTGGGACAGGCTGCAAGTATGGCGGCAGTGTTATTGACCGGCGGCAAGGCTGGCAAGCGGTTTCTTTTGGCAAACAGCAGAGTGCTCCTGCACCAGCCCCATGTCGTGGGCGTACTGCAGGGCCCTGCCACCGACTTGGACATCGAAGCAAAGGAAATACTGCGACTGAGAACCCGACTGTATAACATATTAGCCGAACATACGGGCCAAAGTCCGGAGAAAATCGAAAAAGATTGCGACCGAAATCTCTGGCTGGAGGCCGATGAAGCAATCGAGTACGGACTGGTCGATAGAATATTGCAAAAAGCTCCGGAAATCGTAAGGGAAAAAGCAGGCAAAAGTGGAAAGTAAAAAAACAAAACTTCACACTAAATGCTTTATGATAATCGCCTTCTTAGCGGGGTCGCTGCTGAGCTTTCTAACAGGCTGCGATAACGGCGCTAGATTGTCTCCCGCAGCAGAAATCAAACTGTTAAAGCAGGAAAAAACGCAGCTACAGAATCAAATCGAACAGTTCAAATCAGAAAATGAGCAGGTAAAAAAACAGCTGCAAGTTCTCTCTGGTTTGCCATCTGAGGCCGGCGTTGAAAATCTCTACCAGCTCCAGAAAATCAAGCTCACCAGATATACAGGTTTCTATGATAAGGACGATGACGGCAAAAAGGAAAAGCTGATTGTTTACATACAGCCGATTGACGAAGAAGGTGACATAGTAAAGGCGACGGGGGCAGTGGATGTCCAGCTCTGGGACCTGAACAGAGATAGCGGCGAGGCGCTGCTTGGCCAGTGGCGGGTTGAGCCGGATGAGCTGAAAAAGAGTTGGTTTGCCACGCTCGTAATCATTAATTACAGGTTGATGTTCGACGTAGCAGATATAATCGAAGAACTGCAGGAGCCGCTGACAGTTAAGGTTACGTTCACTGATTATATGAGTGGCAAGGTATTCACTGAACAAAAAGTAATCAAGCCATAATAGAACTTCAGGTTCTTCAACAATCTACACCATTGTCATCGAATAACCTCTTGCAGAATTAACACTGCCTTATAAAATGTCGTTATGGCTAAGCTTCTCAATAAGATAATATGTGGCGACTGTATAGAGGTATTAGGGGAGGTGGAGGAGGCGTTTGCGGATTTGATATTCGCGGACCCGCCTTTTAATATCGGCTATAAATACGATAAGTACTACGATAAGGTCAAGAGCAAGAACTATATAGCATGGACGAAGGAGTGGATGGCGGTATGCAAGAAAGTACTTAAGCCGTACGGTTCTTTCTATATAGCTATAGGCGATGAGTATGCAGCTAATGTGAAGGTTATAGCAGATGAGTTGGGGCTTTTTATGCGGAACTGGATAATATGGCACTATACATTCGGGCAGCAGATGAAGAAGAAATTTGCGCGGGCACATACGCATATTCTTTACTTCGTCAAGGATAAGAAGAATTTCACGTTTAATGATAAGGCTGTTCGGGTTCCATCCGACAGGCAGTTAATTTATAGCGATAAACGTGCGAACCCGGCAGGGAAGATGCCGGACGACGTCTGGGACGGGTATCCTCGTGTGTGCGGAACGTTCAAGGAGCGGGAAGGCTGGCACCCCTGCCAGATGCCTGAGAATCTCTTAAAAAGGATTATAGCGGCAAGCACAAATAGCGGCGACTGTGTACTTGACCCCTTCAGCGGGTCGGGGACTACGGCGGTGGCTGCGAAGCAGTTAGGCAGGAGTTATGTCGGCATAGAGGTATCTGAGAAATACGTTGAGAATGCTGAGAAACGGCTGGCCGACTTAAAAAAACAAGGCAGGGGTAATTTAGTTTTCGATGCAGCAGAGTGGAATGAGTTGAGGCGGCTTTTAGCTGATATGGAAGGAAATGCTAAAGAGATTGCGGCGGACACAAACCTACTCGAACTTTTTGCAAATCAATTTGCTGTGAGGACCAACAGCAAAAAACGCTATAGCAAGGAAGACATAGTTACGGCATTAAAGGATTTGGCTGATTGAAAAGTGCAAAGGTAAGGGATATCTTGCTGCTTTGGGTGCCTTTTGTAGCGACAGCTATTATGCTGACGTTGATACAGGCGCCGGTGGGGTGGTCATTTCTGGCGTGGGTGTCGTTGGTTCCTTTTATTCTGGTATGCAGGCCGGATGTGAAACCTAAGGCCTTAGCTGTTTCGGCATATTTAGTATCCCTTTTTTACTGGCTGGGCAATCTGTACTGGATGGCGTATGTTACGCCGATTGGGTGGATTGCCTTTTGCGTTTACACCGCCCTGCTCTGGCCGGTGGTTGCACTTTGTCTGCGCTGGTGTAGGATGAAAAAGTTCCCGCTATTTTTAGCAGCAGGCATTTTGTTTGTGGGGGCAGAGCGTTTGCAGGGGGTTTTTTTAGGGGGCTTTTTCTGGCGTTTTCTGGCACACAGCCAGTATGAGCATATTACACTTATCCAGATAGCCGACATATTCGGTGCGGGAGGGCTTTCATTTTTGATAGCAATGGTCAATGGGCTCGTAGCCGAATTGATAATCGCCGTTGATGAGAAGAGACTGCTAAAGGTAAGTAATTTTATAAAAACGGCAGTGGTGTGTGGAGTGGTGGTTGGAGCTATTTTGTACGGGCGATGGAGGGTGGCGGAGTCGGCTGAATATATTGAAGATGGACCAATGGTCGCTTCGGTGCAGTCGAACGTTCCGCAATCGGTCAAGCAATCCTTTCAGGCAGAAGAGCAAATCTTCTCAGAGCTGCTTGCGCACAGTAAGCAAAGCGCGGAGATGGGTGCGGAACTTATAGTCTGGCCTGAGACGATGGTGCAGGCGATATTGGAACCGCAGCTTCTGGGGCTCTTGGATTCATCACATTCTTATCGAATATTCGACAAGACACTCAGTGAACATGCGAGGGGAAACGCCTTTTTGCTTGTCGGAGCCTACGGTGGTACTCCGCAGCTTACTGAAGATTTCGATATAAGATTAGCACAGAAGTATAACTCGGCATTCTTGTATAGAATTGATGGCTCAAAAGCTGACCAGAGCTATGGTAAAATCCATCTGGTTCCATTTGGCGAGGTACTTCCGTTTAAGAATATTCCTTTCCTACATAATCTTCTGATTAAGATTGGACCTTATGATTTTGATTATACCCTCGATGCAGGCGCCGAATATACTGTTTTCGAGATGGGAAGCAGTGAGGGCCAGGTTGCTCAAACTTACAGATTCAGTGTTGTTATTTGTTATGAGGATGCGGTGCCTGCTGTTTGCCGGAAGTTTGCCGTGGGCAAGGACGGTCGCAAGCGTATCGACTGGCTAATCAATATAAGCAACGACGGCTGGTTCGTGAAATTTAAAGAAGGTAAAGTGCTGCCAACCACCGAATTGGCCCAGCACGCGGCTGTTTGTGTCTTCAGAGCCGTAGAAAACAGAATTGCCATCCTGCGAAGCGTTAATACCGGCATAAGCTGCCTGATTGACCCTGTTGGGCATATACATAATGGATTTACGGCCGGCGATTTGCCACATCAGGCTATGGCCCGGCAAGGTTGTGCAGGCTGGTTCGTTGACAGGGTTACAATAGATAGAAGAATCACCTTTTTTAGCAAATATGGTCAATGGCTGGATTTTTGTTGTGCACTCTGCTTGGTTTTGCTCATAATAGCAGCGACCTTGCAGCGATTAGTTTTTAGAGAAGGAACGAAAAGATAAAGGGGGGCCGAGCAAAAATGCAGAACGGAAAATGCAATATGAAAAATGCGAAGGGTAAAGGCAGATTGGTGAGTATTTTTACTTCTTGCCCTTTACTTTTGATTTTTTTACTACTGCTTGTCATTAGCTGCAATAAGTCGTTGCCGGTGCCATACGAGCGGTCTGATACCGGTTCTGTTTTTGTTGATGAGCTTGTGCCCGAGGCTACCCGAATCATTCAGGAAGCTTTAGCTGATGACAACCCGCTGGTCAGGGTCAATGCCATTGAGGTTGTAGCGGCCGCCAAGCAGGTCAAACTGATGCCCAAGGTGCAGCGATTGCTGAAAGACGATTTTGTGCCGGTTAGATTTGCTGCTGCTTTGGCTGTAGGTGATTTGGAATATTGTCTTGCGGAAAACTCAGTAAAGCAGCTCTTGGAAGATGAAGATGAAAACGTCAAAATTGCCGCTGCCTATGCTTTGGCCGAGCTTGGCTCGTCTGAGAACCTTCAGCTTATTCGGCAGGCAATTGCCAGTAGTGACCAGAGCGTTAGAGCTAACGCCGCTTTGCTGCTGGGCAAAAGTGGCGATGAAAGCGCACTGAAGTTCTTGTATTGGGCCGTTCAACATGAAGGTTCGGATGACAAAACCAGGTTTCAGGCAGCAGAGGCCATAGCTATGCTCGGCGATGAACGGATATATCCGAAGTTGTGGACAATGCTCATAAGTGCTTACGCCGACGATAGAGTTGTGGGTATAAGGGCAATGGGCGCACTGGGAACGGCACAGGCCAAAAACGCCCTGATTACTATGCTGGATGATGATATATTAGAGGTTCGCTTAGCTGCAGCTGAGCAGCTTGGGATGTGCGCGGATACGACCGGGGAACCTGAAGTTCTTGATGTTTTTACGAAGAATCTCACCGCTGGCTTGGACAAAGAAAGCCTCGAACGTGTCAATATGCTCACAGCCCTGGCGATAGGCGAAGTTGCGACAGCGCCTCTGACAAAATTCTTGCCGCGCCTCTTGGAAGATGAGTCAAAATTTGTCCGTATCTCAGCTGCGAAAGCCGTTTTCCAGTGCGCAATGAAGTATTAAACTCCCGAAAATCAGCTATTTTGCGCTCTTGAATTGTTAACTTTTGTTTGGACTATTTACCAAAGGGACCCCATTTTGCAAAAATCACAGGATGGGAACACAAAAATAACTTGACGTTTCCGTGTCTGTAGGGTAAAATTGCTAAGTTGGGTGTGCGTTTTAAGGCTGTAAAATGCACTCTTCAGAGGAGAAAGATGTGATTTGATGTAAAAATAGTGAAAGGGGCTAATCTTGAGCAGGCTTACACAAATCTTAATAATTTTGGTGGTGGTATCTTCGCTTTTCCTGTGCGGCATTGTGGTTACATACGTGGCCAACGCCGATAATTACAAACAAAAATACGACGATTTAAGGTCTGATAAGGACAGCATGAGCAGGAAGGTTAGAAATCTTACCGAACAGGTGAACCAGGAAATCGAGCAGAAGAAGCAACTTGAAGACAGGCTCAGCGCTGAAATTGCTTCACTCACAAGCCAGGTTGATAAGTTGCAAAACGACCTTAAAAATGCCGAAAGGGAAAAATCAGCACTGCTTCAGAGAGTAAATAGCTGGGCAAGTATTGTTGAGGATTTCTCGAAAACCAACGATGAGCAAGGACAGTTGTTAAAAAATACACTTGATGAGTTGAAGAAAGTTCAAGCAGAACAAATCAAAAGCCGCAAGGAACTCAACGAAACCACCACCGTTCTTGTAGAAAAAATGGCAATTATAGAAACCTTGGATGCGGAAACCAAACGTCTGCTTGAAGAAAAGACTGAATTGCAAAACAGATTTGACGAACTTTTACGGCCCCTTGGCAAAGCTGCTGCTCCGGCCGTACCGGTCACGCCGACAAGAGAGGTAGCTCGCCCTGCTCGCCCAGGAGTCAGAGATATCGAACTGAGGGGATTGGTAACGGCGGTGGATTTGAAAAACTCTATGGCCGGCATATCCATCGGCTCGGCAGACGGCGTCAAGGAAGGTATGAGATTCCATGTGACGCGTGGAGATGACTTCCTTTGTGATATTCTCATAATAGATGTTGATGCTGAAGAGGCTGTGGGTGTCCTGGAGCTTGTCCAACAGCAACCGAAAGTCGGAGATAACGTATCTACTAATCTGTAATTGATTACTGATAATTGATAATTGATTATTGAAAAAGACATAAAGGCAAACAATAACCAATAGAAAATAATCAATTATCATGAGGTCGATATATGAGTCCTAATGGGCACAGTCGTGACAGAAAAAAAGTGGTAGCGTCTAACAACCTCTATACGATTTTTCTTGCCTTGGCATTTTGTACGGTCTTTGCTACCGCTTTGTTTGTTGGTTACATGTGCTACATCCAGTACGGCACAATCTTCAAAATATCGTAGCCATTTGACTCTTGACCCCGTTAGAGATTGTCTATTACGGGTAACATTGCGTTAGCTGTGTTGCCATTGGCAGGGCAGAGTTACCCCCGGGGGAATTTTTAACGGGCTTGACAGTTCCGTTTTTTATTTATAAAAATAGTTGCTTGGCAGAGCCCCTGCGCGGTATTATTGTTACACTTGAGCTTTTGAAGATTATGAAGGGACTCTAAAGTGCTGCTGGACACAATCTTAGGCTGGTTCAGTATGGATATGGGTATCGACCTCGGTACCTGCACAACCTTAGTATGTGTCCGCGATAAAGGTATTGTCCTCAACGAACCATCCGTAGTTGCCGTTCGCAAAGGAACGAATATCGTCCTCAATAACGGTGAAGCAGTTGGTCTGGTTGCGCGTGAGATGCTGGGTAAAACACCCGGCTCGATAAGCGCAATAAGACCTCTCAAGGACGGTGTCATCAGCGACTTTGAAATCACCGAGGCAATGCTTGGCTATTTTATCAGGAAGGTGCACGGCAGAGGTGGTTTGGTCAGACCTCGTGTGGTAATTGCCGTGCCAAGCGGGATAACTGCAGTCGAACGCCGTGCAGTCATAGATAGTGCGGAGCGTGCAGGTGCCCGGAAGGTCTACTTAGTCGATGAACCAATGGCAGCCGGCATCGGAGCAGACCTACCTATCACAGATCCAACTGCCTCAATGATTGTCGATATTGGCGGGGGAACTACTGAAGTTGCCATAATGAGTCTTGCTGATATTGCCACTTGTCAGTCAATCCGTGTAGGCGGGGACGATATGGATGAGGCTGTGATAAATCATCTCAAAAAGACCTACAACCTGCTCATCGGCGAGGCAAGAGCGGAGAAGGTTAAGATACAAATCGGCTCTGCGGCTCCGCTTGAGCAGGAATTGACGATGGAGGTAGCCGGTAGAGATACCATATCAGGCTTGCCGAGAAAAATTGTCATAACAAGTGAGGAAATCCGTGAAGCCCTTCGGGAACCTATCGCAATGATCATCGATACCGTTACGGCGACGCTTGAAAAAGCCGAACCCGAACTGGCTGCTGATTTGATTGACAATGGCGTACATATCTGTGGCGGCGCCTCGCTGCTGCGAGGTATGGACACTGTTCTGGCAAATGCTACCGGCTTGAAGGTCCAGAGAGTCGAAGACCCACTGAGCTGCGTAGCCCGCGGCACCAGTGTATACCTCGAAAATCTGGAGTTGTGGAAAGATACAATGGACCACAACGAATACGGATGGGAATAAAAAGAAAAGACCTTTTGTACAAATGCCGCAAATGAAAACTCGGCGGTGTGGTTAATCAACAGTTGAGATACCATCATATCCCGTAAAAGGTGGGGTATGAATAACAAACATGGCACGGAAGCGAATTAAAGTCTCGAAACGGATGTTGTTTACTTGGTTTTTATTAGCAGGCTTTATCTTTCTTCTTGCCCCACAGAGCCTAACAAACAAATTTCAGTTTGCCTTTACCCGTGTTTTTCGCTGGCCTTTAAGTATCGGCAGAAACATTTCCCTTTCGGCACGCATACAGCAACCGCTTACAGATGTTGTCA
The DNA here is from genome assembly GCA_020351025.1 of Planctomycetota bacterium. Taxonomy (GTDB): domain Bacteria; phylum Planctomycetota; class Phycisphaerae; order Sedimentisphaerales; family Anaerobacaceae. The sequence continues at coordinate 1,030,724 of CP070728.1, forward strand.
GCCGCAGAGAGTTCGACAAGCTTCAGAATCACCTTGCCAATGTTACAGAAGAATTGCTTGAAAAACATAAACAAATTGAAAGAATATCCGGACTGCGTGATAGATTACACGCCCTTGAAGGTGCTAAATTGAGACTGGCCGATGTAATTACAGCTTCTATCGATGGTTCGCGATGTGAGCTTATAATCAACCGTGGTGAAGATGACGAGTTGGCTGAAGGGCAATTTGTCCTGGGCGACAACAGTATCGTCGGAACCGTATCTGATGTTTCGCCCCGTACAGCCAAGGTCAAACTGATTACCGACCTTACCTCAAAAATAGCTGTAAAGATAAGAGAATTAAAAACGATAATACAAGGCAGTGGCCAGAATTCGGTCAAGGTCCAATTGCTCTCGATAAAGCACAAGGTTGAAGTTGGGGATGAGGTTTATGCTCGTAAAAAGCCAGGATTTCTCGATGCCCCGGTGAAAGTAGGAACAGTGGCCCGGTGCAAAAGAGACGATGAAAATCCCCTGCTTTGGGATATAACGGTTAAACCTGCCTGTGATGTTGAAAAACTAAAAGACGTGGCAGTGATTATAATGAATCCGCAAGAATGACAAAGGGTTTCGGTTTTGCGATAACCTGCGAAATGAAGCCCACCGGAAACATAAAATGCACTGGTTTAGGTTTGCGGTTTTTGTTCTTATTGTTACCGTCCTGCAAGCTGGCCTGGCTGATATAGTTGCTGTTACAAATTTGAATATCAAACCCGATTTGTTGTTAATCCTTTTGGTTTTTTTCGCCGTTTACTGTAATACCTTTGAAGCGATTATAACCTCATTTGTGATAGGTTTTGCTGCTGATATTATTTTGTTTGGCTTCCCCATGGGCTCCAGAATGATTAGCTTCGGTCTTTTCGGTACGGCTCTGGCATATCTAAACCGCGTCGTTACTATCAAAAAAATGCCTTATCAATCAGTTGCGATATTTATCACGGCGCTTTTGGCTGGGACTTTGGCACATCTCTTAGATTCTTTTAGAGGTCAGACAACCGCCTCCAACGTATTTGCTGTTATTTTCGGGACATCCCTGTATTCAAGTCTTGTAGGGCCGTTTTTGTTCTTGCCATCTGCCTGGTGGATGCGTATAAAAGTAGGTCGCCTCAGTTGATATTAAGTTTGTATCTTTTGTATTATAAAGCATGTCTTGAATCGTTTGCTGTATGCCGGATACAAAAATACAATATATGAAATATGATGTACTCTAAGCGAATTAAAATCTTTGTAATCTTAATTGCACTTTTTTTATTTGCCTTTCTCGTTCGCCTCACACAAATGCAGTTGATTTCCGGCTCCTTCTACAGGGATAGAATTGCAACGTTAAAGCTCCAGCAAGGTCGCTCGCGGCAACTTAGAACAATAAGAGGTAGAATTCTCGATAGAAAAGGCAGAGTCTTGGCCGTAGATGAGCCTAAATTTCAATTATGCATAGATTACAATTTAAGCTCTGTTATGGATGACCGTGTTCGACGAGCACAGCTGCTAAGAGCTGTCCAAAAAGATAATCCAGACGCCGCTGTATCTATGGTGAAAAAAGCAATAGAGAATAAGCTTGAGGATTTGGAGCAGATTATCAGTAAGTGTACACATTTCGGGCTTGAGCGTGAGGATATCACCGGCAGAATTGGAAAAATAAATAGCCGAGCGTGGGACTTACTTGCTTTTTTAGCTTGGGTGCGAAACGGCCCCGGCCAAAATGTGCTTGAAAAATACGACAATAAAATAGTCAGCGTTCCGTTATCTGAGGCAATTGCGGATTTTGAAAAGAAATTCCCCGATAAAGACCAGCGCCTTTTACTTATCAGTAAGGTTGGAATCGATGACATTCCCGATACTGATAAAATCCAGCCGATACTGGAATTGAAAACCGATGACGATATTTTTGCTGCTCAGGTTGAGTTTATGGATATTAATGGAGTTCAAATTCTGTCGAAAGCGCTTAGGTTTTACCCTTATAGTGCCGCGGCTCCTCAAACAATAGGCTGGGTCGGTCTGCCGCAGGAGCATGATAGGGAAACTTTCTATGAAGACAGATTATTCCGCTACCTGGACGATGAGGTCTGTGGCAGGGAGGATGGCGTCGAGTATGTTTGCGAAACCATCCTTCGGGGAAGACGTGGCGAGCTCGTTTATGATATAGACCGTCAGCTGATTAGCCGAACTGAGACCCAGCTCGGTAAAGATGTCCGACTTTCGCTCGACATAGAGCTTCAACAAAGAATACAAGAGTATCTGGCTGACTGCGACCTTAATCCCAATTGCAAGGCACCGAGTGCAGTAGTTGTAATCGATGTCGCAACAGGCGATATACTTTCCCTTGTTTCTGTACCGGTTTTCGATTTGAACCATATTAGACAGAATTACAACTCTGTTAGAGACGACCCGAATAAGCCATTGGTAAATCGCGCAATATATAAGCAATATCCACCAGGCTCGGTTATAAAGCCGCTGATTCTTATCGCCGGCCTTGAAGCCGGGAGTATCACTCCGGATGAGGTTATAAACTGCCCTGCTCAAAAGGCTCCAACGGGCTGGCCGAGTTGCTGGTTATATAATAGATATCCTTGGACAGGACATGACGATAAATGGACTAACTATGCCCGAAACGCCGTCAAGGGTAGCTGCAATATTTATTTTTCCCGCCTTGCCAGTAGAATCGAGCCTGCAGTTTTTCAACAGTGGTTGTTCAATTTTGGCTACGGTCGTGAAATTTTATCTCCACCTGCTGAAGTTCGCGAAATCGGCCCTTACAGAAATCTTAGGCAAGCCCCAGGACAAATATCAACCACACCTCCAAAGGGTACAATAACATTTTTTGAGCAACTACCTGTTCTCGAACACAATGAGAGAAGGCTTTTCGGTATAGGCCAGGGTAATTTTCGGGTAACAGCTCTGCAGGTCGCAAATGCAATGGCGGCGATTGCACGAGGGGGTGTGTATATGCCGCCGAGGCTGTTTGCGGAAGACGCTAACGACTCTGAATCTGCCTCGACCGACCTTAACATCTCTGAGGAAACGTTAGAAGTCCTTCGAGATGGAATGAGTGCTGTTGTCAATGAGGTTGGCGGGACAGCTTATAATGAATTTGCACCAGTGGATTTTGCCGGACAGGCTATAGAAGTTTTCGGAAAAACCGGCTCAACTGAAAAGCCGGACAATGCCTGGTTCGCCGGCTTTGCCGAGGATGGTGCAGGCAGAAGTATCGCAATTGCTGTTGTCGTCGAAGGCGGCCAGCACGGCTCAGCTGATGCAGCACCTTTAGCCCGCGACATCATCCAGTTCTCCATCGAAGCCGAATATTTAGGCCAATCACCATGATAAATTCGTTGTAGAACCTAATGTCCCATAGTAGCTTTTTGAAGGAGCTGGTTTTCATAGGTTTGTGTAATTAACTATTGCTGATTTTTTTGGAGGTAGATGAGGGTTTTTTGGAGGATTTTTGCGGCGACGGGGGCGGCTACGGTTCCGCCTGTATAACCCTTGCCAAGTGCGGCATTTGGTTTGCGAATTGAAACCAAAACGATAGCCTGTGGGTCTTCTGCCGGTGCACCTGCTACAAAAGAAGCAATATAATTGCGGTCGGAATAACCTCGTTCGTTGCTTTTGGCTAATTGTGCGGTTCCGGTCTTGCCGAAGACCTGCCATTTATCGAGCTTGGCTTTTCTGCCTGTTCCTTCATTGACTACGCCGACCAGTGCATCAGTAACAATCCATTTGGCCACTTGCGGCTTGACGACATAGCCGACAGATGGCGGCGGTTGATTTAGTTTTATAATCTGTCCGTTGTTATCCACCATTGCCTTAAGCAAAAACGGGCGAATGGAGCGCCCCCCATTGGCAAGTATACAGAAGGCCCGAACAAGCTGAATTGCAGTTACTGAGATTTCCTGGCCAAAGGGTATCCGCGTTTCGCTATATCCAGTCCATTTCTGCACCGGCCACAAGAGTCCCTCTGCCTCACCCGGCAAATCGATTCCTGTTTTTTTGCCAAAGCCGAAAACCCTCAGCCCATTATGGAGTTCGTCTCTGGCGAGCTTTTGACCGATTTTGGCCATTCCTATATTGCTCGATTTGACGAGAATCTCCCGGACTGTCAGATTTGCGTACTGGCGATACCTGTATTCTTTTATTTGACCGAAACCCTTACCGTGATAGTTACCGTTCTCGCAGAATATTTCTTCATTCAAGCCCACAGCGCCTGCATCAATTGCGATTGCAGCAACAATCGGTTTTATGATACTGCCGGGCTCGAACTGGTCGGTTATTGCCCGATTGCGAAGGCTATTAGGCTCGGCGAACTGAATCTCATTGGGATTAAAATCGGGCAGCGAGACCAATGCCAGGATTGCTCCGCTTTTCGGCTCAGCCACAATGGCCACAGCTGACTCAGCCTCGTAGCTTTCGTATTGCTTTGCAAGCTCAGCTTGTGCAAATTGCTGAATCGTAGCGTCAACACTTAAGATAATCCCAACACCGTCGCTTAGGATGTTGTTCTGTTGTTTTAGTCGAATGGGCCGGCGAAATGCATCAGCAAAGTAAATGTTTTGTCCCGACGAGCCGCGAAGCTCCTTCTCGTATTGTAACTCAATACCGCTTAAGCCCTGATTGTCAATACTTGTAAAACCGACGATATGAGCAGCTAAAGGGCTCATCGGATAATGTCTTTGCCAGTTAGATTGAACGCCAATGCCGTAGATTTTGCCGGCGGAAAGACACTGCTGGCTCTCAGCTGCGACTTTGATTTTTGCAAAGCCGGGATTGTTGCTTTCTGTGATGAGTTTACAGATTCTGTCCGAATCCATATTAAGAATTGCAGCAAGCTTGCTAGATGTGCTTTGAGGGTTCTCTATTGCTCGCGGTTCGGCAAAAATAGTTTGGACCTCGTTGCTTGCTGCAAGCACCCTGCCCCGGCTGTCAAGAATCACACCCCGCTGGGGCTTTTGTGTTACATGACCCTGCAACTGCTGCGCGCAGATGCCCATATAACGGTCGTTTTTGAGCAATTGTAGGTAAAAGCACCGTCCCGCTAGTGACACAAATGCCGCAATCAGGAAAACCAAGAAGAAAATAATAATACGGGCGCTTTTCAATTTGTCATTTCGCAACAGTCGGTTTCAAAGCTTCTATTTTGCAACAGGTCGGAAAGAATGTTCGTTTTTAGTAGTCAATGTGTTGCGAGACAGCAACAGGATTTATTAAGCTTTCCAACTGCAGCTGTTTTTGCCAAAGCTGTTGTTTTACTTGGCCTTGTTTGGCATTAGCAGTACAAAGCTTGTAGAAAATGCGGTCGTCGGTACTGCGCAAATAAACAGTGAGAATCAGAATAACCGTAAAATAAAAAACAACAAATATAAAACAAAATCGAAATCTCATCAGCCTAATTGATAGTTGATAACTCAATACTCAGTAACAACAATAAATCGACATGTTTTATCGAACCGGTATTTTCAAACGCATCCCAACGGACAGATTGTCCTCATCTTCCAGAATATCCGCGTTTATCTTGGCTATTTCGCTGTAGCGACTGCCATCACCGAGTTTCTCAGCAGCAATTTTCCATAAACTGTCACCCTCCCGTGTAGTGTACGACCTGCATTGCTTTGTCTGGCTGTTCTCAGTAAATAGGTGTCTTTCGCCGATAGACTCAACCTTTATAAATTGTGTACTTGAGAAAGCACTTGCAACTTTGCCTTTACCTGGTGTCGAAGTCGTCAGTGGTGGTATGATAAGTTTTTGCCCTATATAAATTTCATCAGGAGACCTTAGTACCTTGCGATTGGCCTCGAATATCCGAGTAATATTTATTTCTTTGTTGCCCTCTCCTGCACCGTAAAACTTTTTAGCTATCAAAGCTAAGCTGTCACCTTCATTGACGACATAGATTTTGGGCAAGGTCGATTTATTTTGTTGCTTACTGAGGCTTTTGGTTTCTTCTGCTGCGGGTGAAGATGATGCGGGGACAATCGATTTGACTTCGTTTGAAACCGTTTGGCTTTTCGGTAGCGGCATTTCAAAGCGAATATCTTCGTTCTCCGCTGAGGAGGCGGTATCTTTAGAGGTGTCTTTTACAACCGGAAGTTTCGGTTTAATTAACTCTCGCTCCTTGGCCGCAATGCCTGGGGGGGTATTTCGCAGGCCGACCATGTTGGTCGTCAGCTCATTGTTGTTTCTCTCTTCGCTGAAACTTGGCAGCCCGTTGATTACAAATGCGATTAGGAATATGAAAAGCAGTCCTAACAGCAGTCCAATTTTGGCGTCGCGAGTCATAAAAGAAACTCCTTTTTCACCTCTTTTTTTATTGTCTTTGTGCGATTCTTAGCTTTGCACTTCTTGCCCGCCGGTTTCTTTCGATTTCCTGCCGCGTCGGCACAATCGGTTTTTTCGTAATAAGTCTGTAAATGCCTTCTTTTTCGTTTTGTTTAAAATTGTTTTTGACCAGCCTGTCTTCCAGACTGTGAAAGCTAATGACTGCTATATGTCCATTTTCTTTGAGCAACCCAGGTGCTAAAACAAGCAGTTTTTCCAGATTCTCCAGTTCCTTGTTGACTGCAATTCTAAGCGCCTGAAAAGTTCTGGTTGCCGCGTGAATTCTGCTTTTGCATTTTTGTTTTGGCCGCCTCAGCGCCTCGCAAACTATCTCTGCCAGTTGACCTGTCGTGGTTATTGGCCGGCTCTGTCGATGCCGTACGATGAATCGGGCAATCCGCCGCGAGGCTCTGTCTTGGCCAAACTTGTAAATCAAATCAGCCAACGATTTCTCATCTGTTTTATTAACTATATCGGCAGCGGTGGTCTTTAATCTTTTATCAATTCTCATATCAAGCGGCATATCTGCCTGAAAACTGAGCCCCACATTCTCATCCGCCAGTTGTGACGAGCTGATTCCTAAGTCCGCTAATATAAAATCCACCCTCTCTATACCCTCCTTGTGGACCTGCTCGCTGATTTCTGAGAAATTACAGTTAAGCAGGGTAACTTTGCAGACGAGCTTCTTTAAAGTAAAATGGGCCCTTCGGATAGCATTTTTGTCTACATCCAGACCGATGATTGCTCCCTCAGGGCCCAACGTTTGACCGAACAGCAAACTATGACTTCCATGTCCAATGGTTGCATCGACCATCGCCCCATCCGGCGGCAAGCTTATCTGTTCAGCCAGCGTTTCTGCAAGAACCGGAATATGCTTTACTGCCGAGTCATTCACTTGTAAACCGGCAAGTTCAATTCTATGCTCTCAGATAGCGTATAGCGGTTAGTCATCCTTTCCTATCCGCTATACGCTATAACGATTAGCTGTCTTTCTTAGCCTATGGCTACGGCGTCCTTTTGTTTCGCCAATTCCCTGATGGCTGGTGAAAATTCGATGCTGTCGAAGCTTTTATCGAGTTTCTTCAGTCGTTCCAGCCTTTCTGTAAGAATTGTCAGTGAGGCAAAGCTTTGCTCGTCAATTACTCTTTCACCAGTGAGGCTTTCAGCTACAATCTGCCAGTGGCTTGATTGCCCTTCAATCATTTTGCCTCCACTTAGGATAATTAAAGTTCCAGGTTTTCTTTTTGCAAGACCGCTTGTCGAGCCTGAAGAATCTGTTTCTGGTATTGAGGCATATGGTCTGCAAGATACTGTTCCCAGTCTTCGCTGTTCCACAGTTCTATATGGTCTCTGACGCCAACGAGCGTAATATGATTTTTTAGTCCGGCTCTCTTTCGCAGTTTTTCATTCAGCAGTAGTCGGCCTTGGCTATCCAGCTCTATCTTGCTGGCAAGGGCAAAGCTTATTCGCTCGAATGCCACTGCTTCATCCGGTGCAACAGACCCGGGCGCAACCGCGAGAGCTATTTGCTCAAAATATTTTTCGGGGTACAGGCAGAGTATGCCGTTTGCGCCGAGGACAAGATAGAAATTGCTGCCGTGTTCCTCGGAATCAATCTGGCTTCTGAGCTTGTTTGAGATGAGGACTCTGCTTTTCGCATCGACGATGTGCTGATATTCGCCTGTTAATAAGAGCATGGTACTTCTTCCACTTAATGGGCTCAGTGTGGGAAACTATACCACTTTCTCCCACCACGTCAACACACAAAAACAATTTTTTCAAAAATTTTTAAAATTCTTTTATAGGACGTTCATTAGTAGAGACCTAATTGCTTTGAATGGAGGCATTTACGAAAACGAGATGCCTCCTCTGGGGACAACTAATTTTTGCACTTTGCAGCTGTTTTTAACAGGGGCCTGTGGATATTTGCAGCAACGAATCTGGGAATGAGAAAGGAGGAAAGCTGGAAGTTGCTAATAGGAGGATTGATTTGGGCGTAACAGAGGGGAGTACTAATTTAGATGTGCTGCGCAAACAAAAAGCGGGTGATGGGAATCGAACCCACCTAGCCAGCTTGGAAGGCTGGTGCTTTACCACTAAGCTACACCCGCGTACAATTTAGTATTTACTATTGGCGGTCTATTACTTATTATCGAATTATAAGTGATTAAAAATCAATTATCAATGACAATTTAAATCGGGATTTTCGC
>CP070728.1:1039380-1051346 GCA_020351025.1 Planctomycetota bacterium
TGTAAAGACTTTATTTTCACATGGGTCGGAACTGGTCGGATTTATAGCGCCGCTCCATGCAGGCACGCCGTCATAAACGAAATAAGCAAAGTTCGGCTGGGGGTCGTCGGAATAGGGCACTTTAACTGAGTTGCTAAGCGTATCTTCAATGGTAATGCGGTATCGTATTAACCGGCGGTGCGCCTGTATAGAGCCTGGGATTTGCACAGTGTAAATATCGTCGCTACTGAGCTGGTCGCCGTCAAGGCCGTCATCGTGCATCGCAATATCAATCCATCCAGTCTCGTAGTTCGGGTCAAAGTAGTAAGGTAGAGAGGTTCCATTAGTATATTGATAGCGGATATAATTACCCGGCTCGACAATCTGATACTGGAGCATAACACCGTTAGGTTCAGCGACACCATCAGGGTCGGTAACTTTGCAGGTGATGGTTACTACTTCAGCGGATTTTGGCTGTTCAGGGCTGTGGTTTACCTGCCGGATATGGGGTGGGATATTGTCGGCAAAGACCGTTGTGTTCTTCGCAGCAGGCGTCGGATAAGCCGAACGCCAGCTGCCTGCCAAATCGTTATCGAAGGTGGGATTAACAAGCTGTATTGAATGGCCTGTTCCGCCTGGCGGGACATCGGGCACGGCATCGCCGGTTGTCGGCCAGGGAAAGCCGAGCTGGTAATCCACCTGGTCAATCTCCAGTCCATCAGCGTTACGCAATTCGACATTTTCTCCATCATTGTCGAGCTTACCGACGAACACACCAGCGGGAGTAACAGCAGGCCACTTGGCAACAAAGTCGGCATTGCTTAAAGTATTCGGGTCAAGGGGGTCGGAGTCCTCGACAACGACCAAATAGTTATCCGGTGCAAGTGAGGTACTCGTTGGGAAAGTAAAATCTATACCTCTGGAGAAATACCAGCCGGACAAATCGATGGTTTCGTCGCCGGCATTATATAGCTCGACGAATTCCACCTGCTCGACCTTGAGGTCTGGTCTGTAGTGAATTTCGTTAATGACTATAAGGGGCAGTTCTGTTTTGTTCCAGGTTGCGGCAAGGAGGGTAAAATCTGTTATATCGACGTCGTTATCATCGTCGAGGTCGGCACAATTAGGCTCAGAACAGCCACCGGTATCCAGCCACTGCCCGACGAAAAGCTCAATGTCTTGCCAGTCGACGCAGCAGTCCCCGCTTAAATCACCGATGGGGCAAGCCTGAAGAGCGGTTGAATCAGTCAGGGACGCAGTTAAGACCAATGACAGCAAAGCGATTTTTATAGAGTTGAGAACTTTCAATACCCCTACCTCGCTGAAATCTTATGCACCCGGCTGCATTTATGCCTACACTGCCGGCGTGCTTAAAAAAACAAAAATTCTACAACTAAATCTTAATTATTTTAACACATAGCGATTGCCAAGTCAATTGATTTCTGTTAGGGCAACTGCTCATTTTCCGGCGTGAAGGCAACAAAAATGCTTGCGAGAATACCCAGTTATGGTTATTCTATTATTTTTGTTTCATTAGCAAAGAAGCATTAGAAACCCTTTATAACAGGAAGTCGGCGATGAATGTATCTGTAAAAAACTTAGGTTTGTCGGAACTCGACGAACTTTGTATTCAAACAATTCGGTTTTTGTCAGTTGATGCGATTCAGAAGGCCAATTCGGGGCATCCTGGGATGCCGATGGGGATGGCGCCGGCGGGATACGTGCTGTGGAGCCGGCACCTAAGATATAATCCAGCCAATCCGCAATGGCCCAACCGGGACAGATTTGTTCTTTCTGCAGGGCATGGGAGCATGCTTCTTTATTCGCTGCTGTATTTGAACGGTTATGATATGAGCCTTGAGGATTTGAAGAATTTTCGTCAGTGGGACAGCAAGACTCCGGGGCATCCGGAATGCGAGCAGAAGCATGGGGTTGAAGTAACAACAGGGCCTTTAGGGCAGGGTATTTCCAATGCGGTGGGGATGGCAATAGCGAGCAAATACCTTGCGAGCCATTTCAATCGAGACGGCTTTTCCGTCATCGATTATTCCATTTATGTAATCGCGGGTGACGGGGACTTAGAGGAGGGGGTATCCGCTGAAGCAAGTTCATTGGCGGGGCATTTAGGATTGGATAATCTGATTGTTATTTATGACGACAATCACATCACCATTGACGGTGAGACGGAGCTTGCTTTCACGGAAGACGTTGCAAGGCGATATAAAGCTTACGGCTGGAGAGTTATAGAGGTACCCGGTGACGGCAATGATATGGGTGCCTTTGAGAAGGCTTTGAAGAAAGCCAAGAGAGAAAAAAATTGCCCGACCCTTATAAAACTGCGTACACATATTGCTTACGGCAGTCCGAACAAGCAGGACACAGCAGGGGCACATGGTTCACCTCTGGGTGAGGACGAGATTAAACTGATTAAGAAAAACTTCGGGTGGGACCCTGAACGAAGCTTCGTGGTGCCGGATGAGGTTTTAGCCCATACGCGAAAAGCGGTTGATAAGGGCAAAAGGGCAGAGAGAAAATGGAACAAGGTTTTTGAAAAATACGCTGAGTCGTATCCGGAGCTTGCGCAGGAGTTTCGCGATGCTGCAGAGGGCAAGCTGAGTGTTAATCTCGATGAGGTGCTGCCGAAGTTTGAGGCGGGCGGCTCAATTGCAACGCGCAAGGCATCCGGAAAGGTTCTGGATGCTGTGATGCCTCACATGCCTCTGGTTCTTGGCGGCTCGGCGGATTTGACACCTTCAAACCTTACCCGGTTCAATGGTGCCGAAGATTTTCAAAAAAGTAATCGCGGGGGCAGGTACATACGCTTCGGGATTAGAGAGCACGCGATGGGAGCAATACTGAACGGGATTTCCGCAAGCGGTCTAACGCGGGCTTACGGGGGGACGTTTTTGGTGTTCAGTGATTATATGCGTCCTTCAATTCGTTTGTCGGCTTTATCGAAACATCCGACAATTTTCGTATTTACTCACGATAGTATAGGTGTTGGCGAAGACGGCCCGACGCATCAGCCGGTCGAGCATGTTGCTGCGTTGCGTACGATACCTGATTTGCTGGTATTTCGGCCTGCGGACGCTAATGAGACGGCACAAGCATGGAAGATTGCATTAGAGCAAAAAGATTTGCCTGTGGCACTATGTCTTACCCGCCAGGGATTACCGGTTCTGGACCAAAGCAAATATGGTTCCGCAGTAAACTTAACCAAGGGCGCATATGTTCTTGCAGGTGCTGATAAGCCTGATGTTCTGCTTCTTGCGACGGGTTCTGAGGTTTCGGTGGCATTAGCAGCTTATGAGAAACTTCAAGCGGAGGGGCTAAGTTCCCGCGTGATTAGCATGCCATGCTGGGAACTGTTTGAAAAGCAGCCTCAGGAATATAAAGCCTCGGTTCTTCCGGCCAATGTCAAGGCCAGAGTCGGGATTGAAGCGGGCGTGGAACACGGGTGGGGAAAGTGGCTCGGCAGCGATGGTATCTTCATCGGGATGTCCACATTTGGCGCATCGGCCCCTGCAAAAGTCTGTTTCGAGAAGTTCGGCATAACAGTAGAAAAAGTTGTCGAAGCGGCTAAAAAATCCATCGCAAGCTGATGATTCGTTACACCTCTGGTGTAACTTATATATATGGAGCTTGGTCGTGATAAGACGGTCTTGGAGATAATCTCCCGGCTCGAGGCCGCCCGTGGCGAGGGGGTGGTCAGGGTTGCGGGAACTTGGGGGTCGTATGCGCGCCTGCTGACAGCTTACATATCAGAGAAAATAAACAGGCCGATTTTGTACATCTGTCCACATATTGATGATGCCGACAATGCTACCGATGATTTGCACAGCTTTGGGAGCCAAAGAATCGAACCATTGCCCGCGTGGGAGGGCGAGGAGGCAATAGCTGACGCCACCGATGAAATTCGGGCGGAGAGATTAAAACTCGTATCTCATATTTCGTATCCGGTATTTGACGGAGGTAATGCTAATTTCATTATACCCGCATCGGTTCAGGCGCTTTGCCAGCCGATACCAAGACCTGAAGCTCTGGAGAAAAGCCGCCTCTGCCTGCAAACAGAAAAAATGGTGTCACCAGAACGTGTAATCGGGTGGCTTGTCGACAACGGATTTGAGCGTGTCGAGAGTGTTGATTTGCCCGGTCAATTCGCCCGGCGGGGGGGGATAGTCGATATTTACGCACCGCTGAGTGTCGGAAAAGTTTTGTTAGACGAAAAACAAGAATCTGCCCCTCAACAAGCGGCTTCGGCAATCAGAATCGAATTCTTCGGCGACGCGATAGAGAGCATACGCGAGATAAATCTGGATACGCAGCGGTCGTGCCAGCAATTAAAAAGTATCAACATTATCTCTGCAGTCTGCGGGGCTGCAAAGGAAGAAAGGGAGCTTTTTGTAAATATCCTGCCGAAAGATACTATCATAATACTTGAAGAACCAACGGACATTGAAGATGTAGCAAAGGTATTCGTGCAGCGGGTTGAAGACGCGGGTCGACTCTATAGCTGGGAGGTTATTTATGCCGGTCTAAAGAGGTTTACGCAGCTACATATCTGCAGATTTGCAACGGGCACAACCGATGATTTTCTCAAAGTCGGAGTTAAAAGCGTGCAGCAATTCCAGCACAAGGCGACATCTCTGTGGGCGGGACACAAGCAGGCTCTCGATGAATTAGTTCAAGAGGCAAAGAAGGGAAAAAAAGTTTATCTTTACTGCGAGGCATTAGCTGAAATCAAGCGAGTGACGGAGATTATAACAGAGGGCCCCAATAGGGTGCCGGGTAATTTTAAGATGGTGCAGGGTTTTATCCACCAGGGTTTTGTAATAGACTCCCTGAAAACAATCATAATGAGCCACCACGAATTATTTGGCCAATTTGCGCTGCGAAGGCGTGCCCGGCCTGTATACCCAAGCGCTCCGGTAGATACTCTCAGCGACCTGCAGCAGGGTGACTATGTAGTGCACGCATCCTATGGCATCGGCAAATTCTTAGGAATCCAGACTATACGAGAAAAGGGGGGTACTTCAGAGTATCTGACGATTGAATACGCCGATGGTGCGAAGGTTCAGGTTTCTGCGCGCAATATCGCATTGGTTCAAAAGTATATTGGTACTTCTCCGAAGCGTCCGAAGCTAAGCAAGGTCGGCTCGAAACGATGGCAAAAGCAGAAGGAAAAAGTTGCGCGTTGCGTTCAAGACCTTGCGGCAGAACTCCTGGACGTCCAGGCGAAGCGGCAGGCGATGGGGGGCATTGCGTATGAACCGGACTCGAACTGGCAAGTCGAATTTGAAGAGTCATTTGCCTATCAGGAAACAGCCGACCAGGCAACGACGGCGGAACAAATCAAGCGTGATATGCAGCAGCAGGTGGCGATGGACCGGCTTTTGTGCGGCGATGTCGGTTACGGCAAGACCGAATTGGCGATGCGGGCTGCGTTTAAGGTAGTTGAGAACGGCAAGCAGGTGGCAATCTTAGTGCCGACAACGGTTTTGTGTGTTCAGCACGGCAGGACCTTTAGCGAGCGGTTCGCAGACTTTCCGGTCTGCGTTGAGGTTTTGAATCGGTTTAAGACAGCAAAGCAGGCAGCAGACATCATCACACGAACGAAACAGGGAAAGGTCGATGTGCTGATAGGGACACACCGGCTTTTGAGCGGTGATGTGAGATTTAAGGACCTGGGGCTTTTGATAATAGATGAGGAACAGCGGTTCGGCGTTGAGCACAAGGAGAAACTCAAAAAAATGCGTGTCAATGTCGATATTCTAACGATGACGGCCACGCCCATTCCGCGGACACTGCATATGTCCCTTTTGGGACTGCGTGATATAAGCTCACTGGCAACACCGCCATTAGACAGGCGTAGCATAGTGACAACCGTAACCGGCTATAACAACGAGCTTATAAGAAAGGCGATTATCCGTGAACTAAACCGTCAGGGGCAGGTGTTTTTCGTACACAACAGGGTAAGGACGATTGAGAAAAAGGCATGGGAGATTCAAAAGCTTGTCAGTGACGCAAAGGTTACCATTGCACACGGGCAGATGGCAAAGAGCGAACTGGAGAGGGCGATGATAGATTTTGTAGTCGGCGATACCGATGTGCTCGTATGCACGACGATTATCGAATCGGGTCTGGATATTCCAAACGCCAATACGATTTTTATAAACGATGCCGACCGGTTCGGCCTAGCAGAGCTGCATCAGCTTCGCGGCAGGGTCGGCAGGTATAAGCACCGAGCTTATGCGTACATGCTGCTTCCCAAGTCGCGCTCAATAAATCCCGTGGCAGCGAGGCGACTTAAGGCAATCGAGGAGTATTCACATTTAGGCGCCGGTTTTAGAATCGCACTTAGGGACTTAGAGATTCGCGGGGCGGGCAATATATTAGGGCCTGAACAATCCGGGCACATCCAATTAGTCGGCTATCAGATGTACTGTGAACTGTTAGCCGATGCCGTTAAAAGATTAAAAAACGAACCTGTCGAGCCAATCCCGACAGCGAGCCTGGATTTGGGATTTACGACGTATATACCGAAAAATTACATACCGTCCGACAGGCACCGAATGGATGTATACCGCAAGATAGCGGTTTCGAAAACAAATGAGGATTTGAAGCAAATAGCAGATGAGTTAAACGATGTGTATGGGCCGGTGCCGGATGAGGCAAAGCTATTGCTTGAGCTGGCTGAGCTTCGAATAGCAGCGAGTAAGCAGGACATAAAAAGTATTATCATTTCAGGCGGGGATTTGATATTCTCATTTGCTAAAGATGCAGGTGAAAACACAGATTTCCTATTTGCGAATACTTCAGGTAAGGTGCGAATACCGGAGCCAAAAAAGGCGTATCTGCACCTGCCAAAAAATTATTTCGAGCCAAAAACACTGATAGGCGTGTTGCGAAAGATACTAACCAAAGAGAAAAGTAAAAAGGAGGTTTAAAGATGGGTAGATTTAGTAGATGTATTATGACAACACTTGCAACAGTACTGATGGCAGCAGGTACTGTATGGGCTTACGAGCCGAAGACTCTGGAATTAGGTGCAAAAGCGCCTGATTTTAGTCTGCCGGGTGTGGATGGGAGAAATTATGCGCTGTGTGATTTTGCAGATGCTGAGGTTCTCGTTTTGATATTTACGTGCAATCACTGTCCTACGGCGCGGGCATACGAGGACAGGATAAAGAAACTTAGCGCTGACTATAAAGATAAAGGCGTGGCGGTGGTATGTATATCTTCCAATGACCCATGCGCTCTTCGGATAGATGAAATGGCATGGTCGGATGTGGGTGATTCGTTCGAGGACATGAAAATACGCGCGGAGGATAAGGAATTCAACTTTCCATACCTCTATGATGGGGACACACAAGCGGTTGCCAAGGCCTATGGGCCAGTAACGACACCACATACGTTTATCTTCGACAAGGAACGCAAGCTGCGCTTTGTGGGGCGAATCGACAGCTCAGAGTGGAGAGAAAGACCTGACGCGGTCCAGGATGCCCGCAATGCAATCGATGCCCTGCTGGCAGGTGACAAACCGCCCGTTGAAAAGACCAAGACGTTCGGCTGCTCTACAAAATGGTCGGACAAGCGGGAATCTGTGAAAAAAGAGCGCGAGCAACTTGCAAAAGAAAAGGTAACTGTTGAAATGATAGATGCAGAGGGGGTAAAAGAGCTTGTCAAAAATGAAGCAGGGAAACTTCGGCTGATAAATGTCTGGGCGACCTGGTGCGGGCCCTGCAAAGTGGAATTACCCGAACTTGTAAAAATCCACTGGATATACCGCAACAGAAAAACCACAGAATTTGAAGTAGTTACCATAAGCGCCGACCCGCCGAAGATTAAAGAGGCAGTTCTTGAATTTTTGAAAGAATACCATGCCTCCTGTAAAAACTATTTGTTCGATTCGGATGATAAATACCAGCTAATTGAAGCAGTGGATAAGCAATGGGCAGGCGGGATTCCGTATACAATTCTAATCGAGCCGAGTGGAAAGATTATCTACCGGCAGATGGGCCAAATCGAGCCGCTTGCAGTGAAACAAGCTATCATAGGTTACTATGCTGCCTTTTTGCCCTGGTGGGTATCGGAATAGCAAAAGTACAAAACATACAGGAGAGAGCTGAACTATGTGGCGAAAGAAAGGTGTGCTTTTAATTTTGGCAGGGTTGCTATTGGGTACCTGCCTCGGTGAATCCGAGTGTAAGAAAGGTAAATCTCCGCTGGATGAGCTGCCTCCTTATATAAGACAGGTAACACACTTCGGCCAACGGGCTGACTGGTCGCACGGCGGCGGGCGAATATTGTTTCTCGAAAAGACCTTCGGTGATGTATATGAAGTAAACCTCGATACTAATATCATCCGGCTCCTGACAGGCCGCTACTACCACGAGGGATATGTACGCGCGCTGTATTTAGCCAATGGGGATATTCTGCTCGCAGGCGCGCGGAAATTCGATGCAGAGGACCCTGTTCCCAGCCGAAAGAAATACGCGGAGCTTTGGGTATTAAAGAAGAACCTTTCAGAGCCGCCAACACCTTTAGGGGAGTACTGCTATGAAGGGCCAGCGGTATCGCGCAAGAATATGCGAATCGCATGGACCATCGGCGGAACGACGCCGGATGCAGAGTTTTACACAGCAGATATTGTTTATGAAAACGGCAAGCCCAAATTAGCAAACAAAAAAAGGATTTTAGAGAAGGGCGATTTGAGCATTATGAAGTATGACATCGAGACACAGAACTTTCGCCCGCCGGATGAAAAGGAGCTGATTTTCAGCGCCTACGGCGACGAGTACAAAGTCTGTGAAGTAGCTGGGCTGGATATAGAAACAGGTAAGGTAGTGAACTATTCAAAGGCACCAGGCCGTTATGACGAGCCGGAGGGAATCTTCCCTGATGGCAAATACACACTGGTTGAATGCGATAAGCACAGTGACAAGGGAGCAGGTGATATTGACATTTACAAGCTGGTCTTAGACGGCTCGGGCAAAACAGAAAGGCTGACGTTCTTCGGCGATTATCCCGGCTATAAAAGCTCGAATCCGGTGGTAAGTGACGATGGTCGATATATGGCATTTCAATATGCAAAAAGGGGGGACTGGGCCGGCGTCGGAAGAGGGATTCTAATCTTTGATTTAGAAATGTACGAAAAGATGAAAAGGTCACGGAACAAATAAAGACCGTAGCACCAATACACGTGAAATCGTGTACTTTTGCTGTGTCACCTGAGTTTCCCAGCGAGTTCTGAGCCGAATTCGCTTGCAAGCTTGGTTGCCGAGAGCCGGTCCTGGTTATCATAGGATGCCGACAATAAGATTTGGCCGTTGGGGTCTTTGGCCACCAGAGAGACACTCTCAATTGCCTGTCTTGAATCAGATGAGCCCATGAAAAGGGCTTCACTTGAGGTAGACCTGACGGTAAGAAATGTAGCGCCGCCGATTAAAATCGTTGCTGTATTGGGGTCACAAATCTGAACGTTTCGTCTTACGAATTCTTTCTCGATAACGTCCCTGATAACTTTTCCGATTTGCGGATTATCACTCGCGAGCGGCTCAATATGCACACATTTATTCTCGAGCAATTTCAGGTCTTTGGTACAAACGATATCAGAATTACAGCCAAGAAGGACGCTTAGTATCACCAAGCCAATAAACCAAGTTAAACGGTTCATTTTTCATCTCCAAACTTGCTTTGGCGGCAGTAATAATTATTCGACATATTCCGGGGCAGGCTAAAAACGTTTTTGCGGATTCTATTGAAATTTTGAGCGATTACGTTTATTATTGCCCCAGAAAACACAGGACGTGTTAAATTCTAAGCTTATAGGCGGGAAAGCAAGTTATGCCAAGGTGCATCTTTTTGTTTGCGTTAATAACGCTGTTAGCGGGTGGCTGCCAGAGCAAGTCGCAGCCTACGAGAAATGGCCGGGCGGAGATTCTTTTCGGGGAGAAGAGTGACCTGCCCGACCCTTCAGGAGGTTTTAGCCTGGCAGTGGGCGATGAGACCATAACCAGCAATGAAATAATCGGCTCGCTGATAGAACACGAAGGAGGAGTCGTTGCACTAATAGAAAGTCTCAGGCCAATTGCGCAAAGAAGCTCTCTTGAACAATTCAAAAAACAAGCTAAGCCCGAACTTAAGAACGTTCTGACGGCTAAAATATCAAATATTTTACTTTACCAACAAGCCAAAAAAGACGCAGGGAAGGACATTGACGAGCGACTTGAAATGTTAGCCAAGGCGGAAGTAAGACAATTTGTAGCCGGCTTCGGGGGCGATTATGCCAAAGCTGAAGAGGAATTAAAGCGAAGTGGAATGGACTGGTCCAGCTTCAAGGAATACAAAAAAAGAGAGATTCTCAGCTACTCTTATATTCGTGAACAACTATCGGAGGACAGTTTTATCACGCACAGTGAGTTATTAGACTACTACAATAAAATGAAGGACAAATTTTTCAGCAGGCCAGCAATGATAAAGTTTGAAGCGATTGATATTGAAGCCGAGGAACTGGACGTGACCGACGCGAATCAAAGCAGGCAGGAAATGGCAAGGTCGCTGGCCAATGATTTGCTCGAACAAATCAAAGCAGGTCAGGATTTGGGCCAATTAGCACAGAGGCATCGCGGGGTATCGCTGGTCGGATTCAGCAGGGGCGTGCAACCGGAGAGCCTTGAAAAGCCCTATGATATCCTTGCGGCAGAAGTGGAAAAAATAGAGCCCGGAGAGGTTACAGCACCGATTGAATCAGGAACTCACATTTTCATTATGAAGCTGGAAGCAAAACAGCCTAAAAGTTTCGTTCCATTCGAAAAGGTACAAAAAGAAGTAGAGGCCCGAATAATTTTTGAGCGCAGGAGAAGTGCGGTTGAGGAGTTTAACCGCAAACTCGCTGAACAAGCCGAGCTTGGTGGCAGGGATAGATTCAGCGATTTCTGCTTAGAACAGATTTACCAGATATGCAACGAATAAAATAAAGCTTTTAGTAAATTGACGATGGTGTTTAAACTGCTTACGGGTTAATCAGGACTGACAGATGGAAATCATAGCCCATGGAATAGACCTTGTAGATTTTCCAAGGATTAAAGAGATGGTAGAGCAACACGGCAAGCGTTTCATTACCAGGGTCTTTACGGCCACCGAGCAGGCCTACGCCGAGTCGAATAAGGACGGGATAGAAAAATTAGCCGGCCGTTTTGCGGCAAAGGAAGCCGTTCTTAAACTGATGGGGACCGGCTGGCGAGGCAAAATCGCGTGGACCGATATAGAAATTGTAAATAACCCGACAGGCCAACCGGAGGTTAAACTCAGCGGCGAGGTTGAAAAAATTGCCGACACACTCGGCATCAAACATATAAGCATCAGCATCACACACACTGCAAATTTCGCAATTGCATCGGCTGTAGCACTGGCAAAAAGAAGTTAAAAGTGCCTAAAGCGCCCTCTCATTGCTGGATTGTAATATATCTCAAGCTCACAAAGCACATAACGGCATGCGTCAGCCGAGTATGTATAGGGGCTACTCGACTTCGTTGTTGAGCCACCACTATTTCTTAAGTTCTACGATGGCCCAATCGCTGAGCGGTCCATCTTTGCCCATCAATCTGACGCCCCAATAACCCGGCTGACAACCCTGAATGTTTCCAAAGACCAAAATGTCGGATGAACCATTCATAATCCGCAACGGCACAATGCCCGCTTCACCATGCATCGTTCCATCAGCACCTGGTGGTGTAGTCGAACGCACACATTCAATGTAAACGTCCTGAGAGGAAACCCATCCTTCAGAAGGTAGTTTTTTGCGAAGAACCGCTTCAATTTGTTGTCTGGATGCATATACCTTGGGCTGACCATTTGTGGGCTTAACTCGCAGACTGACAGGCAAAGTATTTGAATTCTGACTCGTGGTACATCCAGCAAGGGCTAATAGGACCGTTGAGGCCACCAAAAACAACGTGAACGCCTTCATGATTTCCTTTCTCTGT
>CP070728.1:1051446-1093411 GCA_020351025.1 Planctomycetota bacterium
GGTTACGTTGTGGAAAACGGAGTCATTACGATAGCAACATTGGAGGCGCTTCCGAGCCCATTGGTAACATTGGTCTATGATGTGACGGATTTACTTGGCCGACCAGCCGATTATTATGCACAAAGTCCAGAAGAAGTTACCGCAGACGTTGAGATGGCCGGTGCGGAAGGTTTCGAGATAGAAGAGGAACTTGATAGGGAACAAATGGCTGAGTTGGCAGTACTCCGAGCCGAAGCCTTGGTTACGCTTATTCAGGAAACCGTCGAACCGGATAGCTGGTATGTTACCGGTGGCGAAGGCACGATAATAATTCACGAAAATAAAAAGCTTATTGTCCTGCAGACACGCAAAGTTCATAATGAGATTGACAAACTGCTTGGAGAGTTGCGTAAGGCACTCGGCCATCAAGTTGCTATTGAGGCCAGGTTCTTATTGGTTGGTGAGAATTTCCTCGAAGATATCGGTCTGGATCTCAATATCTACCGTTCGCCCTTGGGGGCACTTGAAACAATATGGTTAGAAGATCCGGAGTGGTTGGAGGGCATTGGTAAGGCAATATTCCCTGACAATCCCGGTTTTGCACTTCCAACCGATCCATGTTTTATAGCATACGCCCCGTATCTTGCGGATTGGGCAGGTTGGTTTCCTGGATACAACCCGCTGACGGACGGGTACCCGATTCCATATACTGAGGGCAATCCTGACTTCGGACCCGACCCCAAATGGGGTGACGATCCTAACGCACCAATAATATTGCTCAACCCCCTGCGTGAAATTTTTCGAACGCCTGTTCCCGACACAGGGATACCGGGCCAAGAATTTATTCTGGACGAGGATAAGTTTCGCTTTTTCCAGCAACATCGTCAGCACACTTGGCCTGAGGATACAGAAGTACCCGGCAGTTGGGGTTCACTTTTAAGGTCTGCCGCGGGATATGGCGAATTTGCCGGCCTTGAGATGGGCATTGGTGGAATGATTTTAGATACCCTGCAGGTTGATTTGCTGCTTAGGGCAACTCAAGCCCACAGAGATGCGACGTTTTTGAATGCCCCCAGAGTTAGTGTTTTAAGTGGCGAATCTGCGACATTGCGTGTTCAGAAGATTATGTGGTATCCGACAGATTTTGAATTTGACATTGAGGAAATCGGCGAATTAGGTGATATTCTCTGGACCCTTGAATTTGAGGATGCTGCTGTAATAACAGGCTCGATTCTCAATATTACGCCCACAATTACACCCGACAAGAAAAATATCCTGCTTAATATTGTCACGGAATTGCGGGATTTCCTTGGTTGGGAACAGCATGCAGTCTTAGGTCCTCAGACCAGCCTTGGCCGGGGTGCTTGGACCATAGTGTATCCTACAACGGAACTGTCACGGGTTGAAACACGGGTAAGCGTACCTGACGGTGGTACGCTGCTTTTAGGCGGCCATAAGCTGACCGCAGAAGTTGAGCTCGAGTCAGGAGTTCCGGTATTGAGCAAGATACCTATTATTGGAAGAGCATTTAGTAACCGCAGCAAAGTGAAGGACCAGAGGATTTTGCTGATATTGGTTCAGCCGAAGATTATTCTCCGGGAAGAAGCCGAGGCTGGAGCAGTTGCATCGATGCGAGAGAACTATTGATTCGATTGTAAGAGTGAACAAAAGGGGTGTAATAATTACACCCCTTTTTTAGTATATTGCTGTTTTTCGGCTAAGGATTATTTGGCGGCTGTTTGTGTGTCGGGGGCGTATTTTTTCCCCGATTCTCATTTCCCTTTCAGCGTCTGGTAGCCGTAGTGTGCCATTAGATGGTCAAGTATTACCATAGCGGTGTAGTTCTCGGCAACAGGCCAGATCCGCGCCACTATCGTTGGGTCACGCCGGGTGATGGCTGCCAGATCCTTGTTCTCAAGTGTATACTTATCGATTGTCTTCTGTGGTTTGTCGATTGTAGGTGTTGGTTTGACTGTGAGCCTGACAACAATTGGTTGGCCTGTCGAAAGACCGCCTGTAATACCGCCGGCATTGTTTGACTCGAAAATAACCTGTTTTCCTTCAGCGTGCATCTGGTCATTGGATTGACTGCCGGTCATATCCCTGACGCCAAAACCGGCACCGACCTCTACGCCTTTAACTGCACCGATGCCAAGCATCTTGCCAAGTTCGGCATCAAGTTTGTAGAACACCGGCTCACCGAGACCTGTGGGGACACCGGTTACGATGACTTCGACCACACCACCGGATGAATCCCCCGCGGCAGCGATGCGGTTGCAGACATCAACCATTGCGTTGGCGGTATCAATGTCGGGACAGTTTAATATCGGATGAACACCGTATTTATTCTTAACCTTGGCAGGCTTTATCTTTGGAGCCTTATCACGGATGGCATCGATTTCCTGCTCAATCTCAGTCAATACTTTAATTTTTTCGAGGAATCGCATATCCATCGTTACGCGGCCTTTGACGTAGATTTCCTGATAAAATGGGTCGAGGTCTCGCCGCATTTTTTTATAGTTTTTTGTGTAGTTAAGCGTTTGGTCGTGCGATATGTCGGGGCATCGAACACCCGCGAGTTCCTTAACGTAGGCGTACACTTCAATGCCACATTTTTTTAGAACTTTCTTTGCGACATAGCCTGAGGCTACAATAGTGGACGTATATCTTCCGCTAAATATTCCAGCTCCTATAGCATCGTCGTCGGGGCCGTATTTGATAAATGAAGCGTAGGAGGCGTGGCCTGGCCTCGGTGTACGGTTTGTGTCCTGGTATTGTTTTATGTGAATAAAGTGTCGGTCGAGGTTGGGAATCAGAATCGTAAGCGGAGTGCCGTTAGTATGGTTTTTATTCCCTGCACCTTCGATGGTGTCGGCTGCGTTTAGTCCGGAGTAGACAATTGGCAGGTCGGGCTCTTTTCGTGGGCTGCTTAATTCGTCGGCACCGGGCTTGCGTAGTAGCAAATCGCCATAGATTTCCTGTTCTGTTAGGAGCATTCCGGGCGGATGGCCCTGTATAACGGCCGTCAGGCCTTCCTGATATGAACCACCGGCAATTGTTACTTGGAATATCCGTCCTATGTGACAACCAATCATTTTTTTTCTCCTGTTATTTTTTTTGCATATTTGCGCCCAGACTTTTCATCAACTCGACAAAGGTGGGGAAAGTAACACTTATTGCTTCAGCATTATCGATGGTGCTTTGACCGTCAATAGCCATCCCTGCCAGCGTCAGGGCCATTACTATTCTGTGGTCCGCCCAGCCATGCAGCAGGGCTGGTTTAGGTCTACTGTGGCGTATTATAAGCCCGTCAGGTAGTTGTTCAACATCTATAGCCATTTTTTTCAGTTCACAGGCCACCGCATTGATTCGGTCTGTTTCCTTGGCTCTTGCCTGGGGGGCATTAGTCAGCTTTGTAGTACCTTCAGCAAAAGCGGCGGTAGCAGCCATCGCAGGTAGTGCATCTGGGGTTTGGTTCATATCTATCTCGATACCCTTAAGCTTAGCGGCTTTGACAGTTATAAAGTCTTTCCCAATCCTAATATCAGCACCCATTTCTGTTAAATAATCAACCACTGCCTTGTCTGGTTGGCTATCTGATAAATCCAGGCCTAACAGAGTTACCTCATCTGCTATCAATGCAGCGGCGCAGAGAAAGAACGTGGCACCGGAAAAATCGCCAGGAATCGTGAGGTCAAAACCCTTGTATCTTTGGCCCCCTTTGATTTTGAAAAGCCGCATATTCTCATTTTGGTATTCAATGCGCTGTTTATCGAGCCAATCGAGTGTCATTTGCACATAGCCGGGCTCATTTAACAAAGTAACGTCTATTTCGGTGTCTTGTGCCGCTATAGGTGTACACAGAAGCAGACTGGATAGATATTGGCTGGTAGATGCCGCAATGGTGGTTTTCCCGCCGGACAGCTGTCCGGTTACTTTGACAGGTGCCTTGCCGTTGTTTTTCAGGCTGATGCACCTTGCTCCCAGATTATTCAAGGCCTGTATCAACGGGCCGATAGGGCGGGCCTGAATTTGCTCATCCCCCGTCAGTATTGTGCTTTTGCCGCTCTTGGCTAAAGCGGCTGAACCCATTGCAATCCGTAAAGTTGTGCCTGAGTTGCCCACATTGATAATTTCATCCGCAGCAGTGGCCTGTCCACCCACGCCTGTTACTGTCCAGAACTTTGCGTTGGATGTGTCAATGTTAGCACCTAAAGAGCGGTAGCAGTCGACGGCTGCTTGAGTATCGTTCGATACTAACGGATTGCGAATGATACTTTGGCCCTTGGCTAAGGACGCAATTGTAACAGCGCGGATAGTGTGCGATTTGGAGGCCGGGATGGTCACCTCACCTTTCAACCGTGATTTTCTTACTATCAGCTGCATAATAAACTAACAAACTGCACAAAGGCGAAAGACCAAAACTCCGCAAACCAACCTAATAAACTTATGACTTGTGCTCTTTATTACCAGAAATGGCGAGGAATTAAAAGAAGTTTTTGACTTTGGGGTTATCTGTGGGTTATTTGAGCTCGTTTTCTTCTGCTGTGTGCCGATCGGCTTGTGTGCTTATGTGTTCCCTAAGGATTTGGAAATCCTCGGCGTCGATTTTACCGTCGGTGTTGATATCGCCGAACTGATAGCTTTCTGGTGCTTTTATACTGACCATAAAATTATTCAACAGTGTATTGAAGTCCAGCTCATCGACGATGCCGTCGGAATTTAGGTCATACCAAGAGATGCCGTGACCTTCTTGCTTGACGCTGACGCTCCAGGCTATGCCATATCGCTGGCTTATCTCCGGCTTGTTCGCCTCGTTAAGGTCACTATAGAAGACCGCAATTTCATAATTGGTGTAATTGGGATCTGTCCTGCAGTAAATGTGCTCAAGGTTATCAACCTTGCTGTCGCTGTAGTCGAGCAGGTAGTAGTTTTCAGGATTCTCTTTGTTAACAGCCCATAGTTCAAGTCGCAGATTGGCGTCTTTCTCCGGTAGTGGCTCAAAAGGATAAGCGCTGGTGTAATGCTTATTCCAAACAAGCGTAGCGGTAATAAATTTGTCGGCCGGCTCTGCAACCGTGACCCTATAAAAGTTTAACGGTTTTTTGTCTTTTTGGAGATGGTTTAAGTCCCATCCAATTGTTGGAACGTCCCCAGGTTTTTTTATACCTGCAATTAGATGTTTGTAGGCACCAACGGCGTTTAACATTCCTGAGCCTTGAATATAGTCGAGGGGAACCTGATGGTCATCGTCGGTTCCCAGCCTGCCCTTGTGCCAGTAGGGCAGTTTCGTTGCAGAATTTACTAAAAGAGCTTTTATTACGCAGTTACCGCCGTAAGGTGAAATAGCGGCATTCAAACTTGAGTCCTGTTTTGCTTTTTGAACGAGAAGACCGATTGTCCCTGCTACTATCGGTGTTGAGAAGCTCGACCAGTTACCTGTCGGCTTGTAATGGTTGGGCTCGTTTGCGTCAGCGGCCAGGCAGTTGCCGGGAGCGACGATATCAGGCTTACATCGCCCATCGTCAGTTGGGCCGCAACTGGAATGCTCCGGATAAGCAAAGCAGAATTGTGACAGGTTGTTTGGGAGGTTTTCGGTGTTTACAGAATCAACGACTCCAACGCCAATAACATTAGCACCGGCACCAGGGTAAAGTAGAGGGTCATAAACATGGGAGCCGTTTCCTATACCGGCGACTACAATCAGCCCAAACTGTTCAGCCATAGATTCGATTCCTCTTGTCCACCAGTCTTCAAACTGTTTTCCGAAGCTGGCGGTCAAAATATCCGCATCAGGAGCTGAGCCGGCAAATATGTTGTTGGCTAAAAAATGCCAGAACTCGTAGATGTCGGCCTCGGCCTGCGGTGCAGCACCTTGGTAATAGAATTGTCCGAGCCGGGGATTAAATGCTTCATGGTCTTTGCCGAACAGTATTGAGCAAATAGCTGTTGAGTGTGGTGATATGCCAGCTGGCAGTTCGTCCTGGCCGTAAAAGCTAAATTGCCTATTCTTTAGGCAGTCGTGCTCTGTGCTTGGGCGATAATCGTTTTGTGGTTCTCCATTGATATAGGTAATGCTTCTGCAGATGACAGCGAATTTGGTGCCGAAACCCGTCAAATTGGGGTCGAGCTCTCTGAGGGTATATATTCCCGCTGCATTTAAGCCTTGTGGCTGCAGTATCTTATCTGTCTGTTGCTTTTCAGATGCGTCAGCAGCGTTAGCTGCTATCAGCGTTGCTATTACACAAGCGACCAGGCACAAGGCGAGCAATTTTTTGGCTCTGTCAGCCATTACCTTCCTCCCAAAGAAGGCAAAAAGGACCAAAAACAGGAAGCTGCCCGGAACACCCGGGTGAAGACAGCTTAAACCCAATTGTCTCCTATCATTAGATTCCTGTTAGTGCGATTATACCAAAAAGCCACCTTTTATTCAAGTAGATTACCAGCTTGTTTTGGGGTGCAGCATTTTCAGTATTAAAAAATCGGGTTTACCCAAAAACTTGTATTGGAATCCTTGCTTTTATCGAACGTTGCTGCTATACTCGCAGCGAATTTTGGCTCATTTTAGCAGAGGATTAGTTGCTGTTATGAAGGTAATCTTAGATTCCGGGCAAATCGAGCGAATTCTTCAGGATTTGGCAAGTCGTATTATTTCCGAGACACCGGCTAAATTTGATATTGCTGCGATCGGCATTCGCAGCAGAGGTGAAATTCTTGCACAGCGATTATCAAACCGGCTATCGAAAGAGCTGGGTAAAGATGTTCCGTGTGGAACTCTCGATATAACGCTTTACAGGGACGACCTGAATTCGCCGCAGGGTAATGCTCAGCCGCAGGTCCGAACTACCGAAATCGGTTTCAATATAGATGACAAAATAATTGTCTTGGTTGATGATGTTCTCTATACGGGGCGCTCAACACGCGCAGCAATGGATGCACTTATAGATTTGGGAAGACCAAAGGCGATAAAATTGGCGGTACTTGTTGACAGGGTCGGCAGGGAGCTGCCAATACAGGCTGATTACGCCGGTTACAAAACTGATATTACCCCCGGCAAATTGGTACAGGTAAATCTCATCGAATCTGACGGAAAAGATGAAGTCGTAATTGAGTAAAAGAGCATAAACGAATCAAAAGTTCATGGCGTTAAAAAGAAAAAGTAAACAATTGAGATGGCGGCGAAAGCACTTGCTCGGCTTGCGTGAGTTAAGCGCCGAAGAGATTACACATATTCTTGACACAGCGAAAGGTTTTGCACAAATCAGCACTCGCTCGGTAAAGAAGGCTCCGCCTTTACGAGGAAAAGTTGTCGTGAATCTATTTTTTGAAGACAGCACGCGAACGAGAAACAGCTTTGCCTTAGCTGCCAGCAGATTAAGCGCCGACGTTGTCGAGTTCACCAAGAAGGCAAGCTCGGTCACTAAAGGCGAAACGCTTTTGGATACCGCTAAAAACCTCGAAGCTATGGGTATTGATATAGTAGTGATTCGTCACAGTGCCGCTGGTGCGCCGAGGTTATTGAGCAGGAATATCAACGCCGGTGTCATCAATGCCGGCGATGGGTATTGTGAGCACCCGACACAGGGTCTCCTGGACGTCTATACAATTCGTAAAATCAAAGGCACTCTTGAAGGTTTAAAAATTGCGATTGTCGGCGATATAGCCCACTCCCGTGTTGCCCGAAGTGATATGTGGGCGATGAGCAAGCTCGGTGCCGAAGTTACCTTCGTTGGACCGCCCACACTTATTCCAGGCGAGGTCGACAAGCTGCCGGTCAAAGTCAGCTATTCGCTCGATGAGGTTATTGAAAAGGTTGATGTGATAAATATGCTCCGAATTCAGTTTGAGCGGCTCGGTGGTAATCCTTTCCCTTCGGTGCGCGAATACTCACATTATTTCGGCCTGACCGTAGAGCGTATGAAGCGGGCGAAGCCCGATATACTGGTTATGCACCCCGGACCGATTAACAGAGGCCTTGAGATTGAAAGTGAAGTAGCCGACGGAAGTAACAGCGTGATATTAGAACAGGTCAAAAACGGCCTGGCTGTAAGAATGGCTGTTTTATTTCTGGTCAATCAAGCAGCCGCACAAGCAGATTGATTATTTTGTGCTGAAGTATATGAGTTCTGAATTATTAATAAAAAATGGTCGGGTAATAGACCCTGCGAACGGCATCGATAAAGAATGCGATGTGCTTATCCTCGACGAGAAAATTGCCGAGGTTGGCAAAATCGAAAAGAAAGCGCAAACGGTTATCGATGCTACCGGCAAATTAGTGGTGCCCGGCCTGATTGATATTCACGTTCACTTTCGCGAACCCGGCGATGAGGAGGAAGAGACGATAGCAAGCGGCTCATCGGCGGCAGTTGCAGCCGGTTTTACTTCGGTTGTCTGTATGCCGAACACAAGGCCACCTATCGAAAATGAAACCGACATTGAGTATGTTCATCGAAAGGCCAGACAAGCCAGGAAGACCCATGTCTATACGATGGGCGCTATAACCAAAAACAGGGAGGGAGTTGAGCTTGCTGAGATGGGATTTATGGCAGAGGCAGGGGCCGTTGGTTTTACCGATGATGGCAATGGCGTTCAGGACCCTGCCGTTATGCTGCGGGCACTTAAATATGCTGCTATGTTTGACATTGTGATAGCCCAACATTGTCAGAATAATGGTTTTGCCGGCAACGGTGTAATGAATGCCGGTTACTACTCGACGATACTTGGCCTACCAGGGACTGATGCGATGGCTGAAGAGATGATGCTCTGGCGGGATATTGAGCTTGTCAGGAAAGCAAATGTTCGCTACCACGCCCAGCATATATCGACAGCCGGCTCGGTTGAACTGTTAAGGGCTGCCAAGAAGGATTCCTTGCCGATTACCTGTGAGGTAACACCTCATAATCTGCTTTTGACCGAACAGTGCTGCGCCGAATATGACACCAACTATAAAGTCAACCCGCCGCTGCGAACCGAAAAGGACATCGAAGCCCTGAATCAAGCGGTTTCCGAAGGACTTGTTGACGCTTTAGTTACCGACCACGCCCCGCATTTGCAAAGTGAGAAGGAGCTGGAATTTCTGGCTGCACCTTTCGGTATAGCTTCTTTGGAATGTGCTCTCGGTCTTTATGTCAAGGCATTATTAGAGCCGGGCATTCTGGACTGGTCCGGCCTTATCGAATTGATGTCTGCAAGGCCTGCAAAAATAATCGGCGTGGACAGGGGCACGCTCGGCAAGGGTAAGCAGGGTGATGTTACTATTATCGACCCCGATGCTGAGTATAAGGTTGATATAACCAGGTTCCGCTCTAAGAGCAGAAACTGCCCCTACAACGGTTGGAAACTCAAAGGCCAAGTAGAAAAGACAATCGTCGGCGGAGAAATAAGATTTTCTGCGGATTCCTGACAGATGCCGATTGTTATCGATGGTCATAATCTGCTGCATTCAATTCAGAAGGCAGGCGGAGGCCCCGAGCAAATCAGCGATGTTAGTTTGTGCCGGATTATAAACGAGTATTTGAAACTGACCGGAGAAAGGGGGGAAATGGTTTTTGACGGTACCGGGCCACGGGATAAGAGCGTATTCGAAAATATAAGTAATCTTGAAGTATTTTTTGCAGGTCTGGGCACTGACGCCGATACAGTAATCGAGGGTAAGATAAAAGCAAACACTGCGCCAAGGAGATTGACAGTTGTAAGTAGCGACCGAAGAGTCCAAAGCGCGGCCCGGGCAAGGAAGGCAATAGTGGTAAAGGCGCTGGTTTTCTGGAATGACCTCTGTAAACGCTTGAGCCGCAGGGAAAAAACACCAAAAGAACCAACAGCAAAACGCGAAGGGCTAACTGAGAGCGAAACGGAACAATGGCTTAAAATCTTTGGTCTTGAAAAATAACGTTATCTTAATTCAATTCTTGCGAAAGTTTCCATTGCCTAAAACACCGAAAAGTTGTATAAAAACATTTCTTAAAGGGTAGTTTGACGGCCAATTGTGGTTATAAAGGTCATCTAATTTATTTGTGGTTCTTATTTTAACAAGTTGGAGAAGCTATGAAGCGCAAAATGGTTACAATTGATGGGAATGCTGCCGCAGCCCATGTGGCCCACGCAACTAATGAAGTGATTGCAATATATCCAATTACACCAAGCTCGCCAATGGGTGAAATCGCCGATGCAAAGACAGCAAAAGGCGAGCCGAATATCTGGGGAACGGTTCCCTCTGTTACGGAGATGCAGTCGGAAGGCGGAGCAGCAGGTGCGGTCCATGGCGCGTTGGCAACAGGTGCCTTGACAACGACTTTTACAGCATCGCAGGGGCTTTTGCTGATGATTCCCAATATGTATAAGATAGCAGGAGAGCTGCTGCCGACTGTCTTTCACATCTCAGCGCGTTCTTTAGCCTGCCAGGCACTTTCAATTTTCGGCGACCAATCCGACGTAATGGCTTGCCGCCAGACTGGTTTTGCTTTTATCTGTTCCTGTAATGTTCAGGAAGTTATGGATTTTGCGCTTATCGCTCAGCAGGCAACGCTGGCCTCGCAAGTGCCGTTCCTACATTTCTTTGATGGCTTTAGAACCAGCCATGAGGTTCAAAAGGTTGAGGAACTGACGTTTGATGATATGCGGGCTGTGATTAATGATGAGCTTGTCGCTCAGCACAAAGCAAGAGCTCTCTCGCCTGATAGACCACAGATTTCCGGCACAGCTCAGAATCCCGATGTTTACTTTCAGGGTAGAGAAACAGTCAACAAGTTTTACCTTGCAGTGCCACAAATTGTTCAGGAAACGATGGACAAGTTCGCAAAAGTCGTTGGGCGAAGCTATCATTTGTTTGATTACATCGGCCGGGCAGATGCAGAGAAAGTTATTGTTATTATGGGTTCTGGCGCCGATACCGTTCACGAAACGGTTGAGTTCCTCGCATCTAAAGGCGAAAAGGTCGGCGTTGTTAAGGTGCGTCTTTATAGGCCCTTCAGCGGCAATGATTTTGTCAACTGCCTGCCAAAAACCGTCAAAAAGGTTGCGGTGCTCGATAGAACAAAAGAGCCTGGTTCGCTTGGCGAGCCTCTTTATCTCGATGTCCGCACAGCTATCGGTGAGGTGATGGCTGAAGGTAAAGCCCCCTTTGATAAATATCCTTTAATTGTCGGCGGTCGATACGGTCTGGGCTCGAAGGAATTTACACCAGCTATGGTAAAGGCCGTTTTCGATAACCTCGATGCTAAAGCACCGAAAAATGGCTTTACTGTGGGTATCGTAGACGATATTACGAATACAAGCCTGGAAGTTGATGAATCTTTCGAGATAGAAAGTGAAGGGCTCTTCTCAGGAATGTTCTGGGGCCTTGGTGCAGATGGAACTGTCGGTGCAAATAGAAACTCCATAAAGATTATTGGCGAGTTGACCGACAACTACGCGCAGGGCTACTTTGTTTATGACTCGAGAAAAGCTGGTACTGTTACCATTTCACACCTGCGGTTTGGAAAGCAGCTAATTCGAAGACCCTATCTCGTAACCAAAGCTGATTTTGTTGCCTGCCATAATCCGAGTTTCCTCGAAAAGTTTGATATGCTTTCAACAGCTCGCGAAGGGGGGACCTTCCTGCTAACCAGCATGCACGGTAAAGATGAAGTCTGGGACACTCTGCCTCAGGAAGTGCAAAAGCAGATGCTCGAAAAAAAGCTGAAGTTTTATGTTATTGATGCTATTTCGCTTGCGCAGGAGATTGGTCTGGGACCGAGAATCAATGTAATTATGCAAACTGCCTTTTTCAAAATTGCCAATATCATTCCCTTGGACACGGCCGTAAAGGCCATCAAGGACGCAATCAGAAAAACCTATGGCAAGAAGGGTGAAAAAATCGTTGAAATGAATAATGCTGCTGTAGATGGTGCTCTCGAAAAAATCTATGAGGTTGACGTCCCCGACAACGTAACGAGCAGAAAAAAAATGCGACCGCCGGTCCCGGAAGATGCTCCCGATTTCGTCAAAGACCTTACCGGTGAACTTATAGCACTTCGTGGTGACAAGGTCCCCGTTAGTAAGATGCCGCCCGACGGCAAATTCCCCTCCGGCACAACACAATATGAAAAGCGAAACATCGCTGTAAATATACCCCAGTGGGAGCCTGATATTTGTATTCAGTGTGGCCTGTGCTCTTTGGTTTGCCCGCACGCTGCTATAAGGATTAAAGCTTATGACGAGAAATACCTAAAAGACACACCTGAGACGTTCAGAAGCGCCGATGCGAAAGGCAGAGATTTTGCCGGTATGAAATTCACTGTTCAGGTGGCGCCCGAAGACTGCACAGGTTGTGGTGCCTGTGTCCTTAATTGCCCTGCACAGGAGAAAGACGAAAACAAACAACCGACGGGTAGAAAGGCAATTAATATGGTCCTGCAGGAACCAATTCGCAGCACCGAGCGAGATAATTATAAATATTTTCTCTCGATTCCAAATACAGACCCGAGCCTTTTTAAGGCTAATTCCGTAAAGGGTAGTCAATTGATTCAGCCTTTATTTGAGTATTCCGGGGCTTGCGCCGGATGTGGGGAAACGGCTTATGTTAAGCTGCTAACACAGCTGTTTGGTGACAGGGCTATGATTGGAAATGCCACAGGCTGCTCGTCAATTTACGGCGGCAATCTGCCCACTACTCCTTACAGAAAAAGGTCTGACGGCAGAGGACCGATATGGAGCAATAGCTTGTTTGAGGATAACGCTGAGTTTGCCATGGGCATGCGGCTTACAGTTGACAAATTCAAAGAGCGGGCGCTCGATTTGCTCAAAAAGGTGACAGACGCAGGCTGCGTTGATGCCAAGCTTGCTGAAGAAATCCGAGAAGCAACCTTGGCCAATGAACCAGGGCAAGCCGCTATTGAACAGCAGCGAGCTCGCGTAGAAAAGCTAAAAGACCAATCTAAAAAGAGCGACTGTGCAGATTGCAGAGAGTTTCTGTGTGTTGCAGAATATCTTGTACGCAAATCTGTCTGGGCTGTTGGCGGTGATGGATGGGCCTATGACATTGGGTATGGTGGCCTCGACCATGTCTTGGCAAGTGGTTCCGATGTCAATTTGCTTGTTTTAGATACGGAGGTTTATTCCAATACCGGTGGTCAGATGTCAAAGTCCACGCCAAGAGGAGCTGTAGCTAAATTTGCAGCTGGGGGAAAACCAGCACCTAAAAAAGACCTCGGACTTTTAGCTATGACCTATGGGAGCATTTTCGTAGCCAAAGTGGCAATAGGGGCTAATGCTAATCAAACGGTAAAGGCGTTCGTTGAGGCCGAAGGGTATCCGGGACCATCACTTATAATAGCCTATTCACACTGTATCGCTCACGGTATCAATATGACAGCTGGCTATCAGGAGCAGAAAAAGGCAGTTGCCTGTGGCTATTGGCCGTTGTATCGTTTTGACCCACAAGTTAAAGAACAAGGAAAGAACCCGCTACAGCTTGACTCAAAAGCCCCAACTTTAGACTTTGAGGAATATGCTTATGGGCAGAATCGCTACCGAACGCTCCGACAATCAAAGCCCGAAACAGCAGAAAAACTGCTCAGACTTGCAACAAGCGATGCAACCCAAAGGTTTGCCTTAATGGAGCAGCTTGCGAAGCTGTCCTGTGAGCCTGAGAAATAATTGTGTGGTATATATGATAGATTAACAGGAGGACGAAATGGTTAATCGGTTGGCTAATGTGCTATGTTGGCTGGTTCTTATGGTTGTTCTTATTGTACTTGGGTGTCAGCAGAAGCAAGTAGCAGATGCGTCGGCTTATGAGCCGGACGTTGCAGAGCGTGTTGTTGCGGGTACTTATGCAACTCGAGCGATTAGAGCTACCGGCGGGTACCAGTCCTGGCTAAAAACGAAAAGCATCGAGCTTGACTGTGTGGCGACTTTTTATAACGCCGATGGTAGTTTTTACCTTACTGAGCAGCATCACGAAGTTTGCCCTTGGTTGGATTCTATTCGTATCTCAGCTCGAGAGCCACAGGGTAGGCTCGTCTGGCAATTATCGGGAGAAAGCTTTCGTGTATTAGAGGCAAACGTGCCGTTTGGTCTCTTGCCAACACCAATATATGCTCGTGATTTTGCCGAGGTGGTGCTCAATATGACAACGGCGCCCATACGCTTTCTCGATAGTAGAGTTGAGTTTGACGAGGCGCTCGCGCCGGTCAGGATGGAAGGATTGTGGTACTATCCGATTGAGAAGGTCAGCAGAGACCTCAAACCATATTGGTCACAGGTGACTTTATATCAGAACAAGGACACGTCTTTCGTTGATATAATTTGGTTGGCTGATGTTGAAAAGGACCGTTACTTGACTGTTCGCGGATATGATTATAGCAAGATTGATAAAAAGACCCTTTTGGTTCCTACAAAGATAGAGATATTCAAAACCAACGCGAAAGGTGTTTTGCAGCAGCGTTTGGTTACGATAGATTATTACTCGTTAAAGTCCACAGAGTAAAGGGTTCACCTACCAGCGTTTCTGCAGGATGTGGTAGTTACTAAGGAATACCGCCAACCTGAGCTACAGATGCACTCAAAACGTAAACTTCGGTGGAAGCATTTCGTTTTGTCAGCAAGTAAGTAGTGCAAATCAGGGAATAAGTCTATTTTTCCCAGGGGTTGTAAGCTTCTTATCCATATTGATACGGCTATTATTATCGGGTTCCAACAAAGAAGCAAAAGCGAACAAATTCAGCCCTTATAAGGTATAAATAATTTATGTATGACTTTCCTAAAGGCTAAGAGCAGCTTTCAACTATCTGGCAAAGCCGGTTAGTCTCATAACCGGTTTGCCTGTCTATAGTTGCGTCTGACAGAAGTCAGGGTTTTTTTTAAAGCCGTCTTTGCTTTTGCTACCTGAGAATTATAGGACATGAGTGTTTTTATGCTGATATTCAAAAAAGGCATTTAATTTCTTTGTAATAGCGGCTTTATCGCAGTTAAAAAAAGTTAAGCAAATACCGTGTTAAACCGATAAATTTCATCAAGTGCACAAGACATAAAGGTATAAATCATAAGCGCATACGTTTCGTTTGCGCGGGTGTTCTTGGGTCTTAGTACAATATATCTTGGAAGTTGGGGTAACATGAAAACTGCACGGGATGTAGCGGTTGTATGTATTGTGAGTATTTACTTGGCTGGTTGCGGTAACCGGTTTTTTGACCCGGCACAGATAGGCAGATTTCGTCCTGTTCCATCAGTTAACGTAATATTGGATTCGCTGGGTGTGGCGGAGGAGGAACCATCGGTCTGGGAAGGAGCAGAACAGCCACGTCCGATAGATGTTATGATGATTGAGACTGACTACATGTTTAGACCCGGTGATATTGTGAGGGTATCCATATTCGAATTGCTTCAAGAAGGGGCTCCATTTATAAACGATTATGTTGTTACCGAAACCGGCAAGTTATCCATACCGGAGGTTGGTGTGGTTGAAGCGGCAGGCTTGAGTGAATCCCAGCTTGAAGAGGAAATACGCCAGATTCTTTCGCCGAGTGTATTAAAAGAACCTTCGGTTGTTGTAACGTTGCTCAGTTCAGAAAAGCGCACGTTTTCGATATGGGGTGATGGTGTAGCACGCCCGAGTAGATACGTGATTCCTCGATATGATTTTAGGTTGACGGATGCAATTGCAACAGCGGGGGGGGTCGGGCAATTTAATGTTAGTTATCTTTATGTTTCACGCCCTGTTACGGGCGAAGAAGTAATCACTGAGCCTGTTGAGCCGGAACTTGTCCGGCCCGCTGAGCCAGAAGAACTTGTCGAACCTGAACGGGAGATGCTGGAGATAATAGCACCGCGAGCAAAAAGACATGTTTCTGGAAATAACTTGGTTGTAGCTTCCACGGAAATGATAACAGATACCGAACTCGCCGAGTTGGCCTTGCCGCAAGGTTTTGAGCCGTTTGGCAATGAGCTATTGAGCCAGACGAGTCTGGAGAGCTTGTTGGAATCATCAGCGGAACAAGTTGGTCGTGAGACGATAAATAACCCAATAAATCCGGATGAAACAGGTCCTATCGAGTGGATTTTCCAGGATGGCAGGTGGATACCCATTCAGGTTGGGCGGCCGAAACCTACAGAGCCCATAGCCAAAGTAGAGCCCGGCAAAGTAACTGAGCCCCTAAGGGAACAACTGCCGGAGGTGTTCGGCTGGGACCAGATTGGAACAGGGGGCGTCCAGAGGCGGGTTATAAAGATTTCTGCAGATAGGCTGCTTAGCGGTGACCCAAGGTATAATATTGTGATAAGGTCTGGGGATAGTATTCATGTGCCCGTTGATGTTATCGGTGAATTTGTTATTATGGGCAATGTTAATGCACAAGGATACATTAATCTTACAGGCCGACCGATGACTTTGAAAATGGCCATAGCAGCAGCGGGTGGTCTGGGACCTTTGGCGTGGCCAAAACGCTGCGAAGTTATAAGAAGAATCGGCAGGGATAAAGAAGAAATCGTGATGGTGGATTTGGATAAAATCTCACGTGGCGAACAACCGGATTTCTTTATCAAGCCGAATGATTTGGTCAATGTCGGCACACATCCGACCTCAAGATGGCGTGCGGTTTTGCGAAATGCCTTCAGAGCAACTTATGGCTTCGGTTTTGTTTACGACCGTAATTTTGCTGATAGAGATTTCGGAACTCGAAGGCCTATACCCCACTGGTTCTAACCGAATTGTTTAGTTATGACAGACAGTGTTGCTTCTTTTATTTCAGAGGGACCCGACCGTAAACGCAGGGAGGAAGCTCCGGAAACTGACAGGACCAGAGCTGTTCGCACACATTGGCAGGAACTTGGAGTGCATACCTACGTTAAAGTATTGATAATTGGAGGGCTGTTTTACTATCTTTTTCACAATGAAATTCAAACAGTTGTCCGCAGATGGTCCGACCCCAGTTGGTCTCACGGTTTTCTAATCCCACTTTTCAGCTTATACTTCATTAACCAGCAAAAAAACAAGATTCTGAATCTTCACACTAAGCCGAATTATTTGGGTTTGGTTTTCATCATTTGTTGCATCATGTTTTATTTTTTTAACACGGTCAGTCCTTCCGGATTTGGGTACTTTCGGCCAATCAGCATGATAGCGACTCTCGGTGCAATTGTTTTGTTTCTGGGGGGATGGAGTTTAGTTAAATATACTTGGCTTCCCATCGGATTCTTGGTTTTTGCCGTTCCATTGCCGACCAGATATTATGTCAGTTTGACTATACCTATGCGACAGTTAGCAGCCAAGCTGGCCGCTACTTTATTGAATTTAGTTAATGGGCTCGAAGCTGTTGCAAGTGGTGTAGTAATAGATGTGATTTATAAGGGGCATCGGCTCGAGCCTCCACTTAATGTAGCTGAGGCCTGCAGTGGAATGCGATTGCTGATGGCCTTTTTGGCTTTGGGTGTTGCTATGGCGTATTTGCACTATAGACCAATATGGCAGCGGCTCATTTTGTTGGCCAGTACAATTCCAATTGCTATATTTTGCAATGTCGTTCGTGTAACTGTAACCGGTTTTATCTATATACTGATACATCCCAGGTATGCTCAAGGTTTATACCACGACTTGCTCGGCTTGGGGATGTTACCATTGGCTTTTGGCTTATACGGCCTGCTCGCGTGGTTCTTATCGAGTTTGTTTATTGAGGAAACCGAGGCTGTTACTGAGGATATTGTTACTCGAAGGTGGTAAAGAATAAAACGGGATACCAGATGTGGGATACAATATATAGAACTTACTTTAAACCGGCTTTTTTGATATGTGCTGCAGTACTTGCAATAGCAGCAAGCGGTATGTCCATTGCAATAAAAACATTCGGTGTATACTTGAAAAAAGAACCCTTGCCGTTGAAAAAACCTTTAGACCTTTTGGCTGAAAAAGGCTTGGGGCCTTATGTGGTCGTATCAAAGAACATAATCGAAGAGGAAGAGATTATTAAAAGCTTGGGTACGAGAGATTATATTCAGTGGATTCTGGAGGATACTAAAGCACAAGCCGATAGTGCCGTTCGTAAATGTGCGTTGTTTATTACTTATTACGAGCTTCCTGATGCCGTGCCCCATGTGCCGGAAGAATGTTATATGGGCAGCGGCTTCCAAAAATTGGCTTCTGATAGCGTGACGTTCAATTGTCGTTCGGCAATTGATAATCATCAATTTTCCATCCCGGGCAGATACCTCATCTTTGCTGGAACCGGTTTTAATCACTGGCAAAGTGCTACAAAATTTCCGGTTTTGTACTTTTTTAGCGTAAATGGAGATTATAGTAACAGTAGAGAGAATGCCCGTATAGCCCTAAATAAGAACATTTTCAGCAAGTATTCGTACTTTTCTAAAGTTGAATGGAAATTTTTTAATACGAAGTTTGGGGCATCGGTTTACCCCGGCGCAGAAGAGGCAGTTGAGGCAAGCCAAAAGCTCTTGGGCGTAATCTTGCCTGTGTTGGAAAAAGAGCACTGGCCGATTCTGGATGGTAGCAAGGCCCCCGCTGATTAATAACTCGGAGGGCACAATTAAAAGTGATTTTGCTTTGTATAGAGCGTTTATTGGTCTGTTATAAGAAGTAAGGTCTGTCTTGTTAAGTGTGAAACAGGTTACAAATAAGAGGTTAAGTTTATGGCGAGAAAAAGACTGAATAAAAAAGTTGCACTTGTTGGCTCCGGCTTTTTCGTACTTGTGGTACTCGTTGTTATTGCCTTCATTTTGTATTTGAGCCGAGACCCGGAAAAGTTCATCAAAGACGGCGACCTAGCGATAACAGCGGCGCGCGAGGCAACCGATGAGGAGGTAAAAACAGAAGAATACAAACGTGCCGAACGCAGCTATCACAAAGCACGCAGTCTTGCTAAAACCGATTCGCTTAGAGTAGAGATACTTTTTAAACTTGCGGGTCTTTATCTTGAAACCGAACAATGGCGTAATGTCGTCGGATGCTGGAATGCAATAATCAGGATAGACCCTCAGAACATCAAAGCTCGATTTGGACGATTAAAGTATCTTTACTCAATGGCTGACAGCTTCACAATGGCTGGTGGCGGCGGCGGTGGAATTTGGCAGGAGATCGAGTTACAAGCATCTGAGTTTATTGATATAGCAGAGGGTGCAAACTTACTCGCAGAAGATACAACTAAGTGGGAATCCTTTGAAATCAAAGAAAGAGAACCAGCACCTCAGCGAATAGGTTCATACATGTATCTGCTTAGAGGTAGAGCTTTGTTTGAATTAGCGAAACTGGGGGCAGTGACAGACCCTGAGGCTTCGCTATCAAACGCAATCAATGATTTGGAGAAGGCTCGGGAACTTGAACTAACTCAGCCCCAGATTTATTGGTATATTGCACAAGCGTACCTCACAAGGGGTGAGATTTTAGCTTCAAGAGGCAGCCTTGAAGAAAGAGATAAAGCCAAAGAGCAGGCTGAACAACTCTTGGAGCAAGCGGTTGAAGTTACGGGCGAAGATGTAAGAGCATATACTAATCTACTGGCGATGAAACGTGGACTTCTTGAAACAAGTGCTGCCACGCCTATACAAGAGCAAATCGCATCTCTCGAGCCTGAATACCTATCCCTTGTGGAGAAGTTTGATTCAAGTGCGGAGGCTCATTCGGCACTGGCTGGCTTTTATATGCGTTTAGGCCCAAAAAGTCTTGAACAGGCTATTGATGCGATTGAAAAGGCAATTGAGTTAGACGAGCAAAATGTAGGTTACATTAGAGCGGCAGCAAATTTGTACTATCGCAAGTTTTCGGTTTATGGGCAAAAGCCGTTCCTATATAAAGCAATAGAAATCGCCAAACACGCACTTACCTTGCCCGACGCACAGGATAACCCCGGACCCCAAAGACTTATAAGCAGAGCAAACAGAATCTCATTGTATTCTTTTCTTGCAAACTCCTGTATTGAGCAGGTACTTGAGCCCTGTGAAGTAAGAACGGAAGCTCAAACCAAAGAATGGCTGACGCATGCTGAACAGGCCGTGTACGAGATTGAGCAGCTTGTAGGCAGCGGTGAAGACCCGCAGGTTATCAGGTGGCGCGGAATGCTCGAACTTGCAAGGGGCGATAGAACACTTGCAATCAAGAGCCTGTATGCAGCTTATGAGCAACTTACAGCGGCTGGTGGTAGAAATGAGATGCTTTCCTATACTCTTGCGAAGCTTTTTGAAAATACTACCGAACTTGGAGCGGCCAGTGAGTTTTTCGCCAGTGCATTGCGCCGGCCCGGTGGAATTGACGACAGAAAGCCTGAGGCTCTTTTGGATTATGCAGATGTGATGTTAAAACTAAGATACTACCGCAGGGCTTTTAATGTAGTGAACTTTTTTGAAGACCAATATTGGCCTAACGATAGAAGCCACATGTTGCGCATCAAAGCTTTAATTGGTGCAGGGCAGTTTGACCAGGCAGAAGAGGAATTAAACAAGAGGCAGCCAAATGACCCAAATACAATTGAATTTAACCTCGAACTGGCGCAGGCTAAAATCGGCCAACTTGAAAGGTATATAGAACAAAAAAATATGCAGAAAACTGTCACTGCTATTTTCCGGCAGGCCTCTGATATCGAAAAAGAAAGTCTCGAACCGCAAATCGCTGAATTGAAAAACTATAAATCCCTCAGAGCACAATTGGCAGGAAAACTACTGGCAGTAGAACCAAGCTCGGTTGATGAAGATACCATTTCTGCTGTTTGTGATAATTACATTGCGGAAGGTGACATTGAGCAGGCTAAAAATTTGGTCGGTCAATGTATAGATATTTTTCCTGATAATACAACAATTCTGTTTTACAAACGAATCCTTCACGAACCCCAGCCGGACAAAATTTCCCAACAAAAACGTAGTGAAATACAGCAGCAGGTTCTATTAAATATTGCTGACCCTCGCGCTAAAGCTATGAAACTTGGATTATTCTACCTGAAAAATAACGAACTTAACCGAGCGGCTGTAGAATTTAAAAAGGTTCTTGAAATGGAACCTTTGCAGGAAGAAAATATTGCTAAGCCAGCTCCCTATGAATCTAACGAAACAACAGACTCACGTCGTCTTGCCGCCGGTTACCTTTCTGATATAGCACTTGAGATGAAAGATTCAAACCTGGCAGAAGAAATTGTAGAACTCGCACAACGTGATGATCTTGATGGTTGTGAAGGAAGGTTCTTTGCCGCAGTTGTTGCTTTTACTAAACAGGAGTATGAAGATGCTTTGACAAACCTCGAACAATGTTTGAAGCAAAGACCTATCTTCTCTCCAGCACTTTTGCTCAGAAGTAAGACGCACGCTGCATTGGGGAATGAGCACGCATCTGTTGCAGATGCTCAGGTTTCATTATCTTTGAATCCCTTGGATCCAACTATTGCGAAAGGATTGTGGTCTGTGCTTTATCAGCGAAATCAAAAACTTGGTGACAATGTATCTTCTGACCAGCTAATTGAAACCAGGGCTGCTTTAGACAGGGCGGTTGCACGAAATCCGGATGATTTAGACTTACTCAGCGACTACGCGGAATATATTTTCTCGAAGGAGCCCTTGAGAGCATTAGCCATTCGCCAGAAGTTGCAAACAATCGCTCCAAGTGTACAAAATTCTGTTTTGCTTGGTAGGCAGGCAACGAGAATAGCTCTTGGCGTAGCGGATTCCCAACGCAAAGAAGCATTGTTCGATATTGCTCAATCTT
Organism: Planctomycetota bacterium; assembly: GCA_020351025.1. Classification (GTDB taxonomy): domain Bacteria; phylum Planctomycetota; class Phycisphaerae; order Sedimentisphaerales; family Anaerobacaceae. Next base: position 1,073,099 of record CP070728.1, read on the forward strand.
CTTTCGAGCAGGCCAAGGAAATGGACCAGCAAAGTGAGGAAATGCTTTATAACTATTCAGAATACTATCGCGTCAGAGGACAGGAAAAACAAGCCGAGCAATTGCTGTTGGATTCCCAAAACCCGAATTTGCTCTGGCGTTATTATTTCCGAACTGGTCGACTTGAAGATGCCGAGAACGTGTTGCAGCAGACATATAAAGCACAGCCGGAAGACGAGGATATGGTCAGAGGTCTTTTGCTTCTTGCAGAAGAAACCGCAGATCAGGAGACAGTAAAAAAATATTCTGAAGAGCTTTTATCGCTCGATGAAAATATCGAAAGCTATCTTATTCAGATTCAAACCTTCCTCAGAGTTGGTCTACTTAAAGAAGCTGAATATAAATTGCAGAGCTTTAAAGAAAAATTCCCAGCTGAGCCCCGTGCACTGTTGCTTGAGGCCATGTTAGCAATGAAACAGGGACGAGTCAAAGAGGCGTTGGAACTCACGAATCGAAGTCTTGAAACTGGTCAGGATAATCCAGTTGCCTGGCGCCTCAGAGGCGAAATAAACTTCTTAATGGCAGATTATGCCCAGGCGATCATAGACCTTAATAGGAGCAAGGCATTGTCTGATGAACCTGTTACCCGGATTTCACTGGCGAGGGCTTATCTGCGGGCAGCTCGAAGTGAAGATGCTATAACCGAACTTAAAAGTGCAATCGAGCGTCCACAAGCTTCCACACAAGCTACAGAATTGCTTGAGCGGGTATATTTACAGCTCGGCAGAACAGAAGCACTGAAGAGTTTCTATGATGAGAATCTAACAAAATTCCCTGATAGCGTGTATTGGTATAACCGAGCAGGAGCATTCGCCATAGCAGAAGGTCGCTTCGGTAGGGCAGAGCAATTGTACGCACAAGCATGGCAAAAGGGTAAGGATAGTGGCGGAGATGACGCAGAAGCGGCACTCGACGGATATTTGCGGGCACTTCTACTAAATGGAAAATTGGATAAAGTCTTTGAGGAAGCTCGCGGGTTTGTTGATACCGATTTTGCCTCCATAGCATATTTACGGATGGCCGAGGCGAAGTTGAAATTGGGGGATGAAGAAAACGCCATGCAATATTCACGAAAAGCATTGGATAAAGCATTTGCGGAAACAAATGACATTCTTGTCACTGATATTTTGCAGAGAATGTACTCGCTGCTCGGAGCCCAAAAGGTACTTCAGATTTGCAAGGAAAAGCTCGAAGCTAACTCCAATTCATTTGCTGCTAATTTTGCTATGTTTGATTTAATGAGGATTAACGGTGAGTACAACAAGGCTATAGATTATCTTGACAAATGCCTGCAGATAATCGGACCTGATAGTCCGCACATAACTGATTATATAATGAAAAAGACGATGGTTTTATATTTGGCTTACGGCAAGACTTCCGATAATAGTTATCTTGAGAGGGCTATAGCAGAATACGAAAGTTTATTAGATAAACTGCCGAATAATACGAGTGTCTTGAATAATTTAGCGTATATGTTGGCCGAGGCAAATGTGCAGGTCGAAACGGCGCTTGAATATGCCAGGCGGGCTTATCAAGCAATGCCGAATAACCCCGGCTTTTTGGATACTTATGCATATGCGTTGTATAAAAATCGCAGATTCTTAGAGGCAGAACAGTTCTTGCGGTCTGCTCTGCAGCAGTTTGAAGCCCAACGCATTAGAATACCACCGGAAGTTTATGAGCATTTGGCTTTGATAAAAGAGGAACTTGGGGCAACAGCTGAGGCAATTGATGCGTACAATCAAGCGTTGGAAGCAGGAGGAGATGAATTATCGCAGCCGGTCAAACAGCGGATAAATTCGGCTATTGACCGCCTTTTGCAGCAAAGCGAGAAATAGCCTTCGAGGCAATATACGATACGCGAAATATAAAATATGGAAGAGCAAAGACAAGTACCTGTAAACAAAATGGCAAGACCGGCTGGCGCAAGGGTAATACCTGCTGCTGCAGCGCTAACGCCTAAGGAAGTTGTTGGAATATTGCGTCGGCATATGCTGCTGATAGTCTCTCTGACCATATTAGGCGTTATTGTCGGCGGTGCCTCATGGTACCTTTTGCTTAGGTATGTTCCAAGATATACCGCCCAAACCTTTGTTAGAGTTCTGCCGCCCATAGAAAAAGACCCTATGATGATTACTGCTGCTCAGGTACAAAAGGATATTCAATATGGTTATCGTGTATCAATGACTAACCTTATACAACAGCAGAGTAATCTAATGGAGTTGATTGCCAGGGATAAAATTCAGCAAACAAAGTGGTTTCAGCGTTTCGGTGAAATTAGGGATAAACGTATCAGAAAAGCCTTTAAAAATTTGCAGAAGCGATTTGCTGCTTTTGCCCACAGGGATGCAGATTATATTGTGGTTTCGATGACCTGCGGAGATCCAACAGAAGCTGCACTGATTGTCAACGAAATGGTGGCTTTGTTTCTTGAGTCGCAGGGAGGTAAAAAACGAGCAGAAGTTGCTGATAAATTGGCAAGGCTTACCCCACAACGCGATAGTGTTCAGAGAGAACTCGATGCGGCTGAAAGAGCCCTGGATGACGTTCGTACGGCATTCGGTTTAACCGATCTTGAAGAGCGCCAAGGGCAACGATTTCAGCATACAATTACCTTGAGGCTGAATGATTTGGAGCTTCAGCAAAACGACCTGACTCTGGAAATAAGCCAGGTGCAGGCGGATATAGAAAATCTTAGAGAGCTGGCAATAGGACCTATTAATGAGCAAATTGAGCATCGAATAGAAACTGACCCGGTTATGATTATCCTTGCGCAGCAGCTTGCCTTTCAAGAGGCCGAATTATCTGGCAGACTTACAAGATTTGGTGAAAATCACAGGGTCGTGCGACAAAGCCGCGAACTGATAGACGAAATCAGGCAGAAAAGACAAATCAGAAAAGCTGAAATTGCAGAACAGACCCGCCAGTCTCTTCTTCAGGATGCAGAGGACCAATTGATTGTATTACAGCAGAGATACGCAGAATTAGAAAATATGAGACAGGAGTGGGAAGCAAAAAAAAGAGACCTTGATTTGGCCCGCGTACAGTATCGACAGCGGGAAGCTATTAGGGACGAACGAAAGATAATGCTCGATTCAATCAAAGAACAGATTGATAAGCTCAGAATCATGCGCGAAGACCCGGAGACTCCTAAGGTCCAGTTTGTTGGAAGCGCTCCCGAGCCTCTTGAAGTAAGTTTTCCAAGGTGGCAAATCTTTTTCCCCGCCGGAACAATGTTGGGATTTATGTTCGGCGTGGGGCTTGCCTTCCTTCTTGAGCTGCTCAATGACCTTGTCCGAACGCCAAGGGACGTAGCGAGGTATCTGCACATCCCGGTTTTGGGTGTTATTCCTGATGTGGCTGAAGACCGACAAATTGCTGGCATCCACCCCTGCCTGGTTGTTCGCCAGGCACCTTATTCTATTACCAGCGAATCCTACAGGCGATGCAGGACAAACTTAAAGTTGTCCAGCTTCGCCGAGTCTTTGAAGGTCTTGCTAGTTACCAGTGGTGCCTCCGGCGAAGGCAAGACCTCGGTTGCGGTTAATCTTGCGGAAACCTTCGTTGCAGAAAATAAAGAAGTGCTGCTGATAGACGCTAATTTTAGAAGACCCGCTTTAACCTCGCTCTTTCCAAAGCAAAAAGTCGAAAGCGAGACAAACGAACACCCGGAGTTTGGGCTCAGCATTTTGCTTACAGGATTGTGTGGTTACAGGGAGATTATACGACCCAGTGGTATCGAGGGCCTGTCTATAATTGACACAGGTCCCTTGCCTTCCAACCCCACTGAATTGCTTGGCGGCGCGCAAATGACTCAGTTGCTTAAGCATCAGCGCCAAAACTTCGATTATATTATCATTGACGGCCCACCCGTACTGCTGGTAAGTGATGCTAAGCTCCTGACAAAAGTTGCTGATGGTACTGTTTTGGTATTCAATGCCGCAGCCACAAGAAGAGGTGCTGCACAGAGGACTATCCGTGAACTTAGAGAAGTAGATGCCAAAATAGTTGGCTGTGTGCTCTTTGCAGTAAAGGCTATGAAGGGTGGATACTTCCGCGAGCAGTTCAGGTCTTACCGGGAATACGAAAAACTACAGCTTGCTCACGCGACCTGATTGAGCGGTGCATCTTATTGCAATTGTGAGTCAAGCCTCGAATCACAAGCAACGATGCACAAATCACGAATTTGTGAAAGGCTTCTTCGATGGAAAGATTTTTGGTAACCGGCGGAGCCGGCTTTATTGGTTCGAATATCTGCCGCAAACTCGTCTCACAAGGCTGTTTCGTAAGGGTCGTAGATAATCTGCTAACCGGTAAAAAGAGTAATCTCACCGACATAATAGATAAGATTGAATTTATAGAAGCTGATATGGGTGATGAAAAAATCGCCCGTAAAGTTATGAAAAATGTTGACTACTGTTTGCACCAGGGTGCCTTGCCTTCCGTGCCTCGCAGTGTTGACGACCCTGCCGCCACGCACAGACATTGCCTCAACGCGACCTTCACACTTCTTTTAGCTGCTCGTGATGCCGGCGTAAAGCGCTTTGTTTACGCATCGAGTTCCGCCACGTACGGCGATACTCCGACTTTACCGAAGCTCGAAACGATGACGCCTCAACCGCTTTCGCCTTATGCAGCCGCAAAGCTCGCCGGTGAATATTACTGCTCTGTTTTTTATAAGGTTTTTGGCCTTGAGACTATCTCGCTCCGCTATTTTAATGTCTTCGGCCCAAACCAGGACCCGTCCAGCCAATATGCCGCTGCCGTACCTGCTTTTGTTACAGCTATCTTACAAGATAAATCCCCGACGGTTTTTGGCGATGGCCAGCAGAGCCGCGATTTCACCTACGTCGACAATGTCGTAGAGGCCAACCTCCTCGCAGCAAGGGCAGAACGCACCGAAGGCGACGTCCTTAATATCGCCTGCGAAAAAGCCGTAACCGTCAATGAAATTATCGAAGTGATTAATGACCTACTCGGCAAAAATATTAAACCTGTCTATACCGACCCACGCCCGGGTGACGTTAAACATTCTCTCGCTGATATCTCACTCGCCCGCAAAATAATCGGCTATAAACCAATCGTACATTTCAAGGATGGCCTGCAAAAAGCAATAAACTGGTACCGACAAAACCTTGTGTAGATAGTTTGTGGCTCGTGAATACAAAAATCTACTTAAGTTGCTCCTTCAGTTCCTCTGCGTTTTGGATCAGCTCTTCTCTTGTTGGCTGTTCTTGCGGGCAAAGTGTGAATGTCCATTCGTAAGTGTCCACGATTCTCTCCGGGTTCAACACGCTGGCGAAGAAGTCAAACGGAAAGTCATCATACCATGGCGACTCCAGCTTGCGGTGCGTCTTTAGAGTCTGGTAGCCCTCTTTGCTTATCCTCACATTATAGTCGCCATACCATTCAAAAGATACCGTGACAGGCGAGACACCTACCTCCTCATCATTTAAAAATACAATCGCCTCTTGAGGCTCAGTATTAATTGTCAGCTGACGTTCCACGCACCCGCCGAGAATCAAAGCAGCAATCAAAATAACGGATCGTATGCTGACTGAGTTATATTTTCGCATATCCAAAATCCTTTATATTCGGTGCTAAGTTCCAGCGTTATTGCGAGCAGTCTAGATGAATCGGAACGACGAAACAATCTCGAACCTATTATAATTGAAAAACGAAGAGACAAAAGACAAAATCCCGCAGTCACCGGAAATCGTCAACACTTCATTTTGGTTAACATATGGTAATTTGGCCGATAAAATTGCCTGACAATAGGCTTAAAAGCCCGTTTCTTGTCAAAACAAAGCTGTTTCGACACCTATTGAAATTTTACTTGACATCACATCTCTGATCTGCTACAATTACATCATAATTTAGGGGTGTGAAAACTCACCATTGGGTCAATTTGACCCACCAAAGAGAGAGAAAACAAACTGTTATTTTCTGCGCTGTTTTTGTAGCAAGATTGAAGAATGGTGATGAGATGTTGAAAGACAGATTATTCCTGATATTGTGTTTTGCGTTCATCTGTATCGGTACTACCACCGGTGCCCCTGTTATCCTCAACGAGTACAACGCTGTCTCGAGCACCAACTTTCTAAATGGTGGTGATGAAACCGCTGACCAGGATGACGGTTACGCATCGGACTCCTACTTCGGTCGCGTCCAGGGCAATGGCGGTGACTGGTTCGAATTAGTTGTAATTCAGGACCATCTCGATATGCGCAGTTGGAGGTTGACTATTTCCTGGCTTGAGGGCTTAAGTCGTGTCTCTGAAGTATTGAATCTAAGCAACCATAGCATCTGGTCTGATTTACGTAGCGGTACGATTATAACCATATCCGAGGATTTGCCCGATGATGTCAGCTACAATCCAATCTACAACCCTCAAGACCCACAGGCTGGTGACTGGTGGATTAATGTCCGAGCCAACGCAGACTATGGCTCCGGAACCTACATAGAAAACCAAAACTTTCCTGTTAACAATGATGATTGGCAGCTAACCGTAAAAACTGCCACAAACATCATTCAATTTGGCCCCTGTGGAGAGGGTGTGGCTCCCAATGCAGGTGTTAATCCTACTGAGATATTTAGACTCGAAGCCGACCCTAGTGCATCTGTCACCCGGGATTCCGTTTATTATGACGACGGCATAAGCCTTAGTACCTTTGGCTCCCCAAACCAATGGGGTAGTAGCGTGCAGGATTTTAGCCAGTTGCGAAGCGTCGTCCCAGAGCCTGCCACCGTCTTACTCCTCGGCCTCGGCAGCCTGGCACTATTGAAAAATCGCAGACGTTAAGCTTACACTACTTGCCAAATAACCTATACGAAGAGAGAGAAAACAAAATATATTACCTGCGCTATTTTTATAGCCAATGGAAGAAAGTTGATAGAATGTTGAAAGCTAAGGTATTTTCGATATTTTGTTTTCTCCTGCTTTTAATATCCACTACCTTCGGCTCTCCTATTATCCTTAACGAATATAATGCTGTAGGGCCGACTAAATATCTTGGAGCCGCTGGGTCCGATGACTATTGGGGCAGAGTAGCAGGCAACGGCGGTGATTGGTTCGAGTTGGTTGTTATCCAGGACCACCTCAATATGCGCCGTTGGAAGTTTACTATGTCACATTATGACGCCTCTTTAAAAAAGTATGTCTACGAAACATTAAATCTGACAAATCACAGCATCTGGTCTGATTTACGCAGCGGTACGATTATCACCATATCCGAGGATTTGCCGGATAATGTCAGCTACAATCCAATCTACGACCCCCATAACCCCTCAGCCGGAGATTGGTGGATTAACGTCAGAGCTAATGATTTTCCTGATGGTACAGGAACCTACATAGATAGACAAAGTTTTACAGTCGATAGCGAAGATTGGGTCCTAAGAATAAAGAAAGCCGATGGCACGGTTGTTTTTGGCCCCGTCGGTGAAAGCGTTAATTTAACCGGCCCTTTGATCGGCGATAATGAGATATTCAGGCTCGAGGAAGACCCCAGTGCATCAATTACTCCCTTTTCGAATTACGATGATGCTCAAGAATTGAGCACATTTGGAACTCCAAACCGATGGGGTAGTAACGTACAGGATTTCAGCCAGTTGCGAAGCGTCGTACCGGAGCCAGCCACCGTCTTACTCCTTGGTCTGGGTAGCTTGGTCATGCTGAGAAAACGAAAACGTTAAGCAAGCCCCTTATACGCCAAATCACCCTCAAATCGCATCTGCACTAATTCTACACTGGCCCTGACACTATCCACCTATTTGCACAGAACCTCAGCGCCTTTACCCTGCGCTATGAGCGATGTATACGAGTCAAGTTCTTTCTGTATCGCTGAATCAGTCAAATCAATGGTCCTCTGTCGCTCTGCCGCCATATATCCTGCCTGACAGAGCTTGGTTATCTCAAGTCCGTACTCCCAGTTTAAAAGCCCATCTTTACCCACCAAAAATGCCTTACGTGCATCCACAAGCTCATCAGCATAGCCGTACAAGTCTGCTTCATTTGGCTGTACTGCTAATAGTCCTCGTGAGGCAGTTGCTTTTTCAAGAGCTGCCTCAGCATCTGCCACTGCCTCTGCCGCAATATCACCTATGAAAACCTCTAACGGCGATTTCAGTGAATTGACCTCAAAAGCATAACCAGGCCCAAGACCTTCCATCAGAAGCCGCAATCCCTGCTTATCGTACATCCATGAATTCGTAAACTGGGCTTTAGTGCTCTGGCCGGTGTCCGGGTTACGAAATGTAACTATCCCCGTACAGAAATCCTCAGCTGGCGTCTTGGAGTAATCAATACCTGTTCTATCCAACAAGTCCTTCCGATATCTTGGCTGGCCCCACTTAAGTAGTGCTGTCTCTGCATTGATAGAAACTGGTTCAAGGTATGTAACAGGCTTGCCCACAGGGGTCAAACAAAACCAGCTCACAGCTATACTATGGCATGCCATATCAGATAATACACCACCACCCTGGCGGGTTGGGTCCCAGAACCACGGCTCATGCGGCCCAGCATGCTCCTCGGAACTACGAACCAATGCTATTGGCCCCATAGCCTTTTGCTCCGGCTCAAGCTGGGAAAGTGCATTTCTGATGGCTTTCATATGAATTTGGTTCTCAAAGTAGGCTGTGGGAACCTTCGATTCCTTACCTAAAGCAACTAACCTTTTCGCCTCAGCAACCGTACGGGCCAGTGGCTTCTCACAGATAAGACCCTTCAGTTCCGCGCCTGCCTTTACCGCTTCGACTATTTGCTCAACCAGCTCTACACGTGATGGGTTCGGTGCAAACACGCCTACCGCGTCGCAGTTCTTGCACAATTCCGCCACATTCGGGTATACCTTGCAGTCTCCGAGCTCATTTTCCTTTGCAAATGCCGCCAGCTTTTCAGCCCATTTCAGTGAATGCACTCCCGCAAGGTCAATACCTCGTACCATCTTAAGCGCCCTTGCGTGAAAATGTGCTACAAATCCCGCCCCGATAAAACCAAGTTTAAGCCTTTCCATTATAATTTTCCTCAATTTTCAACTTGCTTAATATTCAATATAGTGAATATCTCCACCTATACTTTGCCATAACACATTAGCTTGAAAAGCCTTCATATCAAGTGTTTTTTTCAGATTTGTTATTAAGGCAAACCACACCCCCGCTTATCGGAATGCAGGGCAAAACTGCATAAAACACAAATTCAAAATCATTGACATTACGGTCTTTGCTGGTTAAGTTATGGTCAAATTTGAGCTTTTGGTGGTATTTTCGCTATGAAAGTTTTATTGAGTTGGTTACGTGATTATATAAATCTAGACTCACCTGCAGAGCAAATCGCTGAGCTCTTGAGCGATTTAGGACTGCCCTGCGAGGGAATCAGATACATCGGTGACGATGCTCTAATCGATGTCGAGGTAACAAGCAACCGTGGCGATTGCTTAAGCTATATCGGTATCGCCCGTGAACTGGCTGCCGCCACCGGCAAAGAGTTAAAAATCCCAAAAGTTGTCTTGAAAGAATCAGACAAAGACGTCAGCCATTATTGCAGTGTGGAAATTGCCGAACCGGAATTGTGCTGCCGATATACCGCTCGAATTATCGATGGCGTAAAGGTAGGCCCATCGCCTGACTGGCTCAAAAAACGCATTGAAGCTGTTGGTATGCGAAGCGTCGATAACGTTGTTGACGCAACCAACTATGCTATGTTGGAGTCCGGCCAGCCACCACACGCCTTTGACTATGAAAAAATTGCCGATGGCAAAATAATAGTAAGAAAACCAATCCCCGGCGAGCAAATCGTCAGTATCGATGGCACAAAGTGCGACCTTGCTGCAGATATGCTTATCATTGCCGACACCAATCGCCCAGTCGCCATAGCAGGCGTTATGGGCGGCCTCGATACCGAAGTAAGTGACAAAACAAAAACGATTCTTTTAGAAGATGCATATTTTAGCCCCGTCAGTGTCCGAACAACATCACGCAGGCTCGGCCTGCCTTCAGAAGCCGCCTTTAGGTTCGAACGCTCCGTTGATATCGAAAATATTGATTGGGCCTCAAAAAGAACTGCTCAACTGATTACACAGGCAGCAGGTGGAAAAGTCGCCAAAGGCCTCGTCGACGCTTATCCCAAAAAGCCGCAGCGAAAAGAGGTAGTCCTGCGTCTTAGCCGTTTGAACAAACTCCTTGGCATCGAGATTCCCCCCGAAGAGGCAATAAAAATCCTTTCGAGCTTAAATTACAACCCAAACCAAAAGGATGATTCAATAGCTTGCTTAGTTCCTTCATGGCGGCGCGCTGACGTTTATCGTGAGGCGGACTTAATTGAAGAAGTCGCCCGCGTCTATGGCTATAACAAGATACCTACAGAGCAAAAAATACAAGTCCAGGTCGTCCCCGTGGAATCCCAACATAAACTGACAAACTTGCTCGGAACATACCTTAATGGCTGTGGCTTCTGCGAAACAATCAGCGTAGGTTTCGTCGATAGTTCAACTGCTGAACTGTTTGTAACCGGCGATGCCAAGCAGCATTTAGCCGTAAAAGATGAATCAAGAAAAAGTGCCAATATCCTTCGACAGACACTCATTGGCTCTTTGCTTGCCGTCCTGAAAACAAACTTAAATGCCCAAAATACCCCCTGCAGAATCTTTGAAATTGCTGATACCTTTGTGCCGACCGGCAAAAGTGAAAACTTGCCGATTGAGAAGACTAAACTGGCTCTTGTCTGTGACAGTGACATGCGAGACCTGCGTGGCGTCCTTGACGGACTCATAAAGACCATTAACAAAAATGCTAAGATTGCTTTTGCTCCTGTTGATTTGGCCTGGGCCCAAACCGGTGCCCAAATCTTCGTAAACGATAACTCTATCGGCACCGCAGGTGTCGTCTCTCAGAAAGTTAAAGAAAAATTTGATTTCAAAGACCTCTCACCTGTTTCTGCAGAGCTCGACTTTGAATCGCTTCTCAATTTCCATCTTGGCCAAATAAAGGTTGTGCCAATCCCAAAATTTCCTTCCATTCAGAGAGACCTTTCTATTGTCGTTGATGAAGCCGTCTCTTGGGCTGATATCATCAAAGCTGTAAACAAAAAAGCAATAGGCCAACTGGAAAATGTTAGCTTTGTCGGTATATACCGTGGCAAGGGTATCCCCACCGGCAAAAAAAGTGTTACATTTACACTCACGTTTAGAGATGAAGACGGAACCTTGACCCATGAAACCGTCGACCGCTTCCAGCAGGATATTCTAAAAAGCTTGAGTGATTCCGTCGAAGCGGAACTGCGGACCTTATAGATTGTTTACTCGTTCATTATTGAATTTAGCATATACAGGTAGTCTGATAGCAGCCGGGTTATAAGAAATTTTTGCCTTACAGTTTCCTTCCCTTCCTTACCTAACTTTTCTCTTTCTTTGGGATTTTTAAGCAAATATATTACACGGTCCGCAAATCCTTCTATATCTTTGGGTTCGAGCAAAAATCCGTTTTTGCCGTCTTTTATTTGGCCGGGTATGCCGCCAACATTTGACGCTACTACTGCAGCACCCTTCCACAGTGCCTCAGTAACGGATAAGCAGAATCCCTCCTTTACCGACTTTTGTATTATCACGCTTGAAAATCTTTGGATGGAATTCACTAATATCTCGTTATTGCCGACAACAAATAAAACGTCACCCTTTTCGATGTATCGCTTAGCTTTGCGATAAACCCTGTTGTAGATTTGAACACCTTCTGGGTCATCGCTCGCAAGGTTATAGCAGAAAACCAATCTGCAGTCGACCTTCTCTTTGACTCGAGCGTATATATCCAGAACACCATTTGGGTCTTTCCATGGGTCCAGTCTCGATACCTGGGTAATTACAGGTTTATCAATTGGAATCCCAGCCTTGCTTACATATTTTTGTATTGTTTTGTCACTCAGCTCCTTGTTTTTCAAATTTAACGGGTTAATGGCAGGAAACATCAGCCTTTGGTTTACAGGCAGGTCCTCTTTGAAGTATTTTTTGCTTGATACAACAATTTGGTCATATTTCAAAAGAAATCCTTTTAGAAAATCCCACAATTGTCTATGTGGGTTGGTTAGGTCTATATGACAACGCCATATCCAAGGCTGTCGTTTTGTATAGAACTTTATAAGTGGTAGCGGCTGAGGGTCATGCACGATTACGCAGTCGTGATGAAGGTGAGTGAATCTTGAAAAACTATTATTTACTTGCAAATATAACTGTTTCTTCCTCTCGGAAAGGTTTAGGTTCCCACCTTGAAGGGCATTATGAAATTTCTTCGTAACGTCGAAAAAGTCTGGACTACCATGAAGTATTCGCCAACCCGTATTGATACCAACATCATTCATCAAAAGCACAAGTGAGTGCAGAATCTCAGCAACTCCGCCGCCTTGATAAGTAGAGTTAACGTGGACTATATGTTTGCCATAAAGCCTTTTGGCCCTGTTGTAAATCTCCGCCAGTTTTTTATCGGGCACAATCGCGCGAAAATCCTCGAGGCTTAACATACTATTCTCCTGCCATTTCCTTCAGTAAATTCCTGATTTCATCTACCTTATCTACATTAAAGCGTGCCTTTGAAATACCCAAGCCAACTTTTAATGTATACCCGCCCTCAGGCATCACTGCAAACATCTCTTCATCGGTATAATCGTCACCCGCCGACAAAATAAAATCCCAATCTTCTCTTCCGAGCCACTGCTTTGCGGCACGACCCTTATTTATCCCAAGATGCCTTACCTCAAGTATCTTATTGCCTTCGAATACCCCAACATCCATATTCGCTGTCAGGTTCACAAGGGCGTCTCTCAGCTCCTGAGTCCTAATATAGGACAGCTCAGGGTCTGACCGGCGAAAGTGCCAGACAAGCGAAAAGTCCTTTTCTTCCATCGACGAACGAGGCGTCCTATCTGTGTAAAGCTCCAGTATTGGCCTGATTGTATCCTTCCAGTCCTCACGTAACGGCTCTATACACGCCCAATCTTTATCTCTAAGCCTAATCCAGGCACCATGTTCGGCGATTAATGTTATCCTTAGACCACCGAGCCACTGATTTATCGTCGCTTTATCACGTCCACTTATCAATACCACTTCGTTTTTAGGATTATCGGATAAACTCTTTAAAAGGTTCATTATTTCTGTATCCGGTCCAGCCTGCTCGGGTCTACCGCTAAAGCCAACAAGAGTACCATCGTAATCCAAAAATAGTAGCCGTTTTTTACCTCTGCGAAATTCGCTAATTAATCTATGCCTTATGTCTTCGGACAGCCGACGCACTGTTACCTCTTGTTGTGTCTTCTTTATTTCAGTCAGGGCACTTAAAAAGTCACTAATCCATCGTGAAACGTCGTAGCGCTTAAGGCGATTTTGCATTAGCCGGTTTCGCTCCAACTGTTCAGAAACGGGCATCTCGATAGCTTCTTTTATAGCCTGTACTATCTCTTCTTTATTATTAGCATTAACTATAATAGCCTCTCCTAACTCACTTGCTGCTCCTGTCATCTCACTCAGCACTAAAACACCTCTGCCGTCGGTCTTCCCAGCAACAAACTCTTTTGCTATTAAATTCATTCCATCTCGCAAAGGTGTAACTAAGGCAACATCAGCAACGTGATATAACGCTGAAAGCTTCTCGAAGGCAAGGCTCCGGTAAAGATACCAAACCGGCATCCAGCCGTACACCCCGTATTCACCATTGAGCCTTCCTACAAGCTGCTCGAGCCGGCTCCTAAGCGCAATATATTCCCCAACACGTGTCCGTGATGGAACTGCTACCATAATTAACGTAACTTTCCCCCGGTATTTGGGATTCTTACAAAGAAACAAATCGAACGCCTCCAACCGTTCTATAATACCCTTCGTATAGTCCAATCGGTCTATTGATAGAACTATTTTCCGCTCCCCTATTTTCTGGCGGATTCTCTTGACCTCTTGCTGAACTGAAGAAAGCATCGATGCTTGCGAATATTTTTTATAGTCTATTCCCAAAGGAAATGCATCTACTTTTACTATACGGTCATCTATGCTCAGTTTTCCCAATGTATGTTCGAGACCTGCTATGCGACATACACTGCGCAAAAAATGTCGGGCATAGTCGTGTGTATGAAATCCTATCAGGTCTGCTCCCAAAAGCCCGTTTACAATTTCTTTACGCCACGGCAATAACCGAAACAGCTCAAATGATGGAAACGGTATATGTAGAAAAAAACCTATTTGTTGACCAGGCAGCTTCTGCCGTACCAGTTCGGGAACAAGCATAAGGTGGTAATCATGTATCCATATCCTATCTCCCTTTTTAGCAATCTTCACAACTTCATCGCAAAATATTTGATTGACCTGCTTGTATGTCACCCAGAAACGGTTTTCGTATATCGTACGCAAGGGAAAATAGTGAAAAAGAGGCCAAATTGTCTTATTGGAAAAACCCTGATAATAGTTCTCAACTTGTTTTTTTGTAAGAAAAATTGGAATATAGTGCTCTTTGCTTAATCTTCTGCTGATTTCAGTTCTATCTTTATCCGTTAGCTTCTTGCCTGTCATCCCGGACCATCCTATCCAGAAGCTTTCATGTGTTTGGGAAACAGAAGAAAGTCCCGTCGCAAGACCACCTGGGCTAAGACGAAAGTTAAGCTCGCCAGAGCGCTTTGTGACGCTGATTGGCAATCTGTTTGAAACAACAATTAATCTTGGCATAGTCCCCTCTTAGTGCATGCAGCACAGCCTGCCCTACAAACGAATATCATATCTATTAGCTCGGTGGGTTTTTTGGTAAAATTTCGTGAAAACATATGTTATTTCTACAGTATAGGAAAATGACAAATAATTACAAGATTGAAAGTTAATAAATTGTCCGCTCCCATGTATTGTTGAAAAACACTAAAATGACCTTATCGAGCCAAAAGAAGATGTTTTTCACGAAATAACATAAGCTTTAAGTTTTGGTTTGACTGAAACGAAAACTTTAGTTAACGTTAAAATTCATTTTTGTTATCGAAAATATAGTATGGGAAAAAACAAAAAGCGCACAACAAAAACACCTTATGCCGCTAAAAATTCATCATCCCACCCGCTCGCTATTGCCGTTATTATTCTTTTCGCAACATTAGCCGTTTATTGGCAGGTCTTGAGTCACGAATTTATTAATTTGGATGACAACAAATACGTTGCAGAAAATCCTCGCGTCCAACAAGGATTAACTTGGGAAAATGTCAAATGGGCCTTTACAACAAAACACGCCAGCAACTGGCACCCTTTGACCTGGCTTAGTCATATGTTGGATTGTCACTTATTCGCCTTGAATCCAGCGGGGCATCATTTGGGTAATTTGCTCTTTCATCTGCTAAACACGCTGCTATTGTTGTTGGTCCTTCATCGCTTGACAAACGACCTTTGGCCCAGCGCCTTCGTGGCAGCACTGTTTGCGTTGCATCCTTTACAAGCAGAGTCTGTGGCATGGGTTGCAGAACGAAAGAATGTTTTGGGTATGTTTTTCTGGCTACTCACAATGGGGGCATACCACGGATATGCCGAGCGTCCGGGCTTTATGAGGTATGTATTGGTTGTAATCTTGTTTGCCTTCGGTCTAATGGCCAAGCCTATGCTCGTAACAGTTCCTTTTGTTTTACTCCTGCTGGACTACTGGCCGCTAAGACGCCTCGGGACTGATGTACCGAAGCCATCTGTCGGAACTGCTAAGCATCACAGGTCAACCTTTGGGCTTATCTTGCTTGAAAAAGTGCCTCTCTTGGTTTTAGCGGTTGTCTCAGGCGCCTTTACACTGCGGGCCCAGCAGGCTGTAACAGTCTCTTTACGGGCGCTTGACCTGCATTCTCGTATAGCTAATGCGCTGATATCATATCTCGTTTATCTAAGAATGACGATTTGGCCTGCGAAACTTGCCGTATTTTATCCTCACATAGGAAAGCTTCTCCTGTGGCAGGAAGCGGCAGCAGCTGCTGTCTTGGTAGTATTGACGGTTTTAGTGATTTGGGTGCGCCGTCGCTATCGTTATTTGCTCGTTGGCTGGTTGTGGTATTTGGGGACACTGATTCCGGTAATTGGTATCATTCAGGTTGGCACTCAAAAATATGCAGACCGCTACGCATATGTGCCTTTGGTTGGCATCTTTATTATTATTGCTTGGGGTGTACCTGATATTCTAAAACGCGTACGCTACAAAAAAACGGCATTGGCAATATCATCAGCTGCTCTGCTGTCGGCTCTGGCGGTTTGTACTTCCTTTCAGGTGAGCTACTGGCACGACAGCATCACTTTATATGAACATGCCCTGAAAGTGACACAGGATAATCACTTGGCGCACAACAACCTGGGAGTAGCCCTGAAAAATCGCGGCAGGCTCAATGAGGCTATGGCACAATGGAGATTAGCGCTGGAGGTCTTTCCTCTCTACGGTGATGCAATTGCCAACTTGGCACCGGAGCTCGTCGAAAGAGGCCGAGCTGACGAGGCAATTAAGTATTGTAACGACTTCATTCAGCAAGGTCGGGATCATTGCCAGGTACGAAATAACCTCGGAAATGCATTTAGAGAAAAAGGTGAAATTGATGAGGCCATTAAGCATTATCAAAGAGCACTACAGCTGAAGCCAAACGCTTGGCAGGTCCACTACAATCTTGGCTTGGTCTTAACTGAGAAACTAAACTTTACTGAAGCCGTCAAACATTTTCAAGAAGCACTACGCTTTTCTCATAATAACCCCATTGTAAGTAAAGCACTCAGTGATGCAATGAACAAGAAACGCCAATTAAGTGATTGACAAAAGACTCCCAGCGAAGTCCCCAAATTCAGATTTTTCACTCTGAAATTAACTTTGAAAAAACGGCAAATTAATTAAAAAACCAGCATAATCGACTCAAAGCCGCCATTTTAACTACGCTCTTCAGCGAGTGTTTTTTTCTTGATTTGAACTCTGAAATTTGGTATATATAATGTTGCTGGCTGACCTCTGCTGTGTACGTATTGAAATAAGATTTGAAAAAACCGATACCCGTACTCAGGGAAATCGGGCCTTGATGGATCGAAAATGCCTACTCGATAGGACTTTCGGACACAAGCAACGATTACCCACTTTGAAATACTGGGTTTGTTCAGACACTTTCTTACGGCGTCAGCGGTGGAAAGCCAAGCAGTTAATAAAAGGCCTGTTTATACAGGCCTTTTTCTTTTTCACAATTCTCCCCCTTTGCAGAGCTGAGTGGTATCGACCTATCAAGGTCCCTTTATCCAAACGAATCCTCAAAAAATTACGTCTTTTCAACGGAAAAGTTCTTGCATAAATAACTGTAGGTTGGTAGTTTGCTCCCGGTTTATTTCCTGTCGAGTGGTAAACCTGAGCGGAAAGCGTCATAAGTGGTTTTCGACTATAAGCGGGCTTTGAAAAACCAAGAGTCTAATGTTGACTATCGACATCGTAAATCTAAGACGTAATTTATTCGGTATAGGGAGGAATATTATGTCCAGAAATAAGATGTGCGTGTGGTTTGCTGTATTGGGTTTCGCCGCAGTGTGTGGTTTTTTTGTTGGGTGTAAAGGTTTGGCCATCCGACCAACTGCTGCACCATCGGATGTATTGGGCCCTTACGAACTCGACAGTGATGGATTCATAACTGACTGGCTCGTCGTTGGGCCTTTTCCCAATCCCGGAGATAGACCGGACAACAAAGGCTTTCACGTCGATTACCTGAAAAACTATGGGGGCGAGGCAAATTATGTCCCCGTCAACGGTAATGAAGTAGCCAAAGACGACAAAACCATAGTAAAATGGGCGCAATACCAATCGAGACATTACTCCAGAATCAACTTCTTCTCCATTGACCATCTTGGCCTCGGCTATAACGAAGAAGACATCCTTGTATACGCTGGTTGCTTGCTCGAATGTGAAAATGATATGCAGCTTGAATTAAAAATCGGCTCTGATGATGGTTATAAACTTTGGCTTGACCATAAACTTATTGGCCAGCAGCACATCTACCGTGCAGCTTACCAGGACCAGGAAACATACCCCGTTAAACTTTTAAAGGGAACACACATTGTCCTTATAAAGGTCGACCAGGACTACGGTTCCTTTGAATTTATGATGCGAGTGGTCACTCCTGATGGTAAAAGAGCAACAGGGATTAAGGTTTGGAACTGACACACCACGCATTTTTTGCCGAGTATTTTCGTGTTACCTAACCCTGTTTTTCGAAGCTAACTGGTAATATCCCGTCGGTAGTGTCTTCTGCTCATATCGGCCATTCCAGCACGCGAAGGGGGGCTTCAATTCGCACCTCCTGGGCTTAACCTGCTCATCATAATGACAGGTGTTCTTAGGACACCCCTAAAGAGGAAAATTCTATAATTTTCTTGACAAATGAGTACGAATCGCGTAAATTCTAATTATTGTGAGAGAGGTTCGCTTATCGCTTGTAAGCCTTTGGGCAACAAAAATGTGGTTTTTAGATTGCTTTCTTAACCACAGCGGTCATAAAGACCGCGAGGTTTACAGGTCAAAACTGTCCCTTTTATAAAAAAATAAGACCAGCTCTCGAAAAGAGGAGAAAAAAACAAAACTAAGCCGTAATTGCCCTGGCCTTGGTTTCAAACAGGCACGAAATATACTAATTAACTAACTTAATTAGGGAAGGTTATCCGTGCTTGTTGTACGAAGCGTGCCTGTTGTAAAATAACTGTTTTGGCGAAAAGCCAAAGAATCTTTGAAGTGTTTAGTGTTAAGGAGGAATTATTATGTGTAGAAAATTATGTATTTTAGCATCTTTTGTTTTGGTACTTGCTTTTGGCGCTACAGCACAGGCTGCATCTATTGATATCAACAACCCGAGCTTCGAGTACGACTGTGACGGCAATCAGGTTCCGGGACATGGCACAGCCTGTGCCTGGCTAGAGAATGCCGAAGGAGCCGGAGGCTGGACAGGTGTAGATGTGATGTGCCCATACGCATTAGACTCAGACGACCCACTGCACTGCCATCGCTGGCCCGGACCAACCGACCCGTGTGGCACTGGAACCGATGTTGTCTATCAGTACATTCAACACGATTCAGGCTGCAACGTCTATCAAATCCTGGATATGAACAACTCAGATGCAAACGCTGTCATCCAGGAAGGCAGGCGCTACACCCTTAGATTTGATGCGCTGGTTGGTGAACCTGGTGAAAGTGGTAATCAGATTAAAGGCGTACTGTTTTACGTGGCAGACCCTTGCTATCCCGACGTAAATCATGTTGAGCTTGCCAGCAAAGTACACACAGTGCTGTGGATAGATAGACCCCTCAGTGTTTGTAAGGGTACAAGCAGGCTTGACTCACCAGGTGATTGCCCGGATTGGAACTATGACCTCAAGGTGGTTTTCGTAGCTCAAGCCGACAGCAACGGCAAAACATTGGGCATCAAGTTTCAATCTGTCGGTCAGTTGTATGATAATTACACCTTTGTCGATAATGTTCGGCTGGATTGGCAGTGGGCAACTCAGGCCTACAGCCCCAGTCCGGATGATGGCGCCGTTGATGTGCCCAAAGATGCAAATCTTATCTGGAGTCCGGGATTATGGGCTAAAGATACAAACGGGCACGATGTGTACTTCGGCTCTACCTGGGCTGAAGTAAATAGTGCCACCACCGCTTCTGCTGAATTCATGGGAAATCAAGATGCTAACGAGTATGACCCGGGAACAATGGTTCTGGGCGATACCTACTACTGGCGTATCGATGAGGTAAATGAGAACTACGTCCCTGGTCCTGTGCCCGTGCCTCCGAATGGCCGCTGGAAAGGCGAAATCTGGAGCTTTACAGTTGAAGGACGCGCCAGAAATCCCTATCCTCCTGATGGCGCCGCCGAAGTGCCCAAAAACGTCATCCTTAGATGGACAGCGGGAGCCGAGTCTAAGTGGCACGATGTATACTTCGGCACAAGTGAAGCCGATGTTACAGCTGCTACTACAGCTTCGTCGGAGTACAAGACCCGGCTGGACCTCGGCACCGAGCAGTACGATGCCGGAACTAATGAAAATCCCCAGGTAGGCGAGCAGTACTTCTGGCGTATCGACGAGGTCAACACCCTAACAGTCAAGGGCCACGTCTGGGACTTCACCGTCGCAGACTACATCCTTGTCGATGACTTTGACTTCTACGCCAACCCAACGGAGCTGCGAGCTGTATGGAAAGACTACTACAGCGCTATAGGCGGCGATGGAGTGGTCTGGGTTAACAAAGACGCAAACTACGCCGTCGATGGTAACTCGATGCTGTTTGAATACTGGAACA
>CP070728.1:1093511-1099491 GCA_020351025.1 Planctomycetota bacterium
GAGTTGTTGTCATTGCCGGAAGGACTGACATAGTAGGTGGTGGCATGTGACGAGCCGGCCAAACCAAGCAGCAAAACAAGACTTGCCAAAATTATAAATTTCCTACACATAACATACCTCCTTCTGAAAAATTAGTATTAGTCTCCTGATTTTTCTTCCCCATCTCTAAATCATTTCTCACCTCCTTTCCCGAGAGGGGACTAAATTTCCCGAATATCGATAATTCTCTTTCCTTACAATTCTTTTTGTGTCGTTCGTTGCGCCGCTTCTGAATATCCCTGCTTATCTAAACCCTTTTGTTGCTTATGTAGCACCAAGTACATAAATCCGGCGCAAACAAATACTCCTCACGTAAATTTACAGACAACTCCACTCGTGCATACATCCTTGAGCTTGGCATACCATGCTCCTCCGGCCTCTCCTAATGACATGCCGCCGTTTTCAACGCACCAAATAATTATATCCACCCCTCCCTTTACCACAAGAAATTTCCACCCCCATTTTTGCAACGTTTGGCAGCATCTTGTATAAGTTTTGCAACCTTTTGCAACTTTTTGACATAGTTTTGCAGTTTATTGCTACTCTTCCCCCAAAAAACCAACCAAAAACTCTCTTTCACCATATCTCATTAAAAAGTTCGTAGTCCTTTCGACTAATCAAAAGGACTATACCCTTACAAACTCTCCTTGTAATCCGTGATTAATAAATTTATTTCAGAGTAGCCAGCGTCACTGATGGGGGCATTGCAAATGAACCCGTGGACGAAGGAAAAATTTCCGACAAACCCTGCCCTCCGTAGCCTTGGCGAAGGAGAGAGCCTGCCTGCACTGAGCTTGTATAAAAGAATACCTAAGTATCTTAGGTATCAATATCACCATCCACCGCCGCGCGCGAAAATGCTCGTACTCGTTTCGAGTACGCCTCTGCCAATTAACAAGGCCACTGTCTTCCATACAAAACCCCCGCAGCCCGCCACACAGATGCCAAAAATCCCTCACGCTAAAAAGCCCGATTGCTAAAGCAGTATATTAGTATGTATGCATATACTAATATACTTTTGCAAAAATTGGCATGTACCGATTTAACTTTCGACCTGCCTCAAAAATCAATCAAATGCGCAAGTGGTTTCAACTAAAAACCCCAATTTTGTAAAATTTTTTAATCCCTTTTACCACAGTAGCTAACCGCCCATCCCGTGCGAACCAAAGGAGCATTTTTCGCACCAGTTGCGCAAGCTCACCCCTAATTGGGAGGCTGGGTCGGCTGCTTATGCTGCGCCTTCCTGGACTCACGCTTCACGAGTCACAGGACACGTGTAAATTTTTACTCGTTTTACCTATCTTTTTTGCAGTTTGTCGCACGTTTTGCGCACTTTTTGCAATCTTTTGCAACATTTTCAACAGTTTTCAAACTTTTTCTAACATTCCCACCTAAAGCCAGTAAAAATCACGCTAAAAAGTAAGTTTTTATAACCATATCTAATCATACGTTCAGTTTTGCTGATGCAACGAGCAAGAGATGTGAATAAATGAAAAAAAAGTTTTTTTATTTAAGTACTTTGGTAACAGTGTCTTATGTGACAATATGCCGTGTTATCCTTTACCGTAGTTCTACGGGTTTTTCGCCTGTTTTGGGGGCATAGCATTGACTTATGTGGTTTTGGCCATTATAATGTATTTTTCATGGCAAAATCAGTAAAAACAACCGGAAAGAAACGAGCGAAAAAAAGCACCTCAAAAGTTGCTAAGCTCAAGCCCAGAAAGCCCTTTAGAACGTATAAAGAGGCTATTAAGTACCTTTACGCGAGGACTGACTATGAAAAACAAGAGCACCTCCGCTATAACGTTACGACGTTCAACCTTGCCAGAATGAAAAAGCTGCTGTCTCTATTGGGTAATCCGCACAAGAAAGTCCCTACAGTTCATATAGCCGGCACAAAAGGAAAAGGCTCAACAGCGACGATGCTCGCAAAAATGCTTGAATCGAATGGTTATAAGGTTGGCTTATATACCTCGCCGCACCTTGTGCACTTGCACGAGCGGATTACAGTCGATTCGGGAATGATTAGCGAGTCGGAAATGCTTGGCTTGTTGAATCGTATTTACGCCCCTGTTGAAAAAGTTGCCAAGACCGACCCTCCCACTTTCTTTGAGATTATGACTGCGTTGGCGTTTATGCATTTTGTGGATGTCCAAGCTGATGTTGCCGTAATTGAAACCGGTTTAGGAGGCAGGTTGGACAGTACCAACGTTATTAAACCTGAACTTGTGGGCATAACGAGCTTGAGTATTGACCATCAGCGTCAGCTCGGCAGCACTCTTAGCAGCATTGCCAGGGAAAAGGCGGGTGTTTTCAAACGAGGGATTCCGATTGTTACCGTGCAGCAAAAACCTGAGGCAATGCTGGTTCTAAAATCCGAGGCTACCGCAGTCAAAGCGCCACTGAGTGTTACAGGTAATGATATTGATTTCTCATATCGCTTTGAGACTTCACGGGAGCATGGACCGCATATGAGAATCTGCCTGACAACTCCGACAAGTAAATTCGAGCACCTGAGAGTACCTTTACATGGCAAGCATCAGGCCATTAACTGTGGTTTGGCTTTGGCTATGCTCGATAAACTTAAAGCCGGGGGCTACGAGATAGACAGCGAAAAAGCGACTAAGGGATTGAACGCAGTGTTGCTAAAGGGCCGTATGGAGATGATTTGTGATGACCCGAGAATTATGATTGACGCCGCTCACAATGCTGCAAGCGTCGAGGTCTTGATTCATGCAATAGGTCAGAATATCCCTTATGATTCTATGGTTGTTATCTTTGGCTGCAACAATGACAAAGACATTAAAGGAATGCTCCAGAAGTTGCAATACGGTGCTGACAAGGTGATATTTACCCGAAGTAACTCCGCGAAGGCGATGTCTCCGCAAGATTTGGCGGATATGTACACGGAGATATGCGGCAAGATGTGCCAGACAGCCGTGAACCTCGGCGAAGCACTACGATTAGCAAGAAGTGCTGTCGGAAAGGAAGATTTGATTTGCATTACCGGCAGTTTTTATCTGATTGGCCAGGCAAAGATGCGATTGCAGGGCAGTTCCAAAGAAGCGAAGAAGGCAGCAAAAGGTGCTACGTTACTTCCGCCTGATTTGGTTGAGGTCGTTTAAGTCGCCGTCAGCGCATCAGCCGGTTGTATTGTAACCTATCAAATTATAATTGCACCAGACTCGAAACAAGCAGGGGAATACCAGTTGTAGATCGAACGCAAGGTTACCAAAGTTCCACTAAATTCTTGACTAAACTGCTAAAGACACTAATATTTATTGCTTGATGGTAATCTGTTTGCAGGGCTTCCAAACGCAAAAAAGTGTTTTTATCCTTGTATGAAGAGCCCAAAGGGGAACTTCTGCGGATGTGGCGGAATTGGCAGACGCGCAGGCTTCAGGTGCCTGTGGGCCTCGGCCCGTGGAGGTTCGACTCCTCTCATCCGCATTGAGCACCGTTGGAAGTAATCACGGTGAGTTGTCGTGAGCACTATTTGGTGTGTTCTTTTAATTGTCCTCCCATACGGGCCGGATTTGGCCTTCTTGCCCTAATATCCAAAGCACAGCCGCTAAAACGTTCGACTATCTAACGGAAATTGTGCCGGCAGGCCGATAATTGAATAAGTGAGTAGATTCGATAGTTTTTGCTTGTCTGTTTTATAAAACCAGTATGCTTGAGCTTATACAACATTTCGAGCAAGTTGCGTCACAATTCAGACCAATAGTTTTAATCGTTCCGGGCGTGTCGGCCGTTTTGCTCGGGTTGTTCACCTGGCTTGGCGGCCTTGCCATAAGAAGAGTTTTAGTCGCATCAGTAGGTGCCGTTACTGGTGCTGTTTGTGGATTTTTTTTGGGTGGCTGGAATATTATTTTTATTATGGTTTCGACAGGACTTGGTGCAGGCGTCGCAATAATGTTTGAAAAGATATTTATCATAATCCTGACAGCAGCAATTGCGGTACTTGCCGGCTTTTTTGTTTCGGCCTGGCCGTACCTTGAAAATGCCGGTAACCTGGAACAATTTCCTGAGCAACGAACACCGGATGTTGGTCAGTACTTCGCCATACACCAGCTTAAAGAGATAGCGACTGAATATGTGACCAGTTTTAGCTCAACCCTGCGGCAAATTTGTTCGCAAATGCCATTGCGCAGATGGGCAATGATAGCAGCTCTGGGAGTAACTTTTATAGCTGCCGGACTGTTCCTGTGGCGCATAACTTCCGCTTTGTGTTTGGCCGCTTCAGGGACGACATTTATTTTTGCAGGCATGATTTCTCTGTTACTGTATAAAGGTTCTCAGCCTCTTAGCAGTATTTATCGCAGCGCCTCATTTTACGCTGCTGTTTTTGCGGCAATGATAACCTTCGGTACGATTGAGCAGTTATTACTCTGCCATTTGACAGCCAAGAAAGAGAAAACTGAGATTTGCTCAGATAAGAAGACCGAAGATAACGAGGTGCAAAAAAAGTTGGATTGGCGACTCAGTTAATATTGGGTTAGAAACTTTACAGAAATTAATCGCAGTTTACCGCGAAAGAAGAAGACAGAATTAGGGAGAAAATAATGGATTGTGTTACTATTCTTGCGCAGGCAGTCGAAACCGCGAGCGAAAGACCGGAAGTAATAGAAGAAACAATTGTACCTATCGACTTGATTTGGGAACAAATCACCTCACTCGAATTGCTGGAGGCGCTGACCTTTATATCTTTCGGGGCGATATGCCTTTTTTACGGCTGGCGTATTTTCAAAATGCTGGTTATTATCTGTTTCGGCTTGCTTGGGCTATTCTTAGGAATGTTCATAAGTGAGAAAGTCAATGGCGATGCCAACCCTGTCATAGGCGCACTGATAGGTCTTGTGGTTATGGCGGTTCTTTCCGTACCCTTGGTGCGGTGGGCCGTTTGTATATTGGGTGCTCTGGCGGGCGGATTACTAACTTCAGGAATATGGTTTGCCTGTGAGCTTACCGAAGAGTACATGTGGGCTGGTGCCCTTATCGGTCTTGTTGCTGGTGGTATGATTTCCTTTATCATTTTTAAAGCCGCTGTAATGCTCTTTACGAGTCTTGGTGGGGGCGGGCTAATAGCGACGGGAATACTTGCGCTTTTATACCTTTATCCGCAAACAACAGAGAAAGTGGAGGAGCTTGTCTTTACTCAAAGATGGTTTCTTCCCGTTGCACTGCTGGTGCCAACCACGGTCGGCATAATCATACAAAACAAATTCGTCAAGAAATACAAGGAATGGAGAGTCTAACGAAACTATTCATTTTCTATAGCAGCCGAAATATTCTAACGGGCAATTAGAAAAAAACGTGGCGGTCATAATGGCCGCCACGCTAAAACTCATAAGCCAATACCAGACTGCTTGTTTTACTGAGTGCCGCTTACCTCTACATCATCCAGGTAAGAATATTCAGCATTGGGATGCATGCCGCCGCTGGTAAACTTTATCCTGAAGTTCGCGTTGTTGTTGGCACCTGTGGGAAGAGTCCAGTCCTTCTCAGCCCAATTTGTATCCAGTGTCGATTCAAGCACATACCAATCGGTGCCGTCATACCACTGAGCAGTAAATTCTTCACCAGGCTCCAGAGGGTCCTTATCTCCCGTTCTACGAGCATACTTGACATGGATGCTGGTATAACCAGAGGTGCTTACCGCCTTTTCTATGGCGCTCGTCTTGCCAAGTTTTGCTCCGTAAGTGCCCGTATAAGCTGCTGCACTCTCAACGCTGGTAGTACCGCTTGTGGTCCAGCCGCCGGTGGTAAAGTCGCCGCTCTCGAAACCGTCACTGAAGATGGTCGGACCCGGTGTTCCCGTAGGTGTTGGTGTCGGTGTAGGCGTAGGTGTTGGCGTCGGCGTTGGTGTCGGTGTTGGCGTAGGTGTAGGCGTAGGTGTCGGTGTCGGCGTAGGTGTCGGAGTCGGCGTAGGTGTCGGAGT
>CP070728.1:1099591-1118328 GCA_020351025.1 Planctomycetota bacterium
TGCAACAAACTGCATTTTCAACGCAAATAAAGCAAAATATAATGGAGCAGCTATCTATAGCTGGGACTACTCCACTTTAATGTTGAATAATTGTACTATTATCGCAAATGAATGCGAGTACACCAGTAACAGGGGAATGGTTACTATTAATGATAACTCAACCACAGACGTTCCACGCGTCATAACAAACTGTATTTTCTGGCTGAATAAAACAGACCCAACCGAGGATAGATACGAGATTTATCTCACTGGCAGCGTACCGGAAACTTACGCATATATAAGGTATTGCGATATCGAGGAAGGCCTTGCCAATATTGGGGGCTACGGCTACTACGATTATGATAACATTATAAATAATGACCCTGAGTTTGAAACATCGCCGGAGTTTTACGACCAGACAATCGAAGACGGATTTCTTGATGCCATCTTTGTAGAAGACGCCAACAAATACACTTTTGGCGACATTATAGAATATAACGATGACAATTTTGGCAGGGCGGTGACTTATGTTGACTACATTTACAATGTAGTTGTTTTTGACCCGCCACTTAGTGAACTAAGCCAAGCGGGGGTGGAAATTAAAAACTGGGGTAGCTTCGCAATTCTCGAGCACGGGGCGAATGACGATTATGATGCCCCCTTTAAAATTATGGACAAAATTGCCCGTTTGGACCCGAATATTAGTCCTTGCATTGATGCTGGCCTTGATTCCGGTGTGCCGGCTGATACCCCCGACCTTGATGGCGACGGCGATATTCTCGAGCAGATGCCGTATGATATCATGGGTGTCCCGCGCCTGCAGGATATACCTTCCAAGGGAGATGCCAACGTAGTTGATATGGCTGCATTTGAGTCGGGGGGTCTAATTGCCGGCGATGTACTTAATATTGTTGTTACGGAGGATACAAACCAGCCCATCGACCTGAAAATAAAGGACCTTAAAGGCGGTTCACCAACCTATGTTATAGTGGCCGAACCCAAGCACGGAAGTTTAGACCCCAATGGCACTCAGGGAGTAATCTACGTGCCAAATGAGAATTATTATGACGAGGGCGGCGATGCCGATAAATTTTACTACAAGGCCTTCGACGGCATAAATTACAGCGAAATAGCCAAAGTGGCCATCTCGCAAATAACCGCAGTTGATGACAACCCGGTCGCGGTTAACGACTCGGCATGGATTAATCCTAACGATGTCGGCGATGGCGCAATCGTCATCCCTGTAGTGAATAACGATTACGACCCTGATGGAGACAAGTGCTCAATATATGAAATCGTTACGCAACCCGGCAACGGTGCTGCTGTAATTGTGGATGGTAATAACATAAAGTACACTCCGGATGAGCCGTGTTCTCCTGTTGATGATAGTTTTACTTACAGGATTCAATCTACTACTCTCTACTCTGAACCTGCAACTGTTATTATAAATGCCAATCACAGGCCGGTTGCTTCAGATGATATCGCAGAGACGGAATTAGATATTATCGCTGTCATCAATGTTCTGGCCAATGACACCGATGAAGATGGTCACTCGCTCGAAATTGCCGAGCTTACCCAGCCGGCTACAGGAAATGCGAATATATACACCTATAATGAACAGGGAGCGGTAATAGTATATAAACCTGCAGGCAGTACCCCGTACGGGACTTCTTTCACATATAAGGCCGGTGATGAATTTGGCATTGTCAGTTCCAGTCCTGCCGATGTGAACATTACGGTTTTGGGTACTGTAACAATATCTGATCTTGACAGTGATAATATTGCCGATTCGGATGAGGGCTTCTTTGGTACTGATGCGAACGACGGTGACTCGGATGACGATGGTTTTAACGATGGCGATGAGGTTATGCAGAACTTTGACCCAACTAATCCTTACTCCGGGCCTCCTTATAGTGGCTATCTGCCCTATACTACCTGCTTCCATCCGATCCAGGGCTATGCAATTAACAAATCTGTGCACGGCCAGTTAGGCTGGGAGGATCTGAGCGAATCATCTAACATTGAGTATAAGGTGATTTTCCCGGGTAATCCGATGTGCCCACCTTTTGGAGCTACGGTTGCCGCCCTTAGCCCTGGTACGAAGATAAGCAAAGGGTTAGACGACAACGGTGCCGCGGACGATTACAGTAATATTGTTTGGACCAAATTTTACCCCGTCGAAGGAGCAGTTGTTAGAGTGTTAAATGATACAACAACTTTAGCCGCCGCCAAGTTTGTGGCTTTTCACGGTACTGGTTATGATGATGCTCCAGAATGGGAATATGGTGTTACCTATAATGTGGATGATATAGTTACATATAAAGGGTGCTTTTATGAATGCCAACAGCAAGAAGATTCAGGGACCTGGCCACCAGATCCATATTACCCTGAATATTGGAAACAGCTTGGTTCCGGCACAGTTCATTACCTTGATGGGGAAAATTGGATAGATTCCGAAACAGTGTGGACGAGATGGCAGGGATATCCGGACTATCGTCAATATAGCTATGGTATGGTTGTGAAATTCGTATTTAATTTCAAAACCACTCCAAGGACATGCACTCTTTACTGGGACCCGTATACTTTTAGTGACACCAGTAATTTTGTGAATATAGGTCAAGTTTCATTCGCAGACATAGATTCTATAAGCAAGGTGGAATTTGAGGCCGACAGCGCATACACTGAAGTGTTCCAGGTGCGGGGCATATATATCAATGACGAGGTGGAGCAGAGTTGCCGCATAAACTATCCCCTTGATGGTGATAACGTTCAAAAGTCCAGGATACCCATCAAGGGAGAGTGTTCTGCACCTTGGATGTCCGGATACAAGCTTATATGGTGGCCGGTTAACTGGGAAAGCGGATGGATATACCACAAGGGTGGTGAGCTTGTAAATGGACCCGACGGCGTTCTCGGCTACTGGAACACCGGCGCACTGCCCAAAGGTATATATCATCTGGGCATCCATCTCTATGACGACCTGTGCTATCCCTGGCTGAGTCCGCGTTGCCGGGCCTGCGAAGGCAAGCGCTATTTACATGACAATTATGATATGGTCAAGGATGTTGCGACATCAGGTTGCATAGCGAGTCAAACCTTCCATCTTGTTGAAGAGCCGGACATCTCTGTCCCCTGGCCGGGCGAGTTCCCGTTTGAGTTGAGGCGAATATATGACAGCGGTCGTCAGGACATCGAATACCCGTTCTTCCCGGGCTGGACCAACAATCACCAGATAATTCTCACCGAATACGCGGAATATTATGAGTCATCGTCGCCCGCCTGTAGCGACACAGCCAAGGCCGAGATAGCCGACAGTGATGCAGGCGGCCTGGCCTTTGGTGCTGTTTACGTGCAGTACGAGAACGGTTCAATGCACCTGTTCAGGCATACGACCGGCTCGGTAGGCAGCTACGATCCTTACACAGGGCCGGCAGGCAGTCGTGAAGCTATTTATACTCCGTATCCTGACGATGGCTCCGGCGATTATATCAAAAGAACAACGAGTGGTTTTGTACCCTACTATTATTATGATGATGATGCAAATGCCCTACTGCTTAAAGACGGCAACTTAAAGGTTCATTATGAATTATATCGCAGAGACGGAACGAAAATTGCCTTTCACGATATTAACGAGCCTGAGGTAGTATCGATTCCTATGGGTGGTGAATACACAGGTTTATACAAAGCTAACCAGGATACCAGAGTTTATTGGTGTTACGATTCAGATGGTGATGGTTTTTTTGATGCCCATAGTGAAGCGGGTCCCACCGCCGCCTACCCATCTGCTGGATTTTTGCCGTTCAATGCCGCTGCAAATAAAAGTGGTGGTGCTGTATACAGAGGCAGCAGATGTATTAGTGGGCATTATTTCCTGCCGTCAAACTCAACTTCTTTTTACCCGTACCGAAAGGATAAATGGAGATTTATTACGGCTGTTAAGACGAAATCCGACAGGTTTGGGAATACGCTGCATTATGACTGGGTTGAACACTACTATTACCCGTTTGTACACAGGGCCACTTACAAGCCTGATGATGGTAGCCCTGAGGTTGTAATCGAGTTTGGAAATCTCGAGGCCGGACATCTTAAAGGTGCCAGATTAAGGGTCGGTGAGGACGAAATACTGAAAGAGATTAGATATCATGGTGGTTATTACTGGACCGGGTGGGACTGGTCTTGGGTTTACTCGACGGCCACCCAGAGTGACCTCCTTCAGGTCTCAACAATTGATGTTACTACCGGCGAAGAAAAAGACTTCACTTCCTATAAGTACTGGCATGATTCAGGTTACCTCTCTGCTATCTTCAACGACGAACTCGTACCCTCGGTATATTATGAGGCGCCATGGAATGCCCGAACAACCCTGATTAATTATGATTATTGGGGAAACTTTACTACCCGCTGGGACTATACAGAGACATACCCTTATGTGGAGCGCTATGAGTCTTCAGACAAGGACAAGTACCTCCTTCGGAACTATTGGTATTTCTTCTTTGAGCCCGATTCCGGAAACGAGGAGGAAGGGCAATGTGTCCTTACATCGTGGGATAATTACGATTCAGACAACCTAACGATTCCTTATTGCCAGGATTTGAGCATTATCAACGAGAGAGGCCAAGTGAGGTCGAGGATAGCCAATCCGATAGATGCTTTCTCGAAGTTGTATAATTATCGTTACGAGGGTGATTACCCGTTTACTCCAACAACAATGCATGAAATCTGGCTCGACTGTGATATTATCAACAATGAAATTGATGAAATCGGCAAAATAATTCTCAATGATTACACTGTTGACAAAATTGATTTCAGCGTCAGCATCCATCCTAACAATCCTGATGTCAATTGCCTTGATTTGACTGCGCAAAGCATATATGAGATGGGCTACGAAGCTAATGATGTGAATAAGGAGGACCCAAACACATTAATCTCCTACAGCCAGATGGACTATCATGCCTATGCCGGTTTTAATCTGCCGGTAAAACAAACGTCCTATCAGACCTTAGAAACTAAACCGGTAGACCCGGAAAATCCACAAAATGCCAACGATGTTAATACAGTGTACGTCTACGGGCTGCACGATGGGACCGTTGACCCGTGTGATTCGAATAATGTATATCTGATACAAAAATGGGTTCTTATCGACGATAAAGATACTCCGGCCCAAGGCGATGATGAGTATGCAAAAACCTACTATGAGTATAACCATTTAACATGCCAGGCTGACCCTTGCCATACTCCGCCGTACTGGAAGGATGCTTATGCGCTGACCAAGACAACCGATCCCTGTGGTAGTGTTACCGTTTATGTATACGATGCAAATCACTACAAGCAGTGGGTTAAGGTCGGACCGGACGGTGCTGAAGTGCCCATCGAAAGATGTTACCATGACCAAAAAGGACAGGTTCGCTTGAAAGCCGACACCTACGGCCTGGTTGCTCGTTACGACTACGACAATTTTGGTGACGTAATCAAGACCACCAATTACTTCGACCCTGACGCACTTGATGCTGTTGTGCGAACCGATTTCACACCCCAGTACTATGAAGATAATATGACACCGCGCTCAACGACAATATATACCTATGACACTCAGCGTCGAAGAATCGCCGAGAAGACCTTCTCGGAGGAGAAAGGTCCTGACCAGGTCGGCGTAAAGGCAACTGAATACCTTAGCAACAGCGACCTGACCAGTGAGGTAAGGTTCTACAAGAGCCAGTCGGATTACGAGTTGAACTACGACACCGGCTACGACAGCTTGGTTGAATGCTTATATGGCGGCAGAGGTTTGAGATTGGAGGAAGAGCATATTGATGCAACCGGTGTCTCGGAAGTCTCAAGTTCCATATCTTATTGGTACGACGCGATGGATAGAATAGTGCAAACCGATTGGAAAGACTATGGTGGTGCGTTGTTAAAACGCTTAGTCAATTTCTATAATGGCTCGGGTCAAAAGGCCTATGACGTTGTCTTTAGCTCGTATGGTGGCTCTTGGGGTTATGAGAGCAGGGTAGATTACATATACGACCATTTAGACCGGCTCGAAGAGGACATCGTCAGTTATGAAGTGAATGAGCTGGGCCTACCTGTGCAGTACTTAACTACCTTTTATGGCTATGACGGTGTGGGTAACCGCACGAGTATAACTGCACCCGACAGCAACATTATCTTCTTCGACTATGACAATGCTAATCGGCAGGTAGCCGAGTACTTCGCCGAGCCCTGCGATACCGACCTGGCTACGACAAAGGCAAGTGCTGTTAGAAGAAGGCAAACCCGATACTATGACAATGACCTTGTCAGGGATGTCAACTCTTATGATTACGGTGGCACAGACCTGCTTGCGCGCAGTGAATTTGTTTACGACAAGCGCGGCCGCGTCATTGATGTCAGCGAGGCTATCGCTCAAACGGCCGGCCAGGTTACTGATGCGGCTGTGACGACATACGCTTATCAGGACGCTAAGGATAGCGCACTCACTATAGACGGTAAGAAGTATGCCAATGTCACAATCACCGACCCCTGCAATGAGACAACGCAAATTGCCTACAGCGAGCGAGGCGATGTGGTTAAGACCATCTACCCCGATGGTGATTATGCGGAGCTCATGTATAACGGCCATGGCGCGCTAAAGAAAAAAGCCGTCTGGGATACCGGTGATTTAAAGCAATGGGTAAGCTATTATTATGATAGCTTCCTCCGGTTAGAGGATGTCAATTATCCAGATGCCGGAAATGTCCACTACGACTACGACGGCTTTGGCAGAAATACGAAAATTATCGATAGCAGAGACGCCGACGACAAGATAGGCGGTTCCGGTCAGATAACTTATGAATACGATGCGCTCCACAGGATAATCGATGTCAACGACCAGGATTCCTACCATGTCGAATACAAATATAGAGCCGACAACCAGAAAGAAAGTATAACTGTCAATAACCCAAGTGACAACCCCATTTACCAAATCGAATACGAATACGACATGGCCGGCCGGCTCACATCTGTTAAAGAGCCGCTATTGACTTATCCCAACCAGTACATTGCTGGCTTTGGTTATAATGACAACGGGAACCGCTCACAGCTTGCTTATTACCTCAACGGCTCTGTATCCGGGCCGAATACTATAGTCACGTACACATACAACAGGGACAATATGTTGACCGGCTACAGCACATCATCTGTTGGTGTTACCGGCCCGACATTTACTCTAAATAATGTTACTGTTGACGGCCTGGGAAGACTTGCCGCTGCCGGCGAGACTATTACAAACACCAGCCAAAGTGCTGTTAATCACAGCTATACTTTCGCGCATGATATGCGCTCGCAGTTGACTAATGCTGAGGTAACCAACGCCGGCGACGGTACCTGGACGGGACAATACGGCTATCATAAGAATGGGGATATGATTTCAAGGACGATAGAAGGTGCTTCCGAGACATTCTCATACACCGGAAATCTTATGACAGATGCAGATGGTAATACCCTCGATTACGATGACAACGGCAATATGACTACAGGTGTTGATGTAGATGTGGTATGGAACTGGGAAAATAAGCTGCGCTCCGCTGAGTCTGGTACCAAATCCGTCAAGGTCAAATATGACCCATTGGGTAACCGAATATGGAAGCGGTCGGTCACAGCCGGTACGGTCAATCGTAAGTATATCGTTGACATCGTAGGAGGTTTGCCGGTGATATTGCTGGAATTAGACCCTAACAACAGTAACAGTATCGAGAAGACTCATATTTACGCCAACAGCCAAATCCTCGCCCAGCACGACGGACCACATACAGCAAACAGATACTTCTATTTACATGACCGATTGGGCAGTGTACGACAGCTCATCAATACTTCAGGTAATGTGGTCAAACTATATACATACGAGCCGTTCGGCAAGACCCTCGAAGATGAAGGAACGCTGAGTAATCCATTTATGTTTACAGGTCAATATTACGACAGCGAAATTGACGAATATTACCTGCGTGCCAGACAATACGACCTGTATATTTACAGATTTACCTCCCGTGACCCGGCCGCTGGAAAGTTAGAAGAGCCCATGACGCTGCACGCGTACCTCTATTGTCAAAATGACCCATTGAATACAGTCGATCCTTCCGGCTTGTGGAAGGATGGGATCAGATATTTTCTTAGAAATGAATTCGGCATAGCGGACGCCTATTCTCTGTCAGATGCAGAAATAGAAGCACGTTGGCCTAATGTGTGGGATCGTCCGAGACCGACATATCTATGGCATGGGCATAGCGATATGGGATATCTTCAGGGAGATTTTGACTATACGACACTTGATCATCTGTGGTGGACCCGCCCAGAGAACGTTTTCTTCTGGCCTCTAGGCTTAGGTACTGACCTGCACTTTAGAAAACTGGAAGGATGGGGCGGAGCTGAAATGCTTGTCGGTCTTGCAATTCGAGCAGGTAATGAAGAGTTTTTTGAACAAGCCATGCATATGGGACAGGATTATTTTAGCCATATTGGTAGAGGTTACGACCCGATAGGACACCTTTACAATGAACAATATCTTATAGGTGTACTAGGGTATGATCAAGAAACTTATAATCCTGACAATCCTTACTCCTCTCGTCCTGGAAACCCGAGGCGTCTTAACTCTTTTTATCGGCAGGCCCAAAGGTGGACTAAATACTTTGAAGAAATCTGGTATTTAGTGTGGGATATGGACACATGGCTAAACTTGCCCTAATTCTTCTGTTGATATATTTCTTTGCCGGCGACTTGATTGCTGGAGGTCTTGTTTTGCACTCAAAACAACTTCCAACTGCGACGGTTTATTAAAGGGACAAAAGTGAGTGAAAGGGAAAATTATGAGTAGATTATGGCTGAAAATAGCTGGAGTTGTGGTTTTAATTGCGGCAGTGGCCACCGCAGTCTGCATTTTTAGGCATTCGACTCAGCAAACCGAGCCTCACGCTCAACGGGATATGCCGAAGCCGAATCGGTATAAGCGAGATATCCAGACTGGCAAAGCAACACCTGCTTCATCAGAGAACGACCAGAGACCTTCGCTATATAAGGATGAGCCGCTAGCCCAAACATATTTAGAAGGTAAACGACTGTATGAAGCCACCGAGAAGCTAAGGCAGCCTTTCTATCCCACAGATTCCAAAAGGGCAAGGGGATTGCCGCTTAGGCCGGATAGCTTAAGAGTTAAAGAGCCGGCTGAGCCTGGGCCAGCCCCTGGTACCGGCTACGATCTTTCGCAGGAACAGTTCCGGCAGATGTATGACAAGGTCATACAGCGCTCGCTCGAGCAGTCTAAAGATAATCTGCGGGAGCTCGGTATTAGACAAACAAAGGGCTTTCTGCCACCTATGCCGAATAAACTAAGGGCTAAAGAACAAGGAGAAAAGACCAAGGATAGGTTACCTGCCGATGCTGACGCTATTGCAGCTCTGTCACCGGAGCAGTTGCAACAGATACAGGAAAGGGCCCTGCAGCATATACTCGAAGAGTATAAAGACAACCCCGAGCAGGCCGAGAAGATAAAAGAAATACTGCTCGAACGGTTCAAACAGCTACAGGAACAACATAAAGCCGCTGCTAAGGAAAAAGAAGCATCATCGGAGTAAGGCGAAGCAGACCATAGTTTAAGCTTGCGGATAAGCACAAAAACAAGCTTGCAAAAAGGCTTTTAACCATAGTAGCAAGACGGTCGTTTTGCCGAACAACACGCAGACGCCGTGTCGTTATTCCAAACAAATGCAACAAGGGGTTAGCGTGCGCCTAGTTAGACTAAGATGCATATTTCAAAAATCCTTCATACCGGTTATGGATTTGTAGATGTAAGACTACCCCTGTAGTAGATGTTGTTCGAACAGATATCTCCTTTTCTTGTGTGGTAAGGAAAGTGCCCCCTGGTGCCGGAAGAAAGTCACCAGTAACAATTGGTGTACAAAATTGACTGAGCAGATTCCTGTCTTTTGAGGATTAGACGAAAAAGTCTCATTTTTTGCTGGAGCCGTTAATGCAAAGCATAAAGTTCAGTCTTTGATTGTGTTCTTTTACTGTTTCTTTAGAAAAAGCATGTTTAACTTTGTATTAATTTTGGGTATATTACAGTTTCTCTTCTGGTTTTTCGTTCTGAAAAGAGAGGTAATTTAGGAGCTTGGAAGATGGCAGAAAGTTATGATGTTGTGATTATTGGAAGTGGGCCGGGAGGTTATGTCGCTGCTATTAGATGTGCGCAAAGAGGAGCTTCCGTGGCAATCGCTGAAAAAGACTTTATCGGCGGCACCTGCTTGAATTGGGGATGTATTCCCTCGAAGGCATTACTTTCATCGGCACATACTTTACTTTTGGCGAAACGCGCAGCATTGATGGGAGTTGACATTGCCAAAGCAACCCCGAATTGGCCCAAAATACAGGCCAGAAAAGATGCCATAGTGGCTAACTTTCGCAACGGCCTGACAGGATTGCTGCAGAGCCACAATATAACAATACGCCGGGGCGGGGCCGTTGTCACCTCACCCAAACATATCAAGCTCGAAACAGATGCTACCCCTATAGAGGTTGAGGCGGACAAAATAATCCTTGCCACTGGTTCACAGCCGACGCAAATTCCGACCATACCATTTGATGGGAAGACCATTATCAGCAGTAAGGAGGCTCTCGGTCTGAAGCAAATACCCAAATCGATGATTATCATAGGCGGTGGAGTAATCGGTTGTGAATTGGCTTGTCTTTATGCAGCCGTGGGAACAAAGGTAACTATCGTTGAGGAACTTTCCAGACTAATCCCGATGGAAGATGAATGGGTTGGTAAGCTAATGGCACGTGAATTTAAGAAACTTGATATTGAAGTCTTAACTGAACAGGAGGTTACTTCCGCTGACAAAACCGACGGTTTGGTAAAAGTGGCTCTTAAGAACGGTCAAACAATTAAGGTAGAAAAGGTATTAGTCTCGGTTGGACGCAAAGCCATTTGCGATGGGCGGACCATCGAGGGCTTGGGCTTAGAGATGAATGGTCCGGCAATTGCTGTCAATGAAAAGATGGAGACGAATGTGACCGGCATATATGCGATTGGTGATGTCGTGGGGACTACTTATTTGGCTCACGGGGCTTTTGCCGAAGCAGAAGTGGCAGCAGATAATGCAACCGGTGCTGATGCGAAGATGGGTGATTATGCCTTGATTCCAAGGGTGGTCTACACATTTCCGGAAGTCGCATCCGTTGGTAAAAGTGAAGATGTTTGCAGAGAGGGAGGGCTTGACCTAGCGGTCGGAAGGGCCTTTTTCAAGGCGAACGGCAGGAGTGTTGCGCATAACGAGACAGTTGGCGAAATAAGACTCGTGCGTGACAAAGCCAGTGACAAGGTCATGGGGGTGACGATGGTTGGTGCAGCCGTGGCTGAGCTTGTTGCCGCTGCCAGTGTTCTGATAAGGAGCACGGAAAAGTTGACGGAGGTCAGCTTCCCGCATCCAACGGTGTCGGAGGTCTTGAAAGAGGCCTGGAAAGATGCATTTGCAATGAGCCTGCACACCCCACCAAAGACTTCGATGTGAGCGTATGGTAGTTACCGGAGAAAACCGATTTGGTCAAATAAAGTAATTCGCTATGAGGCATGAAAAACGGTACATCGCAGTTGACCTTGGCGCAGAAAGCGGCAGAGTAATGCTGGCTTCGGTTTCGGAAGATAGACTTGTTCTTGAGGAAATCCATCGTTTCAGCAATGGGCCTATCGAAGAACGTGGCTCACTACGCTGGGGCTTTAAAAGGCTGCTTTCCGAAATTAAGACCGGGATAGGCAAAGCAGCAAAGGCGGCAAATGGAAGGGTCACCGGCATCGCGGTGGATAGCTGGGGTTCCGATTTCGGACTGATAGGAGCTGATGGAAGGCTGCTTGAAAATCCTTATCATTATCGTGACACTCGGACCAAGGGTATGATGCAAGAGGCGTTTAAGTTGATGGATAAACGTGAGATTTATGAAAACACCGGCGTGCAATTTATGCAGCTTAATAACCTCTACCAGCTTCTTTCGATGCGTATGGCAAATTCAGATGTTTTGGCTAAAGCTAAATATTTAATCTTCACTGCTGACTTATACTCTTACCATTTATGTGGCCGAGTTTACAGCGAGTATACTCTCGCAAGCACGTCCCAAATGATGGATATGAGAACCGGCCAATGGGCGAAGGATATCTTCGATAAATTGTCGTTACCAATTGAGATTATTCCGAATATTGTCAGGTCCGGCACAGTTGTAGGCCGGTTAACCGATGAAGTGGCAAAGGAAATAGGCTGTGAACCTATTGAGGTTATTGCCGTCGGCTCACACGACACTGCTTCTGCAGTGGCTGCTGTGCCGGCTGGGGAGCGGACTTTGGGCAATAACTGGGCCTATATTTCCAGCGGGACATGGAGTCTGATGGGTGTTGAAGTGCCCAGGGCAATTATTAACGAAAAAACTTTTAATTATCAGTTTACGAACGAAGGCGGCGTTGAAAATACAATTCGGCTCTTGAAAAATATAATGGGGTTATGGCTGGTTCAAGAATGCAGGCGGCAATGGCACGGAGAAGGAGTCGATTTATCCTATAGGCAAATAACGAATATGGCCAAAGAGGCTCAGCCTTTTGTCGCTTATATTGACCCTGATTACAGCAGATTCTTTTCGCCTGGTGATATGTCTAAAAGGATAAATGACTATCTTACCGAGACAGGCCAAAAGCCAATCGACGATAAGGGCCAGATGATAAGGGTGATACTCGAAAGTCTTGCCTTTAAATATCGCTCTGTGATGGATGCTATTGAAAATATCACCAAACAACCGCTAGAGGTGCTGCATATTGTCGGCGGCGGCATACAGAATGAAATGCTTTGTCAGTTTGCAGCCAATGCAACAGGTAAAAAAGTAATAACTGGGCCAATTGAAGCAACAGCCATCGGTAATATTCTGATGCAGGCTAAGGCAACAGGGCAAATTAAATCACTGGCAGAACTGAGAGAAATTGTCCGCAATTCATTTGAGCTAAAAGAGTATCAGCCAAAGGACAAGAAACTTTGGAACCAGCAGTACGAGAAAATTAAGAGCCGCTAAATACGCTCTTGCCAAAAAAATCTTATAATTTGAAGATAATTATTTTGCTCGAAGAACCTGAACGAAAACTGGATAGTTTCAATGCTGCTGAAAGGGAGCAGGCATTAAGCGCCTTACTTGAAAAGGTTAGGGCAGGGGAGATAACTTTATTTCAACCTGGTACAGATGTTAACCTGCACTGTCACACTTTTTGCTCTTACAACAGTTACGGCTATTCGCCCAGTAAATTTGCCTGGCTGGCTCGCAAGGCCGGCTTGGCTGTTGCGGGCGTAGTGGATTTTGATGTGCTCGATGCATTGGAGGAATTTCTCACAGCGGCTCGAAAACTTGGTCTAAAGGCCTGTGCCGGGCTGGAGACAAGGGTATTTGTGCCGGAATTTTCCGCAAGAGTAATTAACTCACCAGGTGAACCAGGCGTCTCATACCATATGGGAGTGGGATTCCCAAAGGCTAATTTCAAAGGTGAACTCGGCGAATTTCTACTCAATCTTCGTAAAACTGCACAAAAAAGAAATCGTGATTTGATGGGGCGGGTAAATATCTATCTTAAGCCCGTAGAGCTGGATTATGAGCGTGATGTCCTTGTCCTGACACCGTCAGGCAACGCTACGGAGCGGCATGTTTGTCTTGCCTATGCTCGCAAGGCTAAAGAAGTTTTCAACGATGACAACGCCCTAACCCAATTTTGGGTAGAAAAGTTAGGTCCCGAAGCTAAATTGCTCGAGACGCCCGAGAGCATAGATTTGCTGAATTTGATTCGGGCTAAAACTATGAAAACTGGAAGTGCAGGCTATGTGGTGCCTGACAAAGGTTCGTTTCCCTTGATGGCTGATTTCAATCAATTTGTCCTTGCCGCCGGAGGCATCCCTACTATGACTTGGCTCAACGGGCTAAGCGAAGGTGAGCAGGCTCTTCAAGAGCTTGTGGAAGTAGCTATGGGTGCTGGCGCGATGGCCATCAACATTATACCCGACCGCAATTATACGCCGGGCGTAAAGGACCAAAAGCTGGAAAATCTCTACCAAGTGGTCGAATTAGCCGAAAAGCTGCATTTGCCTGTTGTAGTTGGTACTGAAATGAATAGTATAGGACAGAAATTTGTTGATGATTTTGACTCACAGGAGCTTTCGCCCCTTTTGGGAGTGTTTCTAAAAGGAGCCTACATCATTTATGCTCATTCAGTGTTGCAGCAAAGGGCAGGATTAGGATATACCAGTAATTGGTCTAAAAAGCATTTTCAAGGCATCGCCGAAAAAAATGAATTCTTCCAGAGATTCGGCGGTTTGATTCAGCCTGAAAAAGAAGACAGCCTTGCAGATTTGAGTGAAGATGCAACTGCTCAGGAGATTTTAGAACAAGTTTGTAATTGATGATGGAAACACAAAAAACGGCAGCTTTACCGGAAACACAACATGCTGTGCAATTGGTTGGTCCGGACAAACTGGTCTTAAATAAACGCAAGAAGGTTTTTGCGCCTTGTGAGCATCAAATTCTTTGTAAGGTTGAGGCAGTTGGTCTGTGTTTCTCAGACCTTAAACTGCTGAAGCAATTCTCATCGCATGTTCGCAAGGGTGAGATACTCTCCGGTATTGATTCTGAAGTACTCAAAGATATTCCCAGTTATGTTCCGAACGAAACACCTGCAGTACCCGGTCATGAAGCAGTGGTGAGAGTCGCTGCAGTTGGCCCAGGAGTGGATAGATTTAAACCAGGCCAACGATGCCTTGTTCAAACAGATTATCGCTGGCTGCGTACCGCCAGTTCCAATGCTTCTTTCGGGTATAACTTCGAAGGCGCCCTTCAGGAGTATGTATTAATGGATGAGAGGATCATCATCTCGCCGCAGGGTGACTCTCTGTTAATACCGGTTTCAGAAGAGCTTTCCGCGTCAGCGGTGGCTCTGATAGAACCCTGGGCTTGCGTCGAAGATGCATATGCCGTCAGGGAACGACGAAGATTAAAACCAAACGGTCGAATGCTAATTGTTGCCGATACTGAGGTTACAAATGGCGTCTTTGCCAGCCTGTTTAATCACTATGGAAGACCTGCACAACTAACATGGGTCTCCAAGTTTTTGGTGCCGGCAGGAATCGATGTTGTTATAACCAGGCCACCAGACATGTCAAAACTGTCTGATGCTGGCTACGACGATGTGATTTATTTCGGCGCTGAGGCGAGAGTGGTCGAAACTTTGTTTGCAAAAATTGCACCACAGGGCCTTTTGAATATTGTTCTTTGTGGTCGCAGATTCGGCAGAAATGTTGTTACAGCGGCTGGCCGAGTTCATTACGCCGGCATTCGCATAGTCGGAACTTCGGGACAAGACCCAACTGAATCTATGAAATACATTCCGGAAACCGGCGAGATTCGGACTGGTGACAAGATTAATGTTATCGGTGCCGCCGGCCCTATGGGAACGATGAATGTGATACGAAATATCTGCCAGCAAGTCGAAGGTATCAGTGTTTTTGCTGGTGATGTGGATGAAAACAGATTAGCTGCCCTGTCGGGAGTAGCTGAACCTTTGAGTAAGAGGAACAACGTTAAGTATAAACCTTACAATCCGAAGAAGCAGAAAATTGCAGAAGCCTTCGATTATATAGTATTAATGGTGCCCGTACCTGAACTTGTAGCAGCCTCAGTTAAAAGTGCTGCCACAAACGGAATTATAAATATATTCGCTGGCATACCTGCAACAATTACAGCAAAGATAGACCTCAATACTTACATAGAAAAAAGACTGTACTTTATTGGGACCAGCGGCTCTATTCTTGAGGATATGGAACGTGTTTTGGCCAAAGTCGAAGCCGGTAATCTGGATACCAATGTTTCTGTCGCTGCCGTCTGCGGACTCGATGGTGCAAGTGAGGGA
The DNA here is from genome assembly GCA_020351025.1 of Planctomycetota bacterium. Taxonomy (GTDB): domain Bacteria; phylum Planctomycetota; class Phycisphaerae; order Sedimentisphaerales; family Anaerobacaceae. The sequence continues at coordinate 1,115,517 of CP070728.1, forward strand.
ATTCGGGCGGTTGAAAATAGACAGATAGCTGGTAAAATAATTGTATACCCAGCCTGTAAAGGATTGAAGCTTACAGAGCTACCAAGGCTCAAAGAAAAGATGCCAGAAATTGCTCAGTGCCTGAGGGATGGGATGTGGAATAGGAGAGCCGAACAAGCTCTTATGAAAAGGTATGGAAAATCTTAGATGACCAGGGGAACAAAATGAGCTATTCCAAGGAGATTGAAAAAGCCTATGACTTGGCGAAGGAATCTTACGCGGAGATAGGGGTTGATACTGATACGGCGATCCGACGGCTAAGCAGGATAGCAATATCGCTGCACTGCTGGCAGGGAGATGATGTAGGTGGGTTCGAAAACAATAACCAACTGGTCGGCGGCGGTATCATCGCTACAGGAACTTACCCCGGAAAAGCTCGGAATGCAGATGAGCTGCGAATGGATTTGGAAAAAGCGATGAGCCTCATACCTGGTAGGCACCGCTTGAATCTACACGCCATCTATGCCGAAACTGGTAACGAGCGGATCGACCGCAATAAATTAAAAGCCACACATTTTTCCGGCTGGATAGACTGGGCTAAGGCCAAGGGATTGGGTTTGGATTTCAACGGGACTTTTTTCTCCCATCCAAAGGCTACCAACGGCTTTACCCTTGCAAGTCCTGACGATGGGATCCGAAGGTTCTGGATTGAGCACGGGATTGCATGCCGAAAGATCGGAGAACACATGGGACGCCAGCTTCAAAGTCCGTGTGTAACAAATGTGTGGATTCCGGATGGATATAAGGATATTTCGGTGGACCGCAGTGGGCCCCGGAAGCAACTTAAAAAATCCCTCGACGAGATATTCGCAGAAAAGATTGACCGACGCTACCTACTGGATTCGGTGGAAAGCAAACTCTTCGGCATCGGCTCGGAAAGTTATGTTGTTGGCTCACATGAATTCTACATGGGATATGCCATAGAAAATAAGATACTGCTTTGTCTGGATACAGGACACTTCCATCCGACGGAAGTTATTTCCGATAAGATATCGTCTGTCTTAATGTTTCTCGACCGGATACTTCTGCACGTCAGCAGGTCTGTGCGGTGGGATAGCGACCATGTAGTTATTCTCTCGGACGAGCTGCAGGCAATCGCCGAAGAGATAGTCAGGGGTGATTATCTGCAGAGGGTACACATTGGCCTTGATTTTTTCGATGCCAGCATCGACCGGGTGGCCGCCTGGGTTATTGGGGCGCGTTGTATGCTAAAGGCTCTGCTAATTGCCCTACTGGAGCCGGCAGATAAGCTGCGCCAAATGGAAACCAGCGGAGACTTCACGTCACGGCTGGCGATGCTTGAAGAATTAAAAACATTGCCATTCGGCTCGGTTTGGGATTATTATTGCCTCAAGGCCGGTGTCCCCGTCGGTACTGCATGGTTGCAAGTTGTGAAGGATTACGAGGCTGAAGTACTGAGCAAGAGAATTTGAAACCGATGGGGGCTTTTCCAAAAAAGATAAAGGAAGACAACGTTGAGAGAAAAAATGACTTCAAGAGAACGCGTTATAAAAGCTCTCAACCATGAAATTCCTGACAGAGTACCCATTGACCTCGGAGGATTTCAAACCGGTATACACAAAACCGCGTATGGCGAATTACTTGCTCATTTGGGCATCACCGATGAAATAACCATTCTTGACCCTGTCCAGCAGCTCGCCAAGCCTTGTGAGGAGGTTTTGGAACGTTTTAATGTCGATATCCGCTATGTTTGTGCGCATAGTCCGGATAGCTTTAGGGGCCAAATCGAACAGAATAGGCGACAAGGTAAACTTTGGCATGACCTTAAGGATGAGTTTGGCGTCGTTTGGGCTATGCCGGACGACCAGCAGTTGTATATGGACATTTCACATCACCCCTTGGCCGAGGCTACTGTCGATGATATTGCTGATTATCCTTTTCCAGATGGAAGCGACCTGACGCGTTTTACCGCTGTCAGACAACTGGCTTTACAAGTACGTAACGAAACTCCATATGCTATATCAACAGGCATCGGAGGAGTTGTCTATGAATACTGCTGGTATATGCGGGGACTGGAGCGATGGTTTATGGATATGATCGAAAATATTGATTTCTGCGAAGCGTTGCTCGATCAAACCCTGAAATTCTGGATGGATTATTATCGTGGTTTTATGGCCGAGGTCGGTGATATTATCGATATCGTTATGATAGGTGACGACCTTGCGGGTCAACATGGACCCCTGTTTTCGCCTGATTTCTACCGCAGGTTTGTAAAGCCCCGCCACAAAAAAATCATTCAGCATATTAAGTCTCTTACCTCTGCGAAAATATGGTACCATACCTGTGGTGGTTGCGTTGAATACATACCCGACCTGATAGATAACGGCATCGATATTCTCAATCCTGTTCAAATTGGTGCCGCAAATATGAATCCTGAGTATTTAAAAAATACATTCGGCAGAAACATCGTCTTCTGGGGTGGCGGTATAGATTCTCAGCACGTTCTTCCCTTTGCTAAGCCTGATGAAATTAGAGAACATGTACGAAAGAATCTTGAGGCATTTAAGCCTGGTGGTGGTTATGTTTTCAATAGTGTCCACAACATCCAGGCGGGGGTGCCTGCAGAAAATATTGTTGCGATGTACGATGCGGCGTATGAATTCGGGTTTTATAGCTAACAATTAGAAGGACTGGCTGATGAATCCATTTATTGGTGTTCTTTTACATGCTGTTGCAGGTTTGGCTGCCGCCAGTTTTTACATTCCCTTTAAGAAGGTCAAAGGCTGGGCATGGGAAACATATTGGTTGACCC